>CAYNYW010000004.1:0-180332 GCA_964401555.1 uncultured Defluviicoccus sp.
ATCGCCTTGGCGTGGACGCAGACGACGGCGCCGACCGGTTGCGCGGCGGCGGTGATCGATGCCCCGCGCAGAACGCGCGCATGGCTGACCTCCCGCCAAGGCAACCTCTATATCAACACCGAAGGTTTCAATCTCACGATCTATTCTCACGGCCGGGGGGCGGGGCGTGCGCGTGGTCAACCGAGAGTCCGGCGCTGCGCAATCAGGGCGCAAGGTTTATCCTACGGAGTCCGAGGCGAAGGCCGCCGCACTTAACGCGCTGCTTTGGGCTAAGGATCATCTATAGCCATGCCCTTTCCGTTGTCGCCGCAAGCCATTGACGCACTCGCCGAGATTATCAGCGGCGGCGGCGGCAATGATCCGACGCCGCCCATCGGTATCTATCGCAGCGGCCCGAAGATCGAGAAGTTCATGCGGGCCTGCAATGTGGAGTTCGCCGTCAGCGGCTCGCGCGTGCCTTCCCTTGTCATCCGCCTGATCGAAATCAACAACGGCTACGAGCCGGAGAAGGTGCTGCCCCGGATCGTCGAGGCAGCGGCCGACCCCCGCGACTTCACCAACGATCCGCAGCGTCATGCCGCCGTGCTCGACCATCTCAATCGGGTACTTCGCTATGACGGATTCGAGCTTCAGCAGCAGGCACTTCGAGTCCGCCTTGTGGTGGCCGGTCATGCGACGCCGGTTGTCGAACAGCTTTCCGGCATGGTGGAGACGATCAGCTTTGACACGGTGCAGCGAGACCTCGGCCGCGCCCTCGCCAGCATCGAGGCCGATCCCGAAGATGCGATTACGGCCGCCTGTTCGACGATCGAGAGCGTGTGCCGGTCGGTCCTGATCGAGCTTGGCGAGCCTTTGCCCGCGAAGAAGGACGTGCAGGGTCTTTTCAACGCCGTGAAGGGGCCGCTTGGCTTGTCCCCGGATCGCAGCGACCTCGACCCGCTGATAGCCGGCGATGTTCGGACCACCCTTGGCGGGCTTGCCACGGTTATCCAAGGCGTCGGCGCTCTGCGCACCCATGCCGGAGACGCCCACGGCCGCGAACGGGGCTTCGCTCGTGTTGACGCCCGGATCGGACGCCTTGCCATCCATGCCGCCAGCACGGTCGCCCTGTTCCTGATCGAGACATGGCAGCGCAAGTTCCCGACGCGAGTCCTGCATCGGCATGATGACCCAGTGTGATCGCTTTGCCTGAAGGCGATCCGAGCTGCTTTGGTCTGATCGGCCTTCGCTTCTCGTTCTGAGTGCCGCGCAGTCACGGCCTTGATTCACGGGGGAACGTGCCGCCGGTCGCCGGTCTATGGCGCAACGGCTGCGCCGCAGTTTTTTCGCCTGGCGTGTCAACGCCGGAAGGGCAATTGCTGGGACAATGCGCCGATGGAAAGCTGGTTCCACACCCTGAAGACCGAGTTGGTTCATCACGCCGCCTATCCGACCCGCGAGGCGGCCAAACGCGACCTGTTCGCCTACATCGAAACCTACTACAACCGTCAGCGGCTCCACTCCGCCCTCGGCTACCGCACCCCCGAGCAGATGGAGGCTCAGGCCGCATAACCCGGTGTCCACTTTCCCGGGGGAAGATCACCGATCAGATACACAGAGCTTCAGACACTCCCCATCGCCATCGACCGCCGCTTCGGCTTCATCCGCAGCTTTGCCGTCACCGACGCCGCCCGCCACGACGGCCATGTTCTGCGCCGCGTCGTCACCACCGACGGCACCGCCGCCGACGTCTGGGCCGACACCGCCTATCGCTCGCGGGCCAACGAACGGTGGCTGGCCTCCAAAGGCCGGGTCTCGCGGATCCACCACAGGAAACCCAAAGGCCGGCCCATGCCCGAGAAGACAGCCCAAGCCAACGCCCGCAAATCGGCGGTGCGGGCCCGCATCGAGCACGTCTTCGCCCAGCAGAAACACCGCATGGGCTTGTTCATCCGCACCATCGGCCGAGCCCGGGCCGAGGCCAAGATCGGCCTCGCCAACCTCGCCTACAATCTCCAGCGCTTCCTCTTCCACCAACGCCGACCGGCGACGGAATACCTGTGACCGCCGACCAGCAAAAGCCCGTCAATCCGCCCCATCCACACGCCAAGACCACGCCGGACCCCAGAACAGCGCGTCAAAACACCCGTCCTCCGCCGCATCAGCCGAAAACAAACAGGTTGATAGGGGTGTCCAGGTGTTCTGGCAACGCTCATGGAGCGGATTACACGCTTGCTTCCCAAGCGTGTGGTTGCTCAAGCCACTATAGGTACGGTATTGCGGCTCGATGCGCCGGGCGGGAGCCGCATGTCGTTGATGCCGTGAGCGGCGAAGGTGTTGGTGACGCCCCTGCACCTTGTGGCAATGCGGATTGGCCACCCGGCCTGTCGATCGCCCCCCCGTCCCGACTTGTGAAATGCAGAGATGGTGTGTCTCTGAGCCGACGGGCATTCTCCGTCCGGCTGATGCGGGATCACCATAGACCGTAAGTAAGGGAGAATGGTCCGATGCGCTCCGCGCTCGTTTCCTGGCAATTCTGGGCCCTGTTATCGGCGATCTTCGCCGCGCTCACTGCCGTTTTCGCCAAGGTCGGCGTCGAAGCCGTGCCGCCGGACTTCGCTACCTTGATTCGCACCGCCGTTATCTTGGTCGGGCTTGTCGCCGTCGTCGTTCTTACCGGTCAGTGGCAGTCGCCGGGCTCCATTTCCGGGCGAGCGTGCCGCTATCTCGCGCTTTCTGGCATGGCTACCGGCGCCTCGTGGCTTTGCTACTTCCGAGCGCTCAAGCTCGGCGACGCTGCCAGAGTCGCGCCGATCGATAAGCTGAGTGTGGTCTTGGTCGGGTTATTCTCTGCAGCCTTTCTCGGCGAAAGGCTCTCGCCGGCCAATTGGTTCGGCGTTGCGCTGATCGCGCTGGGAGCGCTGCTCGTGGCGCGTGGATGACAAGCTCGCCCGCAAAACGGCGGCAAAGCGCTCAATGAACATATCCCTATTCGGTGGACATACCTTCGGCGCCAGCGCCGTGAGGGGCAGGAGAGTGCGAGATGACGAAACCGCGCCAGCGTTTCATGGCTGCGTTCAGGCGGGAAACCGCCGCGCCGTCGTCGGCCGACGGCTGGGCCGCCTTCCGTTCCCGCGATTTCGCGCTGTTCTGCGTTGCTCGGTTCATTTCGGCCACCGCCTTCATGATGCAGACGGTTGCCGTGGGGTGGCTGATCTATGACCTGACGGGAAGCGCGCTCGCCCTCGGCCTGACGGGCCTGGTCGCCTTTCTGCCGGTGGTCGGCTTGGCACTCTTCGCCGGACACATCGCCGACCGCTACGACCGTCGCGCCATCTTGGTGATTTGCTATGTGGTCATCACCGCATCGGGCGCAGGCCTGTTCGCCACGGTGGCGAGTGGCGCGCCGCCAGTCTGGCTGATCTATGTCTTCGTTTTCCTGTTCGGGGCGACGCGAGCGTTTGTCATGCCGACCGGTCAGGCGCTGCTGCCCGCCCTGGTGCCGGTGCAACACTTCCCCAACGCCGTTGCCTGGACATCGTCGGCTTGGCAGGTGGCGACGGTCGTAGGTCCCGCGCTCGGCGGCCTGCTGTACGCGTTCGGCAACAGCGTCGTCTTTGCCGTTGCCGCCATCTGTTACGCGGTTACCCTTTTTCTCTATACGCAGATCCGCACGCGATCGGCGGCACGGCCGCGCGAGCCGATGCGCTGGGCGTCGTTGCTCGCTGGCGTGCGCTTCATTCGCTCGCAGCCCGTGATTTTCGGTGCGATCTCCCTCGACCTGTTTGCCGTGCTGCTCGGTGGCGCCACCGCGCTGCTGCCGATCTTCGCGAGAGACATCCTCGCCGTCGGTCCAACAGGCCTTGGCCTGCTTCGCAGCATGCCGGCCGTCGGTGCCGTAGCCATGGCGTTGTGGCTCGCCCGCCGGCCGGTACGGCGGCGCGCCGGGCGAACGATGTTCTTCGCCGTCGGCGCCTTCGGCCTCGCCACCATCGGGTTCGGCCTGTCGCGCAGCATGCCGCTGTCGCTCGCCTGCCTTTTCGTGCTTGGCGCGGCCGACATGATCAGCGTGCTGATCCGCCAGACCGTCGTGCAGATCGACACGCCGGACGCGATGCGCGGTCGTGTCGCCGCCGTCAACGCGCTGTTCATCGGCGCATCCAACGAACTGGGCGAGTTCGAGTCCGGCACCGTCGCGGCGGCTGCAGGTACGGTGGCCTCGGTGGTGATCGGCGGGGGCGGTTCGATCCTGGTTGCGGTACTTTGGCGACGGCTGTTCCCGCCGCTGTGGCACAGGGACCAGCTTGTTGGCGAGACGCTCACGACAACAAAAGACGCGCCGTTGTCATCGAATGCGTAGACCGCGCTCCGATCATCTTTGTTCGCGTCGACGATAGTCCCGGCCGTGGAGGCACACCGTCCTGATCGGCCGGATACGTTTCAACGGCGCTGCACGCGTCCGGTATCGCACGCAAACGGCGGCACGCCGACTTAAGCCGCGCCACCACCGCCATGGCCACGCCGGCCGTGCGCCCTGCGAACCAGCAGATTGAGGCCTTCGACCATCGTCGAGAACGCGATGGCGAAGTAGAGGTAGCCGCGCGGGATGTGAAAATGAAAGCCGTCGGCAATCAGTGCGACGCCGACCAACAACAAGAAACTCAACGCCAGCATCTTGACCGTCGGATGCCGGTTGATGAAGGCACCGACCGGCTGCGACGCGATCAGCATGACCGCGACCGCAATCAGCACGGCCGTAATCATCACCGGCAGGTCGTTCGACATGCCAACGGCGGTGATCACCGAATCGAGCGAGAAGACGATGTCGAGCAGGACGATCTGTGTGATCGCCGCTGCCAGCGAGGAGGCCGCCGGTGCCGCGTCCGCCGGCGCACCCTCGGTCATGTGATGGATCTCCATCGTCCCCTTGACGAGAAGAAACAGGCCTCCCGCCGCCAGCACCAGATCACGCCAGGATACAGTCTGGCCGGCGACGGTGAACGCTGGCGCCGTCAGCGAAATGATCCACGAGATCGACATCAGCAGCGCCACGCGCATGCCGGCGGCGAGGCCGAGACCGATCAACCTGGCGCGACGCTGCTGCGCGACCGGCAACCGGCCGCAGACGATGGACAGGAAAATGACGTTGTCGATGCCGAGCACGATTTCCAACGCGGTCAACGTCAGAAGGCTGGCCCAGGCTTCGGGATTGGCAAAGAGATCGAGCATGGGAAGACCGGACAGTGGGCGGCCAGGGTGGGAACAAGACGGCGAAGGGCGGCCGGCCTTCGCACCTCGCCCAATGTCGTGAGCGCGTGCCTGCGGCACAAGGGGGAAGCGTCGCCTTGCACCCGCGGCGTCGCGCTGATGCTGCTGGTCTTGCTGCCCACCCCGCGGCAGTGCCCGCGCGCCTGCCTCCGCGGCGTTGCCAAGTGGTTCAATGCGAACGGATCGATCGCGTCCGTTCACAGACGAAGATCAGGACATTCTACGGTTTGTGGATCGTCCGATCACAGGCTTGGCAGCCAGCCGCGTGATCCGATTTCCGCGGGCGGGGCGCGGCGAGCGTTTCGAGCCAAGGCTTCGGGGCTGCGCTTTAAGTCCGTGCTCCCGACGGCGGATCCGCCCACGATACTCAATCAACGACTGGACTCAATCAACGACTGGCGGATGCGGGGCGACGGGCGGGGATCAGCCGCCGCGGGGGTCCTGTTCGAGGGAGCCGAAGCGCGGGCGAAACGCGGCGACACGGTAGAGCCGGGCCTCGTTGATGAGGTCGCTCACGAACATCGGCTCGAACAGCATAAACGTCTCGCACACAATGACATTCTCGCCATCGCGTAGGGTGAGACCGCTGGGCAGCGTCGCGGTGGCGCCTTTGGCCCCGACCTTGGTTTGGTCGCCGCTGCCGCCGTAACTCTCCTGCCACTTTACCACTGCCTTGCTGCCCTGGCCGCTGACCGAGCTTACGATCACCTTGCCAGACTCGTCGATGCTGAAAGGACGGAGCATGGTGTCGACCACACCAAAGATAGTTTGCAGCTCGGCGAGGCTCAGGCTTTGCGCCTGGGAGGTGAGGTCGGCGACGGAGGCGGTAACGCGCTCCAGCTTCTGATTGGCAACGCAATAGCGAGTGTATTCGGCGCCACCGATCAGCAACACGACAAGAATGGGCAGCGCGATCGCGAATTCCACCGCAGCGACGCCGCGGCGGCAACGCCACAGACGCCGCAGCCAACCCCGGAACGGTATCATTGACCGCATGTTTTGTTGTCCTCCGCGGTCTGCTTGGGATCCCAGGGCTCGTTGCGCACCGTTACCGTCGCGCTCAACGGAACCTTGCCGCCGGTACCGATCACGCCTTTGAGCAAGGGCGTCAACAACGGGCAGTCATAGCTCACAGTGTAGACGACGATCTGACCCGAAGCCCCAGGGCTGTCACGGCGGCCGCGGTCGCTCTCCCAATTGCCGCTGCCATTGCAGTCGGTAAACGCTTCGCCCTGGTCGTAGGTGCCATTCTTGGGGCTGGAGTCGGTGAACGGCTCCGGCTTGCCGATATCGTCGGCGGTTGGGTACGAGCGGACGTCGATCGTCGCCTTGTCCACGTCGACGAGGCCCAAGGTTTTTTCAGCAATGATGTTCTTGATCTGGTCGAGGCGCAGCCCGTCCGTGGTTTCGGTCGCGGTCGGACCGGTGATGCCGTACCGGGATGCTTCCCGGATGCTCGATTCCATAAGGATCCAGGTCAAGAGGACGGAGCTGAGATCGAGTGCGCCGATGGTCAAAACGAGCAAAAGCGGCGCAATGAGTGCGAATTCTACGGCGACACCGCCATGGCAACCCTGCGGTATTCCGCCTACACGCCGCCACAAGGCGCGCATTATCCTGGTTGGTTGCGGCATGACAGACGACTCTACAAGTCTAATTCCATAGCATCGTAGACCTGCATGGTGTTAGGTCAATATTTTTATTTCCTATCAATCTGATGGTTACTTGACGTTATTTTTCGGAGAATCTCCTGTCCCGTTGTCTGCGCCTCGTCCACCCGGTGCCGCATGCGACGAACCATTGACGGCGGATGCGGGGCCGCTAGTGTTGCCGCCAGTGCGTGGGCGCCGTAAAGGGCAGGCGGGCGCCGGTCGAGCCGCAAGGAGCACAGGTGTCGGAATGAAGTTCTTGCGCTATGGGGCAAAGGGCCAGGAGAGGCCCGGACTGTTGGACCCGGACGGTCATATCCGCGATCTGTCGCAGCATGTGGTCGATCTCAAGGCGGACGTCCTCTTGTCCGAGCGGCTGCACCAGTTGGCCGCGCTCGACCCGAAGACGCTACCGCTGGTCGAAGGGTCTCCCAGGCTAGGCCCCCCCGTCACCGGCATCGGCAAGATCCTGGGCATCGGGCTTAATTACCGTAGCCACGCCGAAGAAACGGGGGCCAAGCCGCCGAGCGAACCGCTGCTGTTCTCCAAGGCGATCACCGCGCTCAGCGGCCCCAATGATCCGATCATGATCCCGAAGGACTCAACCGCGACCGACTGGGAAGCGGAGCTTGCGGTTATCATCGGCCGCAAGGCGCAGTACGTCGATACCGGTCATGCCCTCGACTATGTCGCCGGCTATGCCGTGATCAACGACGTCTCCGAGCGGCACTTCCAGAAAGAGCGCGGCGGCCAGTTCGTCAAGGGCAAGAGCTGCGATACCTTCGCGCCGCTCGGCCCCTGGCTCGTCACCAGGGACGAGGTTGCCAACCCACAGGATCTGGATCTGTGGCTCGACGTCAACGGCAAGCGCCGCCAGACCGGCAACACACGCGACATGGTGTTCCCCGTCGCGGTGCTGATCAGCTACGTCAGCCATTTCATGACCCTCCTGCCGGGCGACGTCATCGCCACCGGCACACCGGCGGGGGTTGGCATGGGCTGTAAGCCGCCCGAGTATCTCAAGCCAGGCGACCTGGTCGAACTCGGCGTCGAAGGTCTCGGCAAGCAACGCCAGACGGTGATCGCCTACGCCGCAACGCCTTGAGCGGGCAAGGCGACGCGGGGAACGGTGCGTCATGCTAATCGCGCAAATCTCGGATTTCCACCTGCGCAGTGACGGCGTCCTTCTGCAGCAGGCGATCGACAGCGCAGTGGCGCTGCGCAATTGCGTTGCGCACCTCAACCGTCTTGATCCCCGCCCGGACGTCGTGCTCGCCACCGGCGACCTCGCCGACGAGGGCCGAGAGGAGGACTACCGCGCCCTGCGCCGTGCGCTCGACGGCCTTGCGATGCCGTACTACGTCATCCCCGGCAACCACGACGACCGCGGCCTGTTGCGCGCAGCCTTTGCCGATCAGGGCTATCTGCCGGCCGAAGGGATGTTCCTGCACTACGTGATCGAGCGGTACGCGCTGCGGCTGATCGCCCTCGATACGGTGATCGCCGGCGAGGTCGGCGGCGGCCTGTGCCAGACCCGCCTCGACTGGCTCGCCGCCCGCCTTGTCGAACGGCCGGCGCAGCCCACATTGATCTTCATGCACCACCCGCCGTTTCCGACAGGGATCCGGTTCATGGACGCTCCGCCGTTCGAAGGCGCCGCGGCTCTGGAGGCGCTGATCCGCCGCCACTCCCAGGTCCGTCAAATCGTCTGCGGTCACATGCACCGCGCGATCCATCTCAACTGGGCCGGCACCTGCGCCGCCACCGCGCCCAGCATCGTTTTCCAGATGAACCTCGGTTTCAAGGCCGAGGATCGTTTCCAGCCGGTGTTCGATCCGCCTGCGCTCGCGCTCTACCTGTGGCAGGGAGGCGTCGGCCCCACGGGCTTCATCAGCCTGATCGCAGCGCCGGTCGCCGCGGGAACGGTTGCGGGCGGGCTCGCAGCCGGCGGTGGCCCGTCATGAACCTCGCCGAGAAATATGACATCAAGGTGCCGCGTTACACCAGCTACCCGACGGCACCGCATTTCAACGGGATGGTCGACGGCGCGCTCTATCGCTCGTGGCTCGAATGCCTGGAACCGACGGCACCGCTGTCGCTTTATTTCCATATCCCGTTCTGCGACTCCATGTGCTGGTTTTGCGGCTGCTATACCAAGGTGGTTCGCCAGTATCAGCCGATCAGCGATTACCTGGCCGTTCTCCACGATGAAATCCGGCTCGTCGGTCGAACGCTGCCCGCCCGCTTCCGCGCCCGCCACCTGCACTGGGGCGGCGGCAGCCCGACCATGCTCACCCCCGACGATTGGACGGCGCTGGTCGCGGCGCTCGGGGCCGTGTTCGATCTCGATGCCGACGCCGAACTCGCCGTCGAACTCGACCCACGCGACACCACCGAGGCCTACGTCAAGGCTCTCGCCCGCGCCGGCGTCAACCGCGTCAGCATCGGCGTCCAGGATTTCGACGCCGAGGTGCAGGCGGCGATCAACCGGCACCAGCCGTTCGCGGTGGTCGAGCGCGTGTGCCGGTGGCTGCGCGCCCACGGCATCACGCGAATCAACCTGGATCTGATGTATGGCCTGCCGCATCAGACCGAGGCCAGGGTGCAGGCCATGGTCGAAAGCGCCCTGCGCCTCCAGCCATCAAGGGTGGCGCTGTTCGGCTACGCCCACGTGCCGTGGATGAAGAGCCACCAGAAGCTGATCGACGAGACGACGCTGCCGCGGGCAGTCGAGCGCCTGCACCAGATCGTGGTGGCGACGCAGCTTTTGACGGCCGCCGGCTACCAGCCCATCGGCCTCGATCATTTCGCCAGGGCCGACGACGGCCTCGCCGTCGCCCGCGCGCAGGGCCGCCTGCGCCGCAACTTTCAGGGCTATACCGCCGACGATGCCGATGTGCTCGTCGGCTTCGGCGCGTCGTCCATCGGCGCGTTGCCGGCCGGCTACGCCCAGAACCATGCGCCGCTCAAGGCCTACGCCGAAGCGATTGCCTGCGGAACCTTTCCGATCGCGCGCGGCGCCGTGCTCGACGCGTCCGACCGGCTGCGGCGGGAGATTATCGAGGCGCTGATGTGTACGCTCGAAGTCGATCTCGGCGCGGTGTGCCGGCGTCATGGCGTTCCGTCGTCGACGTTCGACGACGCGATCGCGGGCTTGGCCCCGCTTGCCGACGACGGGCTCGTCGTCGTCGATGATGCGCGCATCGTAGTGACCGAAACCGGCCGGCCGTTTGTGCGGCTGGCCGCCGCCGCCTTCGATGCCTATCTCGACCGCGACGCCGCCCGCCATTCGCGTGCCGTATAGACGGTAGCGAGCGATCATTCCCTGGACACACCTGTAAACCACGATTGCGGGGCTCTAGCGCCGGGAGAGTATCCTGGCGAGATAATCGCGCGTGCGCTCTGCTGTGTGCTCGGCGATACTGTACTCAGTATAAGGAGAAACGGGGAGGCGGCTGCGCCCATATCCACGGCGCAGCGGATGGATCGCCATGAAGAAGGCGCTTCCTACAGCAGAGCGGATTGTGTCGCTGGCGTCGCGACCGATCGTGGCGCTCGTCGTCGTCATTATCCTTCTCCTCGCGCTGCCGATCGCTGCTTGGCTCGATCTCAGCAGCATCTCCGAACACACGTTGCGAACGCAGGCGAATGTGTTCGATCGGGTGATGACCAGCATCCGAAATTTCTACAGCACCAATATCGTCAATCGCGTGCTCGATGCGGACGGTGTCGTCCATGTCGTGAGCGACTACCACTCCGTGAAAGGCGGCATTCCGATTCCTGCCACCTTGTCGCTGGAACTCGGCAAGGTCATCGGTGAGCAGCAAGGTAATGTGATCTACCGGTTCATTTCCGATTATCCCTTTACCAAGCGCCCGCCCCACGAATTCGACGCGTTCGAGCGCAATGCGCTGTCGACATTGCGGCAGAATCCGCAGGCCCGGGTTTCCGAGATTACCGGATCGTTGTTCGACAGCCGGTATCGCGTGGTCGCACCAATCATCATGTCCGCGGCATGCGTGAAATGTCACAATTCACATCCCGAGAGTCCGAAGCGCGATTGGGCGATGGGTGATGTGCGCGGCATCCAAGAGGTGATCATCGCGCAGCCGATCGCCGCCAATCTGTTTTCGTTCAAATATTTGCTGATGTACTTCGGGTTCGGAGCACTGGCTGGCACAACGTTCATCATTCTGCAGCATCGGCAGGCTGCGAGCATGAAATGGATGAACACAGAACTACAATCAACGAACAATTATCTGCGGACGATTTCCGGAAAGATCGCAAAATACCTGTCACCGCAAATCTACAAGAGCATCTTCAGCGGTGAGAAGGATGTCGCCATCTCGACGGAGCGAAAGAAGCTGACAATATTCTTCTCCGACATCAAGGACTTCACGCCGACCACTGAGCGATTGCAGCCGGAAGAATTGACCGCATTGTTGAACGAATACCTGACGGAAATGTCGGAGATCGCGCTTCGGCATGGTGCAACCATCGACAAGTTCATCGGCGACGCGATCTTGGTGTTTTTTGGTGACCCGGAATCGCGTGGCGTTAGAGAAGATGCCAAGGCGTGTCTGCGCATGGCGATCGATATGCAGCGTCGGCTGGCGCGCCTTAATTCCAAATGGAAGGATCGTGGCGTCGCCCAACCGTTCCGCGTGCGCATGGGAATCAATACGGGTTTCTGCAACGTTGGCAATTTCGGCAGCAACGACCGCATGGACTACACGATCATTGGCGCCGAAGCGAACCTGGCAGCGCGCCTGCAATCGATCGCCGAGCCGGGCAGCATCGTCATGAGCTTCGAGACCTACGCGTTGGTGCGCGATATCGTCGATGCGCGCCCGCTGCCCGCCATTTCCGTCAAAGGCATCAGCCGGGAGATCGTGCCGTACCTGGTGGAGGGCTTGAAGTCCGAGTCCGAACATGCAGCTTCAGTTTTTGATGAGCACGCAGCCGGGCTCGATCTGTTCCTGGACGTCACCGCGATCGATGCGCACTCGGCTGCGCGCGTGCGCGAAGTCTTGCAGGTGGCGATCGCCAGGCTTAACGAGGCCGCGCCGGCAGACAGCGACAGCGCATCGGTGGTGACATGGGATGGAGGAGTAGCACCCGTGCCCGAAGAGGCGATGCAAACAAAGCGGGCGGGCCGTTGACGGACCCGGCCGGGCTTATTTCAAGCCGCCATGCAATGCCGGTGCGCGATGGGCCGCACGCTTACCCGTCTCGGATCGGATCACAGGCCTGGTTTTCAAGCCTGTGATCCGAGATCCGTTAGCGCGACAGACGCAGGTTGCTGAGCTGGCGGCCGATCTGGGTGAACACCGTATGCAACTGGTCGGTATTCGGCGCATGGAAATACCAGCTCGGCTCGCTCGCGCAATTGCGGAACAAGGTCTGTGTGGCCGAATCGGGCGAGCTCCCAAAGGTAATCGTGTAGATTTTGATGCCCGACGTCTTGATGGCCGTGCACATCGTGCTCATCCGGGAGTCGAGTTCGACGTTGGCGGCATCGATGGAGGTGAACCCGAAGTCATTGAGGCGGCCATAGGCGGTGTAATCGGAACCGCGTGGTCCGCTGCCGGTGCTGCCGGAGTAGTAGCCGGGCCAGTCGTAGAACTGGTTGTTGCCGTCGGTGAACAGCACGATCACCTTTTGCGTGGTTCGATCCTCGTAGTCGAGCGGCCGGTCGGCGGCGGTGGCACCGCCCCACAATCCGCGCCAGCGCGGTGACAGCACCCGCCACCCCCAGACGAGGCCGAGGTTGCTGGTGGTGCCGCCGCGATGCCATGCGTCCATGTTGCGGATGGCGTTGACCACCGTGGTCTTCGATTGCACGAGCGGCACGATCGCGGGCCCGCAGCCGAGGTTCGGGCCGCGGCCATCGTTGCGGGCGCCGACACTTTCGTCCAGGTTATATTTCTTTTTCTTCGGATCGTACCAGTCGTTATCGACGTCGTCGGCGTAGTAGAATGAGCTGAAAGGCTGAATACTGGGCGGATCATCGGTCTTGTCGTAAGGCACCGACCGCGCCGTGACACACCCCTTCCACGTCGTCGGTGCGTAGGGTGACGGCGTCTGGAAGACCCGGTCGCCGGTCGCCAGCCAGTCGGAGTGCCCGGGGCCGATGTTGACGGTCGCGGTGAACGGGATGAGGCCGACCCAGAGGTTGGGATGCGTCTCGTTGGAGCCGTAGACGAGATCGACCAGCTCTTCGGCCGCCTTCTTCATCTCGGTCATCGGCGTGCCCCACATCGAGCCGGTGTTGTCCATCACCAGCGCCAGTTCCATCTGGCGGACGGCACGCTGTGCGGTGGCGCTGCTGCGCACCGAGACGGTCTCGAAGCCCATCAGTTGCAGGAACGTCGTCGGCACGTCGGCCGACGCCTCGACCGTGATCGTGTCGTTGCCTTCGCCGGTGTTGATAAAGGGGCCGTGCGCCGTCGCCCCCATGTAGCCGGACGGAAAGTTGGTGGAAAAGAACTTGCCAACGTCGGTGTCGCGTGTGGTGTCGAAATAGCTTTGCCCGCCGGCCAGCGCCGCGCTGTCCACCGCGGACGACAGTCGCGATTTC
Organism: uncultured Defluviicoccus sp.; assembly: GCA_964401555.1. Taxonomy (GTDB): domain Bacteria; phylum Pseudomonadota; class Alphaproteobacteria; order Rhodospirillales; family Defluviicoccaceae; genus Defluviicoccus. The sequence goes on from CAYNYW010000004.1 coordinate 13,477, forward strand.
ACCATGTAGGCGCGACCGACATCGAGGCCGAGGCCCATGAGGCCGGCCAATCCGACGAAACCCGCCGCGACATAGGCCGCGACGGCGCCGCTGGTATTGGAGCGCAATTCGCCCAAGAGGCAACCGAAACCGCCGGCGACGTTGAAGGGCAGCACCCGCCGCGGCAGCCTTTTGTTGTTGTTTATTCTACGTTCATGGGTATTGTGCATCGTTGTCGACCCGCCTCTGCGAACGATACCCCCAAAAACATAGTATATATTTTTTCTCGGAAGCCAATTCTTTTACATATCTGCATTTTCCGGCGTTTATATTTGCATTTGTTTGCCAATTTTATTGAAAACACGCCGCGGGTCTCGATGCCTCGCTGGAGGTGAGCCCTTTGCATTCAATCAGTTGCCCGCCGGTGGGTGACGAAGCGATATGGACGAGGGCAGCGCGCACGAGCGCGGAAGCCAATGACGGCACCAATAATCAGTTTGTGGCGCGCAATCGTGCGAGTGTGCCTGGAGAGGGGCCCACTATTGCGCATTTTGGACGATCCTTGCTATGCTTGATACCGGTTGGGCGTGTGACGATGCCTGACTTCAAAATGTTCGCGATAAAATGAACTGCGACACAATCGCGCCGATGGGTGCGCAATGTCGTGGTCGCGGGAGGCGTCATGTACGTTGGCAGACGAACCTGCATCCGGCGGGGATTCTCGCGCTCGCGCGATCCCGCGGAGGCAGTACGCGCGTTGTTCGAAAGCATTTACGACCCGGCCGGAACGCTTTCCGTCTTTTTCGCGTCTACCGAATACGACCTGCACGCGCTGGAACGCGAGCTGAACGGGCGGTTTGCCGGGGCGTCGTTGATCGGCTGCACGAGCGCCGGCGAGATCACGCCTGCGGGCTATCTGACCGGCGGGGTCGTCGGTTTTTCGCTGGCCCGGCCCGACTTCGTCAGCGTCTCGGCCACCATCGACAACCTCGGTCACATTTCGATCGCCGAGAGCCACGCCATCGTCCGCTTGCTGCGCAATCAACTCGAACAGGAAGCGGGCGGCCTCCTGCCGAACAACACTTTCGCGTTCCTGCTGGTCGACGGGCTGTGCAAATGCGAAGAGGTGGTGTTGAGCGCTATTTCCGCGGCGCTCGGCGACGTGCCGTTGTTCGGTGGCTCCTCAGGCGGCGGCCTCGGGTTTCAGCGAAGCTACGTCTTCGACCGCGGCCGGTTCCGCACCGAGGCGGCCGTGCTGGTGCTGGTGCGTACCCGCGCGCCTTTCAAAATGTTCACCATCGATCACTTCGTCAATTCGGAGACGAAGATGGTGGTGACCGAAGCGGACCCGGCGCGCCGCATCGTCACCGAGATCAACGCCGAGCCCGCCGGCCCGGAGTATGCCCGGCTGGTTGGTCTGCCCGCCGACAAACTGACGCCGATGATCTTTGCCACGCACCCGGTGATGGTCAAGGTGGGTGGCCGGTACTACACGCGTTCGATCCAGAAGGTGAATGAAGACGGCAGCCTCACCTTCTTCTGCGCGATCGATAAAGGGATCGTGCTCACCGTCGCCAAGGGAACGGAACTTCTGGAAAGCGTTTCGGCGTTGTTCGATGACATCAAGGCGGAGATCGGGCCGCCGCAGCTCGTGATCGGTTGCGATTGCGTGCTGCGCGCGCTCGAACTCGAACAGAAGCAGCAGAAGGTGGAGGCCGGCCGGCTGCTCGCGGACAACAACGTCATCGGCTTCAGTACGTTTGGCGAGCAGTTCCAGGCAATGCACGTCAACCAGACCTTCACCGGCGTCGCCATCGGCATCGGGCGCGCCAGACGGAGCATATAGGTCCCGGAGGACGGCCGATATGGTCCCGCCACCCCTCGACATCGCCTCGTTCGAACCCGACAAGCTGCAAAAGATCGTCAGCGTGCTGATGGAGCAGGTCGAACGCGGCATCGACAGCCAGGGCAACGCCTACTCGCTGTTTCAGACCGCCATCGTCCTCGAAGACAAGGTGCGCGAACGGACCCGGCGTTTGGAGACGGCGCTGGGTGCGCTCGAACAGAGCAATCGCGCACTCAGTCTGGCGAAGTCCCAGACCGAGACGGCGCAGACCCGGCTGATGGAGGCGGTCGAAAGCATTTCCGAAGGCTTCGTCCAGTTCGACGCCGACGACCGGCTCATTCTGTGCAACACCAAGTTCCTGGAGCTGTGGTCCGGTGTGGTGGACATTCGCGCCGGGGTTCGCCCGGGCGTATCGTTCCGCGAGCTTTCCCGCTGGACGGTCGAAAACGGCCTCGTCGATGTCGATGGTGATCGCGAGGACTGGCTGCGCGACCGATTGTACCGGCACAGCAATCCGTCCGACCCGATCATTGTGCGCCTGACCAATGGCCGCTGGCTGCAGATCCACGAGCGGCAGACCAGGACCGGCGACATCGTCGGCATCTACACCGACGTCACCGGCATCAAGCTCGGTGAAGAGCGACGACGCGAGCAGGAGCTGGCCGAAAAAACGGTCTTGCTGCAATCGACGCTCGATAACCTCTCGCAAGGGGTCTGTGTGTTCGACACCCATGCTCGCCTCGTCGCGTGGAACGATCGCTTCGTCGATCTGCTGGAGCTTCCCGACTGGCTGGTTTACTCCGGCGCGTCCTTCGATGATTACCTGCGCTTCCGGGCGGAGCGCGGCGATTACGGCGCCGAGGCGCACACGGCGGTTGCCGTCCGTACCGAGCAGGTGTTGCGCCGGCAGTCGTCGAGGAGCGAACACGTGCTTCCCAATGGCACGGTGCTCGAGGTGCGTCGCAACCCGATGCCGGGCGGCGGCTTCGTGACGACCTATACCGACGTCACCGAACTGAAGAGCGCGGCCGAGCAACTGCGCGAGGCGAAGGAGGGGCTTGAACGCCGGGTAGCGGAGCGCACCATCGAGCTGAGCTCCGTCAACGCGAAGCTGCGCCAGGAGATCTACGAGCGGGCGCAGGTCGAAGATGCGCTGCGGCTGGCCAAGGCCGATGCGGAAACGGCGAATCTCAGCAAGACGCGTTTCATCGCCGCGGCCAGCCACGATCTGCTGCAACCGCTGAACGCCGCCCGTTTGTTCGTCACCGCGCTCGCCGAACGTTCCCTCGGCGACAAGGAGCGGGGCTACGTCGACCATATCGACCGGGCGCTGGCCAATGTCGAGGCGCTGTTGGGCACGCTGCTCGACATCTCCAAGCTCGATGCCGGCGCGGTGACCGCGGAACGCACCGACCTCGTAGCGGGCGATCTGCTACAACGGCTGGCGGAAGAATTCGCGCCGGTGGCGGCGGGAGCCGGCCTCGACCTCGTGTACGTCCCGTGCTCGATGGTGCTGCGTTCCGATCCGGCGCTGCTGGGTCGCGTGTTGCGCAACTTCATCGCCAACGCCATCCGTTACACGCAGTCGGGGCGGGTGTTGCTCGGCTGCCGCCGGCAGGGGACCGCGGTTCGGATCGAAGTCTGGGACACCGGGATCGGCATTCCGGAGAACGCCACCGAGCAGGTATTTGAGGAGTTCCGGCAACTCGGGCCGCGCGGCCGCCCGGAAGGCCACGGCGTCGGCCTTGGGCTCGCCATCGTCAAGCGGCTCGCGCGCGTGCTTGGTCATCCGATCGGCGTGCGCTCCCGGCTCGGCAAGGGCTCGCTGTTTTTCATCGACGTTCCCGTCGGCACCCGGCCCTGTTCCCTCGCCCGGTGCGAGTCGGCGCGGCGTGTGTCCACCGACGGCCTCGCCTCGGCGTTCGCCGTCATTATCGAGGATCAGGACAGCGTTCGCCGCGGCATGTGCGCGTTGTTGCAGAGCTGGGGCTGTTCGACGATCGCCGCCATCGATGGACGGACGGCCCTCCTCGAACTCTCGCGGGCCGAGCGCAGGCCCGACATCCTGATCGCCGACTACCATCTTGATCGCGGCGCCAACGGGCTCGCGGCGATCGACGACGTGCGCGAGGTCCACGGGCCGGTGCCCGCACTTATCGTCACCGCCGACCGCAGCCGCGAAGTGCTGGACGCCGTCCGCCGCCGCGGCTTCTATGCCTTGCAGAAGCCGCTGAAGCCGGCGAAGCTGCGTGCGCTGATCGCGCACCTTCTCTCGAAGCACCGTCCGGATGCTGCGGACGGCAAGGGCAGGCGGCCTGCGGAACCCACGGGCGTTGTGTCAGGGCCGGATGCGAGGGCAGCTTCCTGGGACGGTGTGGAGAAGGCGCCGTTCCGGCGGCGCGACGCCCTTACCCCGATATAGGCGGCGTTCACGAAAGCGGATTGAGCTCGCGGGCGGCGATGACCGCTTGCGTGCGGCTGTGCACGTGCAGCTTGCGCAGGATCGAGGTGATGTGCGCCTTCACCGTCGATTCCTTGATGCCGAGTTCGTACGCGATGATCTTGTTGGATTTGCCGCGTGCCAGGAGTTCGAACACCCGCAACTCGCCCATGGACAGCGCCGCCATCCGGTCGCGCAGCCTGCCGGGAGTGTCGGTGCGGCCCGGCTGAGGAGCGAGCGCCTCGCACGGCAGGAACACCTCGCCGGTGATCACCCGGCGCATGGCGTCGGCGATCTCCTCCTTGCTGAAGGACTTGAGGATGAATCCCGCCGCTCCATACGTGATGGCGCTGCGGATGATTTCCGCCGAATTTTCCGCCGAAACGACGACGATCGGCACCTCCGGCGCCGCGTTGCGCAGGGCGACCAGTCCGGAAAACCCATCCGAGCCCGGCATGCGCAGATCGAGCAAGATGATGTCGAGATCGAGGTCGGCGTCGCCGGTGACCAGTGCCCGCGCCTCGTCGAGCGTGTTCGCCTCGAAGATCTGATGATCGGAAAACTGGCTCTCGACGACCTGGCGCAGCGCCACCCGAAACAGCGGATGATCGTCGGCGATCAGTACCCGGAACATCAGCCGGCCTCCGCTTGCGTCGGGGCGGTTACGGTGCGACTCCGGCGATCACCGCGATACACCAACGTCTCAACGGGTGCCGCGGACTCCGCGCGTACCAGCGCCTCGATCCGCGCGTGATCGGGGGATCGGTGACAAACGGGATCTGTCGCAGCCGCGTCGCCGGTGAGCGCGAACGCCTGGCAGCGGCAGCCGCCCCAGTCGATCTCGCGGCGCGCGCACGACGCGCAAGGCTCCGGCATCCACGATGAACCCCGGAACCGGTTGAACGCCGCGGAGTTCTCCCAGATCGCCGCCAGACTTGCATCGAGGACGGTCTCAAACGCCATTCCGGGAATGGTGGTTGCGGCGTGGCAGGGCAGCACCCGGCCGGCCGGATCGACATTGAGGAAGCGCTGGCCCCAGCCGCCCATGCACGCCTTGGGCAGCCGCGCGTGGTAGTCGGGAATGACGTAATCGATGACGAGGCGGCCGCTCAGAGCGGCGCGCGCTGCCTCGACCGCGCGGGTCGCCTGGTCGAGTTGCGCGCGCGTCGGCAAGAGCGCGGCGCGATTGACCAGCGCCCAGCCGTAATACTGGACGTGGGCGACCTCGATGCGGCCGGCGCCGAGCGCCAGCGCAAGGTCGATCATGGCGCCCACCCGGGCCACATTGTCGCGATGGACCACCGCATTGAGGGTCAGCGCCAGCCCGGCTTCTCTGATCCACCCTGCCAATGCAAGCTTGCGCGCATGGGCGCGGGCGAGGCCGCCGATACGCTCGCCCGGCGCTGTTTCGACGTCCTGGATGCTGATCTGCACGTGCTCCAGTCCGGCATCGGCAAGGCGCATGACCTCCTCGCGGCCAAGCAGGACGCCGGACGTGATCAGGTTGGTGTAGAGGCCACGGGCGGTGGCGTGGGCGACCAGTTCCGTCAAGTCGGTGCGGGCGGTGGGCTCGCCACCGGAGAAATGCACCTGCAGCGCGCCCATGGCGGCGGCTTCGTCGAGCACGCGCTTCCAGACGCCGGCCGGCAGCTCATGGCGCGCGGGCTCCAGGGCGAGCGGGTTCGAGCAGTAGACACAGCGCATCGGGCAGCGGTGGGTGAGCTCGGCCAACAGGGCCAGCGGCGGCGCGACGGTCATGAGACGAGAATTCCTCGTCGCTGCAGGTCTTCGATCAGGGACCCGACGTCTTGGGTGATTTCTTCGCGTGGTGCATCAAATGTCGTGGCCAGATCGTTCACGATCTCGTCGATCGAACGCCCGTCACAGCGCTGCAGGATCGCAAGAGCGACGTCGTCGAGCACCAGGAGCCGCTCGGGTGCCTGCACCACCCAACGGCTGCGCAGCGCGTCGTAGCGCAGCCGGACGTGCGGGGCGAACCGAGGTCGTATCCCGCCATCGCCTTCGCTGGCGGCGATCATCCTTTCTCCTCCGCGACGAAGGCGCCCGGCGGAACGAAGCCCGGATCGACATAGGCGTGGTAGAGCGCGTCGAGCTGTGCCCATAGCACCTGGCACTTAAAGCGCAACGCGTTTTCCACGAGGCGCTGTTGCTCGGCGGTGCGGGCGTGCGATTTGACGTAATTGAGGGCGAAGGCCACGTCGCGTGGTGCCTGGGCCAGGCGCGTTCGGAAATAAACCATCACGTCGTCGCCGATGAACGGGTAATTGGCGAGCATCCCTTCGATGCGCCGCTTGTGGATGGACGGCGCGAACAACTCGGTGAGCGACGACGCGATCGCTTCGAGGGTGGAGCGCTCGGCCGCGAACTGAACGTAGGCCTCGACCGCGAAACGGACGGCGGGCAGCACGCCTTGCAGCGACATGACATAGGCGCGGTCGAGGCCGAGGCCGGCGGTCAGCACCAGCCAGCGCTCGATGCCACCCGGATCGTCACCGGACCCGTCATGGTCCTGGATGCGGTGCAGCCACTGTCGACGCACCTCGCGGTCTTCCGCCCGGCTGATCAGTGCGGCGTCCTTGCGCGGGATGGCGGCTTGGTAGCAGTAGCGGTTGAGGGCCCATGCCTGCACCTGTCCCTTGGTCAGGTGTCCGTCATGCAGCAGCGCATGGAACGGGTGGCGGTCGTGGTACAAGGTGGCGCCGATCTCGCGCAGGCGGCTTTCCAAGTCGATGGCGTCGATGCCGGCGCTCATAGGACGATCTCCATTCCGTCTTCGGCGATTTCCCAACCCGACGCCTCGGCCTCGCGGCGCTCGGGCGAGTCCGCCAGCAGGACCGGATTGGTGTTGTTGATGTGAATGAAGATTTTTCGGCCGATCCGCAGCGGTGCCAACGTCGCGATCGTCCCCGCAGAACCAGCCATGCTCATGTGGCCCATGCGTGTGGCGGTCTTGCTGCCGACGCCCGCCGTTCGCATCTCATCGTCGACCCAGGTGGTGCCGTCGAAGAAGACGAGCGGGGCGCCGGTGAGACGCGCGGACACCACCGCGGGGACCGACGCGCAGCCGGGAATGTAGAAGAACTGCGCGCCGGTTGATGGCGCACGCACCTTGATGCCGATGGTATCGCCGGCCGCACCGCCGAGGTCGCCGCCGGCCGCGCCTTCCAGCCACAAGGCGACCTTTCCCGGAACGGCAAACGCGGTGATCGCCAGCGCGCCCTGTTCCGAGCCGTTGGCGAGGCACACCTCGGTGTCGAGGGGCATCTGGTGGCGGCGCACCACGCCCGGGTCGATGACATTGAAGATGGCGTTGGCGCCCAAGGCATCCATCACCCGCGCCGTGCCGTACAGGGCCATCGGCTGGCGCTCCCGCAAGCTTAGCAATCCGGCCACGTGGTCGACGTCGGCATTGGTCAAGACCACCCCCGCGATCGGCGAATGCCGCGCTCCTTCGGCCCGTGGTTGGAGGCGCGGCGTCCGTTCGATCTGCTGGCGGATGTCCGGCGAGGCGTTGAGGAGATACCAGGACGCTCCGTCGGCACTTACCGCCACCGACGCCTGGGTGCGCGGCAAAGCCTTGGGATCGCCCGACCGCGCGCGGCGACACCCTTCACAGTTACAATTCCACTGCGGGAAACCGCCTCCCGCGGCCGAGCCGAGAACAATGATCCACACGCCGCACCGCGCGATCTACGCGCCCGCGCATCGTGCGCTCGCACACGCCAAACACCTCGTCCGCCGGTGCGGACAGTGCGTTTTCTTCAAGCCATCATGCGGCGGCAACCGCCCTCGGGCGCTATCGACCCGATGAAACCAACCCGATTGCGCCGCCACACGTGTGCGTGGCAACCACGCCCGAAGCGCTGACAGCCCGAAGCGCTTACAGAGTAGCGCAGGCGTAGCTGTTGATTTCCATGCCGACGGCGATCTCGATGATCCGCGGTGCATTCCATTTACGCATTGTTTCCTCCCTGGCTTTTCCCAATGAGACGGTCATGTTTTTCCGCCACCCGACGGTTTCCCGCAGCTTCAGCGGAATGATGCTGCATGATACGGAAATGGGCATGCGCGCCTATTGGAAAAAGGTCTAACCCCGGGACATCTCGCGGGAGGCGGAACTCGACCGCAGCGGATCGCGCCGAGGCTACAGTTCGGGCGGATGATAGCTCAGGCCGTATGCGCGGAAGATCGTGGCCATCTCGCCGCGCGCGACCAGGTTCGTCACGACGTCATCCGCCGCATAGCCAAGGTCGCGGGAGTTTTCCTTGACCGCCATGCCCAGGTTCCAGCTCTCCTTGCCGAATCCACGCAGATTGGCGGGCTGAAGACGTAGATCGTGCAGGCGAGGCCCTAAGGCGCCTTCCAGCCGGCTCAGCGTCCCCATCACGGCCACGACCTCGCCGTCGGCCAGCGCCTGGGCCGCCGCTTCCGTGGTCGGGAAGTGGACGACGCTGGTGCGCAGCGCGCCGTTGAAAGTCGTGGCGAGGAAGAAATCGGGCAAGGAGTTCAGTTCCACCCCAATGCGGCCGCTGCGCATGGAGAGCAGGGACTGCCCGTCGCCGGAGCGGCTGGGGTCGCTCACCACGACGTAGTGTTCTTCGGCATACGGTGCGAACAGCGCCACCTCGCCGTTTCGCTGGCCGAGGTCCCGGTCGTAAGGGATGCTCAGCATCACATCGGCGACCACCTTTCCCCACAACGGATGTCCCTTCCACACCGCGTTGCGCAGGTCGTCATCGACGTTTTCGTCTGCTGGGACCTCCATGTATTCGACCGCGACGCCCAGACTGTCCGCGATGCGCCGGCCGATGTCGACGTCGACGCCCGCCAGAGTCCCTTCGCGCCGGAAGGAGAACGGTGGGTTGTCCCGGTAGACCGCGATCTTCAGGGTGCCGCTCGCCGTGACGTCATCGAGCGGTCGGGCGTGCGCCAAGCCGGCGGCACTCATTGCTGCGGCGCCGACGGCGAGGAGGGCGCAGCCGAGCGGCGCCGCAGCAATGAGCCGCGTGGCGCGGTGTGCAAGGCCTCGAATGCTCACCGGAGTGCGAGTCCCCTCCCTCGGTGCCGGTCGGCGTGCAACGGCAATTCAAGAAAGAGATTAGCACGGCGCGCTCGTCGCGAAAGGCGTGAGAAGACCCGCAAGCCATCGACCAAGGTAGTATTTACACTACCAAGGGCTGGCGCGAGACTCCCACCCAGCAAACGGTGTGCGATCGCGTCGCCGCGTGGTCGGGTGCGCAAAATGAAACGGTGCAGGGAGGTGTCCGATGATCCACCAAGCGCTTGAGGAGCTGAAGAAGTCCATCGTCATTCGTCCGAAGTACGACAACTACATCGGTGGCCAGTGGGTGCCGCCGGTGCGTGGTCAGTACTTCAGCAATCCGACACCCGTGACCGGCCGCCAGTTGTGCGAAGTGGCGCGCTCGACGGCCGAGGACATCGAAAAGGCGCTGGATGCGGCGCATGCGGCGAAGGCCGCGTGGGCCAAGACCTCGCCAGCCGAGCGGTCCCGCGCCCTCAACAAGATTGCCGATCGCATGGAGGAGCGCCTCCACGTGCTGGCGATGGTGGAGACCCTCGATAACGGCAAGCCGATCCGCGAGACCCAGGCCGCCGACATTCCGCTGGCGATCGATCATTTCCGCTACTTCGCCGGCTGCATCCGTGCCCAGGAAGGATCGATCTGCGAGATCGACCACACCACCTATGCGTATCACTTCCACGAGCCGCTGGGCGTGGTCGGCCAGATCATCCCGTGGAACTTTCCCATTCTGATGGCAGCCTGGAAGGTGGCGCCGGCGCTCGCTGCGGGCAACTGCGTGGTCCTGAAGCCGGCCGAGCAGACGCCGATGGGCATCTTGGCGTTCGCCGACATCGTGGGCGATCTGCTGCCGCCGGGCGTCCTCAACATCGTCAACGGCTTCGGCGTCGAAGCCGGCAAGCCGCTTGCCAGCAACAAACGCATCGCCAAGGTGGCGTTCACCGGCGAAACGACCACCGGGCGTCTGATCATGCAGTACGCCGCCGAGAACATCATCCCGGTGACGCTGGAGCTGGGCGGCAAGTCGCCGAACATCTTCTTTGCCGACGTCATGGCCGAAGACGATGACTATTTTGACAAGGCCTTGGAAGGCTTTGCGATGTTCGCCCTCAACCAGGGCGAGGTCTGCACGTGTCCGAGCCGGGCGCTGATCCAGGAGAGCATCTACGATCGCTTCATGGAAAAAGCGCTCGCCCGGGTCAAGACGATGAAGCAGGGCCATCCGCTCGATCCCGCAACGATGGTCGGGGCGCAGGCGTCCAACGACCAGCTCGAAAAGATCCTCTCCTACATCGACATCGGCCGCAAGGAAGGCGCGAAGATCCTGACCGGCGGCGCCCAGGCCAAGTTTGAGGGCGAGATGGAGGGTGGCTACTACGTGCAGCCGACGATCTTCGAGGGGCACAACAAGATGCGCGTGTTCCAGGAAGAGATCTTCGGCCCGTGCGTTTCGGTCACCACGTTCAAAACCGAAGAAGAGGCGCTGGAGATCGCCAACGACACGCTCTACGGCCTCGGTGCCGGACTGTGGACGCGCGATCGCAACCGCTCGTTCCGCGTCGCCCACGGCATCCAGGCTGGCCGCGTGTGGGTCAACTGCTATCACCTCTATCCGGCGCACGCCGCGTTCGGTGGGTACAAGCAGTCGGGCATCGGTCGTGAGACGCACAAGATGATGCTCGACCACTACCAGCAGGTCAAAAACCTCCTCGTCAGCTACGACCCCAAGGCCCTTGGCTTCTTCTGAGGCCAAAAGCCTCGGAAAGTCCCCTACGAGGGCCGCCTTTCTGCATCGCGAACCCTCTCCCGCCTCGGCGGGAGAGGGTGTTTTGCCGGCATCGCGGCAATGATGGGGCGTCGGTCGAGGCAGGCCGAGGGGCGAGAGGAAGCGGGGCAGGAGAAACTGTTGTGATCGAGCGCGTGGTGCCGACGCCGGCGGCCGCCGCCTTCATCGAGAAGCTGAAGGCGATGCACGGGCCGCTGATGTTTCACCAGTCCGGCGGCTGTTGCGATGGCAGCTCGCCGATGTGCTACCCGGCGGGCGAGTTCAAGGTGGGCGGCGAGGATGTCCTGCTTGGCTCGCTGTGCGGCTGCGATTTCTGGATGTGGTGCGAGCAGTACGAATTCTTTGCCGCGAGCCGACTGGTCATCGACGTGGTGCCGGGGCGCGGTGGCGGCTTTTCCCTGGAGGCACCCGAGGGGGTACGCTTCCTCACCCGGTCGGAACTGTTTTCCGACGAAGAAGCCGCCGAACTCGATCGCCAGGGGCCGCTGCGCCGGGGTAGCGAGCGATCCGGTTGACGGATCCCGTGGTGGTTTGCGGGCGCGTGCGGACCGGCGACGATACGAAGATGGAGCACAAGGGACGGGGGAGGCGGTGGCGTGATGCCACAACGTTGGCGGCGGGAGGCGCGGGCGTGGCGCGTGATGCGCGCTGCGCGTGCCGTCGTGCTGCTGACGGCCATGGCGTCGCCGGCGGCTGCCCAATCGCCCGCCCAGTCAGCTGCTTCGGGCGCGTCACCACCGGACGCGACACCACAAGGCCAGCAGCAGCAACAGTCGATCCGGATCGGGTACCTCTCCCGGGCCGAACGCGACGACCGCCCCGCCATCGCCGCTTTGCCGGAACATCTGTCCGATGAAGGACTGCAAGGCGCGCGGCTCGGCCTCGAAGACAACGCCACTACGGGCAAGTTTATCGGGCAGCGGTTCGAGTTCAAGGAAACGGTGCTGGCGGAAGGCGAGGATGTCGCTGCCGCCGTGCGGGCGTTCAGGGATGCTGGCATCGCCTTCATTGTGACGGACTTGGCCGCCGCCGACCTCGATCGCGCCGTGGCGGCACCCGAGGCGGCCGAAACGCTGATGTTCAACGCGCGCGCGCCGGATGACCGCTTCCGCAATGCCGACTGCCGGCCGTTCCTGTTGCACACCGTGCCGAGCCGCGCGATGCTGACCGATGCGCTCGCGCAGTACCTGGTGCGCAAGCGCTGGACCCGCTGGTTCCTGGTCACCGGCAAGCGGCCGGGCGACGCGCTCTACGCGCAAGCCGTCCGGGGCTCGGCACACAAGTTCGGCGCGAAGATCGTCGCCGACAAGCCATGGCTCGGCACCTTCGATGCGCGACGGACGGCGGTGGAGGAGATCCCGATCTTCACCCAGGACGTCGACTATGACGTGGTGGTCGTCGCCGACGAGGCGGACAGCTTCGGCAAGCTGTTCCCCTACCGGACCTGGGAGCCGCGACTGGTGGTCGGCACGCAAGGTCTGTCGGCGGCCGGCTGGCATCCCGAGCTTGAGCAGTGGGGAGCCGCGCAATTGCAGTCGCGCTTCCTCCGCAAGGCGGGCAGGCCGATGACCAGCCGCGACTATGCCGCCTGGGCGGCGGTGCGCTCGATCGGCGAGGCCGCGACCCGGACGCGGGCGGTCGAGCGGCAGGCGATCGCGGACTACCTGCGCGGCGCAGACTTCGAGCTTGCCGCCTTCAAGGGCCGCAAGCTGTCCTACCGGGCATGGGATGGGCAACTTCGTCAGCCGATCCCACTCGGCTGGTCGGACTCGGTGGTCTCGGTGTCGCCGCAAGAGGGCTTCCTGCACGCATCGAGCGAGCTGGATACGCTCGGCGCGGACGCGCCGGAAAGCGGCTGCCACCTCCGATGACCCCGGCATTGAAGAAGGAACCATGGATGAAAGGGGTCGTATCGAGCCTGCTGGCGGTGCTTGCGAGCCTCGTCGCCTCCGCCGCGGCCGCGCAGACGGTGTTCATCTCCAACGAGAAGGACAACACGATCTCGGTCATCGACGCGGCGCGTCTGGAGGTGACTAAGACGGTTCCGGTGGGCAAACGGCCGCGCGGGATCACCCTCAGCCACGACGGCACCAGGCTCTATGTCTGCGCCAGCGACGACAACCGCATCGAAGTGGTCGACACCAGCAGCCTGCAGCGCGTCGGCGACCTGCCATCGGGCATCGATCCGGAACAATTCTTCCTGCATCCGAACGACCGGCTGCTCTACATCGCCAACGAGAATGACAACGTCGTTTCGGTTGTCGACGTGCAAAGTCGTCAGGTGGTGGCGCAGGTCGACGTCGGTGTCGAGCCCGAAGGCATGGCGGTCAGCCCCGACGGCGGCATCGTCGTCAACACGTCCGAGACGACCAATATGGTGCACTGGATCGATGCCAAGACCAATGCGCTGATCGACGGCACCCTGGTCGGGCAGCGACCACGCCATGCCGAGTTCAGCGACGACGGCAAGCAGCTCTGGGTGTCGTCGGAAATCGGCGGCACGGTCGCGGTGATCGACGTCGGCCGGCGGCAAGTGGTCAAGACCATCTCATTTGCGGTCAAGGGAGTGACGCGGGACCGGGTCCAGCCGGTCGGCATCAAGCTGACCAGGGACGGACGCTACGCCTTCGTTGCCCTGGGGCCGGCCAATCACGTCGCGGTCGTCGATCGCGCGACCTTCGAGGTGGAGAAGTATCTGCTGGTCGGCCGGCGGGTCTGGCACATGGCGCTCACCCCGGATCAGAAGCGGCTGTTCACCACCAACGGCATGAGCAATGACGTCACCGTCATCGACGTCGACCGCCTGGAACCCACCAAGTCGATCAGGGTCGGCCGTTACCCGTGGGGGATTGCCATCAAGCCATGAGCCCGGATGCACCATCGCAACCTTCAGGCACCGTTCCGGCGCTGGCCGTCGAGGATCTCTCGTTCGGCTACCAGCGGGACGGCTTTCGTCTCGAAAACGTTGCGTTCTGCATCGCGCCTGGCGCCTTTACCGTTCTGCTCGGGCCGAACGGGTCGGGCAAGACGACATTGTTGCTCCTGCTGACCCGCCTGCTCGAAAGCCGTGATGGGGTGATCCGGGTCTGCGGTTGCGATCTGCGCCGGACGCCGGGCAGGGCGCTCGGACGTATGGGCGTCGTTTTCCAGCAGCCGACGCTGGACCTTGATCTGTCGGTGCAGCAGAACTTGCGCTACTTCGCGGCCTTGCAAGGGCTTTCCGGGCGGCGCGCCGACGCGCGGATCACCGACGAGCTCGAACGCTTGGGGCTTGCCGAGCGCAGGGGCGACAAGGTCCGCGTGCTGAGTGGCGGCCTGCGCCGGCGCCTGGAGGTCGCGCGTGCCATGCTGCACCAGCCGGCGCTCCTGGTGCTCGATGAGCCGACGGTGGGGCTCGACGTGCCGACCCGTGCCCGCCTCGTCCGTCACGTCCATGCGCTCGCCCGCGATCATGGCATCGCGGTGCTATGGACCACCCACCTCATCGATGAGATCGATCCCCTCGACCGGGTGATCGTCCTGCACAAGGGTCGCATCATCGCATCGGGGATGGCGGCGGAGATCGGCGCCGGCGCCGGAAGCGAGGGCATCGCCGAAGCCTTCGCCCGACTGACCGAAGGAGCGCTGCGCCCCGACGCGGTGGCGCCATGATGGCATCGGCGTGGCTGCTGACCCTGCGGGCGATCGTCGAGCGCGAGATTCTGCGCTTCGTCCAGCAGCGGGAGCGGTTCGCCGCCGCCCTGGTGCGGCCGTTGTTGTGGCTTCTCGTGTTCGCCGCCGGTTTCCGCATGGCGCTCGGGGTTTCGATCACGCCTCCCTACGAAACCTACGTCACCTACGAGGTCTACATCCTCCCCGGCCTGATCGGCATGATCCAGTTGTTCCACGGCATGCAGAGCTCGCTGTCCATGATTTACGACCGCGAGATGGGCAGCATGCGGGTGCTGCTGGTTTCGCCGCGACCGCGCTGGTTTCTGCTCTGCTGCCGGCTGCTGGCGGCAACGGTGGTCTCGGTCATTCAGGTCTATGTGTTCTTGTTGATCGCGCTTGCCTTCGGCATTGCCCTGCCGGCGTGGGGGTACTTGAGCGTGCTGCCCGCGGCCGTGGTGACGGGGCTGATGCTGGGCACGGTCGGGCTGCTGCTGTCGTCGGCCATCCGCCAGCTTGAGAATTTCGCGGGCGTGATGAATTTCGTCATCTTTCCCGTCTTCTTCCTGTCGTCCGCCCTCTACCCGTTGTGGAAAATGCGGGAATCGAGCCTGCTTCTCTATCAGATCTGCACCGTCAACCCGTTCACCTTTGCGGTCGAGTCGCTGCGCTTCGCCCTCTACGGCCGGCTCAACCTAGCGGCTCTGGGCTGGACGCTGTTGAGCCTGGCCGTTGCGCTGGGGCTTGCGATCTACGGCTACAGCCCGGCCCGCGGCATGGAAGCGCGCCGCCCGGCGATGCGCGCGGCCGAAAGCGCATAGAGCGAAGTCTCGGAGCAGACGGAAGGTCGCGGCCCGCGGCAAAGACTTTCAAGCGTGGGCGATCTGCACCGCGATCGCAGGCGGTGTGCGCAGGGTCTGCATCACCACGCAGTAGCGCTCGGTGAGGTTTTGCAGGGTGGCAACGCGGTCGGCCGGCTCATCGGTGTCGAGCTCGAAGGCGAGGCGGATGGCGCGAAAGCCGACCGGCGCGTCCTTCGCCACCCCCAAGGTGCCGCGAAAGTCGAGATCGCCCTCGGCGAGAACCCGGCCGCCGTTGAGGCGAAACTGCAGCGCGGTCGCCACCGCCTTCAGAGTCACGCCCGCACACGCCACCAGCGCCTGCAGCAGCATATCGCCCGAACACGCGAAGCTGCCATCGCCGCCGGTTGCGGGGTGCAGGCCGGCTTCGACGAGGGCGCGACCGGTCTCGACGCTGCACGCGATCGCTTCGGAGCCAAGTTCGCCAGAGGCCTTCAGCGTGACGACGGCGGACGTCGGTTCGGCCCGGTAGCGCTCCTTGAGCGGCGTCTGCAGCGCGCGCAGGTGCTCGAGATCCATGGGCCTTCCTCCCCACCGGGCCGGAGGTGCGGGGGAGGTGTGAGCCTCCGCGTCCGGCTTATTTCGTTGCCTGCTCAAGATAGCCGATCACGGCGTCGCGTTCCTCGGCCTTCTTCAAGCCCATGAAGTTCATCGTGCCCTCCGGCACGACGTCGCGCGGCTTGGCGATGTAGGGCCCCATGGTCTCCGCGGACCAGACGATCCCCGAGGCTTTGATCCCTTCGGAGAATTGCCAGCCAGCGGCGGCGCCGGCCTTGCGGCCGAAGACGCCGTGCAGGTTGGGGCCGTCGGTCTGGGCGCCGCCGGCGGTGAGCGTGTGGCAGCGCTCGCACTTGGACTTGAACACCTGCTCGCCCAAGGCAAGGTCGGCGGCGTGTATCGGCGCGGCCGCAACGCAGGCGGCCAGCGTGACGAGGATACCAACGGGCCTAAACATTGCTTCCTCCGGGTTATTTTCTCGCACGCAATGGTTCATGCGTCGCTATGGCAAAGGGACAAAAAAACCGGGGGGCGGGTGCACCCGCCCCCCGGGGGTTGGGAACGTCACGATGAGTGCTTGTGCAGTTTGAACACCCAGAACGAACCGCCCTGGTTGAGGTCCTTGACCAGCTTGGCAACCTCGCCACCCCACAGCGGCACGGCACCGCCCCAGCCGGAGGTCACACCGACGTACTGCTCGCCATCCATCTCCCAGGTGATCGGCGAGGAGATGACGCCCGAGCCGGTCTGGAACTTCCACACCTCTTCGCCGGTCTTGGCATCGAACGCCTTCAAATAGCCTTCGGGCGTGCCGGTGAAGACCAGATTGCCGCCGGTGACCAGGACACCACCCCACAGCGGCGCCGGGTTCTTGTGCACCCACTTGATCTCACCGGTCTTCGGATCGATCGCCTTGAGCGCGCCGATGTGGTCCTCGAACACCGGCTTGATGGTGAAGCCGGCACCGAGGTAGGCGGCTCCCTTCTTGTAGGCGATGGGCTCGTTCCAGATGTCCATGCCCCACTCGTTCGCCGGCACGTAGAACAGGCCGGTTTGCGGGCTGTAGGCCATGGGATTCCAGTTCTTGCCGCCCAAGAAGTTGGGAACGACCCACACCGAGCTACCTTTGGCGGCGTTCTTGGGATCGGGTGGTCGATTCTCGGCGACGTATTCGGGGCGACCCTTGTTGTCCATGCCCTTGGCCCAGGTCATCTTCTCAACGAAGGGGAAGCCTTTGATCAGCTTGCCGTTGGTCCGGTCGATCACATAGAAGAAGCCGTTCTTGTCGGCGCTGGCGACGGCCTTCACCGCCTTGCCGTTGATCTCGGCGTCGAATGGGATCACCTCGGTCATGCTGTCGAAGTCCCAGCCATCGCCCGGCGTGGTCTGCAGGTGCCAGACGATCTCGCCGCTGTCGGGGTTCAATGCCAGCTTCGACGCCGAATAAAGGTTGTCGCCCGGGCGCATGTGCGAGTTCCACGGCGACGGGTTGCCGGTCCCGGTGAACAGGAGGTTGCTCTCCGGATCGTAGGTCACGCCGTTCCACGGCGCGCCGCCGCCGGTCTTCCACAGATCCCCTGGCCAAGAGGTGCCCTGCTTGCCGGTCATTGTCGACGGCTTGCCGTGCAGCGTGCCCATGTGGCCTTCAATCGTCGGGCGTTCCCACACGATGTCGCCGGTCTTGGCATCCAGCGCCCGCACCTTGCCGACGACGCCGAACTCGCCGCCGGCATTGCCGATGATTACCTTGCCGTTCACCACGATCGGCGCCGCGGTGATGGTATAACCCTCCTGATAGTCGTCGACCTTCTTGCTCCAGACCACCTTGCCGGTCTTGCGGTCCAGCGCCACGACCTTGGCGTCGAGGGTGGCGAAGTAAACCATGTCCCCCCAGATCGCCGCACCACGATTGATGACGTCGCAACAGGGCAGGATTCCTTCGGGCAGACGGGCATCAAACTGCCAAACTTCCTCGCCGGTGTGCGCATCGATGGCAAACAGACGTGAATAGGAGCCGGTGACGTAGATGATGCCGTCGTAGACGATAGCCTGTGCTTCTTGGCCGCGCTGCTTCTCGCCACCGAAGGAGTACGACCAAGCCGGAACCAGGTCTTTGATGGTGTCCTTGTCGATCGCGCTGAGCGGGCTGAAGCGATGCGCCTGCGGGCTCATGCCGTAGCTTACGACCTGGTCGGTCGATTTGGCGTCGTCCAGGATGTCCTGGTCCGTCACTCCAGCGCTCGCGGGGCTAACCGCGAATGCCAAACCGGCAACGACAAAACTTGCTGCCGCCGTCCTAGCAAGACCTCGTATCATGGTCGTTCTCTCCCCTTTCGGCGGCGACGGTCCCCAGTCTTGCCCGTCCGGACCCGCAGCCGCGCCTTCCTTCTGGACTCAAGTTCTTGGATTCATTGGGCGATCGCTTTGGTATCGAGCCAGGAGCGGATCGCCCACATCGCCTCCTGGTTTAGGATTCCTTCGAACGCCGGCATCTTGGTCACGCCGTTCTGGGTGTAACCTTTGCGGGTGAGGCGGATGAACCACTCGTCCCCGTCGGGGGTGACCTCAAGCTTGCGCAGATCGGGCGCGATGCCGCCCGACACCGCCTCGATGCCGTGACAGCGCGCGCAATTCTGCGTGTAGCCATGATGGCCAATCTCGATGGCCTTCGGGTTGTCGCGATAGGGGTTTTCGCTCAGCCATTTGTCGCCGAGCGGCGCCAAGCCTGTGGTATCTACCGGCTGCGGCTGGACGTCACCGTGACCCCAGGCCAAACCTGCAGCCAGCGCTGTCGCAATCACGATGCAAACGCCACCCGCGCGCGACCCCTTCGGTCCCATCCGCTTCCTCCCCGTCGTGTGGGCCGGATCTCATTTGCCGCCTGGCGTCCGCACCACGCTCTGCTGGTGACACACGCCCACTCCGGCACCGCTGCCTGCCGCACCTGGAGCCAGCCCAACATGTTCTCGGCGCTCGATTCGCATCGAACAACCATTGCTGGCGATCTAACGCATGCGTGGACGACGTTCAATTCGTACAAAGTCTAACGAACATTTAAGGAACATTATCGATGTCTCATGTTCCAGTGAGGACCTTCTTCGGCTGAATTCGATCCAAATCATAATGTTCTTTATTTGTTCGTTAGACTTTCTTGTAATTGCATTCACTCCTTCCGGCGATAGGTTCACTGTCAGCGGTACGGGCAAGAGTACCGACAGATAAGTTCTGCAATCGGGAGGGTGGTCGTTGAGTGTTTCGGACATTCCCGAACAGCGTCCAGCGACGTCGTCGGCAGGTGCGGCGGGCAACGCCGAGGGCACCCGGGCACGACAGGAGGCGCATCCCAAGGCAAGCGGGGGCGTAAACGACCGCGAGGATGCGGACGTCGCCGATACCTTACTCCGTACGCGGTTCATGCTCGATTACGCCGAGTACGAGGAAGGGTATGGGCGCCGCCGGTTCCTTTACATTTCTACGTGGGCGGCGACGCTCGCCGGCTTCGGTTTTTTCGTTTGGCCGTTCCTGCAAAGCATGAACCCGGCTTCCGACGTGGAAGCGGCGGCGACGACCGAGGTCGATCTTTCGAAGATCGAGCCGGGCGAGAGCGTGACCGTCGTCTGGCGCGGCAAGCCGGTGTTCGTTCACCACCGTACGCCGGAAGAAATCGAGGCCGCCCACAAGGACGACGGCGCGCCGATGCCCGATCCGCAGCCCGACGCGGCACGGGTGCAGAAGCCCGAATGGCTGGTGGTGATCGGCATCTGCAATCACCTCGGCTGCGTGCCGAGAGGGCAGCGCCCGACCGACCCCAAGGGCGAGTACAGCGGCTGGTTCTGCCCCTGTCACGGCTCCCACTTTGACACCTCGGGTCGCATCCGCAAGGGACCGGCGCCAACCAACCTCACGATCCCCGAATACACGTTTCTCGATGAGAAACGACTGCGTATCGGTTGAAGGGAGAGTGATGGTATGCGGATGGAACGAGGCCGGAACGACGGCGTGGGGCGCTGGGTGGACAACCGCTTCCCGGTGCTCACCTTCATGCGGCATCAGCTCCACGAATACCCAATGCCGCGAAACCTCAACTACTGGTGGAGCTTCGGCTCGATCGCGGGCGTGATTCTGCTGGTGATGATCTTCAGCGGGCTGTTCCTCGCCATGCAGTATCAGCCCGATACCCGGAATGCCTTCGACAGCGTCGAGCGGATCATGCGCAGCGTCAATTACGGCTGGCTGATGCGCTACATCCACCAGACCGGTGCGTCCTTGTTCTTCGCCGTCGTCTACATCCACATCTTCCGGGGATTCTACTACGGTTCGTATAAGTCGCCGCGGGAGATCACCTGGGCGACCGGCGTCATCGTGTTCATGCTGATGATGGCCGCGTCATTCATGGGCTACGTGCTGGTCTGGGGGCAGATGAGCTTCTGGGCGGCCACGGTCATTACCAATCTGTTCGGCGCCATCCCGTACGTCGGGGAGGCGGTGACGACCTGGTTATGGGGTGGCTATTCCGTCGACAATCCCACGCTCAACCGTTTCTATGCGCTGCATTTCTTCATCCCGTTTCTGATCTTCGCCGTGGTGGCGGCACATCTCATCGCCTTGCACACCACGCATTCGAACAATCCCTTGGGCGTCGATCTGAAAGGCCCGCAGGACACGATTCCCTTCCACCCCTATTACACGGTGAAGGACCTGGTGGGGCTCTGCGTGTTTGCCACCTTGTTTGCGATTCTCGTGTTGTTCGCCCCCGACTTCACCACCGAGCCGGATAACTTCATCCCCGCCGATCCGCTGGTGACTCCCGAGCACATCGTGCCGGAGTGGTATTTCTTGCCGTACTACGCGATCTTGCGGGCGGTGCCGGACATTTGGTTCGTTCCAGCGAAGATCGCGGGCGTGATCGCCATGTTCGGGGCGCCGCTGATCTGGCTGTTCCTGCCCTGGCTCGACACCTCGAAGGTCCGCAGCGCACGGTTCCGGCCGGTGTATCGGGTGTTCTTCTGGGTCCTGGTTCTTGCCTGTTTCCTGCTCGGATTTTGCGGCGCGCACCCGCCCGAGGGTGCCTACTTGCTGATGAGCAGGGCGGCGACGGCGTATTACTTTGCGCACTTTCTCCTTGTCTTGCCAATCGTGGGGTGGCTTGAGAAACCGCGGGTCCTGCCGCACAGCATCAGCACGCCGGTGCTTGCACCGCCCGGACCGTTCGAAGCGCCACTCGCGAGCACCAGGAAGGCGTCGTGATGCACAGACGAGGCATTCTTTTCGTAGGGTTGCTGCTCATGTGCGCGCTTGCCGGGCCGGCTCGGGCGCAGCTCGGCGTCACCACCGACGTGCCGAAAGAGGACGTCTTCCCGTGGACCTTCGAGGGGCCGCTTGGCCGGTTCGATCAGGCGCAGCTTCGTCGCGGCTTCCAGGTGTACATGGAAGCGTGCGCCGCCTGCCATTCGCTGCGCCACGTTGCCTATCGGGACTTATCAGCGCTTGGCGTCGGCTTCGGACCTGAGGACATCAAGGCGCTCGCGGCCGAGTTCAAGGTGCAGGGCGGTCCGGACGAGAACGGCAAGATGTTCCTGCGGCCGGCCAAGCCTGCGGACAATTTCGCGCCGCCGTTCCCCAACAAGGAGGCGGCACGGGCCGCCAACAAGGGCATGTACCCGCCCGATCTTTCGCTGATGACCCGGGCCCGCAAGGGAGGGCCCGACTTCGTTTATGCCTTCCTGACGGAATACGGCCCGGCGCCTGCGGACTTCGAGCCGACACTTGGCATGAATTACAACGCCGCCTTGCCTTCGCGGCAGACCGGCATGAAGGGCGTGCTTTCCGACGGCTACGTCGATTACGAAGATGGAACGGAAGCGACCGTGCCGCAGATGGCCCGGGATGTAACCACCTTTCTGGCCTGGGCCGCCGATCCACACATGGAAACACGCAAGATCCTCGGGCTCAAGGTGGTGATCTTCCTGGCGCTGCTCAGCATCATGTTCATCGCGTTGAAGCAGGAGGTCTGGGCGTCGCTGCACCGACATGTGCCGCCACCGCCGCAAGCGCCGGGGACGGGCAAGGCCGTGCCGCGGCCAGGGGGACGTTGAGGGGGACGTTGAGGGGGACGTTGAACGTCTTCCAGGCGTTACTATTGGCGGCGCGCGCCCTGGTCTGGTTGTACATCAGGCGCGAAGACGAACCACCTTTCCACCGAAGTCGATCATGATCGCCTCGCTGCCGCCGCCCGCGGCAAGAATGTGCCGGGCCGCGTCGGGCGGGGCGACCGCAATGGCGGTGGACAGGGCATCCGCCACCATCGCCGTGGGTGCGATGACCGACGCGCTGGCCCACGTTGCGGCGCAACGGCCGGTGTGCGGATCAAACAGATGGTGGCGGATGCCGGCGCGATCGAGCGGCGTGCCGAACGGGCTGGACGTGGCGAGCCCACGATCGGCCAGATCGAGCACCGTTGCGAGAGCGGAGGGGCCTTGCCCCCCTGCCGGCCGCGCGACGCCGACCCGCCAGGGCATTCCCGGTGCGCGCATGCCGACGGCGCGGAACTCGCCCAGGTCGGCGAGAACGTGATCGAAGCCGCGCGCCCGCAGCATTTCCGCGATGTGATCCGCAGCATAGCCCTGCGCGATGCCGTTGAGCGTTGCCGCCATGCCCGGACGCGCAAATGCGATCCCTTGCCGCTCGATGCGCACGTCCTGCCAGCCGACGTGCGTGCGTGCTTCCTCGATCGCCGCATCGCCGCCGTGCGGATCGGCCGCGGCGCGCAGATGTGCCTCCCATAGCGGCTGCACGGTGACATCGAAGGCGCCGCCGCTGATCCGCGAGACCTCGGCGGCCGCCTGCAGCACCGCGCGCAGGGCCTGCGGCGGGTCGTCGAGATGACCGGCCGCGTTCAGGCGGACCAGCGCGGAGTCGCGCCGGTACAGGCTGAGCGCGCGCTCCAGTCGATCGATCTCGGCAACGGCATCGGCCAGGACACCCTGCGCATGCCGGACGTCGTCGGTGCCGATGGTAATGGAGGTGTCCGCGCCGAAGGCCTGGCCCTGCCAGCGGACGATGCCCGGCTCGCCCGCGCGCAGGCGGCGGGTCGCGGCCATGGCGGCGAAGGCAAACAGCGCAAGGAAGCGCCGCCGCGTCGGTGCGGCACTGTCGCGTGCCGTTGGCGCCGCAGCGGCTGCGGTGGCTGGAGGGGCGGTGGTGCGCCTCATCGCGCCGGCTGCCGGCGCAGACGCCGGCCCTTGCGCTGCGCAAGCCGGTCGGCGACACACAGTGTCGGCGTCTTGTCGATGCGCACGCAATCGAGACACTGGAAGCATTCGGCGTAGTCGATGGCCCCGCCGTGGTCGATGGCCGCATAGGCGCACTGCACCCGGCAGAACTGGCAGGGGGTTCCGCACTCCGTGCGCCGGCCGATCCAGTCCCAGCGCCGGATGCGGCCGGCAAGCGCCAGCATGGCGCCCAACGGGCAGACGTAGCGGCAGAACGCCTTGAACACGAACGCTCCGAGCACGAGCCAGGCGAGCGCATAGAAGACGAGGGGCCCGTCGCGCCGAAAGCCAAGGGTAATGGCGGTCTTGAACGGCTCGACCTCGACGAGCGCACTCGCGGCGCCCGCGGAGACGATCGCCGCCGTCGCCAGGAGCGCGAGTACCGCGTACTTGACGCGTTTGAGCACGCGGTCGATTCTCACCGGCACGCGATATTCGTTCAAGCCGAGCCGACGCCCGACGCGGTGGGCGACCTCCTGCAGCGCGCCATAGGGGCACAGCCAGCCGCAGAAGAAGCCGCGTCCCCAGATGACGAGGGACGCCAGCGTGGCAATCCAGAGCACGAGGGAAAACGGATCGAAGAGGAGGAAGGAGAGGCTCTGGGCGCTGACGACGGCGCTCAGCACGCCGAGCGGCGTGACAATGCTGAGCTGGCCCTGTCCCCAGAACCCGATGAACACGATGGTGACCCAGAGAATGGCGAGGCGGACGGCGGGGTAAGAGGGCAGGCGCGCGAACGCGTCGGCTCGGCGCCACAACACCCCGGCGAGGACGACGAGGCCGACTGCGAGCAGCACAAGATCTGCCCCCCGGTCGGCAATCGCGCTGTGCAAAGGGCCGGCGGGTTCGTCCGGCTTGATCGTCTCGAAGAACCGAGGGTGTGCGACATAGTCGAGCGCGAAGTCGCGCCCGCCGCGATCGGGCCGGAACGTGCCGTGCTCCCGAACGACGCGCAGCGTGATGACCCAGGCAGACGCGGGATCGAAGCCCAAGCGACGATCGATGCGCAAGAGCAGGGCGTGCCGGAAGGCGGGTACCCCCGGCGCGAGGCGAACCTCGACGTCGGCGTGCCGAAGCGCCAGCGGAAAGCCATTCTGGGTGGCGGAGATGCGCTCAGGTGTCGTATTGCGGATGAAGTCCGGGTCGACGAGGGGATCGCGGCCGTCGGCGAGCAACAAGACGGGTTCCTCGTCGGGAGAAAGCACGCGGTCGAGCGTGGCGATGGTCGCCGGATCGAGGAGCGCACGAGCGATGCTGGACGGCCCGACGTCGGCCATCCAAAGCTTGAGGTAGGCGGCGCCCGGCTCGTCGACGGCGGCCGGATCGTCATTCTGCCACGGGCTTCCGCTGAATGCCTGCTGGACGTCGGCGTTGGTCAGCGCCAGCGGGCGAAGGATCCCTTGTGCGACCATCGCCTCCCAGCTCAGGGGTTCGGTGTGGTCGCGCCGTGGCCGGGACGACGCACCGCTCTTTCTGCCCATCTGTCGGCGCACGACTTCGCGAGCGGCGGCGAGGATGGTCTCGTTGGCGATGCGCACCGAAGCGGTGGCGCGACTGACGCCATCAACGTAGATGTGGCTCGCCGCAGCATGTGCCGATGTGCCGGTTGGAGACGCGACAACCAGCGAGTCTCCGGCGGAATGGCCCCGGTACTGGCGCAGGAACGCTTCGAGCGGGCCGGGGCCTAAGCCGGAGACGAATACCGGTTCGTGCTGCTCCAGGAGCGAGACGTCGAGAAACCGGCCCTCACGGTCGAGGGTAATCAGGAGGTCGAGCGGCTCGCCTGCGAAACCCGGCAGCGGGGCCAGCGGACGCGAGCGGATGACCCACCCGGCGTGGCCGCCGCCGGAGTCCAGCAGCGCCCAGATACCCTCATGCCCATCCTCGCTGTCGCCAAGCTGGTACGGCGGTGGAACAAGGCTGGAAATGCGGGACTGCTCCGACGCACCCGCCGGCTGGCCCAAGGCCAGAACGGACAGGAGCACGAACAACAGCACACCGCGTGTGCCCGAGCTGGACCGGCGGCACCGCATTTTGCGATCTTCCCCGCGAAACGCCGTGCCGACAATGCGGCGAAAGTCGTAGGACGCGGGCGATGGCATCAACCGCAAAGGGGCGGGAGGCCGCCTTCGCCACACGCAGGCGCCGCGCACTCAACCGCACTTCTGTTCGGTCGCGCGCAGGCGTCGGGCGCGGGTGTCGTCCGGCCGGTGACGCGACGGTATCGGCGATCACGGCTGCGGAACTCGCGGGCGGTACAGCCGAACGCTGCCTTGAAGCAGCGGCTGAAATGCGACGAATCGCAGAACCCCCAGCGATAGGCGATCTCGGTCAGCGGCAGTCCGGCGAAGCGGGGATCGGCGAGGTCGTCCCGACAGTGCTCCAGCCGCCGGTTCCGCACGTAGCTGCCGAACGATAGTCCGGCCTGCCTGAACAGGCGGTGCAAATGCCGGGTCGAGATCCGGTGCAGCGCGGCAACCATGGCCGGATTGAGCGCCGGATCGGGCAGCAGGGTCTCCACCGATCGCTGCAGGATCTCCCATTGCCGCATCGGGGCGTCGTGCGCGCCACGGCCGCTCCACCGTCCGGCCGAGTGATCGGCGCAGCGTTCGCGCGCACCGCAGTAGGCCGCGGCCGCGAGGTGGACGAGGGCATCGCGAATGCCCGCTTCCTCGCGCGCACAGAACGGTCTGGCGGCGTTCAGCAGGGAACAGATGAATGCGCGCAGTACGATGCCGATCGCGCTGTTACCGTCGATCAGGCAGGGCGGTGCCGGCTGTGGCGTCGCCATCCTCGGCTTCAGGAGGTCGCCGGGCAGGCGCACACAGACCTCACGGGCGTGTGGCGTGGCCTGCCGGCGCAGCGGGCTGCGAGCGTCGACCAGCAACAGGTCACCGGGATCGAGCGGGTTTGCCACCGCCCCCGGCGACAGAAGGCTGCGGCCGCTCAACTGCAGGATCAGGAGCCAGCAGTCCTCGTCGTCGTCGGATAACATGATGTCCACGTGCGGGGATGCTCCGGCGTCGATGATCTCGGTAATCCGGAGCCCGCCGAAAGGAGCGGTGCCGCCCGGACGCTCCGGCATGTTCCTTTCGCCAAGATGACACCTGGGACGTGAAACCGTCGCTTTCTCCTCCGCGCTGGCCAAGCCGTCGCCCCGATTGAGCCCTGGGTTCAGCATGGGGAGATCGCGTGTCCAACGCGGCTTGCCCTGGGTGCGCGCGTCCAGTGTTCGGCACCCCTGTTCATTGTCGCCACCCCTGTGTTCAATAGGGTTCCCGATGTCTCCCTCTCGACTCTTACAAGGTCCACGGCACACAAGAAAGGGAAAGGACGGCATCAGGCGTCCCTCTCCGACCAAAGTCTGAAGTCGTTTGTCTCTGTGAGGCGACTCGTGACGCTGCGAGACAAGAAAACAACAGCAGCCGGCGATACGTTGTTCAGAGAGATACTTGCGCAACACGGCGCAGACGACAGGGAGGAACAACAAGATGCGATACCGGCAAACTGCCATCACCGCGCCCGTAGCTCTGCTCGCGGCGCTGCTTACGGGTGCGCCGGAGCCGGCGTCCGCACTCGACGTCGATCCCGGCGACTATGCGGCAGCACCTCCCGGCACCAACCTCGCCCTCGCCTACGGACTGTTCGCTTGGAAGGACGAGTTCCATACGAAGAGTGGTGACAAAGTCGGCAATTCGGAGGTGGACACCCAGGTCGGCATCCTGCGTCTCGTCCATTACACGGACATCTGGGGGATCACCGCCGATCCGCAGATCTTTTTCCCGTACGGCTGGGTCAACAATGCCAAGCTGGGCGGCGAAAATCTCAATTCGGCAGACGGCTTCGGGGATATCATCCTCGCCAGCACATTCTGGCCGGTCAACCAGCCGGACAAGAAGCGCTGGGTCGGTATCACGCCGTTCCTGTATGTCCCCACCGGCAATTATCGCAACAAGCAGCCCCTGAACCTCGGCGAAAACCGGTACAAGCTCGTGTTGCAGGCCGGTTATGTTCAGGGCTTCCAGGCCTTGAACAGCGACTGGATGTTGGATCTGATCGTCGATACCACGTGGTACGGTGACAACGACAGTGCCGGGGCCAACGGCACCCAGACGCTCTCACAAGACAACTCCTATCAGACGCAGGCATGGCTACGCTATTATATTAACCCGAAATGGGACATCGGCGTTGGCTATTCCGGAACCTATGGAGGCGAGCAGAAGATAGCCGGCGACAAAAATGGCGCGTCGACCGAAGAACAGCAGGTGCGCGCCATTACCCAGTACTTCATCCGGCCCGACCTGCAACTGCAGGCGACGGTGCGCACCGACGTATGGTCGGAAGGCGGGTTCAACGAGACCTTCGGCCTGAATATCCGGCTGATGAAAGTATTTTGAGGACCGGTCGATCTGTTCCCCGCCCCATGCCCGATCAAGGGCAGGCGCGGGCGGTCCGTGACCAAGGGAGCTTGCGGGTGTCTCGCCTGTAGAACCGTGGCGGCCGAAGGTGCCGCTCCGGCGCGCAAGCTCTTGGGCGTATGCTGCGAGGGGGCGGACACCTCCCCCCCCCTCGCAGCATACGCCCGTCAGCGCTCGGTGTCGGACATCATGTTGCGCGTGGCCGACGGCAGCGTCACCGTCAGGCCATCGAGCTCCTCGCTCATGCGGATCTGGCAGCCGAGACGCGACGTGTGGGTCAGTCCGAACGCGAGATCGAGCATGTCCTCTTCTTCTTCGCTCGGTTCGTCGAGCTGATCGAACCACTCCGGATCGACGATGACGTGACAGGTCGAGCAGGCCAGCGAACCCTCGCAGGCGCCTTCGAGATCGATATCGTTGCGATGGGCGATTTCGAGGACGGAGAGGCCCACCGGCGCATCGACGTCCCAGCGGGTCTTTCGGTCGGCTGAATAGAAAGTCATTCGTGGCATCTTGCTTAGTGCTCCCAACGACGACCCGCCATCCGCATCGCCGCGGTTGCGGACGGCTGGTCGCGGCTGCCATTTGTGCCGCCCTGCTTGGTGCGGCCCTTGTGCTAAGGGCAAACCGGACCGCGGGCGTTCCGTACTGCCGCTGCCTTATTACCCAAGGCTGGCGCCGTGAGCCAGAGTCCATCCGCGGATACGGGCGCGGTCGGGTGGCGATGCGGGGGCGAACCGACTCCGCCTGCGGCGGGCGTGCCGAAATCGGGGCCCTGCTGGTATCGGGACGAGGTCAGACCCGGAACGACTCGCCGCAGCCGCAGCGCCCCTTCTCGTTCGGGTTGCGGAAGACGAAACCCGATTCGAGCTCGCTCTCGACGTAATCCATCTCGGTGCCGATGAGGAACATGATCGCCTGGGGATCGATCAGGACGGTGACACCGCCCGACTCGACGGCTTCGTCCGCATCGGACTGTGCGTCGGCATAATCGAGCGTGTACGACATCCCGGAGCAGCCACGGGCGCGGATACCGACGCGCACGCCGAAGGTGGGTGTTCCGCGCTCTTCGATCATCGCTCTGATGCGCCGGGCGGCGGCGGCGGTAATGGTGAGCGGTTGCCGCGGGCTCTGCGTCGGCGCTTGGGGCGTGGTATCCAACGGCGGTTTCTCCAAGACGAACGTGTCAACGTTGCAGGCGCCGGGGCGCCAGCAGTGATGTTGGGGGGCGATGTCTTCGGTGCAAGCGCCGCTCCAACATGGCGGCACCGTCGATCAAGCGTCATCGGCCAGCACTATTCCCGACCTTAACTGTTACCGGCCGGGATCGCCTCGCAAGCGGTGCACCGTGGCGATGATCGAGGCGAGCGCGATCTCGATCTCGTCGGCGGTGGTGAAACGGCCGAGGCCGATGCGCAGGCTGGCACTTGCCAGCGCCGCATCATGGCCGATGGCGCGCAGGACGTACGAGGGCTCGATCGCGGCGGATGTGCAGGCCGATCCCGACGAAACGCACAGATCCTTGAGCGAGGCGAGCAGCATCTCGCCATCGACGCCGCCAACGCTGATGTTGAGGTTGCCGGCGATCCGCGCATCGAGATCGCCATTGATCCGCAATTCGGGCACCGTGGCCAGCAGGCCGTCGGCCAGCCGCGTGCGCAACGTCAGCAGCCGCGCGGTTTCCGTCGCCATCTCCCCGGCGGCGATGCGGCACGCCTCGCCCAGGCCGATGCAAAGCGGTGTCGGCAGGGTGCCGGAGCGCAGACCGCGTTCCTGGCCGCCGCCGCTGAACAAAGGCTCGATCCGGACGCGCGGCCGGCGACGCACGTAGAGGGCGCCGATCCCTTTCGGGCCGTATACCTTGTGGCCAGAAATGCTCATCAGGTCGATGTGCATTGCGCCTGCGTCGAGCGGGATCTTGCCGACCGCCTGCGCCGCATCGGTGTGGAAAAAGACGCCACGTTCGCGGCAGATGGCGCCGATTGCCTGCAACGGCGCGATCACGCCGATCTCATTGTTGACCGCCATGATCGACACCACCAGCGTGCGCGCGTTGATCGCCGCGCGCAGTTGATCGAGATCGACGTGGCCGAGCCGGTCAACGGGCAGGAAGGTTGTGGAGAATCCCTCGCGCGCGAGGGCGCGGCAACTCTCCAGCACGCACTTGTGCTCGGTGGCGCAGGTGACGATGTGATCCTTGCCCGGGTAGCCGAAGCGGGCGAGGCCCTTGAGGGTCAGGTTGTTGGCCTCGGTCGCACCGGACGTGAAAACGATCTCGCGTGCCTCGGCTCCAATCAGCGACGCAATCTGTGCCCGCGCCGTCTCCACCGCGTCGCGCGCGGCGATGCCGCGGGCATGGCTGCTGGAATGGGGATTGGCGAAGATCTCCGAGAAGTAGGGCAGCATCGCTGCCACCACCCGCGGATCGGCGGGCGTGGTCGATTGATAGTCGAGATAGATGGGCGCTTCCGATCGCGGACTTGGTTGCGTGGCCGCCACGCGGGTGGTCTCGATGTTCAAAGGTACCCCAGCAAAAGACATCACGATGACGCACGGAGGTCTGCTTCGGCCGGACGGACTGGCGAGACGGTCCGGGCATCCCTTCCTCACCTACGGCCTGCGTTGCCACGATGCAAGCAGCGCGCCAGATCGGCAAACGGACGCGGTTGCGGGTGACGTGCGTCGAGGATGGCGAGGTCTGGCGGCTGTGGCCCGACGGCCGGCGCGAGCATCTCGGTGCCGAGGGTTCGGATAACGCAGAAACAAGGACGCGTCGCGCCCGGGCATGAGCCCGGCAAGCGGGCCGCCGACGCGGCCGACGTCGCCGATCGCACCTACGTCTTCGACAACTCCGGGTGTGGCACCGAGAGGCGCCTTTGCGCGGCGAGCGAAGGTGGAACACCGAGAATTCTCGCGCAGCCCTTGCCTGACTGGGTTTCCAGGTACTTCGTGGCGCCGCTGACAGCGCAACCAACGCCGACGGGTGCGCCGTAAGTGGCAAGGACATCCGGCCTGCCGGCGCTTGCCAGCATGCGATCGGAAGGGATAATGGTGGGCGTGCGTTCGCGACAGCGCTCCGGCCGTCAAGACGATCGGCGCAAACGATTGGACCAGGTCCCGAGGGGAGAGGAGTTTTCTGAGCGATGAGCGAAATCATTGATATCAAAGCGCGCGAGATCCTGGACAGCCGGGGCAACCCGACCGTCGAGGTCGATGTCACGCTCGAGAGTGGGGCGATGGGCCGCGCGGCGGTGCCGTCCGGCGCATCGACCGGCGTGCACGAGGCGGTCGAGCTGCGCGACGGCGACAAGGGGCGCTACGGCGGCAAGGGCGTCACCAAGGCCGTCTCGGCGGTGAACGGCGAGATCTACGAGGCGATCTCCGGAATGGAAGGCAGCGATCAGATCAAGATCGATCGCACCATGATCGATCTCGACGGCACCGCCAACAAGAGCCGGCTCGGCGCCAACGCCATCCTGGGTGTGAGCATGGCGGTCGCCAAGGCGGCGGCGGAAGAGGCCGACCTGCCGCTCTACCGCTATATCGGCGGTACCCAGGCGAGCGTGTTGCCGGTGCCGATGATGAACATCGTCAATGGTGGCGCACACGCCGACAATCCCATCGACATCCAGGAATTCATGATCATGCCGGTAGGCGCGGCGACGGTGGCGGACGCCGTGCGCATGGGCGCCGAAGTCTTCCAATCCCTGAAGAAGGGCCTGAAGGATGCCGGCCACAACACCAACGTCGGCGACGAAGGCGGCTTCGCGCCGGCACTGAATTCGGCCGATGACGCCCTTTCCTTCATCATGAAGGCGATCGAGCGCGCCGGCTACAAGCCGGGTGACGATGTCATGCTGGCGCTCGACTGCGCGTCGAGCGAGTACTTCAAGGACGGCATGTACGTGATGGCGGGCGAGAACAAGAAGCTCGACCGCGCCGGCAACGTCCAGTTCCTGGCGGATCTGTGTGCGCGCTTTCCCATTGTCTCCATCGAGGACGGCTGCGCCGAGGACGACTGGGATGGCTGGAAGATGCTGACCGAGGCCCTCGGCGGCAAGGTTCAGCTCGTCGGCGACGACCTGTTCGTCACCAACCCCACCCGGCTCGCCGACGGCATCAAGCGCGGCATCGCCAACTCGATCCTGGTCAAGGTCAACCAGATCGGCTCGCTGACCGAGACGCTGGAAGCAGTGGAGATGGCGCACAAGGCCGGCTACACCGCGGTCATCTCGCACCGTTCGGGCGAGACCGAGGATGCGACGATTGCCGACATCGCCGCTGCCACCAACGCCGGCCAGATCAAGACCGGCTCGCTCAGCCGCTCGGACCGCATCGCCAAGTACAACCAGTTGATCCGGATCGAAGAAGAGCTGGGTTCGGCGGCGCGCTATGCCGGCCGCAACGCACTGAAGCAGCAGCGCTAGTAGGGTTAACAGCGCACACGAAGGTCATTTCGAACAAAGGACGATTCGAAAGGAGCGGGCGTCCGACGCCCGCTCCTTCTGCTTTCCGGCGGAGGATGGCGCGCGATTTTTCCGCACAGATTCCGGATGTTGGGGATGTCTCGTGAGATGACTGGCCGATATGGTGTCGCGATGGTAGCCTGGATCAAGTCGGGCGATCGCGGGCGGTTGAGTGTGCGCGGCGGGTCGGCGATGGCGCTGCGGACCGGGCTGGGCGAGACCATGGATTTCTTGTTCGAAGTGCGCAGACGTGCCCGGGAAGTCGTGTGGCCCGCGCTCGCCATCTGTGTCCTGGCGTACGTCGCCTATCACATCGTCAACGGCGATCGTGGCCTTGTCGCCTGGCGGGCGGTGCGCGATGCCGTCGCCGAGGCCAAACGGGAGGCGGCCGAGGCCCAGGCCGAGCGGATAGCG
This sequence comes from uncultured Defluviicoccus sp., assembly GCA_964401555.1. Classification (GTDB taxonomy): domain Bacteria; phylum Pseudomonadota; class Alphaproteobacteria; order Rhodospirillales; family Defluviicoccaceae; genus Defluviicoccus. The sequence continues at coordinate 46,165 of CAYNYW010000004.1, forward strand.
CTTGCGCATCGGGTCAAGCTCCTGCATCCCGACAGCATCAATCCCGACATGCTGGAGGAGTGGGCGCGACGCCAGCTCAATTACGGCCGCCCCGACGATATCGTGATCCTGACCGGTGGCGACGTTCGCAGCGGCCAGCGCGGCTCAGGCGGCGTCGCCGCGGCATCAGCCGGTCGCTGAGCGCGGTCGCCGGCAGGCCGGTTTCGTTGCGATCGTGGCGAGGTCGGGTTCGCCCAGGCGCGCGAGCAGGAATGCCCTCGCCTGGTCGCGCAGGGCGACGGCGGCGGACCAGCGGTCGGCGGCGGCGGGCGGCGGGATCGGTTCGCCGTAGGAGATCTCGATCGGTGACCAGTGCGGCCAACGCGCTCCGCTCGGCAACAACGCGCGGGTTCCGGTGAGCGCGATCGGCCGCACACAGAGCCCGGTTTCGATCGCCGCGGCGAAGGCGCCCATCTGGAAAGGCAGCAAGCCTTGGCGCACGCCGAAGGTGCCCTCGGGGAAGAACAGCACCGCGTCGCCGTGGCGGGTCGCCTCGACGATGGCGCGATAGCCGGCGAGGCTGCGCCTGCGGTCGAAGCGCTCGACGAACAAGGTGCCGATGCGCTTAAGCGGCGGGCCGCTCAGCCACGACCTGCCGAGTTCGGCCTTGGCGATGAAGCGCACCGGATGCGGTACGGTTGCGATCAGCACCACGACGTCGAGGTAGCTCGCATGGTTGCACACGAAGATGCAGGGCGCGTCGGCAACGCGCGCAACCGCCGTGTCGTGCACCGCAACGGGGGTGCCGCTCGCCGCGATGGCAAAGCGCGCGGCGCGGCGCAGTACGCTCCAGGCGCTCCGCTGCGAGGGGGCCAGCGCGGCTGCGAGCCAGGCGAGCGGTGCCACCAGCACCAGCACCAACCAGGCCCAGACCGGGTAAAGCCGGCGCCGCACGATGTCGCGCCAGTGCGCGTGCCGGCGCCCGTGCCGGCGCCGGCTGCCATCGGTTCCGCCGATGGGGCTCGACATCATTGCGGCGTCCTGCGCCCGGCGGTTCTTGTCATTCAAACTCGCTCGCAATAGGATCGCCGGAAAGGACGATCGCGCGCCGGCCCGGCTTCGCTCCGTTTCGGACCTTGAGATGGGTGGTGCGCGGTTCGATCCAAGAACTTGGGCTCTTGAGGGGAGACGGCATGGGCACGGATGCGAAGCCGGCACCGGTCGAAGGCACGCAGCACACTGCCGAAGGCGCCGGAGGGGAGGCCAGCGAGCTTCTCCAGTACTACGAGCAGATGCTGCTGATTCGGCGCTTCGAGGAAAAGGCGGGCCAGCTCTACGGCATGGGGCTGATCGCCGGATTCTGCCATCTGTACATCGGCCAGGAGGCGGTCGTCGTCGGCCTGCATGCGACGGCGTCGCCGCAGGACAGCGTGATCACCACCTACCGCGATCACGGCCACATGCTGGCCTGCGGCATGGATGCCAAGGGGGTGATGGCCGAGCTGACCGGGCGTAGCGGCGGCTACTCCAAGGGCAAGGGCGGCTCGATGCACATGTTCAGCCGCGACAAGAAGTTTTACGGCGGTCACGGCATCGTCGGCGCCTCGGTACCGCTCGGCACCGGGCTCGCGTTCGCCCACAAGTACCGGGGCGACGGTGGCATCAACTATTGCTACTTCGGCGACGGCGCCGCCAACCAGGGCCAGGTCTACGAGTCGTTCAACATGGCGTGTCTGTGGAAGCTGCCGGTGATCTACGTCATCGAGAACAACCGCTACGCCATGGGCACCGCCATCGAGCGGGCGGCGGCCACCACCGACTTCTTTCGCCGCGGCGAGGCCTTCGGCATCCCGGGCGTCGCCGTCAACGGCATGAGCGTGCTTGAGGTCAAGCGTGCCGGCGAGGAAGTAGCGGCGCACGTGCGCGCCGGCAACGGCCCGTACGTGATGGAGCTGAAAACCTACCGTTATCGCGGGCACTCGATGTCGGACCCGGCCAAGTACCGCAGCAAGGAGGAAGTCAGCCAGGTCCGCAAGGAGAGCGACCCCATCGACAACCTGCGTGCGCACATGCTGGACAACAAACTCGTCGACGAAACGGCGCTCAAGGAGATCGATCGCCGCGTGCGCGACATCGTCAACGAGGCGGCGGAATTCGCGCAGACCAGCCCGGAGCCCGATCCCAAGGAATTGTATACCGACGTGCTGATCGAGACCTGAGCCGCCGGCCAGGACGCCGAGGGAGGAGCCCCGCGCGCGGACACCGGGAAACAGCACAACCAAGCAAAGCAACGAGCCAGGATAGCGAGAAAGTGTGGCCATGCCCGTTCAAGTCCTGATGCCGGCGCTGTCGCCGACGATGACCGAAGGCAAGCTCGCCCGATGGTTGAAAAACGAGGGTGAGGCGATTCGCTCCGGCGACGTCATCGCCGAGATCGAGACCGACAAGGCGACGATGGAGGTCGAAGCCGTCGACGAAGGGGTTCTCGGCAAGATCCTGGTGGCCGCCGGCAGCGAGGGGGTTGCCGTCAACACCCCGATCGCTATCCTGCTGCTGGAGGGCGAAGGGCCGGAGGCGCTTGCCGGCGTAGCAGCCGCCGCGCCTCCGACAGCGGCATCAGCGCCCGCTCCCGCGGCGGCGGGCGCACCGCCACCGCCTTCTGCATCTCCTGCACCACCGGCCCCAACACCGGTGCCCGAAGTGCCTGCCTACAGCGGCCCGCGGCGTACGCAGACGGTGCGCGAGGCGCTGCGCGACGCGATGGCCGAGGAGATGCGCCGCGACGGGGACGTGTTCGTGATGGGTGAAGAGGTTGCCCAGTATCAGGGCGCCTACAAGGTCACGCAAGGTCTCCTCGACGAGTTCGGGCCGAAGCGGGTCATCGATACGCCGATCACCGAGATGGGGTTTGCCGGTCTCGGCGTCGGTGCGGCATTCGCGGGCCTAAAGCCGGTCGTCGAGTTCATGACCATGAATTTCGCGATGCAGGCGATCGATCAGATCATCAATTCCGCGGCCAAGACCCTGTACATGGCTGGCGGCCAGTTGGGCGCGCCCGTCGTGTTTCGTGGCCCCAACGGTGCCGCTGCGCGGGTCGGCGCCCAGCATTCGCAATGCTACGCGTCGTGGTACGCGCACTGTCCGGGCCTCAAGGTGGTGGCACCCTACTCCGGAGAGGACGCCAAGGGGCTGCTGAAGGCGGCGATCCGCGATCCCAACCCGGTGGTCATGCTTGAGAACGAATTGATGTATGGCCAGAGCTTCGAGGTGCCGGAGGATCCCGAGTTCGTCATCCCCATCGGCAAGGCCAAGATCGAGCGTCCGGGCAAGGATGTGACGATCACCGCGTTTTCGCGCATGGTCCGCGTTGCGCTCGACGCGGCGACCGCGCTCGCCGAACTTGGCATCGATGCCGAGGTGATCAATCTGCGCTCACTGCGACCGCTCGACGTCGATGCCATCATCGCCTCGGTGATGAAAACCAACCGCATCGTCAGCGTCGAGGAAGGCTGGCCGGCGTGTGGCATCGGCTCGGAGATTGCCGCCGCCGTGATGGAACATGCCTTCGACTACCTCGATGCGCCGGTGGCGCGGGTGGCGGGCGAGGACGTGCCGATGCCGTATGCCGCCAATCTCGAGCGCCTGGCGTTACCGCAGCCGGACGCCGTGGTCGCCGCCGCGCGCGGCGTTTGCTACCGCTAGGCCGCTGCAAGGGGAGGCGAGGGACGTCATGCCGATCCAAATTCTGATGCCGGCGCTGTCGCCGACGATGACCGAGGGCAAGCTGGCCAAATGGTTGAAGGCCGAGGGTGAACAGGTCCGCTCCGGCGATGTCATCGCCGAGATCGAGACCGACAAGGCGACGATGGAGGTCGAGGCGGTCGACGAGGGCACGCTCGGCAAGATCCTGATCCCTGCCGGCAGCGAAGGGATTGCGGTCAACACGCCGATCGCGCTCATCCTGGCCGAAGGCGAAGACGCGGCGAGCCTTGCGGCGGCAGTGGTGCCGCCCGCATCACCGCAGTCGGCCTCCGCTGCCGCCAAACCGGCCCCTGCGTCCGCTGCGCCCGTGGCCAGCGCCTCGACTACTGGGGCCAGCGCTTCGACGGGGTCAGCGCCCGCAGCCCCCGCGGGAAACCGGGTGTTCGCGAGCCCGCTGGCGCGTCGGCTTGCCGCCGACGCGGGGCTGGATCTGGCGCAGATCGCCGGCTCCGGCCCGCACGGCCGCATCATCAAGGCCGACATCGACGCGGCCATCGCGGCGCGCGCCAAGGCACCGGTTGCCGCAGCGGCGCCGAAACCCGCGAGCGCCCCGGCTCCGGTGGCGGAAGCGCCCGCGGCGCCGTTCCGCGAGGTCGCCAACAGCACCATGCGCAAGGTGATCGCGCGCCGGCTGTCGGCGTCCAAGCGCGAGATCCCGCACTATTACCTGACGATCGAATGCAACATCGAAGCGCTGTCCGCCTTGCGCGAACAGCTCAATGCGCGGGCGCCGCAGGGGGCGGGCGCGTATAAGCTCACCGTCAACGATTTCGTGGTCAAGGCGGTGGCGCTCGCGCTCAAGTCCTGCCCGGACGCCAACAGCTCGTGGACCGACGACGCCATCCGCTACTTCGAGACCATCGATGTCTGCGTCGCCGTCGCCACGCCCGCCGGCCTGATCACGCCCGTGGTGCGCAACGCCGATGGCATCGGGCTCGCCCAGATCTCGAACTCGGTGCGTGCCCTGGCGGCGCGTGCCCGGGACGGCAAGCTGATGCCCGAAGAATACCAGGGCGGCGGCTTCACGATCTCGAACCTCGGCATGTTCGGTATCCGCGAATTCGCGGCCATCATCAATCCGCCGCAGTCGTGTCTGCTCGCCGTCGGCGCCGCCGAGAAGCGGCCGGTGGTCACCAAGGATGGGGCGCTGGCGGTGGCGACGATGATGACGTGCACCCTGTCCGCCGATCACCGCTCGGTCGATGGCGCCAAGGGGGCCGAGTTCCTGCAGGTCTTCAAGGCACTGATCGAAGACCCGCTGACCATGCTGCTTTAGAGGGGTGTGCCGAAGATGGCCGATACTGCCTTCGATGTCGTCGTCGTCGGCGCGGGCCCGGGCGGCTACGTCGCCGCCATCCGCGCGGCCCAGCTCGGCCTGCGTACGGCCGTCGTCGAGGAAACACACTTGGGCGGCATCTGCCTGAACTGGGGGTGCATCCCGACCAAGGCGTTGCTGCGCACGGCGGAAGTCTACGAGACCATCCGGCACGCCGGTGATTTCGGAATTCAGGTCAATGGCGTGCAGTTCGATTTCAAGAAAGTGATCGAACGCTCACGCGCCGTTGCCGGCCAACTGAACAAGGGCGTGCAGCACCTCCTGCGCAAGAACAAGGTCACCGTGTTCGACGGGCGCGGCCGCCTGGGCGGCGCCGGCAAGCTGCGGGTGGTCAAGGGCGATGCGACCACCGAGCTGCAGGCAAAGCACATCATCCTCGCCACCGGCGCGCGGGCGCGGACGCTGCCCGGCCTTGAGCCCGACGGTCGGTTGATCTGGACCTACAAGGAAGCGATGGTCCCGGCGGCGATGCCGAAATCGCTCCTCGTCGTCGGCTCGGGCGCCATCGGCATCGAATTCGCCAGCTTCTACCGCTCGCTTGGCGCCGACGTCACCGTTGTCGAGATCCTGGAGCGCATTTTGCCCGTCGAAGACGAGGAAATTTCGGCGGTTGCGCGCAAGGCGTTCGAGAAGCAGGGGATCAAGATCCACACCGGAACGACGGTCAAGGGGCTGACCAAGGGTGCCGATCAGGTTACCGCGCGGCTCGAAGGCGGCGGCAAGACCTGGGAGGTGACAACCGATCGCGTCATCCTCGCCGTCGGCATCACCGGCAATGTCGAGGATCTCGGCCTCGAAGGAACCAAGGTGAAGGTTGAGAAGGGTCACATCGTCATCGACGCGTGGTGTCAGACCGGCGAGCCCCGGGTGTATGCCATCGGTGACGTTGCCGGTCCGCCATGGCTGGCGCACAAGGCGAGCCACGAGGGCGTAGCCTGCGTCGAGAAGATCGCTGGGGTGAAGGGCGTGCACCCACTTGATCCGGCGTCGGTGCCCGGCTGCACCTATTCGCGCCCGCAGGTGGCGAGCGTGGGCCTGAGCGAGCGCGCGGCCAAGGAGCGCGGCTACGCCGTGCGGGTCGGCCGCTTCCCGTTCATCGGCAACGGCAAGGCGATCGCCTTGGGCGAGCCGGAAGGGATGGTCAAGACGGTGTTCGACGACAAGACCGGCGCCTTGCTCGGCGCGCACATGGTCGGCGCCGAAGTCACCGAGCTGATCGAGGGCTACTGCGTCGCGCGCACGCTGGAGAGCACCGAGGCCGAACTGATGGCAACCGTCTTCCCGCACCCGACGTTGTCCGAGATGATGCACGAGGCCGTGCTCGATGCCTACGGCCGCGCCGTGCATTTTTAGGGGCCACTTTCGGCCGTGGCGGCGCCTTCGATGGACGCCGTGGAACCCACGGCTTGATCGCGGCACGGCCGCCTGCAATATGTGAGGCAATGCTAAACAACCCGCCGCCGCGCCATCCGGAAAAGGCGCATCGCCCGATCAACCCGAGTCCGCGCAAGCCGGCCTGGATCCGGGTGCGGGCACCGGCCGGCCAGAACTTTGCCGAGACGCATCGGCTGATGCGTGCCAACGGGCTGCATACGGTGTGCGAAGAAGCGGCGTGCCCGAACATCGGGGAATGCTGGGCGCGCAAGCATGCCACCTTCATGATCCTGGGCGATGTCTGCACCCGCGCCTGCGCGTTCTGCAACGTGGCCACCGGCAAGCCGAAGGGAGTCGATCCGCATGAGGCGGAAGGCGTGGCCCGTTCCACCGCCGAACTCGGCCTCAACCACGTCGTCGTCACCTCGGTCGATCGCGACGACTTGGCCGACGGCGGGGCGGCACAGTTCGCCGCTTGCATCCGCGCCATCCGCGCCGCCTCGCCCGCGACCACCATCGAGGTACTGACACCCGACTTCCGGAACAAGGAGGGCGCGCTCGAAGTCGTGGTCGAGGCCATGCCCGACGTCTTCAACCACAATCTGGAGACCGTGCCCCGGCTCTATCCCGCGATCCGCCCGGGGGCGCGCTACGTCCACTCGCTGAACCTCCTCGCTCGGGCGAAGGAATTGGCGCCCGCGGTGTTCACCAAGTCCGGGATCATGGTGGGCCTGGGCGAGACCCGCGCCGAGGTGCTGCAGGTCATGGACGATCTGCGCGAAGCCGGCGTCGATTTTCTCACCATCGGGCAATACCTGCAGCCGACGCCGCGGCACGCCGGCGTCGATCGCTTCGTCCCGCCCGAAGAGTTCGACGAGTACCGGGAGATCGGCAACGCCAAGGGGTTCCTCCTGGTGGCTGCGTCGCCGCTGACGCGGTCGTCCTACCATGCCGATCGCGACTTCGCCCAACTGCAGGCGTTGCGCGCCGCCTCACTCGCCGCCGGCTGAGCGGGCGAGGCGTTGCGCTTGTGATGCCGACGCACGCCGAACAGCGCACCGTTCCCTTCACCTGTGAGCAGATCTATGCGCTCGTCGCCGACGTCGAGCGCTATCCGGAATTCCTGCCGTGGTGCGTCGCCTGCCGCATCCGTCGCTACGAGGGGCCGGACGCGTTCATTGCCGATCTCGCCATTGGCTTCAAGATGATCCGCGAACGCTTCACGTCCCGCGTCGCCCTCGGCCGGCCGCATCGGATCGATGTCGTCTACTACGAGGGGCCGTTCCGCTATCTGAACAACCATTGGCGGTTTGCCGCCGACGGCGACGGCCGTTGCGTCATCGACTTCTTCATCGATTTCGAGTTCCGCTCGCGTGCCTTGCAGAAGGCGATGGGCAGGCTGTTCAACGAGGCGGTGCAGCGCATGGTCAATGCCTTCGAGCGGCGTGCCTATGCCTTGTACGGGCTGGAGCCGCCGCTGCGCGCCCTGCCCGATGCCGTCGCTAAGGACGGCACCGACCCGCGGTAAGGATCTCCGGCCGGGAAGCAACAGCCAAGCCGCCGGATATGGGGGCGGCCGGCTGGTGTTCGTGCTTGCGCGGTCCGGGAAGGTATCGAGGGGGGCTTGGATGCGGCGGCGGCCAAACGCCCGGCTGCGCGTCTTGGCATGCAAGCGGATGGGACAAATGGGGCGATATTGCCTTGCCGGCATGCAAAAATATCCCTATTGTTCGCCATCCTGCGATACCAAAACGGGCATATCCAACGGCCAACCGTACTTTTTGGTCACTAGTGGCCCTTCTGGGCAGCGGCAACGACCGGGTATCGGCCGTGCCGGCTGCCGATGGAATTGCCGGAATAAGAATTCAATTGGAGGAAACAACAATGAAGCGTTGGCTTTTCCCTGCAGCTCTCGCAACGGTTGCTGGCGCGCTGACGATGGGCGGCGCCTGTGCCAATGATTTCGAAAAACAGATCAAGGATCTCGCGCAGAGCCAGATCCGGCCGTGGCTGTCGAGCCCCCAAGTGATCGAGGCGATCAAGGCGCAGAACGCCGCCAACGCATCGCTCACCGAGGCCGATATCCTGCGCCTGGACAAGGAGTGGCGGGCGGAAACGACGGCCAGCGCCAAGCCGCTGATCGAGAAGGTCAGCACCAACCCGCTTTCGGCCTTCCTTACGGACAAGAGGAAGAACAGCGGCGGGGTCATTTCCGAGATTTTCGTGATGGACGACAAGGGCCTCAACGTCGGCCTCAGCGACGTGACGTCGGATTACTGGCAGGGCGATGAAGCGAAGTGGCAGAAGACGTTCCTTGCCGGCGCCGATGCCATTCACATCAGCGAGGTCGAGAAGGACGAATCGACGCAAGCGTTCGAAAGTCAGGTCAGCCTGCCGGTGACCGACCCGGCGGACGGCAAGGTGATCGGCGCAATTACCGTCGGCGTCAACGTCGAGCAGCTTCCCCAGTAGCCGCACAGTTCGGCGTGCGGGGGCGTGCGCGCCGCACTTCTTCACCGCTCTCAAGCAAATGTCTGCATGACACCTAGGGAGACCATGCCCAGGCACTCCATCGGATCGTCACGCCCGCCCGTCCCTGGTCAAGGCGGACGTGGCCGGCGGGTACTTTCGACCATCGGGGGAAAGCTGAGCGCCGCGATTGCCATCGCGGTTGCCATCGGGCTTTTCGCCATGGTCGGCTTGCAGACCCGCCAACATCAGCGCCAGCTCGATCACCAGCTTGCCATCGGCAACGAATGGATGACGCGCCTGCTGGCCGACCAGCTTTCCGGTGCGATCCGCTTTGCAAAAACGGATTCCATCGAGCGCGCTTACGGCGATCTCGTCGCTTCGGCCGATTCCAGCGTTGCCGGGTTGGCGACCTATGCGAATGACGGCAAGCAGCTCACCGAGTACCACGCTCCCGGGCGAGCGGTGGTCGACGCCGCAGCGCTTTCGGACCTTGCTCGCCAGGTCCGCGAAAGAGGGAGCGTGGTGCGCGCACGACGCACCGACCATGAGCTGGTGGCCGTCCCCGTCGTCGTCGGCGACAACAAGACCGTGGTCGGCAGTGTGGTCATCGCCTGGGATCTCAGCCGGTTTAAGGCCGAAGGCCGCCGTGGCTTCGTGCAGACGGCACTGCTGGCCGCCGCGATTTGCGCCGGTCTGGTCGGTTTGATCGTCGTGCTGGTCAGGGCGATCGTATCGCGCCCGCTGGCCGAGATGACCACAGCGATGGCGTCCCTTGCGAAAAATGACACGTCGGTCGTCGTGCCCGGCCTTGTGAGGACGGATGAGATCGGTGCAATGGCGGCTTCGGTGCAAGTGTTTAAGGAAAATGCTGTCGAAAAGCGGCAGATGATCGCAGAACAGGACGCCCTAAAGGCAAAGGTCGAGGAGGAACGCAGGGCGGCGATGGCCGCGCTCGCGGTGACGTTCGAGGCGGACGTGAACGCCATCGTCGACGGGTTGGTCGCTGGCGCCGGCGAGATGCAGTCGACCAGCCACACGATGTCGGCGACGGCGGAGGAGACCGGCCGCCAGGCGACGGCGGTGGCGTCGGCGTCAGAGCAGGCGTCGGCCAACGTCGAGACCGTCGCGGCGGCGGCGGAGGAACTGGCGGCTTCGATCCGCGAAATCGCCCGCCAGATCAGCCAGTCGGCCGCGATGAGCCGTGCCGCGGCCGAACAGGCGCTCAGCACGCAGAGCGAGGTTCGTAACCTCGCCAACGCGGCCGAGAAAATCGGCACCGTGGTCGATCTGATCAACGATATCGCCACCCAGACCAACCTGCTCGCGCTGAACGCGACCATCGAGGCGGCTCGCGCTGGCGATGCGGGCAAGGGCTTTGCGGTTGTGGCCCAGGAAGTCAAGACGCTCGCCAACCAGACCGCAAAGGCAACCGAGGAGATCTCCGCGCAGATCGCTGCGGTGCGTACGGAAATCGGCGGGACGGTCACCGCGATCGAGGCCATCACCGAGACCATCGGACAAATCGATCACATCGCGGCCGCAGTTGCGGCCGCGGTGGAGGAACAGCAGGCGGCGACGGCGGAGATTGCCCGCAACGTCGAGCAGGCGTCACTCGGTACGCGCGAGGTTGCGTCGAACATTGCGGGTGTTACCGAGGCCGCCGACCAGACCGGGGCGTCCGCCGCGCAGGTGTTGGCTACCGCGGGCGCTCTCAATCGGCAGGCAGAGAAGCTGACGGCGGCAATGGCAAAATTCATCACCGAGATCCGCGGTGCGTCTCTCAATGACGTCGAACTGATCGACGCGGTCAAGCAGGATCACATCGGCTTTACCCGCAAGGTCCTTGACGCCATGGACGGTCGCGTGCATGTCGCCGCCGAGAGTCTCAACGACCATCTTCGTTGCCGGTTGGGACGGTGGAGCGAGAAGGCAGGCGAGGATGTGCGCCGACTTCCCGCATACAAACAGCTTCTCGATCCACACGCACGCGTGCACGCCTCGGGCAGGCGTGTCCTTGAGTGCTTGGAAGCTGGCGACCGGCAGGGTGCGCAACAGGCCGCCGAGGCGCTGAAAAAGGCTTCCGCCGAGGTGCTTTCCACCCTCAGCGCCCTGAAAGAGCAACTGGTCGCCAAGGAATCCATGTGCGCGAAGATCGCGGCCTGAGCGGGCGGGCAGGGAAAACGGGCGCCCGTCCTGGGGCAGCGCCCGCTGCCGCCCCGTGTGTGCAACGGGAGCAGGCGCCGCTTGGACGGGTCAGTTCTTCGACTTATCCACCAAGCGCTTTTCGGCGATCCACGGCATCATCGCGCGCAGCCGCTCGCCGACCTGCTCGATGGGGTGCTCGGCGGCGCGGCGGCGCAGCGCCTTGAACGACGGCTGGCCGGCCAAGTTTTCCAGCATCCACTCCTTGGCGAAGCGGCCGGACTGGATATCGTCGAGGATCTCCTTCATCCGCGCCTTGACCGACGGGTCGATCAACCGCGGCCCGCGGGTGTAGTCGCCATACTCCGCGGTATTGGAGATCGAGTAGCGCATGTTGGCGATGCCGCCCTCGTAGATCAGGTCCACGATCAGCTTGACCTCGTGCAGGCACTCGAAATAGGCCATTTCCGGGGCGTAGCCGGCCTCGACCAGCGTTTCGTAGCCGGCGAGGATCAGCGACGTCAGGCCGCCACACAGCACCGACTGTTCGCCGAACAGATCGGTCTCGCACTCCTCGCGGAACGTGGTCTCGATGATGCCCGAGCGACCGGCACCGATGGCGGCGGCGTAGGAGAGTGCCAGTTCGAGCGCGTTGCCCGAGGCGTCCTGGCCGACGGCGACCAGCGACGGCACACCGGCGCCGCGCTTGTATTCGGAGCGCACGGTATGCCCCGGTCCCTTGGGAGCAACCATGAACACGTCGAGATCGGGGCGCGGCTCGATCAGCCGGAAGTGGATGTTGAGGCCGTGCGCAAACGCGAGCGCCGCGCCGTCTTTCATCGTGCCGGCGAGATGCTCGCGGTAGATCTGCGACTGCAGCTCGTCCGGGGTGAGCATCATGATCACGTCGGCCCAGGCGCCGACGGCGCCGGGCTCGATGACCTTCAAGCCCTCGCCGGCCGCCTTCCTGACGCTCGCGGAATCGGCGCGGAGCGCGACCGCGATCTCGCTCACGCCGGAATCGCGCAGATTGAGCGCATGGGCGTGGCCCTGGCTGCCGTAGCCGATGATCGCCACCTTCTTGGCGCGGATCAGGCCGAGATCGGCGTCCGCATCGTAATAGACCCGCATGCTGTCCTCCTCCCGAAGGCGAGTTTGGTTGATAGCCGGAGGCTTAGAGCGGCTCGGGCCCGCGCGCAATCGCGACGACGCCGGTGCGGGCGACGTCGATCAGGCCGAGCGGCTGCATCAGCTTGATGAACGCGGCGAGCTTGTCGGTCTTGCCAACGATCTCGAACACGAACGAGGCGTTCGTGGAATCGACGACGCGGGCGCGGAAGATGTCGGCGATGCGCAAGGCCTCGACCCGCTTGTCGCCGGTGCCAACGACCTTGACCAGGGCGATCTCGCGGGCGACGTGCGGGCCGGCCAGCGTCAGATCGCTCACCTTGTGCACCGGCACCAGACGGCCGAGCTGGTTCTTGATCTGCTCGATGATCTGCGGCGTGCCGGAAGTCACGATGGTGATGCGCGAGCGTCGGCCTTCGGGGTCGGTCTCGGCGACGGTCAGGCTCTCGATGTTGTAGCCGCGTCCGGAGAACAAGCCGATGACGCGGGCGAGCACGCCCGGCTCGTTGTCGACCAGCACCGAGATGGTGTGTTGCCGGCTGTTGTTGTTCGGCTCCGACATGGGTTCCTCAGCATTTTCGCGATGAGCCGCCCGCGCGTCCCCTGGGGCGGCATCGGGTATGGGGGGTAAGGATCGGAAAAGGGCGCGGCCCACGCATCGAAGCGCCGCCGCCTGCGGCGTCAGACCAGTACCATGCCCTCCTCGGAGATCGGCTGCTCGGCCTTGTCTTCGGGGCCCAGCAGCATCTCGTTGTGCGCCGCGCCCGACGGGATCATCGGGAAGCAGTTTTCCGCCTTGTCGACGCGGATATCGGCGATCACGGTGCGCTTGACCGAGATCATCTCCTTGATGACGTCGTCGAGTTCCGACGGCTTCTCGGCGCGCAGGCCGACGGCACCGAAGGCATCGGCGAGCTTCACGAAGTCGGGCAGCGAGTCCATGTAGCTCTGCGAATAGCGGCCGCCGTGCAGCAGTTCCTGCCACTGGCGGACCATGCCCATGTACTCGTTGTTGAGGATGAACACTTTGACCGGCAGCCGGTACTGGGCGATGGTCGAGAGTTCCTGGATGTTCATCATGATCGAGGCTTCACCGGCGATGTCGACGACGAGCGCGTCTGGATGCGCGATCTGCACGCCCATGGCCGACGGCAGGCCGTAGCCCATGGTGCCCAGCCCCCCGGAAGTCAGCCAGTGGTTGGGCTTCTCGAAGCCGTAGAACTGCGCCGCCCACATCTGGTGCTGGCCGACTTCGGTGGTGATGTAGACGTCGTCGCGGCCCTTGGTCAGCTCGAACAGGCGCTTGATGGCGAACTGCGGCTTGATGATCGTCTCCGACGCCTTGAACGCGAGGCAGTTGCGCTTGCGCCACGCCTCGATCTGCCGCCACCAGTCCTTGAGCGCCGGCCGGTCCGGCTGGACTTTCTTCGCCTGCCAGATCTCGATCATCTGGGTGAGCACGTTCTCGACGTCGCCGACGATGCCAAGATCGACCAGGACGTTCTTGTTGATCGAGGACGGATCGATATCGACGTGGATCTTCTTCGAGCCGGGCGAAAATGCGTTGAGCCGGCCGGTGACCCGGTCGTCGAAGCGGGCGCCGATGGCGACCATCAGATCGCACGCGTGCATGGCGAGATTGGCCTCGTAGGTGCCATGCATGCCGACCATGCCGAGGAAGTGCGGGTTCGAGGCCGGCACCGCGCCCAGGCCCATCAGGGTCAGGGTCACCGGCGCGCCGCTCATCTCGACGAGTTGCGTCATCAGTGCCGCGGCCTTGGGCCCGGAATTGATGATGCCGCCACCGCCGTAGAACAGCGGCCGCTTGGCGTCCGCCATCATGGCGACCGCCTGTTCGATCAGCGCGCGGTCGCCTTGGACCTTCGGCCGGTAGGTGCGGTGCACGACGTCGTCGGGCGGCACGTACGGCCCGGTGCCGAGGCCGACGTCCTTGGGCAGATCGATCAGCACCGGTCCCGGCCGGCCGCTGCGCGCCACGTAGAACGCCTCATGGATGGTACGCGCCAGATCCTTGGTGTTTTTCACCAGGTAGTTGTGCTTGGTGACCGGCCTAGTGATCCCGGTGGTGTCGCACTCCTGGAATGCGTCGTTGCCGATCAGATGCGTCGGCACCTGGCCGCTGAAGACGACCAGCGGCACGCTGTCCATCAGCGCGTCGGCGATGCCGGTCACCGCATTGGTGGCGCCGGGGCCAGAGGTCACGATGACGACGCCGACCTTGCCGGTGGAACGGGCGTAACCCTCGGCGCCGTGCACGGCGCCACCCTCCTGGCGGACCAGGACGTGACGGATCTGGTTCTGCTGGAACAGCTCGTCGTATACCGGAAGGATGGCGCCACCGGGATAACCGAAGACATCCGTGACGCCCTGGTCGATCAGGGCACGGATGAGGATCTTGGCACCGGTCATTTCTTCATACGCCATCTTCAGCTCACTCCTCGCATCCTGTCGGTTTGCATGTCTGGAAAAAACAGTCGCGCCCTGCGGCCGTGGCGGCGGAGCGAGACCGATTGCGGGGCGGAACCGACGAGGCCCGCACCGTAGAGGCTCAAGCCGGAGGGGTCAACAATCGGCTATGGATATAAGTCGCCACAGTGTCACGTATGCTTGGCGAATATTGCTGCGCGACCACAAGGTCGGCCGTCAACTGGTGGCGGAACCAGGTTCGTTGTCGCTTGGCGAGCGCCCGGCTCACCTGCTTTGCCCGCTGGATTGCAACCGCGAGCGCGACATCGTCAAAGAGATGGGCCTTCAGTTCGCGCACTCCGACCGCCTTCATCGCCGGCAGTTGCGGATCAAGGCCGAGCGCGAGCAAAGCCCGCACCTCGTCAAGGGCGCCTTCCTCCATCATGCGCTCGAAGCGGGCGTCGATCAGGGCGGACAGGCTGGAGGCATCGGGCGACAGCACAATGGTGCGGAAGCGGGCGCCGAGGGGAGGGCAGGGCGGCGCCCGATCCTGCCACCACCGCAGGCCATGGCCGGTGGCGAGGACCACTTCGAGGGCGCGCATCAGCCGCTGGCGATCGAGCGTCGCCGCGCGGACGGCGTCGTGCGGATCGAGCCGCGCCAGCGCCACGCGCAAACCTTCCAGCCCCTGCTCGGCTGCGAGCGCGCGCACCTCGGTGCGCACCGCCTCGGGGATCGGCGGGATGGCGCTCAAGCCCGCCATCAGCGCCTTCAGGTAGAGCCCGGTGCCGCCGACTACGATCGGCAGCCGGTCGGCGGCCCATGCGGCCTCGATCTCGGTGCAGGCGAGCGCGAGCCAGCGCCCGGCCGAGCAGCGTTCCGCCGCGGCGAGTACGCCGTAGAGGCGATGCGGCACGGCGGCGCAGGCGTCCGGTCCCGGCCGTGCGCTAAGGATGCGCAACTCGGCATACACCTGCATGGCATCGGCATTGACGATGACGGCGGGCGTTTCTCGCGCGAGATCAAGGGCGAGCGCCGACTTCCCGCACGCCGTGGCGCCACAGATGACGATGACCGGCCGTAGCGCGCGGCCGACCGCCGGGGGCTGAAGGGAAGCGGCGGTCATGGGAAACGGGAGGGGAAGAAACCCGGAAAGGCGATCAAAACAGGCGCGAATCGCTAACTGGTCACGAACAAATGTTCGCAAATGTCGTCGTTTTTGCCGCTTTGCGTTCCGCGCGGCGTTCTCAGTCCTGGAGCGGCAGCGACAGCAGGCCGTCGGCCAGCTTCGGCTCGAACCACGTCGACTTCGGCGGCATGACGTCGCCGGCATCGGCGACCGCCATCACGTCGGCAAACGCGGTCGGATAGAGCGCAAAGGCGACCGCCGCCGCACCGTCGCGCACGCGGGCCTCCAACGCGCCGAGACCACGGCCGCCACCGACGAAATCGATGCGCGGATCGGTGCGGGGATCGGCGATGCCGAGGATCGGCTCCAGGATCAACGCACTCAAGCGGCTGACATCGAGGCGGTCGCGCGCCGGTGCGCCGGCCATGGGCGGTACGCGGAAGGAGAGGTGATACCAGCGATCCGCGAGGCACATCGTGCAGGTCCCCAGTGCTGTCGGTGCCGCGGCGGCCGGCAGCGGCTCGCACGCACACACCGCAGCAAGGCGGGCGAGGAAGGCGTCGGCGCTGAGCTCACCTAAGTCGCGCACCACCCGGTGATAGCCCAGGATGTTGAGCGCATCGGTGGGAAAGCTGACGATCAGGAAGCGGTCGTCGTTCGCTTCGCTGCGACCGCAGGACTGGACCAGTCGCGCGGCGGCGGCCGAGCGGTGATGGCCATCGGCGATGTAGATGGCTTCGAAGGCTTCGAAGGCTTCGACGATGCGCCCGATTGCCGCCGGTTCGGCGATCGGCCAGAGCTGGTGTCGGGTGCCATCGACCGTGGTGGCGTCCGCGATCGGCGCGGTGGTGTCCGCCGCTGTCGCCAAGGCGGCGGTGAGCGCGTGATCGGCCGGGTGGGCGACCAGCACGGGGCCGGTGTGGGCGCCTACCGCCGCGATCTGGTGGGTGCGGTCGAGTTCCTTGTCGGGGCGCGTGTGTTCGTGGCGGCGGATGCGCCCGGCGAGATAGGCGGCGATCGAGGCCGCCGCGGCGAGGCCGGTCTGTACGTGCGTGCCTGCCGTCATCCGGTAGACGTACAGACACGGTACGTCGTCGCGCACCAGGACGCCTTCGCTTTGCATCGAGGCGAAGGCGCGGGCGGCCTGCGCGTAGACAGCGGGGGCGTGCACATCGGTGCCGGCGTCGAGATCGATCTCGGCGCGCGAGACATGCAGGAAACTCCACGGCCGGCCGGCGGCCTGCGCGCGCGCTTCGGCCGTCGTGACGACATCGTATGGCCGGGCGGCCACGTCGTGGGCACGGCCGGCGGCCGGACGAATTGCCGCGAACGGCTGGATCAGACGACGCGTCATGGCCCAGGGGTTCCCTTCGGTGGTGGTTGGAACGGTATCGGCCGACGTGTGCCCGGGAGCCGGCACCGCGCCGCCACCGGTACCGGTACGTCAGGTCTTGTCGATGCGCAGGGCGACGAAGCGCAGCCCCGCTTCGCCCTCCACGAGCAGCAGCACGGACTTGCGCCCCGAATCCTTCGCCGCCTTGACGCGGCCGAGGACGTCGGCCGGCGTGGCGACCGCCTCCTGGCTGACCTCGACGATGACATCGCCCGCCTTGATGCCTTCGGCGGCGGCGGGACCACGCGGATCGACGGTGGTGATCAGCACGCCCTTGGTATCGTCGTCGAGATTGAACTCGCTGCGCAGGCGATCGTTGATGGTGGCGACGGACATTCCGAGCGCCGGCACGTCCTGCTTCTCGATTGCGCCCGCCGGCGGCGGCGCGGTCGAGGCAACCGCCTCTTCTTCCTCGGCCAGCGCCGCGACGGCGACGTGAACGGTCAGCTCCTTGTTGTTGCGCCAGATCTTGACCGGGACATCCTTGCCGATCTCGGTCTCGGCGACGAGGCGCGGCAGGCGGCGCATGTTGTCGATGGGCTTGCCGTCGAACTCCAAGATGATGTCGCCCGCGTGAATGTTGGCTTTTTCGGCCGGGCCTTTTTCGATCACGCTCGCCACCAAGGCGCCGGCCGTCGACTTCAGGCCCATGGTCTCGGCAATCTCGTCGGTAACCGTCTGGATGCGCACGCCGAGCCAGCCGCGACGAACCGAGCCGTGCCGGATGAGCTGGTCGATCACCGGCCGCGCGCTGTTCGATGGGATGGCGAAGCCGATGCCGACGCTGCCGCCGGACGGCGAGAAGATCGCGGTGTTGATGCCGATCACTTCGCCCGCGAGATTGAACATCGGCCCGCCCGAGTTGCCGCGGTTGATCGAGGCATCGGTTTGGATGAAATCGTCGTAGGGGCCGGCGTTGATGTCGCGGCCGCGGGCCGAGATGATGCCGGCGGTGACGGTGCCGCCGAAGCCGAAGGGATTGCCGATGGCGATGATCCAGTCACCAACCCGGCTGGCGTCGGAATTACCGAGGCGGACCGGCGAAAGCTTGGTCGGAGATTGAACCTGGAGCACGGCCAGATCGGTCTTTGGATCACGCCCGACCACTTTGGCGTCGAGGCGGGTGTTGTCCTGGAAGATCACCGTAATCTCATCGGCGTCCTGGATGACGTGATGATTGGTGACGATGTGACCTTCGGCATCGAGGACGAAGCCTGAGCCCAGAGAGGTCGCGCGGCGCTGCTGCTGGCGCGGCTGGTTGCGTTCCAGAAACTCCTTGAAGAACTCTTCGAAGGGCGATCCCGGCGGCACGATCGGTACCTCGATGCCCGGACGGCCCTCGACGACCTGCGTCGTCGAAATGTTGACCACCGACGGCAGTAATTTGTCGGCGAGATCGGCGAAGCCGTCGGGGGCGGCGCGCGCATTGCTCTGTTGCGGCGTCAAGCCGACCACTGCGGCCAGCAAGAAGAGGACGGGTGCGACGGTGAGCGCATGTCTTGCCCGCAATGTCGCCGCGGGCGGAAATGAAAGCGTCAACCTCATGTCTTTATTCCGCGAATGTCGGGGTCACAACCCGGACCCTGGGCTGCGAATACACGATCCATTGGACACACAGCAACGCGATTGTCGCGTCTTCGGGCGCTCACATCGAAGCGTCACGACCGCTCGGGTTTGCCTGTCACGTCCTTCATGCGCGTTCGCAAACCAGCCACCGCCGAACATCACTTTCGATCATGAGGGAAGCCATCGTCACAAGCATCAAAATGCGGCGAAGGTGTGGCAATGTCCGCGCTGCACCACTTCGATGTGCGCACCGCGCGATAAAAGCGCAAGTCTGCACAATCCCTTCGGCCATTCGCGCCGCGCACGGCGCTAGTGCACAGACCCATTCGGATGGATTCAGCCGAAGGGGTTAGATGTGCACTAGAAACAATAGGTTGCGTGCAGCGATCGCGCATTCATTGAATGCGCCGCTGCACTAGGCCACCTCTCGCCCCGGCTGACCCCGTCGAGGCCGAAGGGCAGGGCGCAGCCTACTTGGGCGTCGGCGCCGGCCGCGCCTGCTCGCTCAGCCCCTTTTCCGACAGGAAATAGCGGAAGAATTCGCTGTCGGGGCTCAGCACCATCGTGGACCCTCCCGCGCCGAGCGCGCCATAGGCCTCCATGGAGCGATAAAAATCGAAGAAGCCGGGATCGCGGCCATAGGCTTCATTGAGCACCCGCGTTCGCTCGGCGTCGCCCTGGCCGCGCAGAATCTGCGCTTGCCGGTTGGCATCGGCGAGGATCACCGTGCGTTCGCGGTCGGCTTCGGCCTGGATGGTCACCTTCTGCTGCTCGCCTTCGGCGCGAAGCTGCGCGGCCTGAGCGACGCGGGCCGAGCGCATCCGGCTATAGACCGACTGGCTGGTCGCGTCGGGCAGATCGGTGCGCCCGATCCGCAGATCGACCACCTCGACGCCGAACGTCGGCGCCTGGTCCTTCAGTTGTTGTGCGATCCGGCCCATGGCGTTCGCACGCTCCTTCGATAACAGATCGGCGAGATCGAGGCGCGCGATCTCGGTCCGCACCACCGAATTGAGCTGGCCGCCGAAAATCTGCCGGAAGTTGGAATCCGTCACCGCGCGCTGGCGGAAGCGCAGCGGATCGACGATACGGTAGCGTGCGAACGCATCGACGTTGATTCGCTTTTGGTCGGACAGCAGCACTTCTTGCTGCGGCGGATCGAGATCCAGGATGCGCTTATCGAAGAACTCGACGTTCTGGATGAACGGCAGCTTGAATTTCAGGCCCGGCGCGCGCTCGACCCGCACCGGATCACCGAACTGCAGGATCAGCGCCTGCTCCGTCTGGCGCAGCACGAACGCCGAACTGAACAGCAACACAACAATGACGGCGGTGGCGATGCCAAGCCCGGCAACGGTGGTCTTGCTCACGGCTTTTCTCCGGTCCGGTTGTGCCGACTGATTTCCGGCAACGGCAGGTACGGGACCACGCCTGAACTGCTTGTACCTTTGTCGATGATCACCTTCTCGGTCCGGCTCAGCACGTCTTGCATCCGCTCCAGGTACAGACGGCGCAAGGTGACGTCACGCCCGGTCAGATAGGCGTCATAGACCGAGTTGAAGCGGCTCGCCTCGCCCTCGGCTTCGCGTGTCAGCTTTTCCTTGTAGGCGGTGGCGTCCTGGATGGTGCGTTCGGCCTCACCTTTGGCGCGGGGCACGATGTCATTGCGGTAGCCGATCGCCTCGTTGACCGAGCGGTCCCTGTCCTGACGCGCCCGTTGCACGTCGTTGAAGGCGTCGATGACTTCCGAAGGCGGATCGACCTTGAGCTGCTTGACTTCGGCGATCAGCACGCCCGAGCCGTAATAGTCAAGGATCTGCTGCATCAGTTCGCGGGTGCGGTTATCCACCTCCTGGCGGCGCAGGGTCAGCGCGTCTTCGAGATCGGTCTGCCCCATGATCTCGCGGATCGAACTTTCGGCGACCAGCTTGATGGTGCTTTCGGGGTCGCGGATATTGAACAGATAGCTGGCGGCATCCTTGATCCGCCACTGCACCAGGAAATCGACGTCGATGATGTTCTGATCCTTGGTCAGCATCAGGCTTTCCTGCGGTACGTCGCGGGTGCCCTGGCCGCGGCCGGGATCGCCGCCGCCGCGAAAGCCGATGGTGATCTGGTTGGTCTGTTCGACGTTGGGCGTGAGCACCTCGCCGATCGGCCCGGGGAACCAGTAGTTGAGGCCCGGCGTGGTAATCTTGACGAAGCGGCCGAACAACAGCTCGACGCCCTGTTCGCCCGGCTGGACGCGGTAGAACCCGGTGGTCAGCCAAAGGGCCACCACCACCGCGAGGCCCAGGATCACACCGCGCCCGCCACCGAAGCGGCCGGGCAGAACCCGGCGAAAACGCTCCTGGCTCCGGCGCAACATCTCCTCGATGTTGGGCGGTTGTGATGGCGTCTGGCCGCTGCCCCATGGCCCACCGCCGCTGCTCCAAGGCCCACCCTTTGGATTCCACGCCATCGGTAAACGTCACCCCCGTCGTTGGGCTGTTGATGCGGTATTGGGACCGCGGGTGAAACGCGCCTGGATCGATGCGCGCAACCGCTTATATGGTGAGGTGGCGGGTTATAGGCCAATCATTACCGCCCTGCAACGCCAGGGCGAGCGGCGACAGCTCAGGAACGGGGATGGACACACAGATGGCGCACGCGACGGAACAACAGATACTCGATGCCTTGCGCTGCGTGCGCGACCCCGACCGTGCGGCGGATATCGTCTCCCTGGGCATGATCGAGGGCCTGCGTGTGCACGACGGTCACGTGAGCTTCTCGATCGTGGTCGAGCCCGAGCGCGGAGCGAAGCTGGAGCCCCTGCGCAAGGTCGCCGAGAAGACCGTGCACGCGCTGCCAGGCGTGCTGACGGTCACCGCCGTTCTCACCGCCGAGAAAAAACCGGCGGCGGCACACGGCGCCGGCGGCCACCACCATGCGGCTTCGCCCCGGCACACGGACGCGCTGCTGCCCGATGTGCGCGCCATCATCGCCGTGGCGTCCGGCAAGGGCGGCGTCGGCAAATCGACCACCGCCGTCAATCTGGCGCTTGCGCTGGCGCGGCTTGGCAAGCGCACGGGGCTGTTGGATGCCGACATCTATGGGCCGTCGATGCGGCGTCTCTTGGGCATCGAGGGGCAGCCGCGCTCCAGCGACGGCGCGCGGCTCGATCCGATGGAGCGCTACGGCATCAAGGCGATGTCCATGGCGTTTCTTGTCGACGAGGAGACGCCCATCGTCTGGCGCGGGCCCATGGTGCAGTCGGCGCTTGAGCAGATGATGCGCGATGTCGCCTGGGGTGAACTCGACGTGATGATCGTCGATATGCCGCCCGGCACCGGCGACACCCAGTTGACGATGGCGCAGCGCGTGCCGCTCGCAGGTGCCGTCATCGTCTCGACGCCCCAGGACATCGCGCTGATCGACGCGCGCAAGGGCTTGAACATGTTCCGCAAGGTCGATGTCCCGGTGCTGGGGTTGATCGAGAACATGAGCTACTTCTGCTGTCCCAACTGCGGGCATCGTACCGAGATCTTCGGCCACGGCGGCGCCAGGCTGGAGGCGCAGCGCCTGGGCATGGACTTCCTCGGCGAGGTTCCCCTCGAACTCGCCATTCGCGAAACCTCCGATGGCGGTTGCCCGATCGTGGCTTCGGCGCCCGAGGGGCCGCTGGCCCACGCCTACGTGGGCATTGCCGAGCGGCTGTGGCAGAAGATCGAGCACGACCAGTCGGCACCGGCACCGCGCATCGTCGTCTCCTGAAGACGCCTTGAGCTTGCGGGAGGGTTGGAGCGCGGGATTCTCCATGGCGCGAAGGAACACTCGTTCAGGGTTTGTTAGCCTCCTTGGGCGATGATGGGCGCCGTGGCGTCCGGAGGCGGTGGCCCTTTGGCCGGGGGGCGGGCATGCGACCGAAGCCGCCACTGATCGGCAGGGGGGTGTCCATGCGTGCTTACCTGGCCCGACGGTCCATCGCCGCCAAGGTCGTTGCGGTCAGCCTGGTCGGCGTGGCGCTGATCGCGGTGCTGCTGTGCGTCACGATTTCCGTCGTGCTGCGTCAGGAAGTCGAACGCAACGCCGGCACGCAGCTCGACATCGCCATGAGCCAGGGCTGGGACCTGCTGCGCCGGCTGGACAGCTACGGCGCCGGCTTCCGCGTCCACGACGGCAAGTTGTATGCAGGGTTGACCCCTCTCGGTGACCGCGACGACATCGTTACCGCGCTTGCCGACACCACCGGTGTGGAAGCGACCATTTTTTTGGGCGATACGCGCCTCGTCACCACACTGAGCAAGGAGGACGGAAGCTCGGCGGCGGCTAGCCGGCTCGACCCGGGTCCTGTCCATGATGCCGTCTTCAAGAACGGTCAGGCCTATCGCGGCGTTGTCGAGCTGTTCGGCAAGACGCTTCTTGGCGCCTACGAGCCGATCAAGGGCAGTGACGGTACCGTCCTCGGCGCACTGTTCGTCGGCGCGCCCCTGGATATCTTCGAGCGACACGTCGTCATGATGGTGCGGGTGGTCGGACTGGTCGCGTCCATCGCCGCGCTGGTTGTCGGCGCCGCCATTCTGCTTCTCGTGCGTGGCCTGCTGCGCCCGCTGCTGGACTTGACCGCCGCGGTCGGCCGGCTCGCCGATCACGACACCTCGGTCGAGATTCCGGCGCTAGGCCGCAGCGACGAGATCGGCCACCTCGCGTCGGCGACCCTGGTGTTCAAGGAAAACGCCGTCGCGCGCTTGCGGCTGGAGGCGCGGCAGAAGGAAGCGGAGGAACAGGCGGCGGCGGAGAAGCGGGCCGCCCTCGTTCAGATGGCCGACACCTTCGAAGCGAGTGTCGTTGGCGTCGTCGGCGAGTTACGCACGGCGGCGGAGCGCATGCACGAAGACGCCGGCACCATGTCCACGGTATCGGCCGCGACCAACGATCGTTCGACCGTCGTCGCCGGCGCCGCCGAAGAGGCGCTCCATAATGTTCAGGCCGTGGCGACGGCGGCAGACGAGCTGTCGCGCTCGATCCAGGAGATCGGCGATCAGGTGCACAAGAGCTCGGCGGACGCGACCAACGCCGCCGCCGACGCCGCGCGCGCCCGCGATGAGATGCTCAACCTCGTCGGCGCGGTGGAGAAGATCGGCGAGGTCTCCGGACTCATCGAGCAGATCGCGGCCAAGACCAATCTTCTGGCGCTGAACGCGACCATCGAGGCGGCGCGCGCCGGCGACGCCGGCCGCGGCTTCGCCGTCGTTGCCGCCGAGGTCAAGTCGCTCGCCAACCAGACGGCGCGTGCAACGGAAGAAATCGGCCGGCAAGTGGGCGAGATCCAGACGGCAACCGAGAGGGCGGCGGACGCGGCCGGGCGCATCGCCGATGCCGTCGGCAGTCTGAAGGCGGGTGCAGCGACGATCGCTGCGGCGGTCGAGCAGCAAGGCGCCGCCACGCAGGCGATCGCGCGCAACATCGAGCATGCCGCCGCCGGCACCCGCGACGTCGCCGCGAACATTGCCGAAGTCGTGCTGGCGGCCGGCGAGACCGGAATCACCGCCAAGCGGGCGGAAACCGTGGCGCGATCGTTGCGGGAACACTCGCAGGGCCTGGATGCGGCCGTCGATTGCTTCCTTGCCGGCGTGCGCGCCGCTTGAGCGACGCGTCTGTACAAGGACACCGCCAACCGCTTTGCCCCGCGGCCCGGTTCAGTCTCCAAGGTCAGCCCTCGTTGCGGACGAACAGCCAGCCGACCAGGCAGGCCAGCGCCAACTTCATGCCGAACCCCGCGAACCATGGCGGCAACAGGCCCGATTCGCCCATGGCCAGCGCGGTGCGATCGAGGATGAAATAGCCGAAGGCGATTGCAATCGCGAACGCCAGCATCTGACCCAGGGCGCCGGCGCGGCTGCGCCAGCGGGCGAGCGCGACGACGAGGCCGAACATCAAGAGTGGCGTGGCCACCACCGACAATCGCGCGAAGAACCAGGTTCGGGCCAGCGATTCCGGTTGCTGGCCGAAGCCGTGGTTGGCGACCAGACGGCCGATCTCGCCCAGCGTCAACTCGCGCAGCGCCTTGGCCAGCAGGGGCACGATGGTGAGATCGATCGGCTGCTCCCAGGCGCGCTGCGGTTGATGCTGAACTTCCGCGGTGGTTGCCGAGGTCTCCGAGACGTCATAGAGCGTCCATCCGTGCGCCGCGGGCTCGGCGCGGTTGGCATGGATCTCGCTGAGCAGCGTGCCTGCGTCGTCCCGGTGGAAGATGGTGAGATCCTGCAACACGCCACCGCGGCCGGCCGCGCGTTCGATGCGCACGATGTCGGGGCCGGTCAGCACCCACAGCGCCGCCTCGTCCTGGGTGAACGTCCGGGCACGGTATTCACCGACACCCCAGGCACGCTGGCTGTCGAGTGTCGCCGGCACGGACTGATCGTCGAGGGCGAATTGCATCCCGCCGAGGAGCACAGCGATTGGTGTGAGCGCGCGCAATACGCCGAGCGACGAAATGCCGCCGCTCCATACCGCGGTGAGTTCGCTGTGACGCAACAACAGGCCGAGTGTGATGAGCGGACCCAGGAGGCAGGCAAACGGCAGCATCTGTGCCGCATGGTCGGGCAGGCGCAGCAAGGCGAACCGCGCGAGTGCCGCGGTCTCCCCGCTTGAGACCTTGAGCACCCGGTCGCCTTCCTTCATCAGCTCGAACGCGAGGCCGAGCGCGGTCAGGCCGAGGAGTACGAGACCGACGTGCAGGCCGATGCGCGCGCTGATGTAGCGGGCAAGCACGCTCACCGGCCGGTGCTCCCGCCGCCCGGACCGGCAGCGGCCAGCCGGCGGCCGAAAATGCCCAAGAGGCTGCGTCCCTGCCAGCCGGACACGCGCGGGACCCGGCTCGCGACGTGGGCGAACCGGATCAGCACGAGGCCGACGAACACCGCCCATGGCAGCCACAAGCCGACGACGGCGGAAACGTGCCCCGACTCGGTGGCGTTCTTGCCGAAATCGAGGATCTGCTCGTAGACGATCAGAATCGTCAGACCGATGATAAATCCCGCAAATCGTTCGGTGCGCTTGCGGCCCAAGGCCAGAAGCACGGCCAAGAGCGGCAGGATCGGCACCGAGAGGGTGCGCACGATGCGGCCGTTCAGCTCGGCGATGATATCGGAGGTCCGAACATCGGGCGGTGGCGTATCTCGCTGCCGCCACAACTCATTGATGGTCATCTCGCGCTCGTCGATGCCGCGCGGGCGGAACATCATGGCCTGCTCCTGGCCAAGCACCGTGCGCAGCTCCTGAAAGCGCAGGACTCTTGGGCCTTGCGCGTCTTCGGGCGCCGCTTGCGGCGCGCTTTCTTGCGTGTTTTCCGTGGTGGCCGGGGCAGCGGGCGCGCCAATGGTCAGGCGAACGCCATCGAACAGGCGCAGGACCGGTGGCGCCAGCGGATCGGGGCGAATCAGCCCGCCGTCGCGGGCGGCAATCGCCGTCGTGCCACCGTCGTCATCCTCCTGGAACAAGAAGACGCGCTTGACGCTGACGCCGTCGGCACCGATGCCCTGAACGAAAAACGTCGAATCCTCGATCTGCGTGAAGACGCCGGCACGCACCGAGGCGTTGATGGCGGCGTTGGTCACCGCATAGACCACCGCTTCGTAGGCATAGCGGCCATAGGGACGCAGGTAGCCGTGCATCAGCCCGGTGATGACGCTTACCACCGCGCCGATCAGGAGCGCGCTGCGCACCTGCCGCCCGAGCCCCATCCCGGCCGTCTGCAGGGCATCGGTTTCGCCGTCCCGGCTCATCTTGTTGAACGCGATCATGACGCCCAGGAGCAGGCTCATCGGCAGCGCCAGGCTCAGGTATTGCGGCACCAGATAGCCGATGATCTGGAACATCACCTTCAGTGGCCCTTGCGTGCCCAGGATCAGGTCCATCAGGTGCATCAGCCGCGAAATGAAGAAGACGCCGAGCGCCACCAGGAGCGCGATCGCCAGAGGACGCAGGATCTGGGAGCCGATGTAGCGATCGATCAGGCTCACAGCGGGGCCACCTCGGTGCCGGCGCGCGCGGCTGGCGCGACCGCGGAAGGCAAAGACAGCGCATCGAGGCGCAGGGCTGCTTCCTTCAGCCGGCCGGTCGCCGGATCGTAGGTGCGCGCGCGGGCGTCGAGGCGCCAGCCGGTGTCGGCGCGCTCGATCCGGTAGAGGTGATAGCCGGCGCCTTCGTGGGCTGGGCGTGGCTGTGCGGAGGCCGAGGGCGCACCGATTACCGGCACCGGCCCTTCCGGTCCCCTGAGACTGCCGATCTCGGTGCGGTGGTTGTGGCCATGGAGGATGAGCTCGGCGCCGTGGGCGGCGATGACGTCGGCGAGAGCCTGCGCATCGCCGAGCCGCTTGTGCGCCGGCACGTCGGCCGCCAATGGCGGATGGTGCAGGACAACGATGCGAAAGAGGCCCTCGCCGCCGAGCCGCGCCAGCGTATCGGCGAGGCGCGTGCACTGGGTTTGGCCCAGTCTGCCCCAGGCCATTCCCGGCCCGGTCGGCAACGCCGTCGACAGGCCGATCAGGGCGACGTCGCGCCTGCGGCGCACGAACGGAAACGTCCCCGCCGGTTCGCTGTCGCCCGCCAGATGTGGTGCCCAGAAGGCAAGCGACTGCTCGAACGGGACCGCGACGTAGGCGTCGTGGTTGCCGGGGACCACGGTGACGTCGGCGGGTGCGCCGAGGGTGGCGAGCCAGGCGGATGCGCGCAGAAACTCGATCGGCAACGAGACATTGATGAGATCACCGCTGACGACGATGTGATCCGGCTGCACCGCCGCGAGATCGCGTTCGAGTGCCGCCAACACGTCGGGGCGATGGATGCGCACCCGCCGCAAGCGCCACGACAGGTAGCCGAGCGCGCGCTTGTTGGCGAACAGCACCAGTGGCACGCCCCTTGGCGTCGGCAGGTGCGGATCGGTGAGGTGCGCGAGCACGAACATCAGACTTCTCAACGCGAGCGAAAGGCAGTCTTCCGCTTGCCCCACGCGGTCGGGGTTGGTGCGCGGTGTGGTGGCGTGCGCCGGCGGCTATTCCTTCAGGCCGGCAGCGGTGCCGTGCTGCGCATGACCTCCAGCGCGTCATGGCGCACATGGTTACGGTGCATTTCCTCGCGCAAGGTCTCCACGGACAGGATGTTCTTTTCGACGCACTCGCGTAGTAGCGAAAAGAACAGCCGCTCCTGCTGCGTATCCGGATGGCGCCAGTAGCGGTTGAACGGCGGCACCCGGCCGAAGAGCTGCATGGCCCAGCGCGCCAGCGTGGCGTACAGCGGCACCGGGCCGTAAGCGTCGGCGGGGGTGAAATCGATGGGCAGACCGGTCTTCCACGGCTGGGTCCGCCGCCTGGTATTGTGCAGCATCCGCGTCGCCGGCGTCAGCGTGTCGAAGTCGTTCCATTCCTTTTCCAGGAGGCCGATGCTGGCCGGCGGCTCAAGGCGCAAGGAAATCCAGTCCATGTAGTCGCGCTGGAGCGCGAACATCTCATTGAACTGTTCCTCGCAGCGCCAGTGGCTGAGCTTGGCGCAGTCGAGCAGCATGACGCTCGATGCGTACGAGCCGGCCCAACCCCGTGGTCCGGACCGCTTGCGGCACATGATCGCTTTGCCGCCCATGTCGCGCGTCAGCAGTTGGCAGACGTCGCTGACCGCAAAGATGTCCGGATCGATGACCAGGGCCCGGCCGCGATAGCCCATTTTTTCCGGCGGCATGAAGCGCAGCGGCGTGAACGACTGCAGATCGTCGTTGCGCCAGGTCCGCGTCACGCCGTCGCGCCGGTACGGCTGGCCCTCGCGGGCGCGGAAGAAGGGGAAATCGGCACTGTTGAGCACCTGGACGTCGAAGCTCTCGGGCGCGCTCGCGTAGCGCTTGAGCGCATAGGCGGCGACCACGGCGCCCGCGATCTGCTTGGGGTTGGTGTGAATGAACACACACGGTCTGTCCGGCGTCGTCGGCTGCATGGCTGTCCTCGCTTGCCGTTCCTTCAGCGCTACCTGCCGTCACGCCCCGACGGCGGCTTCCTTGGTACTCGCCTGGCCGTAACCGAACACCGGTGACAGCCGGGAGGCAATGAGCGCGTCGATCTGCGCCAATTGTTCGGTGGAGAAATCGTCGCGGTAACCGCCGACCTTGGCGCGACGCACCTTGAAGCTGTCCGGATTCTTGCGATCGCCCGCCAGCATCCGCCTGCCGGCCAGCCAGAACACGCGTTTTTGCTCCATCTGCCGCATGTTCTCCACCGAAGCAAAGGCCACCGCTTCCTTGATCTGCTCGGGTGTGCCGGGGGTGCCGATGAATTCGAGGATGCGGGCGAGGACCGCGTCGGGCTGCGCGCGCATGTCCTCGTAGCGCACCACCAGCAGAGAGCGGAATCGGCCAAGCTCGCGCGCCCAGCCATTCATGAAATCGATGATCTTGATCATGCCGCACTCCGGACGAATCACGAAGTCCTGCAAGGAGACGCTGGGGTCAAGCGGGTAATTGTTGATCCGTTTCTTCCGCTCCGTCATCCGGAACTTCCACTGATAGTATTGCGAGACCGCGACGTCCGCAGGATCGCGCACCATCAATACCACTTTCTTGTCGTAGTAGTCCTGCTTGGAGTCGGTGTGTTTGGTAAAATCTTTCAAATAGTTGTCGTGTGTGAAGAAGATCAGCGGGATCTCCGGATTGCGCCGATGCAGGTTGTCGAAGGCGATCAGATGGCGTTCCGACAGGCCGTGCCTGAGCTGGTAGAAACGCGACATCATCACCCGCAGCCAGGTGCGTCCGCTCTTGCCGAACGAGACGATGACGCACTGCGCGAGCGTGAGCTTGCGATGATCCTCGTGGCCGCGCAACCAGCGGTCGATGCGCACCTTGGTCGCTTCCGGCAGGAAGAACAGGAGATAGCTGATGATGTGACGCAGTGTCGTTCGAAATGCGATTTCCATTCGTTCGGTACCCGCAAGCATGATGTGATCGCGGCGACCGTCGCCGGAATCACCGGCAAGACCTTCGGCGTGCGCCAGAGGTCTTGATCCACCGATCTCCCTTGATAATCCCGAAGCGCAGCGTTTGCCAAGTCGGCCGCGATTGAAATGGGGATCTGCGGCAAAGTTGCAACGTTGCGGAACGAATCGCTGCCTAATAATCAAGATCACAAAGTTTTAGAAGCGGTTGGCAACCCTTTTAGAACTCGCTGCTGTACGACGAAAAAAGCGAGGAATGCCGCCGTTCGGCCGCGAGTAACAAACCGCAATAAAGTTTGACTTGAGACCTTGCGGCAGGCCTGCGATCAAGAAACCGGCTGATTATAAGACTACAGTCCCGCGTTTGTGGTGGCGCCCGCTTGGCTATTGAGTGGGCGGCGCCGGTGGGGCCGCAACGGTCGGCAAGTCAACGCCGGCACGCGCCGGATCGCGAGATGGCGGCGCGCGAAGGGCCGGGGGGACAACCCCGGCGTGAGCCTGCGAGTTGAATGCGAAAAGGGGCTGAAAAGCAGATGCCGCACGGAATGGAGCCGCTCGTTTGGATCAACCGGACGCCGCGCGTCTGGGTGCTGATGGGGCACAAGGCCGGCGACAATTCCCAGGTCCTGGCGCTGGCCGAGGGCCTCGGTGTGCCATTCGAGATCAAGCGGTTCGTGTACAACCGCTTCGAGCCGCTGGCGCATGCCCTGATCGGCGCCACGCTCGCCGGAATCGATCGTGCGCGGTCGAGCGATCTGGCGGCGCCGTGGCCCGATCTGGTGTTGA
Organism: uncultured Defluviicoccus sp.; assembly: GCA_964401555.1. GTDB lineage: Bacteria > Pseudomonadota > Alphaproteobacteria > Rhodospirillales > Defluviicoccaceae > Defluviicoccus. The sequence continues at coordinate 76,612 of CAYNYW010000004.1, forward strand.
CCGCCGGGCGGCGCAACGAGCCGGTTGCCCGCTGGATCAAGAAGGCGGCCGGCTACCATCCGGTGCACGTCGTTCATGTCGGCCGGCCGTGGTCGAATCTCGATCATTTCGATCTGGTGGTCACCACGCCGCAGTACCGCCTGCCGGAACGGCCGAACGTTCTGCACAATCAGACGCCGTTGCACCGGGTCACCCCGCAACGGCTGGTCGATGATGCGGACGCGTGGGCGCCGCGGCTGGCACATCTGCCGCAGCCGTTCGTTGCCGTGGTCATCGGCGGGTCGAGCGGACCCTACAGCTTCGATCACCGGGCGGCCCAGCGGCTGGCGGAGCAGGCGAGCGCGCTGGCCCGGCGGCTGGGCGGTTCGCTGCTGGTCACGACGAGCGCGCGCACGCCGGCCGCGACCATCGATACCTTCGAGCGCACGGTGAGCGTGCCGGCCTATCTGTACCGCTGGGCGAAGGATGCCACCGACAACCCCTATTTCGGGTTCCTCGGGCTCGCGCACTCGATCATCGTGACCGGCGACAGCATGTCGATGTTGGCCGAAGCGTGCGCCGCCGAAAAGCCGGTCTACATCTTCGATCTGGGCGAGGGCCGCCACGCCATGCGGCCGGACGCGCTGGCGGTGGCGGTCGACGGCGACAAGCGGCTGGAAGGCACGCACATCAAGACATTCCTGTACCGGCAACTGATGCGTTTCGGTCCGGTGCGGCTCAGCCGCGATATCCGCATTATCCATCAGTATCTGGTGGCGACCAAGCGGGCGGCGTGGCTGGGCGAACCGTTTCCCGCCGATGCGCCACTCGCCGGCCTCGATTGCCTGAACAGGGCGGTCGCCCGGGTCCGGGCGCTACTGGGGCAGCCGCTGCCGAACCTCGCCGTGCGGAAGCCGGTGTGGAGCGGAGAAGTGGTGTTGCGCCGCACGGCATGACGCGCGGTGCACGGCGGAGGGGCGGAGCAGGCTGTCGCCCGGGCGGCGGCGCGCGCGAGGTGTTCCGCTGGTGGGATAACTGCGGCGCGTGACGTGTCGAGGGCGGTGACGCGCGAGGAGGCGCCGGCGCCCCGGCTCGCGATCTACACGCGCAGTGTCGCGTCGGGTCGCGGCGCGGAGGGGGTCATCGTCACTCTCGTGCGTGGCCTGCGCGCGCGGGGATACGTCGTCGATCTCCTGCTCGAAGACACCTCCGGCAGCAACCTTGAGCCGCTGCGCACCGAAGGCAAGGGGTGGATCATCGACCTCGGTGCCGCGGGCGGCGGGCGATTGCTGCGCACGATCACGGCGATCGCGGCGATCGTGCGGCTTTCGGCGCATGCCGTGTTCGGCGACCATTTCATCACGCGACGCGCCCTGCACGACATCGCGCTCGTGCTGTTTAACGATCGGCCGCCGCTGCGGGCGCTGCGCTGTTATGTCGCGGCCGAGCGCCCGGGCGCGGTGCTTGCCTTTCAGAACCATCCAAACACGGTGCTGCTGCTCACCGCGCTGGTATGCCGGCGATTGACGCGCCTCTTCGTGAGCGTGCGCAACCACAACACGACGGCGGCCGCCGGCAAGGAGTCGCGCTGGGCCAAAGCCGTACCCGGTCAGATGCGCGCGCTGTTCTGGCTCGCCGACGGCATCATCGCGCCCTCGAAGGGGGTTGCCGATGACGTCACGGCGATCACCGGCCTGGGACCGCCCTGCCTGCACGTCATCGTCAATCCCGTCTTCCGCCCCGAGCTCGTTGCCATGAGCCAGGCGCCGTGCCCCCATCCCTGGCTGGAGGCGGGCCAGCCGCCGGTCATCCTCGGCGCCGGCAAGCTCAAGCCGCAAAAGGACTTCGCGACACTGCTCGACGCGTTTGCCGAAGTGCGCGGGCGGCGGCCGGCGCGTCTCATCATCATCGGCAGCGGCAAGGGCGCGGACGCCCTGCGGACGCAGGCCCGTTTGCTCGGCGTTGCGGACGACCTCGATCTGCCCGGCCACGTCGACAATCCGTTCGCCTATTACCGTCGCGCCGCGGTGTTCGTCTTGTCGTCGCGCTGGGAGGGGCTGCCCAATGTTCTGGTCGAGGCACTCGCTTGCGGCTGTCCGGTGGTCAGCACCGATTGCCCGAGCGGGCCGGACGAGGTGCTCGAAGGCGGCCGCTACGGCAAGCTGGTGCCGGTCGGCGATGTCAGTGCGATGGCGGCTGCGATCGAGGCGGCGCTGCGCGATCCGGGCGACGCCGCGGCGCGGATCGCGCGCGCGAAGGACTTCTCGCTGGAACGGGTGGTCGAGGCGTACGGCACAGTGCTGACCGGAGCGCCGCCGCCCGATGCTGCGATCGGCGGTGGTGCGCACCGGGCGGCGATTGAAACGGCCGCGACGATCTAGTTAGATGCGCTGCTCCGATGCGGGGCGGCCGTCGCCGGCGGCCCCTCGGTCGATACCAGCGCCGCCCGCCGATCGGGACAACGCCGGCGCGGCGGGCCGTTATCGTTTCTTTTGAATAAATCATCCTTTCCTTTTGAAGACGACGACGATGAGCAAAGACTACGCACAACTCGTGTGGACCCCGGAGATGGTCCGTAACTTCTGGGACTATCAATCGCGGTTTCCGCAGGCCTATTTTTCCTTTCAGCACGGCCCGCAGATCGTCGAGATCCTGCGCCGCTACCTGGCACCCCGAGCGGCCGTCGTCGATTACGGCTGCGGGGCCGGCGATCTGATCGAAGCACTGCTGCCGGCGGGGTTCCGCGCCGGTGGCGTCGATGTCTCTCCGGACAGCGTGGCCACCGTCGAGCGCCGCTTCGCCGGACGTGACGGTTTCCTCGGTGCCTCGGTGTTGGTGGACGGTGCCGGCCCACGACAGCCGGCGTTCGATGCCGCCGTCGTGCTGGAGGTGGTGGAGCATCTCTACGATCCGCAGCTCGATGAGCTGGTCGCCACCCTCGGCACCTTGGTCAAGCCGGGGGGCGTCGTCCTGTTTTCGACGCCGAACGAGGAAGACCTCGACAAGGCGATGATCTTGTGCCCGGTCACCAACACCGTGTTCCATCGCCGCCAGCACGTGCGCGCCTGGTCGGCGGCGAGCCTGGGCGATGCGCTCGGGCGGCGTGGACTGACCCTGCTCGCCGCGTTCGCGCTCGATCTCAAGACCTTGTTCGGCGGCAGCGGCTGGCCGATGCGAAGGCGGCATTTTGTCCGCACGATGACGCGGCGGTGGCGTCGTTTCCTGCATCCGGTGAAGAAGCCGCCGCATCTGATCGCGGTTGCCCGCCGGCCGGCGTGAAGGCAAGAAGGATCGCTTCTGCGCGGCGGCGAACCAATCCGGCGACCGCAGGAACGGTGGCATTGCGGCATTCGCGCCTTTACCCGAGTAGATCCAGGTGAACGAGCGCTGATCCGGTTGCAGGGCGAGGATGCCCGATACCGTCCGCCATGGTATAATCAAGCCAAGGAACGAGACAGGACAGGGAAGGGCGAAATGAGCGCGGACAGATTGCCACTTTCACGTCTGATCATGGCGGTCACCGCCGAACTGCGCAAGGCCGAGGAGCTTGCGCGCCGGGCGAGGGAAGGCGAGGAAGGCGCAAGGCCGGTGATGCAGTTCGCCGAGTGCGAGCTGGAAATGGGCGTCGAAATCGAGACCAAGGGCGAGGCCGAGACCAACATCTGGGTCTTCAAGCTCGGCGGCGGCGTGACCAAGACCGATGCGAACACGGTACGCGTCAAGTTCACCAGCATTCCCGGCAACGCTTTGATGTACAAGATGGATGTCGCGGGGCCTGGTCCTGCGCTCGGCTGAAAGGCGTCGGTAGCGGGGGAGTGCCACCATGGCCGCGGATGAATGGCCGGGCACCGTCTGGCTGCGGGAACACTGGGCAGAGCTGATCGCGTACGCCAATTTCGAATGGGTGGCGGCGAGCGGTGCGGAACTGGTGGCGCATGACCCCGATCTTGAGGCGGTGATGCGTGCCGTCGTTGCGCGCGGGATGCAACGCGCCGTCGTATACGCCTTCGTCGACGCGCCGGAAGTAGAACCATGAGCTACGCGACGGTCGATTTTGATGCCGGCAGGCCGTACATCGGCCGGCGCCCGCGCGGCGATGTGGTCCTGCACGGCCCGGGCGGCAGCCACGGCACGACCTGGAGCGTGTCGGCACTGGTCGATACCGGCGCCGATTTCATGCACCTGCCATCAAGCGCGGCCACCGGCGTCGGGATCTCGCTGGCCGGGGCCGGAACCATCCGCGTCACCACCGGCGGCGGGGTGGTCTCCTTTCAGCAGGCGACCGTCGACGTCGAGATCGAAGGTGTGCTGGTGACGGTCCCGGTCAATTTCGGGCCGAACGCACCCGCCCTCATCGGCCGGCAGACGATGTTCGCGGTCCTCGACAAGACCGGGTTCACCACCACCGAGTGGCTGTTGAAGTGGAAGCCGGCTCCGCCGGCCCCGTCGCCGCCGCAGCCACCATCGCCGACAGGCTCGGGCGCGCAGCGGATCATCGACCACGGGAGTTGGCTCGACATCGGTGGTGTGGCCGTCGCCAAGCGCGGATATCGGCGTCCGCGCTGAGACGCCGCCGCGGGCTTTCGCCAACGGTCACGAAGAAAGCGGCCCGGGAGAAACCCTGGCCGCATCGTCGCAAGACCAAATCGAGAAGATTCCCGAAACGGAGAACCGGTTAGAAGTCCGCGTACTGCGGGTTCGGCCAAGCGATGATGTTCTCTTCGCCAAAGGCATGAACATCCGTGACCTGGAGGCCCTGCAGGACGATCGTCCCCGCATACCCGTGATCGGGTTCGCCGGCGTTGGCGTAGACGTCGATGTGGGTGTCGTTCCCCTCGACGTGGAATTTCAGGAAGTTGTACTCGCCGCTGCTCGGATCGTAGTCCTTATTGACGTCGTGCACGGCCACCAAGTTGATCTTGTCGACGCCAGCCTGGAAGTCGGTGATCGTATCGGTGCCGAAACCCTGGTAGGGGCCGTAGTCGTCGCCCTCGGAGCCGAAGTAGAAGGTGTCGTGGCCGTCGCCGCCGCTCAGCACGTCGTTGGCCATGTCGCCTTTGCCGCCCTGCAGCTTGTCGTCGCCGGCGCCGCCGTAGAGCGTATCCGAGCTGAACTCGTCGTGCCAGCCGCCCTGCAGGCGATCGTTACCGTCGCCGCCGTAAAGGACGTCGCTGCCGCCGCCGCCGTCGATGGAATCGTCGCCGTTCTGACCGTCGAGGGTGTCGTTGCCGTTCAGACCAATGAGGGTGTCGTTGCCGTCACCACCGTAGGCCAAGTCGTCACCGCCCCGGGTCTCGATCTTGTCGTAGCCGTCGCCGCCGTAGACGGTGTCGTTAGCTTCGCCGGCGACTACTGCGTCGTCGCCACCGCCGGCATCGATCGTGGTGGGCACATAGGTTCCCCACCACGCCTTGATGACATCGCTGCCATCCGTTCCTTGAATATAACCATCACCAAATAGATCTGCCATGAACTTAGCTCCCGTGTCCACACTGTAACGAGCGCCGCCCGCACAGTACGTAATGCCGGTGCGGCGTATTTTTACTTGGTCTTACGTTCGTTTGACTGAGTTCTTGCGTTGTACAATGTGCGACATAGCGTCGCCTGCTGTCCCGCCGCGATGCGCTCTGCTATCTAAGAAAAGTCTTATATACGCTCAGTGCAACCCTTACTAAGCGGCAGATTGTGGCAAGAATATGGAGGCGATTTTGAATACGATTTGATAGCAAGACAACGGAGCAGGTAACCCTGTTTATTTCCATGATTTCCCGTTAAAATTACCAATATGAAATGAATTCAAACAGCGCGCGAACGTTCGCTTTTCTGTTGAGCGACTGACGTAGCTTGACGCGTGACTTCGTCACTGCCGAAAGCCAACCCGTTTGGGGAATCAGAGGGTTAGGGGCGAGGTTTGCGGCTGCCCGTCTCTACCCTCGGTCGAGAGCGGGCACCCCTGGCCCGTCGCGATGCAGGGTGTCCCGGGGCGGCGGGGGAACGCGGATGTCGCAATAAAACGGCCCGGGTGATTGCCCGGGCCGGATCGTCGCAAGATCCAAGTTGTGGAGGCCGCCTGGAGTTGGTTTAGCGAAGCAGGCTTGATTGTGCGTGGCAGCAACCGCTGTCAGTCACCTGGTTGCACCGAAGGGGCACTCTATTCACCAGATTGTACAGCGAAGTTGCAGGACAACGTAAGGCACACGATTGGGGCGGTTGCGCTAAAAGTCGGCATATTCCGGGTTCGGCCAGGCGATGATGTTCTCTTCGCCAAAGGCATGGACGTCGGTGACCGCAACCCCCTGCAAGACAATCGTTCCGGCATAGCCATGATCGGGCTCGCCCGCATTGGCGTAGACATCGATGTGGGTATCATTGCCCTCGACGTGGAACTTCAAGAAATTGTATTCGCCGGTGCTCGGGTCGTAGTCCTTGTTCACGTCGTGCACGGCGACCACGTTGATCTTGTCGACGCCGACCTGGAAGTCGGTGATCGTGTCGGTGCCGAAACCCTGGTACGGACCAGCATCGTCTCCTTCGGAGCCGAAGTAGAAGGTGTCGTGGCCATCGCCGCCCGACAGCACGTCATTGGCCATGTCGCCCTTGCCGCCTTGCAACTTGTCGTCGCCATCGCCGCCGTAGAGCGTGTCCGACGTGTACGGGTCGTGCCAACCGCCGTCGAGGCCGTCGTTGCCGCCACCGCCGTACAGCACATCATTGCCACCGCCGGAAAAGATGTAGTCATCTCCGTCGGTGCCGGTAACGACGTCGTCGGTTCCAGCATAATTATATATATCAGCCATAAAATTTACTCCCTCGTCCACATTGTTGAAGCGCCGAGATCAGGAAGCTGATTTCGAATCTGCAGCGTCGTTTCTTGATTCAGCGAAAATGTAGTTATTATTCGTGTTTATTAGCAAGAATGCATATTTTCGCTGGCTTATGCTGCACTTTCATCCGAAGCTGAACTGATTTCCAGCGCTCGCTCGGTGAGCAGTGTAGAAAGAGGGTTAATGTGGCGAGAATATGGACGTGATTCGCGGTGCAGTCAGGTTGAAGAATTCGATTGGCGGGAAGCAACCGCCATACCGTCGATCGTTTGGGGGGATGCTGCCGTCGGAAACAGCAATTAATGGGAGAGCATGCACTCGTCTATAACCGATTATGTTGCGTCGAATGTTCTCTTACCATATATGCGGGAAGACTTTGCGCCCGCCCAGCGACCAGTATGGCCATTTTGCTCCACGATCTTCTCGCCGTAGACGAGGGTCCGCGCTGTAACACGCGCCAGGAATGGCGCGCCGGCCGTGGAGGGAGGAGCGACGAGAGAGGAGGGAGCAGGGGCCGCGGGCGGCGGCGCCGCGCCAGGGTGGTCAGAATTCGCCGGTGGAAGGTTCCGCGTTCATCGCCGCGATGTCGGCGAGGGCGGCGTCGACCAGATGCAACAGGTAGCCGGGCTCGCCCAGACCGGCCACGATGGCGCGGATCTGCCTCAGCCGCGCCTCAAGGTCGGCCGGCGTGACCGCGCGGGTGGCGAGGAAACGATCCTGCAACCCGGCCAACCGGCATTCGAGGTTCGCCGTCATGCTCGCGGGCGCCGTCGCCATGGCGTCGGCCGTCACATCGAGGGCGCGGGCGAGTGTGGCGATCGCGTCGGGCTCCTCGTCGGCCATGTGCCCACTCCCGACCGGAACGTGGCTGCCGGGCGTGAGCCCGCTTACGGCCCGCGCGGCGGGACGCCGCCCCAGGGCATCAGGGGCACCGTCGAAATCGAGTTCTGTGGCGAGCCAGTGAGGACCTTTTCGGAATAGGCCACGTAGATCAGTACCTTGCGCGCCTTGTCGAAGAAGCGCACCACCTTCAGGGTCTTGAAGATCAACGAGCGGCCCTCGTCGAACACCCGCTCGCCGTCGTCGATCTCCCCCTTGACCACGATCGGTCCGATCTGCCGGCAGGCAATGCTGACATCCGACAGTTCCTCGGCGAAGCCGAGGCTGCCCTTGACGCCGCCGCGCTGCGGTCGGCTGATGTGGCAGGCCACGCCCTCGATCTTCGGGTCATCGAAGCCGTCGATGACGATGCGGTCGTTGGGGCCGAGCCAGCGGAAATTGGTCGAGACCGAGCCCAGTTGCCCGCGCGAATGACCGCCGAACAGCCACCAACCCACCGCGCCCAAGGCGACACCGACGATCAGAGCAATGAGTGCCGTTCGCATTGCGCCTCACCCCAACACGCTGTAGCCGCGGCCGCGCAGGCAATTGCGGATCACCTGACGCTGCTTTTCTCCGCCGCGCAGCCCGCCGCCGAACAGCCCCGTAGTGCCGCCACCGGCGGCACCGACCGCGGCGCCCGTCCCTGGGCTCCCGGTGATCGCGCCGACCGCGGCGCCCGTTGCCGCCCCGATCGCGGCACCAATCGCCGCCCCGGTTCCGGCGCTGGTGCCGACATCGACGTGGTCGGCATACTGCCGGCATTCGTCCAGGTCGGCCTGATAGCGCGCGGCATCGACGCCTTTCATGTCGACGATCGGTTCGTAACTGCTGGCGCAACCGATGGCGAAACCGCAGATCATTCCGACCCCCAAGACCCTGCCCAACATCGCATCAAACCTCCAGGGCTGCAATCGTCGGCACCACGACTGGAGCAATGTCGGCCGGCAGCGCATGGCCGTGCGCGTCGTCAACGATGCCGGCGGCCAGCCGCGCCTTCAGGCGGCTCAGGCGCTGACGTTCGCTTGCCGAGCGCAACTGCCCGCACGCGGCCATGATGTCCCGCCCGCGCGGCGTGCGCACCGGCGCGGTGTAGCCGGCGTCGTTCAAGAGCCGCGAGAACCGCTCCATCGTTTCCGGCAGCGCGCATTCGAACGGTGCGCCGGGCCACGGATTGAACGGGATCAGGTTGAACTTGCACGGAATGCCGGCGACGAGGCGGGCGAGCGCACGGGCATCGGCGGCGGTGTCGTTGATGCCCTTGAGCATCACATATTCGAAAGTGATCCGCCGGGCGTTGTCGGCCGCCGGATAGGCGCGGCAGGCCTGCAGCAGCTCGGCGATCGGGTATTTCTTGTTGAGCGGCACCAGGACGTCGCGCAACTCGTCGGTCACCGCGTGCAGGCTCACCGCCAGCTTGACGCCGAGTTCATGCCCCAGCCGCTCGATCAGCGGGACGACGCCGGAGGTCGACAGCGTGATCCGCCGCCGGGAAATGGCGATGCCGGCCGGGTCCATGACGATGCCGAGCGCGCGCGCGACGTTGTCGTAGTTGAACAGCGGTTCGCCCATCCCCATCAGCACGATGTTGGAGACGAGGCGCTGGCCCCGCGGCGTCGGCCATTCGCCGTAGCTGTCGCGCGCGATCAGCACCTGGCCCACGATCTCGGCGGCATCCAGGTTGCGCACCAGGCGCTGGGTGCCGGTGTGGCAGAACTTGCATGTCAGCGTGCAGCCGACCTGCGAGGAGACGCACACCGCGCCGCGGTCCTCTTCGGGGATGAACACCGTCTCCGCCGCGTTGCCGTCGGCGAAGCGCAGCAGCCACTTGCGGGCGCCGTCGTCCGAGCACTGCTGGGTCGCGACGTCCGGCCGGCGGATGCAGAACCGCTCGGCGAGGCGCGTCCGCAAATCCCTGCCGAGCGTGGTCATCTCGGCGATGTCGCGCGCCCCGCGGTAATAGAGCCAGTGCCAGATCTGCCGGGCGCGAAACGGTGCCTCGCCCTGTGCCACGATCGCCTGCTCAAGCTCTTGTCGGCTGAGACCGATCAGATTGATGGGTGCGGAAGTCATCACCGTTGAGATATAGAGCCGGCGCTCAGCAAATCACGCTCGCCGATCCCCGAGCGAGCAACCGCGTAACAGACGGTGCGCGCGCCTAGTCCACGCCACACGCTTTGCCGATGGCCTGGTACGCTGCCGTGAAGCCCGAGAGGCTGTAGCTGTCGGAGGTAGCCGTGCCGCGGGTGGATCGGCCCTTGATGACCATCTGCCCGCCGGCCCTCATCGCCTCGACCATGGCCCGATCGGCCTTGGCGTCATAGTTCCAGGCGTTCTCACCGCGCGTGAACATCTTGAAGGTGGTCTTGCCATCGATGACGGCGCTCGCCTCGCTCCCATCTTGGTACGGGTAGCCGGCCTCGAGGCTAACCTCGCCCGTCACCTTGTCGGCCGGGCGGTGCGAGACGAGGAAATAGATCTTGCCGCGCTGGGTGTACTTGCCTTCGGCCTTTTGCGGCGCCGAGCCCATGTAGCAGACCTTGTGCCCACCCGACGCGTCGGTGAAGGCGGTCCAGTCGCCGAACTTGCCGAGGGACTGGGTATCCGCTAGCGCAGGTAGGGCGGTTGCGCAAAACACCACCAGGGCTAGACCCAACCGCGTTTGGGAAGGCAAGAAATGCATGCCCGCATTGTTAGTACGGCGCGTGCCCCATTGCCAAGGCTTAAAACCGACCCACAAAGGGCAGGAGGTCAGGCGGGGCACGCGGCGGGAACTCCGACGCCGGTACTGGCTGTGCCCCATAACTTATTAGCAATAAATACATATTTCCCCGGATGAACAAGCGGCTGCCCGCTGTGCGGGCGCCTCCGTCGAGCGCTCCGTACGCGCTTTTTTGTTCGATCCGCGGGCGGCGGGTGCGCCGCCTGCGGTGCCGTAACCGGGTGGTTGATTCGTCGCTGGCGGGACCGAAAGGACGCGGCGGTTGACGGCGCCGGCCGAACGCGCAAACAACTTGCGCAAGCGGAACAGGGGAGGAGGACCGACGATGCGCGCGATCCGGTGCAAGGCGCTTGGTGACGCCGATGGGCTCGCGTTCGAAGAGGTGGAGCCGCCCGCCATCGGCGCGCGCGACGTGCGCATCAAGGTGCGTGCGGCAGGCGTCAATTTCGCCGATACGTTGATCATCGCCGGCGGCTATCAGATCAAGCCGCCGCTGCCGTTCAGTCCCGGCTTCGAGGTCGCGGGCGAGGTGCTCGCCTGCGGCGGCGAGGTCCGACGGTTTCGCCCCGGCCAACGCGTGATGGCAATCGTCGATTGGGGCGGCTTTGCCGAAGAGGTGGCGGCGCCCGAGACGCAGGTCTTCGCGCTGCCCGACAGCGTCGAAGACGTCATCGCCGCCGGTTTCCCCGTTGCCTATGGCACATCGTATTTCGGCCTCAAGATCAAGGCCGGCCTGACGCCCGGCGAGACGCTGCTGGTACTGGGAGCGGCGGGTGGCGTCGGCCTGACCGCCGTCGAGACCGCCAAGCTCCTCGGCGCAAGGGTCATCGCGGCGGCGAGCGGCGAGGACAAGATGCGCGTCGCCAAGGACGCCGGCGCCGATGCCGTCGTCGATGCGCGGGCGCCGGATCTGCGCGACCGGATCAAGGAGTTGACCGCCGGCCGCGGCGTCGATGTCGTCTACGATCCGGTGGGCGGCGCCGCCTTCGAGACGGCGCTGCGCGCCACCACGGCGGGTGGCCGGCTGCTGATCGTCGGCTTCGCGTCCGGCCAGGTGCCGCAGATTCCGGCCAACATCCTTCTGGTCAAGAACTTGAGCGCCATCGGCTTCTATTGGGGCGCGTACAAGATGCTGGCTCCCGACGCGATGGCCGCCAGCTTCGACGAGTTGCTCGGCTGGCTCGCCGATGGCCGGCTGCGGCCACACGTCTCGCATACCTATCCGCTGGCGGATGCCGCCGTCGCGCTGAAGGAGCTGCGGGCGCGCAAGACCATGGGCAAGGTGGTGCTCACCGTCTGAGCCCGGCTTGCGCGATCAGGCAAGCGCCGGGCGCAGTGGACGATCGGCGATCGGCAAGTGTAAAGCCGCGGCGGCGATGCCGAAGGCGATCGAGCCGTACCAGATCGGATCGTAGGAGCCGGTGGCGTCGTACACCACCCCGCCCAGCCAGACGCCTAAAAAGCTGCCGACCTGGTGGCCGAGGAAGACGATGCCGAACAGGGTAGAGAGGTAGCGGACACCGAAAATCTGGCCGACCAGCCCGCTGGTCAGCGGCACCGTGCCCAGCCACAACAGGCCGATGGTCGCAGCGAAGATCAAGATGGTGGTCTCGGTCTTAGGCGCGGCGAGAAAAATCGCGATCACCGCCGAGCGCAGCAGATAGAGGCCGGCGAGCAGGTGCTTTTTCGAGCGATTGGTGCCGAGCGCGCCGCAGCCCCAGGTGCCGATGATGTTGAAGAAGCCGATGAGGGCGAGCGCATGTGCGGCGAGGGTGGGCGGCATGCCGAGATCGGCGAGGTAGGCGGGCAGGTGGACGCCGATGAACACCACCTGGAAGCCGCAGACGAAGAAGCCCGCGGTCAGGCACCAGTAGCCGCGATGCCGGCCGGCCTCGCCCAGGCTTTGCGCAAGGCTGTCGCTGTGCGGCGCAATCGCGGGCCGATTGTGCGATCCGGCGGTGCCGGCGAGCACCACCGACATCGGCGCGATGAGGAGCACGAGTGCCGCCATCGCGACGAATGCGGATTGCCAGCCCAGCGATGCGATCAGTTCCTGGCCGATCGGCGCCATCACGAACTGACCGAACGAGCCGCCGGCACTCGCGATACCGAGCGCCATGCTGCGTCGTTCCGCCGGCACCGCCCGGCCGACGGCGCCGAGCACGACGGCAAAGCTCACGCAACTGAGTGCAAGACCGATCAGCAACCCGCCGCCAAGGTTGATGGCGCCGAGGCTCGCGGCGCTGCCCATCACGACGAGGCCGCCCGCATAGGCGAGCGTGCCCACGAGCAGGATCTTGTTCGCACCGAAGCGATCGGCGAACGCGCCGGCGACCGGCTGCGCCGCCCCCCACAGCAGGTTCTGCACCGCCATCGCCAGCCCGAACTGTTCGCGGCCGACGGCGAGCGACAGGCAGACCGGCCCCAGGAACAACCCGAAGGTCTGGCGCACTCCCATGGCGATCGTCAGGATCAGCGCTCCCGCCGTCAGCGCCAGGACCGCCTTGGGTGCGAGCCGTGTCTGCATCATTGCTTTGGTGCTCCCGTGCTCACGACCGGATGCGGGCGAGCGTGTCCGATGTGCTGTAGCCGTCGGCCAGTGCCGCAAGCAGGACACGGCCGCCGTACCCTTCGACCAGATCGGCGCCGACGACGTCCTCACGGCGGTAGTCGGCGCCCTTGACCAGTACGTCCGGCCGGATCGCCTCGATCAGCGCCATCGGTGTGTCCTCGGCAAAAAGGATGACCGCGTCGACCGCGGCGAGCGAGGCGAGGACGAGGGCGCGCGCCTGCTCGCCTTGCACCGGACGGTCGGCGCCCTTCAGGCGGGCGACCGAGGCATCGCTGTTGAGGCCGACGATGAGACGGTCGCAGGCGGCTTTCGCTTGCGTCAGCAAGGAGAGATGGCCGGGGTGGAGCAGATCGAAGCAGCCGTTGGTGAAGCCGATCCGCAAGCCTTTGCGGCGCCAGCGGGCCAGGGCCTCGTGCAGGGCATCGATGCGCAGCACCTTGGCCGCATCGCAGGCGAGATTGCGCTCACGAAGCGCCAGGGTGAGATCGGGGACGGTCGCCACGGCGGTGCCGACCTTGCCGACGACGATGCCGGCCGCGATGTTGGCGAGATCGGCGGCCGTGGCGAGCGGCGCACCGCTGGCAATCGCGGCGGCCAGGGTGGCGACCACCGTGTCGCCCGCGCCGGAGACGTCGAAGACCTCGCGCGCCTGCGCCGCCAGCCGGATTGCCGCATCGGTGGACGGCACCAGCAGCATGCCCTCGGCGCCGAGGGTGACCAGCACGGCACCGAAGCCGAAGCGCGCGATCAGGGCGCGCGCCGCCGCTTCTTCCTCGCCGGCGGCAAGCGGGCGGCCGAGCGCCTGCCCCAGTTCCCTGCGGTTGGGTGCGATCACGTCGCAGCCGGCATAAATCGCGTAATCCGCACCCTTGGGATCGACGATCACCGGCAGGGCACGGCGCTTCGCGGCGCCGATCAGGCGCGCCGCCAGGCCGCCGGCAAGCGTGCCCTTGGCATAATCGGAAAGCACGAGGACATCGCAGGCGCCGAGGAACGCTGCGACCGATTCCGCCAGGACGCCGCGCACGGCATCGTCGAGGGGGCGCGTGCTCTCGCGGTCGGCGCGCAGGATCTGCTGGCCCGCGGCGACGAACCGGGTCTTGAGCGTCGTCGGCCGGCTGGCATCGACGACGAGGCGGGCGTCGACCGCGGAGAGCCGCGAGAGGAGCGCGCGGATCTCGTCGCCTTCGGCATCGGCACCGACCACGGCGGCGAAATGCACGAGGGCGCCGAGCGCGTCGACGTTGCGTGCGACGTTGCCGGCGCCGCCCAGCATCGCTTCTTCCCCGGTGATGGTGAGCACGGGGATCGGCGCTTCGGGTGAAATGCGCTCGACCGTGCCGGAAACGAAGCGATCGAGCATGACGTCTCCGGCGCAGCCGACGCGCGCCAGGGCCAGGCGCTCGATCACCTCGGGCGTGGCGCCGCTCACGCCGGCCCGATGGCGCGCTCAAGCGCCGCGCACAGCATATGTCCCACGAGCAGATGCATCTCCTGCACGCGCGCGGTGACCGGGGAGGGAACGATCAGGAGCGGCTCGGCGAGACCGGCCAGCCGGCCGCCGTCGCCGCCGCTCAGTGCCGCTGCCACGCACATCCGCTCGCGTGCCGCCAGCAGGCCCCGGATCACGTTGGCGCTCTTCCCCGAGGTGGAAAGCCCGATGCACACGTCGCCTGCGGCACAGACGGCCCGGACCTGCCGCGCGAAGATCTCCTCGAAGCCGAAATCGTTGCCACACGCGGTCAGCACCGAGGTGTCGGTGGTCAGTGCCAAAGCGGCGATCGGGGCTCGATCGACGGCGTAGCGCACGCACAGCTCGGCGGCGAGATGCTGGGCATCGGCCGCGCTGCCGCCATTGCCGAAGAACACGATCTTGCCGCCGGCGGAAATCGCTCCGGCGCATGCCGCCACCAGCCGGACGAAGGGCAGACGCAGCGCGCCACGACTTGCGTCCAGCACCCGCGCATGCTCCGCCATCTCGGCGGCAAACAAGCCGTCGATATCCATCTGCGGCCTAAATCTCCTTGTCGTCTTCGGCCATCAGGTTGGTCGACGTCTGCAGGAAGCGCACGTCGGTGCCTTCGAGCACGACGCAGGTCAACCGGTCGCTGTTGAAGGCGCCGGTGTCGATCCCGATGCGGTTGGGCAGGATTTCCGGCTCCGCCGTGATCGTATGCCCGTGGACGACGCGCTTGCCGAGCCAGTTGGCGCAGCGCAGGAACGGCGTGCGAATCCACAAAAGCACGTCTTCGCTCTGCTCCTGCCACGGCTTCGACGGCTCGATGCCGGCGTGAACGAACAGGTAGTCCCCCTCGACGTGGCGGAATTGCAGTTCGTGCAGAAACTGGAGATGCACCGGCGGCATCGCGTCGAGGAGGTTCTTGCGCAGTGCTTCGATGTCGAGGCCGATGCTGAAGCCACCGCCGAGCACGCCGTAGCTGGCGAGCACGGCGATGCCGCCATTGAACAGCCACGTCGACGCCGGGCCGCCCGCGAGGAATTTCAGCATCATGTCCTCGTGGTTGCCCTTCAGGAACACGTGTTCGAAGCCGGGCAGACGGTCGTGCACGAGGGCATCGATCACCTCGAAGGAGGCCGGCCCACGATCGACGTAGTCACCCAGATAGACGAGGACGAGGCTCGATGCGGTTGCCGCGGCCGCGTCTTCGAGGATCATCTCGTGCAGCCGCACCAGAAGGTCGTGGCGGCCATGGATGTCGCCCACCGCATAGACGCGCCGGCCGTCTGGCACCCGGGCATCGAAGCCGGTGCCGGGTGCCGCGTCATTCGTGGGGGCGTTCTTGGCGTCCTTGCGCCGCCGCATCACGGCTCCTTATGTCCCTCGTACCCTCATATCTGGCGCAGCCTAGGCGAAATCTTAACCCGTTGCCGGCAATATCAACAGTACTCGACTTCTTCCGGCCACCCGAGGGTTTCGCGCGTGTCGTTGACGAACCCACCTGCGGCCCAACGCGGCACCGACGCCGTTCGCCCGGGCGGAGGTCTCCTCGATCGCCTGCAGGCCCTGTCGGCGGCACAGCATGGCGGATGGGCCGTCGTCGTCAATCCTGCCGGCCTGCCTTTGGTCGCGGGCCGGGCCGATCTGTGTGCGGCGGGCGTGCGCGAGGTGCAGGCGCTGGCCCGCCGGCTCGATCTGCCGTGCCTCGATTTCGGCGGCGACCGTGCCGTCGTGGTCTGCCGCCCCGCCCGCATTGCCGAGCTTGAACAGGCACTCGGTCGGCTGGCCTCGTTACTCGGCGCCGGCCAGCCCCCGATGACGTCTCAACCGATGACGTCTCAACCGAAGGGGGCGCATCCGATCGTGGCGCGCCGCGACGGTGCGGAAGGGGTGCTCGCCGTTTGTTACGATCTCGGCAGCTCCGACGGGCGTGCCGCCCTGGAAGAGAGGCTGGCGCAAGGCCGTTCCGGGACGGCCGACGGCGAGGCCGCGGACGGGCGCCTGCGGCCGCTCGTCGTGGGCGACGTGGCGCGAATCACCGACGCGCTGGCCGACCTGCCGATCGAGGGACTGCTGCGCCGTCAGCACGCGCTCGTCCTCGCACCCGCGGCCCGGCCGCAGCCGTTGTTGTGCGAGGCGTATGTCTCCATCGGCGCGCTGGCCGGCATGGTGGCTCCCGGCCTCGATCTCCTCGCCCAGCCGGCGATGTTCCGCTTCCTCACCCGGGCCCTCGACGCAAGGGTGTTGCGCACGCTCGCGGGCGTGCCGCCGCCCGCCGTCCGCCTGAGCCTGAACCTCAATATCCTTTCCATCGGCTCCACGGAGTTCGCCGCCCTTGAGGATGCCTGGCAGGCGACCCAGCGGCCGATCATCGAGATCCAGCTTGCGGAGATCCTTGCCGACCTCGTGTCTTACGCGCGCCTGCGCGACGCGTTGCGGGGGCGGGGATATCTCGTGCTCATCGACGGCGTCGGCGTCGAGGCCCTGGCGCGCGTCGCCCTCGATCGCCTGCAGCCCGACCTGGTCAAGGTGCTCTCGCTCGATCGGCAGCGCGCGGCGTTGCCCGGCTCCGTGCCCGAAGCGTTGCGCGCGCGCGTCGCGGCGCTTGGCAGCGAGCGCGTCGTGCTCGCCCGAACCGAGAGCGAGGATGCGCTGCGCTGGGGGCTGTCGCTGGGGATCACCCGTTTCCAGGGCTTCTTCGTCGATCGTCTGGTCCAGGCCATCGCCCGGCGCGGCCCTTAGAAGTGAGATACGGAGCTTTCGCTTGCTGCTTGCCCTCACCCCACTCGACGACCAGACCGCCGCAGAAGAACTGCTGGTGGAATACCTGCGCCGGCTGGCGGCGCGGCCGGGTGCGCGCCAGGCGGTCGTGGTCTCACTCTCCCGCCTGCCGGCTTCCGCGCAGCGGGAGGCGTGCGGGCACGCCATCACGACTGGCCTGACGCGTCTCGCCGAAGATCATCACGGCGAGCTGTTCGTGCTCGCCAATGCCGACATCGTGTTCTTCTTCGCAGCCGACGCCGCGCCCGTCGTCGCGCGGGAGGTGGGTGCCTTTCGGCTGATGCTGAGCGAGAGCCGCCTGTTGGCCGCCGGTGCCGGCGAGGCGGGGCTGATCGACTGGCTCGACCCCCACGTCGAACTCGGCAGGCTGCTCGCGCTTGCCCGCGCCGTTCAGACGTGGGCGGCACAGCGGGCGATGGTCGTCTCCGCCGCCGACGAGCATGCGGCCGGCTATTCGCCGCCGCCTGTGCGCTTCGATGTGCTCACGCCATTCCAGCTCGATCGCCTGGAGGCGGGGCTGGCGCAGGCCGACGTGCTGAGCCTCCTGCGCCGCCATGCGGTTTGCGCCGTGGTCGAGGAGACGCGGCCCGAGCCCGCCTTCGTCGCGTGCACCGTCTCCATCGCCGATCTCACCCGGACCATGCTGCCCGAGAGCGATCTTTGTGCCGATCCGCACCTCTTTCGTTATCTGACCGCGGCGCTCGACCGGCGCATGCTGGCGCTGATGGCGACGCCGGACGGCATCGGCGGCGACGACGTGATCGGCATCACCCTCAACGTCGCAACCCTGTTGTCCGAAGCATTCTTCGCCTTCGATGAGCGGCTGGTCGCCGCCCGCCGCGGCCGCATCGTCGTCGAGATCAAGCTCGACGACTTCCTTTCCGATCTCGAAGGCTTTCGCGTCGCCCGTGCGCTCTGTCGCGCCAAGGGCTACCGGCTGTGCCTCGATGGGCTCAGCGTCCCCGCCCTCGATCTGATCGATCCGGCACTGCCGGACTTCGAATTCGTCAAGCTGCCCTGCCCGGCCGGTGGGCTCGAAGACCCGGCGACCTCGGGACCATGGCTGCCGAGCGTGGTTGCGCGCGCGGGCGCCGGGCGCTTCATCCTCTCGCACGTGGAGAGCGCCGCCGCGCTCGCCTTTGGCCGCGACTGCGGGGTCCGCCTGTTCCAGGGCCGTCACATTGACCGCCTGTTGGCGGATGCGCGCCAACGCCGCCACTTCCGACGGTTGAACCGCGTGACCGCACAGGACACATAAAGCGATTAGGGCGACCGTCGCCCCAGGGAACATCCGAGGTCGACCGCCCGAGGTCGACCGCCCGAGGTTCGAGCCGTCGCCCGCCATGGCCGTGATCACCGGCACGCATGCCATCGTCGTCGAAAGGCTGGTCAGGCGGTTCGATGCCGTCACCGCCGTCAATGATGTCTCCTTCGCCGTCCGCAGCGGTTCGACGACGGCGCTGCTCGGCGGCAACGGCGCCGGCAAGACGACGACGATCGCCATCTTGCTCGGTGTCTTGCTGCCGACCGCGGGCAGCGTGTATGTCCTTGGCATCGACATGCTCGCCGATCGCTATCGGGCGCTGGCGCGCATGAATTTCTCCAGCCCGTACGTCGACCTGCCGCGCCGCCTGAGCGTGAAGGAGAACCTCACCGTCTACGGTCGCCTCTACGGCGTCGAGCGGATCGGGCGAACGATCACGGAGCTTGCCGCCGAGCTTCAGCTCGCGGACTTCCTCGACCGCCCGACCGGGGAGCTGTCGGCCGGCCAGCGCACCCGCGTGGCGCTGGCCAAGGCGATGCTCAACGCGCCCGAGGTGCTGCTCCTCGACGAGCCGACGGCGTCGCTCGATCCGGACACCGCGGACTGGGTGCGCACGTATCTGGAGCGCTACCGAAGGAACCGCGGTGCGACCATCTTGATCGCGTCGCACAACATGGCCGAGGTCGAGCGGCTGTGCGATCAGGTACTGATGATGCGCGACGGCGCCATCGTCGATCGCGGCGCGCCCGGCGAGTTGATCCGCCGCTACGGCCGGCAAAACCTGGAGGAGGTGTTTCTTGATGTCGCCCGCAACCGCGCGCTGTCGCCTGCAGCGGGCGAGCGCTCGCAGCCATCCGCGGGCGGGGCTGGGCGCCGGTGAACCTCGACATCGCCTTTTCGACGCGGCGGGTCGGCGCCGTCCTGTTGCGCCACCTCTACGTCCTGCGCCGCTCGTGGCCGCGCATCCTCGAACTCGCCTACTGGCCAACGGTGTCGATGATCCTCTGGGGGTTCATGACCCGGTTCTACGTCGGCCATTCGAGCTGGGTGGCGCAGGCATCGGGCGTCCTGATCAGCGCAGTGATCCTGTGGGACGTGCTGTTCCGCGCCAACCTGGGCGTCTCCATCTCCTTCTTGGAGGAAATGTGGGCGCGCAACCTGGGTCAGTTGTTCGCCAGCCCCTTGCGGCCGCACGAATTCGTCGTCGCGCTGGCGCTGATGAGCTTGATCCGCACCGTGATCAGTGTGCTCCCCGCCGCCCTTCTGGCACCACCGTTGTTCGGCGTCTCGGTGTTCGCGCTTGGTCTGCCGCTCGCCGCGTTCTTCGCCAATCTCCTGTTCTTCGGCTGGTGCATCGGGCTCATCGTCTCCGGCCTGGTGCTGCGCCTGGGTCTCGGCGCCGAAAGCCTCGCCTGGGTCGCGGTGTTCGCGCTCGCGCCGTTGAGCGGCGTCTATTACCCGATCGATGTGTTGCCGCACTGGCTGTTGCCCGTCGCTTACGCTCTGCCGCCGACGCACGTGTTCGAAGGCATGCGCGCGGTGCTGTTTGCCCACACCACGCGCATCGATCTGCTGGTCAACGCCTTCGCCCTCAACGCCGCCTTCCTCGTCGGCAGCGGCGGATTCTTCCTGGCGATGTGCCACCTCGCCCGCCGGCGCGGGCTCCTGTTGCAGCAGGGCGAATAGGCGCGGGCAGGGGAGACCCCCCTACCGATCGGCGGCGGGGGGCAGCATCTCGATCTGCTCGGGGTGGGTCGCCTCGATCATCGGGCCGTTATAGCGATCGAGCCAGCCGCGCACGCGCACGCGCCGGCCTTGCATCGCGAGCGGATCGATGCCGGCGGCTTCGAACATCGGCACGGCCGATGCAGCGATGACCACGGTGAAATCGCTGCGCCAGTCGGCACCGAAATTGAGGTAGATCCGGCTCTTGACCCGCTGGGCGGCGGTGATCGTCCCCTCGACGAGCTGGAACATTCCGATCTCGGCATCGTCGAGGGCGTCGGCGGTACGGATGCGATAGAACGGGTGGCGCCAGATGCCGGCGCCGTCGGCGCGCGCGCGGCCCTCGATCGCCAGCATCTCCTGGGCGCGGCCGCGGTTGTCGGCGAAGGTGTAGACCCGGGCGAGACCCAGGCGCAGCATCTCGCCCTGCAGCCACAGGCCGTCATCACGCTGCAGGTGCGCCAGGATCCGGTCATGGCGGTCACGCTGGCGGCCGGTGAAAATCAAGGCGACGGTCCGGCCACGGGCGAGCCGGTCGAGCGCGGCCTGCGCCTCGTCCGCCAGCGGCCAGGCCTTGAAATCCTTGCGCCCGAGCGGCAGTTTCGGTGCCTGGATGCCGACCAGCCGCACCTCGCGCGCGCCGTCGATGGCGGCGGCGAGCGTCAGCGTGTCACCGTCGATGATCTCCTCGACGCGGGCGGTCTGTGCGGACGACGGCCGCGCCGCTCCCACTAGCAACATCACCAGCGTGCAGATCAGCGTTGCCCAGCGCCGGGACGGGGAGCGCCGGGACGGTGGCCAGGAGTGATCTCGCGGAGCAGACATACATTTTCCGTGAATACTCGGCGGCCGGCGATGGTATCATGGCCGCCGACCGAGCAGCGGGAGTTATAGCCTTCGATCATGGACGTTCGTCACCGCCGCACCGATCTGTTCCCGGACATCGAGCCTTTTGCAAGTGGTTTCCTGCCACTGGACGGCGGTCACGTCTGCTACTGGGAGCAGTCGGGCAATCCCCGCGGGGTGCCGGCGTTGTTTCTGCACGGCGGTCCCGGCGCCGGTGCTTCCTCGGCGCATCGGCGTTTCTTCGATCCGCGCACCTATCGCATCGTCGTGTTCGACCAGCGCGGCTGCGGGCGCTCCCTGCCGCACGGTGGCGTCGCCGGTAACACCACCCAGCATCTGGTCGCCGACATCGAGCGGTTGCGCACCCACCTCGGCATCGAGCGGTGGCTGCTGTTCGGCGGCTCGTGGGGCTCGACACTGGCGCTGGCCTACGGTGCGCGCTGGCCGGAACGCTGCCTGGGCTTCGTCCTGCGCGGAATCTTTCTCGGCACGCGGCGAGAGGTCGACTGGTTCCTGTACGGGATGGGCACGATCTTTCCCGAAGCGTGGCGGGCGTTCGTCGAGTTCCTGCCCGCGGCGGAGCGCAAGGACGTGCTCGGCAGCTACTATCGCCGGCTGCTCGATCCCGACCCGCACGTGCACCAGGCGGCCGCGGCGGCCTGGACCCGCTACGAGACCGCGTGCTCCAACCTCATTCCGCGCGCCGACGACGTCGGGCATTACGGTCGCGGCGACCCGGCAGCGCTCGCGCTGGCGCGCATCGAAGCCCACTACTTCACGCACGACCTCTTTCTGGCCGACAACGAGCTGCTCGATGCCGTGGACGCGCTGCGCCGCATCCCGGCGGCCATCGTTCAGGGTCGCTACGACCTGGTTTGTCCGATCGTCACCGCCGATGGGCTGGCGCGGGCGTGGCCCGAGGCCCGCTACGTCATCGTGCCCGACGCCGGGCACTCGGCGATGGAGCCGGGCGTGCGCGCCGCCCTGGTCCGCGCCACCGAGGCCATGAAAGCCCGCCTGGCTTAGCCTTGACCGGGCGCCGGCGTCCGAGCGCAACGGTTGAACGGCCCTTGAAGCCGTTGAAACGATCGCGTAAACAGCCAAAGCGGTACAACGAGAACGGGGAGGAAGGCTGTTGCGCTCTGCGGGCGGGCAGCGTCGAGGACGTGGGCTGGCCGCCGCGATGACGCGACGCGGCCGGGCGTGGACGATCCGGCTCGCCGTCTTTGCCCTCCTGTTCCAGGCCCTGTTGCCGCTGGTGCACCGGCCGCCATCGGGTACGCAAGGGGTGCCGGCGTGGGCGCTCGCCTCGCTCTGCCGCAGTCCGGGCGCCGTCGCGCCCGCTTCGGGTGATGACCGAGACCAATCGCAGCCGGCGGGCAAAGTGCCGCCGTGTCCGATCTGTGCGTCGCTGCAGGTCGCACATCTGTTCATGCCGCGCGATGCGCTGGCGATCCCACTGCCATCCGCGCCGGCCAACGGCGTTGCACCCGTTCCTGTCGCGCGCATCGTCAGCGCCATCGGCGCACACAGGCCACCGGCCCGCGCTCCTCCCTCCATGGCTTAAAGCGGGCGTAAACAAGCCAAGCCGGTGTTTGCGTCGGCTGGGCTTGTGACGGCAGCGCCGAACACCTCAACCGCGAACCCCGCACCGAAGTGCCGGTCCGTGACCGAGGTTCTGCCGCGCCCGCCGCGCCCGCCGCGCCTACTGCACTCGATTCATCGCTTCTCTTAGCCACGGGAGCCACAATGTCTACGCGCTTCGCACGCCGTTGCGCGTCGGCGGGATCGCTTTGGCTGTGTGCCGTACACGCCGTTGTTGCCGCCGACGATACAACCCTACAACTCCTTGCCGCCGGAGGGGATGCGACGTCGTCGCATCCTGCGCCGTCGATGCCCGCGCCGTCGATGCCCGCGCCGTCGATGCCCGCACCGCCGATGCCTGCACCGCCGATGCCTGCACCGCCGATGCCTGCACCGCCGCCTGCGGGGGTCGGTGCCGCCCGCCTGATCAAGCCGGGTCAGGTCATGCTGATGTACCAGTACATGCACGCCGACAAACGCGAACTCGTCGATGGTGACGACCACGTGAGCACGACGGAGGTTGCCACCCAGCCAAACCACAACGCCGGCAAACCGGGACAGCCTGCGACCTACCGGTCGGCCCCGGAAAGCATGGAAATCGACATGCACATGTTCGGGGTGCAGACCGGCATCACCGACGATCTCTCCGCGATGATCGGGGTTCCGTACCTGATCAAGGAACGAAAGGCCGTCACCTTCGCCGGCGCGTCCGGCACCACCAAGCTCGGCACCTTCGAGAATGAGAGTTCCGGCTTCGGCGATGTATCGGCGAGCGCCTTGTACAGGCTCTACGACGATGAAACACACCACGTCCACGCCATCGCCGGTCTCAGCTTTCCGACCGGCTCGATCCGGGAGAAGGGGCGCACGCTGGCGCCCAACGGGACGTCGAGCAAGAGGCGGCTGGCGTATGGCCTGCAACTCGGCACCGGCACCTACGATCTGCTGCCGGGGTTGACCTACTGGGGGGCGAGCGGCGCCTGGAACTGGGGGCTGCAGGCGATCGGCCGCATTCCTCTCGGTGAAAACGACGAGAACTATACGTTCGGCGACCGCGCGGTCGTCACCGCGTGGGGCGGGTACAGCCTCGGCTACGGCTTCACGCTGTCGGGTCGCCTCATTCAGGAATACGCAGGCGACATCAGCGGCAAGGACGAGCACCTCACCGGTCCGAGCCCGACGACCGATCCCGACAACTATGGCGGGTGGAAGACCAGCGCCGCCTTCGGGGTCAGCTACCGGGTGCCGACCGGCGCGTTGATGGGATTCAACCCCGGCGTGGAGGTCGTCGTTCCCCTTTATCAGAACCTGAACGGCCCGCAGCTCGCAGACTCGTGGGCCGTATTCGTCGGCGTGCGCAAGGTGTTCACCTTCTAGGCCCGATTGGTGAGCGCTGCTTCGTTATGAATGGGCCATTATTACAGGAAGGAGAATTGGAGATGCTCCGAAAACTACTGATCGCTCTTGCACTGTTTGGTGTGCTGGCCGGAGCACCGGCCTTTGCCGACAGTCAGGGTTCGCTGTTCGTCAATCTGACGACGGACGAGGGACATCGCGCCGATATGGCGGTGTTGTTCTCCAAGAACCAGATCGAACGCGGCCATCCGGTGACAATCTTCCTAAACGATCGCGGCGTCTTCCTCGCCGCCAAGGCCAATGCCGAGAAGTTTGCCGGACAACAGAAGGTGCTGGCCGAACTGATCGCCAAGGGAGCGAACATCATCGTCTGCCCGTATTGCGCCAAGCATTACGGCATCGAGGTCGACGACCTGATCGAGGGCGCCAAGGTCGGCAACCCAGACCTGACCGGCAGTCTGTTGTTCAAGGAGGATACCAAGACACTGACCTGGTAACGCGGGTGCTGATTGGGGGGAGCGGGCCTTCTCTCGTGGCCCGTTGTCCCCGTTTCTTGCTGGAAAGGAACCGTACGAGATGAAACGCAGTCTCTTCGCAGCGATCGCACTGGCGGCGATGACCACGGCCGCCGCCTGGGCGCACGAATATACTCTTGGCGAGCTTACCATCGATCACCCATGGGCGCGGCCATCGGCGGGCGCGGCCGCCAACGGTGCCGCCTACATGACGATCACCACCAAGGCCAAGACGGCGGATCGGCTCATCGAAGCGGCGTCGCCGGTGGCAGAGAAGGTCGAACTGCACACCCACGTCATCGAGGGCGACATCATGCGCATGCGCCCGGTCGACGCGATCGACGTCAACGCCGGCGCGCCGGCCGTCCTCAAGCCGGGCGGGCTGCACGTCATGCTCATCGGCCTCAAGGCGCCCTTGAAGGAAGGGGGGACCTTTCCGTTGACGCTGGGGTTTGAGAAGGCCGGAAAGGTGACGGTCGAGGTCAAGGTCGAGATGCCCAGCGCACCGGCCGGTCACGACATGGGTGGCCATATGGACACGAAACCACACTGAGACCTTTTGCCCGGCCCGGGTCGCCCCGCTGCAAAGCGGCCCGGGCAGCGCGGTCTTGCGTGCATCGGCCGAGCAAACTAATTTCACAAATTCACTCGGCTAGGTGCACTATGCTGACCAGCAAAGGCAAATATGGGCTGAAGGCGCTGTTGCATCTCGCCGATCGCGACGGCGGCGGAACCGCGCTGATCGCCGACATCGCCGCCGCCAACGCCATCCCCAAGAAGTTCCTCGACGCCATTCTCTTGGAGCTGAAGAACGCCGGCATCCTGCACAGCAAGAAGGGGCGCGGCGGCGGCTATGCCCTGGCACGGCCGGCGGCGAAGATCATGATCGGAGACGTGATCCGCGTGCTCGACGGCCCGTTGGCGCCGATTCCGTGCGCCAGCCGCAATGCGTACCGCCGCTGCGATGATTGCACCGACGCGACCTCGTGCCGGATTCGCGCCCTGATGCTGTCGGTGCGCGATGCGATCGCCGAGATTCTCGACGAAACCAGCCTCGCCGATCTCAGCGCGCGAGACCCGCGCGCCAGCGCCATTCTGCTCTACGAGATCTAAGAGTCTGACTCAAAAAGAGTCTTTGAAAATCAATACATTATGACGCATCGTCATGGCCGGCGCAGGCCGGCCATCCATCCATGTCTTCTTGCAGGCAGCGCAACGGGTTGTGACCCGTGGATGCGCGGAACAAGTCCGCGCATGACGAAAACAGGAGCAGGCAACTCGTTGATTTTGAAAGCATCATTTTCGGTCAGCCTCTAAGCGATGCGGCGGTCTGCGCCGGCGGCGGCGCCGCGCGCGGCGAGGAAGCAGCGCATCGCCTGTTCGGTTGCGATCGAGAGATGCCGGGCGCCGTCGCGCATCGCGTCTGCAAGGGAAACCGGCCCGGGGCACAAGGTGAAGACGGCATCGATGCCGATCGCGTGCAGATCGGCAAGCCCGTCGCCGAGGCCGCCGGCAATGGCGATGCAGGGAATACCCCTGGCCTTGGCGGCGGCGCCGACCCCGGCCGGCGCCTTGCCGCAGGCGGTCTGGGCGTCGATTCGGCCCTCGCCGGTCAGCACCAGGTCGGCTCCCTCCAGCGTCTCGTCCAGTTGGACGAGGTCGAGGACGACGTCGACCCCGCGTCGCAGTTCGGCGCCGAGAAACGCGTGCAGGCCGGCGCCGAGGCCACCAGCGGCGCCCGCGCCCGGAAGGTCGCGCACGTCGATGCCGAGATCCGTCCTGATGACTGAGGCGAGGTTGGCGAGGCCTGTGTCCAGCAGCGCGACCTGCTCGGGCGTCGCCCCCTTCTGCGGGCCGTAGACGCAGGCGGCGCCGCGTTCGCCGCACAAAGGATTGTCGACATCGCACACCGCATCGAACTGGACGGCCGCGATCCGCGCCGTGCGCCGCGTGATGTCGATGTGCCGGATGCGGCCGAGACTGCCGCCGACCGGTGCGACCTCGCAACCGTCTTCGTCGAGGAAGCGCACGCCGAGCGCGGCGGCCATGCCGATGCCGCCATCGTTGGTGGCGCTGCCGCCGAGGCCGACGCCGATGCGCGACACGTCGAGATCGAGTGCGGCGCGGATCAATTCGCCGGTGCCGCGCGTCGTCGTCAGCATCGGGTTACGCCGGGCAGGATCGACGAGCACGAGCCCGCTGGCGCGCGCCATTTCGATCGCCGCGAAGCGCATCTGCGGGACGTGGCAGAAGACGGCCTCGACGGGCGTGCCATCGGGGCCGGTCACGTCGAGCCGGCGCTCCTCCCCGCCGAGTGCGGCCAGCGCGACATCGACCAGCCCGTCGCCGCCGTCGGCGACCGGCACCGTCACGATGACGGCGTCCCGCATTGCGCGCCGCACGCCTTCGGCCATGGCGTCCGCCGCCTGGCGCGCGCTCAGGCTGCCTTTGAAGGCGTTGGGGGCGATGACGACCTTCATCTCACGACTCATGGCAACGAATCGTCTCGGCACGGGCGCCGGTGCCTCGTCGGGGGAAGGCAAGGTGGCGCTGGCTGCGACTGAGCGTTCCTACCTATGTCAGGCTAGGCACCCGACGCCGTGCCCGCAAGGCGTCCGACGGCACAGTCACCCGCATTGCCGGTTGAGAGGCCGTTCGAAACGTGCCAGAAGAGCGCGCCAGAAAAGCGCGGCCGTGGTCGGTGGTCCCGTGCGGCGCCGACCGGCGGCGACCGGCGGCGAAAGGAATGGAAGGGCATGGGAATCAACGCCGGCTTTGCCGCGCTCCTGGTGCGGGCTCGCGAAGCGGGGGTGGATTTCACCAAGACGGTGACGATCGGCCGCCAGTCGCTCAAGGTCCCCGACGATGATCTGCGCGCCTTCGCCAAGCGGCTGAAATGCCCGCAACCGCCGTCGAACGGCGGCGGACGCTACGCCGAGGGGTTCCTGACCGCGCTGCTCGGCGCGCGCGAGGTCCAGTCGATCGATTACTCGGACTACCAGCAGGCTACCACCGTCCATGATCTCAACCAGCCGATCCCGGACGCGCTGCGCCGCCGGTTCGACGTGCTGATCGATGGCGGCTCCCTTGAGCACATCTTCGATGTCCGCCAGGCGCTCGCCAACTACATGACGCTGGTGCGCGCAGGCGGTTCGATCTTTCTGTATACACCCGCCAACAATCTGTGCGGGCACGGCTTCTACCAGTACAGCCCGGAGTTCTTCTACCGGGTCTTCGCCCTCGACAACGGCTTCGCCGTGGAGAGCGTCACCATCGTCGAAACGTCGCTCCTGAGCGTCGAGGCGAGCCGGCAGCGCCGCTACTTCGCGGCGGCGGACCCGCAGACGGTTGGCAAGCGTGTCCTGTTCCTGGGATCGAAGCCGGCGATGGCCTTCGTGCACGCGCGCTGCATCGCCGAGTGCGAGCCGTTCCGCCGGCCACCGTTGCAGAGCGATTATCGCCGCAAGTGGCGGGACGGGGCGGCTGGGGATAAAGCCGACGGTGCCGAGGCGTCGGGTCCGGCGCAAGCCGTCTCTTTTCGCCACTCGTCGCACCTGCGGGTGCTGCAGCGCCGTCTCCGGCAACGGCGCAAGAACTCGCTCGCCAACCGGCGCTGGTTCCGGCCCTACGAGCCGTGAGGACCGTCCTCAAGATCTTCTTCGCCGCCAAGGGGACGCGGCCGTGGCTGGTGTTGACGTGTCTCTTGTTCGCAAGCATCGCGAGCGGACTCGGCGTCGCCGCGCTGTTGCCGGTGCTCACTTTCGGGATGAGCGAGCAAGCGGGCAAATCCTCGGCGATGGCGAAATTGACCGAAGATGTGCTGACGCGATTGCACGTGACGCCCAGCCTTGAGGGACTGCTGGTCCTCGTCGTCTCCGCCATCATGCTCAAGGGGCTCCTCTATATTCTCGCTATGCGCTACGTCGGCATTGCTCAGGCGCATGTCGCGACGGAGGTGCGGCTGCAGTTGATCCGCAACCTCTTGGGCGTCAACTGGCACTTCTTCACGACGCAGCCGGTGGGGCGCTTCGCCAACGCCATGGGGCTCGACGCCACCCGCGCCGGCCGTGCCTACCAGATGGCCGCGTCGTTCTTCGCCAACCTCCTGCAGGCACTGGTCTACATCGGTGTTGCCCTGATCATTTCGTGGAAGCTGGCGCTGATCGCGATCGGCATGGGCCTGATGATCGTCTCCTTGCTGCACTTCCTGGTGCGCATGGCCAAGGAGGCAGGATTCCGCGAGAATCAGCGCACGCGCGAGCTCGTGATCTATCTCACGGATTCAC
The DNA here is from genome assembly GCA_964401555.1 of uncultured Defluviicoccus sp. Classification (GTDB taxonomy): domain Bacteria; phylum Pseudomonadota; class Alphaproteobacteria; order Rhodospirillales; family Defluviicoccaceae; genus Defluviicoccus. Next base: position 105,404 of record CAYNYW010000004.1, read on the forward strand.
TGAACAACATCAAAGCACTGAAGGCGATGTCCCGTCAGGGCAGCTTCGCCAACCTTCTGGGCCAGAAAATCAAGTCCCTGAACAGCGCGTTGCGCCGCCAGGTGATCAGCGAGGAGGGGCGGCGTAGCGGTGAGGAAATGCTGATCGCGCTCGCGCTCGCCGTGGCCTTCTATGTCGCCGTCGAAGTGTGGTCGTACCAGCTGTCCGAAATGGTGGTGATCGGCCTGCTCCTGCTGCAGACCATGCGCAACGTCGGCAAGATCCAGGAGAATTTCCAGAAGGCGATCCTGATCGAAAGCCCGTACCACGCCCTGGAGGCGCTGCTCGCCGAGAGCGAGGCGGCAAGGGAGCGCTGGTCGGGCAATCGGCAGCCGACGCTGGAGCGGGACTGCACGTTTGCCGGCGTGCGCTTCAGCCACGGCGCGCACAACGTCTTCGAGTGCCTCGATCTGTCGATCCCGGCCAAGCGGATCACCGTGATCACCGGGGCGTCCGGCGGCGGCAAGACCACGCTGATCGACCTCCTCGTCGGCTTGCATCTGCCGCAGGCGGGCGAGGTTCGCATCGACGACGTGCCGCTGAGTGCGATCGATATCGGTGCCTGGCGGGCGATGATCGGGTACGTCTCGCAGGAACTGGTGCTGCTCAACGACACCATTTTCGCCAACATCGCGCTCGGCGATCCGCGCTACGGCGAAGACGACGTCCGCCGCGCGCTGGCGGGCGCCGGCGCGCTGTCCTTTGTGGAGGAACTGGCAGACGGCCTTCACGCCCAGGTCGGGGAGAAGGGGGCGAAGCTTTCGGGCGGCCAGCGCCAGCGCATCGCGCTCGCGCGCGCCCTGATCGGCACGCCGAAGCTGTTGATCCTCGATGAGGTGACCAGCGCGCTCGATCCCGATACCGAGCGCGACCTCTGCCAGCGCATCGCGACGCTGAGCGCGGAGATGACCATCGTTGCCATCACCCATCGGCCGGCCTTCCTGCACATCGCCGATCGCGCCTGGCGGGTGACCCAGGGCCAGGTCTATCCGATCACCCCCGGCCACCTGCTCGCCGCCGATCTCGACCACTGATCGGCAGCATGCGCCGCCCGCCCGCGCGGCGTCAGGGCGCGCTGTCGATTGCGAGCGGACGGAAGGCGTTGCGCGGCGGCTCGAAGCGGAACGCGGCGAGTTCCCGCGATCCCGCGGCCGTGACCGCAACGATCAGCCAGATGAGATCGGGCTCCCAGGCTGCGCCGGCATCGCGCTGCGATGGCGTCGCCGGCCGGTCGGGATGCGAGTGGTAGTGGCCGACGATGGTCTCGGTGCCGCCGCGCAGGCTGCGGGTCAGGCGCAACCGCAAAGCCGGGTCGACCTCGAAACTGTCCCGCGGCGAGCCGCGTGTGACGTTGCGGCTGGGTGCAATGTCGGTAAGCACGAGGTCGTCGGCGCCGAGAGGCCGGCCGATCAGCAGCCCGCAGCATTCGCAAGGGTAGGCAGCAACGGCAAGAGCGTGGAGCCGATCGAGCAGCGCGCGCGGGGCGCGGATCACCGCCGCCCGGCGAGCGAGCCGAGGACCTTGCCGGCGGCGGCGTCGAACACGATGACGCGCTCGCAAGGGCCGGCTGGGCCGATGCGCAGATAAAGAAAACGTTCGCTCGCGTCCATCTCGACGATCGCGCACCCCTCGGGCAGAGCGAGGCCGATCTCGCCGAAACCGCCGCCCGTCTCGGCCGCCGCGGGGGGCTTGGCGCCGCCGCCCTTGAACAGCTTGAAGTCGCCCGACGTGAGGCGCTCGTAGAAACCGTACGCAAGCAGTGCGATGGCGAGTACGATCAGGATCGCCATTGCATACACCAGCCCTTTCAGGGCCGGTACCGGATTGCGTTCGCCTGGGGCCATGGAGACGACCACTTACACCGTTATCGTGAGCGCCGACAAGTCGGGCCTGCGTCTGGACCGCCTGCTGGCCGAGACGGTGCCCACCTTGTCGCGCGTGCGCTGGCGCCTGCTGATCGAGGGCGGCCACGTCGATCGGCTGGGAGGGGGCGTCGTCCTCGAACCCGATCGCAAGGTCGGGGCGGGGGAGGTCTACACCGTCCTGGTGCCGCCGGTCGCGCCGTTCATGGTGGAGGTGCCTGGTCCCGAAGAGATGGCCCTGCCCATCGTCTACGAGGATGCCGAGGTGATCGTCGTCGACAAGCCGGCGGGACTCGTCGTGCACCCCGGCGCCGGCAATCGCGAGCACACGCTGGTCAATGCGCTGCTCGCCCACTGCCCCGGCGGGCTGTCGAGCATCGGCGGGCCGTGGCGGCCGGGCATCGTGCACCGGCTCGACAAGGACACCAGCGGCCTGATGGTGGTCGCCAAGACCGATGCCGCGCACATGGTATTGAGCCGGCAGTTCCAGGCGCACACGGTGGAGCGGGTCTACCAGGCGCTGGTCTGGGGCTGCCCGCTTCCGCCCGAAGGCCGGATCACGCTGAATATCGGTCGTTCTCCCGCCAACCCGACGAAGATGGCGGCGCTCGCCAGGGGTGGCAAGGCGGCGGCGACGGCGTATCGGACGCTGAGAACGTTTAACGCCTGCGCGGCGCTGGTCGAGTGCCGGCCCGCCACCGGCCGTACGCATCAGATCCGGGTGCACTTGAGCGCGATCGGCCATCCCGTCGTCGGCGATCGCGTCTATGCCAGCGGCGCGGGCGCCGGTGCGCGGGCGCCTGCGCGCGTGCTGGCCGCGGCGGCGGCCCGGCTGGCCCGCCAGGCCTTGCACGCCCACGTGATCGGGTTTGATCACCCGGGGGCTGGCGGCCGGCTCCGGTTTGTGTCAGATTTGCCTAGTGATATCATTGCGATGATAGAAGAGTTGGAAAACCTATAAACTCTTCTATACTTTACCGGATTGGTACGATATGCTAGCGTTCACGACAATGGGGGGAAGGCCGGACGGGGTGCGCCCGAACGGCCGCAAAAGATGGAGCAGGCGCGATGATGACGCAGCCATCCGACCCGGGACTCTCGCCGGATCGCAGTCTGAGCCGGTATTTGCAGCACATCCGCAAGTACCCGATGCTGGCGCCCGATGAGGAATATCGGCTTGCGCGCCGCTGGCTCGACGACGGTGACGCCGCCGCGGCCCACACGCTGGTCACCAGCCATCTGCGGCTGGTCGCCAAGATCGCCATGGGCTACCGCGGCTATGGCCTGCCACTCAACGAGCTGATCGCGGAAGGCAATGTCGGCATGATGCAGGCCGTGAGCCGCTTCGATCCCGAGCGCGGCTTCCGGCTGGCCACCTACGCGATGTGGTGGATTCGCGCCTCGATCCAGGAATACATCTTGCACTCCTGGTCCCTGGTCAAGATCGGCACCACCGCCGCCCAGAAGAAGCTGTTCTTCAATCTGCGCAAGCTCAAAGGGCAGATGCAGGCGATCGAGGACGGCGATTTGACGCCCGAGCACGTCACCAGCATCGCCGAGCGCCTCGATGTCGCCGAGCAGGACGTGATCGACATGAACCGCCGGCTGAGCAACAGCGATGCCTCCTTGAACACGCCGGTGCGCGAGGACGGCGAGGGCGAGTGGCAGGACTGGCTGGTCGACGGCACCGAAAACCACGAGAGCCGGCTGGCGACCAGCGAAGAGTTCAGCCAGCGCCGCGAGCTGTTGGCTGGCGCCCTGCAGAACTTGAGCGAGCGTGAGCGCCGGATCATCGCCGAACGTCGCCTCAAGGACGAGCCGACGACCCTGGAGTGCTTGAGTGAGCAGTTCGGCATTTCGCGGGAGCGGGTGCGCCAGATCGAGGTGCGCGCCTTCGAGAAGTTGCAGAAGGCGATTCGCAACGCCGCCCTGGGTCGCCAGCTCGCGCCGTCGTTCTAGACGACGGCCGGCATGAAGCCGGAACCGCCGCTCGACTGGGAGCGATTGAGGGCGCTTGCACTTGGCCTCGGTCTTCCCGGCGTCGAGGAAACGACGTCATGGGGCCAGCCGACGCTCAAGGCCCATGGCAAGCTGTGGGTGTGGTGGAGCCCGCACGAGGACGCGCCGGTGTTCAAGGTCCCGTTCGAGGAACGCGAGATTTTGATCGAGGCCGATCCGGAGCGCTTCTTCGTCACCGACCACTATCGCGGCCATCCCCTCGTCCTGATGCGTCCCGGAAAATTCGATCTCGCGTGGGCGAGGGCGACCTTGCTGAAGGTCTGGCGCGCGCAGGCGCCGAAGAAGCTGCTCAAGGCGTACGACGCCACCCAGGCCACGCAGCCCACAAGCTGACGGGTCGAAGCTGACCGCTCGAAGCCATGACGGGCCGATCGGGGGCGGCAGCGGCGCTCGACGCGATCGCCCCCCCCTTGAGCCCCCGAGCCAGCGCGCTTAGGCGAAATCCAAGCTAAGCGCCGCCCGGGTCGGTTCCGGCAGTGCGGCCATGTGATCGTAGGCGGGATGGGCGATGGCGAGCACGACGCGGGTGCCCGCCGTCTTGAAGCGCGCGATCTGGTCGGGAGTGAAGCGGAACTTCAGGAAATGGACCGAGGAGGTCTTGCCGTCGGGCGTCGTCCGCTCGACGTCGCCTTCGGGTTCCGCCGGCACCGTCCAGCCGTCGAACGACAGCGCGATGCTCTGCTCGATGCCGCCCAGCTCGCCCAGCACGCGCGCCCGACGCGCCGGGTCCTCGATCTCGATCATCATGGTGGCGACCAGCGCGTGGCCGTCCGGGATCAGGGGATTGTAGGCACGAAGCTCGTCTTCGATCTGCGCCTCGCCGCCACGCTCGATGTACAGCATCTCGTGGATCTGATGCAGCATCGTCTCGTAGCTCTCGAAATAGAACGTGACATCGGGTCCGACCGCCAGCCGGCGCGGCCTCTTGTGCTCCCCGATGCGCTGCCGGCGCTCGTTTCGCTCGCGCGCGTACACGTCGACCGGCACGATGTCCTCGCGCGTAATGACGGTCTTCCCCATGGTCATCCTCCGCTCTCCATGTGTCTACAGGGAATAGGGTGTCTACAGGGAATAGGGTGTCTACAGGGAATAGGGCGTCTACAGGGAATAGGCGCGGGCCATGATCTGGATCGGGTGTGAAAGCACCTCGGCCGGTGGCGTGCCGCCTTCGCGCTCGATGCCCTGGACGATGTGCTCGCGCGCCAGCGGACACTCCGAAAGGACGTAAGGCGTCTGGTTGCTCTTCGCCTCGCGGGCGACCGGTCGGCCGATCTTGAGCGCGACTTCGAAATTCTCCTTCATGATCCCCCACGAGCCGCCGTGGCCCGAGCAGCGCTCGATCACCTTGATCGATGTCTCCGGCAGCAGCCGCAGCATTTCCGCCGCCTTCTGCCCCATGTTCTGGGCGCGGGCATGACAGGCGACGTGCAGGGTGATGCCACCCTCGATGGGGCGCAGCGACGGTGCCAGGCCGTTCTTTTTGGCGATGTCGACGACGTATTCCGCGCAATCGAAGGTCGCCTGGCTGAGCGCCTTGATGTTGTCGTCGCCCGGTTCGATGAGCGGCCACTCGAACTTCAGCATCAGGGCGCACGATGGCACCAGGGCGATGATGTCGTAGCCCTTGTCCACCCACGGCCGCAGTTGCGCGGTGACCTTGCGGGCGTTCTCGGCGACGCGGGCGAGATCGCCGTGTTCGAGCTGCGGCATGCCGCAGCACGACGGATAGACGACCTCGGTCTCGACGCCGTTGCGCGCCAGCACGGCGCGCGCGGCGATGCCGACGTCGGGATTGTTGTAATTGACGAAGCAGGTCGCGTAGAGCACCGCCTTGCGGCCGTAGGCGGGGGCGTCCTTGTTGACGGCCGGTGCCTCGGTCTTGGCGCGCGCGGCGAACGTCTTGCCGTGAAATTTCGGCAGGTGGGCGTCGCGATGGACGTCGGCCACCTTCTCCATCAAGGGCCGGGTCAGCCGGTTGCCGCACGCGCTGGCCCAGTTGGCGACGGGCGCCACCGGTGCAGCCAGCCGGCCGTTGCGGTCGGTCTCGGTCAACTGGCGCTTCGCCCACGGCACGCCGGTCTTGCGGAACTCGACCGCCCGGTAGCGCAGCATCAGATGCGGGAAGTCGAGGGCGAACTCGTGCGGCGGCACGTAGGGGCACTTGGTCATGAAGCAGAGGTCGCACAGCGTGCAGGCGTCGACCACCGACTTGAAATCGGCGCTGGCGACGGCCTCGACCTCACCGCTCGACGTGGTGTCGACCAGGTCGAACAGCCGTGGGAAGCTGTCGCACAGATTGAAGCAGCGGCGGCAGCCGTGGCAGATGTCGAACACGCGCCGGATTTCGGCATCGAGCTTGGCTTCGTCGTAGAACGCGTCCTCGCGCCAGGCGATGGGATGGCGCACCGGCGCGTCGAGGCTTCCCTCCCGCATCGAGGTTCACTCCTTCAGAACAGGACACACACCATCCCGTCGCCGCCGGCGAGGCGGCGGCGCAGTGACGGTCGTGTCTGTTGTTTGAAAACACGAACGGGGGGTCGTTCGAGGCCCCCCGTTCACCGCAAACCGTATGCGGGGCGCCTCAGTCCATCGAGTCGAGCGCTTTCTGGAAACGGCCGGCATGCGACTTCTCGGCCTTGGCCAGCGTCTCGAACCAGTCGGCGATCTCGTCGAAACCCTCGTCACGGGCGCTCTTGGCCATGCCGGGGTACATGTCGGTGTACTCGTGCGTCTCGCCGGCGATCGCGGCCTGGAGATTGTTCCGGGTCGTACCGATCGGAAGGCCGGTGGCAGGGTCGCCGACCTGCTCCAGGAACTCCAGGTGACCGTGCGCATGCCCGGTCTCGCCTTCCGCCGTCGAGCGGAATACGGTGGAGACGTCGTTGTAGCCTTCGACGTCGGCCTTCTGAGCGAAATACAGATAACGACGGTTCGCTTGCGACTCGCCCGCGAATGCCGCCTTCAGGTTTTCCTCGGTCTTCGATCCACGCAGATTTGCCATCACCACTCTCCCTTCGCGCCTAAGCTGCGCATTGCCTGAATGAGCGCCGGCCCCTCAACCAAGCGCTCAATGCCTGGGTATTATGGGGAGAGGACCGAGTGGTGTCAACAGATTTTATTAATTCAAAGGAAGTATATAATGCATTGTTTTGATTGTCTATTTTGCCTTAGATTCTGAAAGGCGCACGATGACGTCGATGCGCGAGACCACATTGCCGGTTGGAACCGGCGGCAGCTCGGAGACGACGATCTGGGAGCCGGAAATGTCCTCCAGCGCGCCCGAGCGCTCGAAAAAGAAGTGGTGGTGCTCGGTGGTGTTGGTATCGAAGTAGGAACGCGACGCGTCGACGACGATCTCGCGCAGCAGACCGGCGGCGGTGAACTGGTGCAAGGTGTTGTACACGGTCGCCAGCGAGACCCGGATGCGCTGGGAAACCGCTTCCTCGTGCAGTTTCTCGGCCGTGACGTGTCGGTCACCGTTCTCGAACAACAGCCGAGCCAGGGCGAGACGCTGTCTGGTCGGGCGCAGGTGCGCTGCCCGCAACAGATCCAACACTTTTGCAAAGGGGCGATCGTGCATGGTCATTCACTTGGCCCTTTGTTCCAAAGATAGCAATATCCGCTTGAGCCGCAATATGAAATTTCATCCGTACGGCGGGATGCCGCGCGGCGCTAATCACCGGTGAGGATGCGATCCACGAGCTGGTGGACGGTCGGCACGAAGCCCCCTTCGTAGAAGGGATCGCTCGCGAAACGATAGGCGTTGTGACCCGCGAACATCAGATTGTTGTCGATGTCGCCGTCATGGGCAATGGCCTGCAGCGTCTTCTGGATGCAGTAGGAGCGGGGATCGGCCATCTTGCCGGTGGTGCCGTCGCCATTTTCCGACCAGTTGGAAAAGCGGCAGGCGCTGAGGCAGCCCATGCACGATTGCTGATCGATGCGGATGCTGCGCGACTTCGCAGGCGTGACAAACACCAAGGTGGAGTCGGGGGTGCGCATCGCCTCGGTGTACCCCGCGGCGATCCAGGTCCGTGCCCGTGTGTTGTCCGCCGGTGTCAAGAAGACCTGGCGGCCGCGGGCACCGACGTCGAGCACTTGGGTGTGCTCGCCGACCGGCTCACGGGTGTATGCCACCTGACGCTCGTTGCGTTCGATCAATTCCTTGAGGAAGGGGTTGCGCACGGCCGAAGAATAGAACCCGGTCGGGCTGAACCGGTTGAGGAACACATCGCCGTCACGCAACGCGAGGAGCCGTTTTTTCCACTCCGACGAAATCGGGCTCTCTTGGGTGAGCAACGGCCGCGTGCCGAATTGAAAGGCGATGGGGCCGAGCTCCGGGTTGTCGATCCAGTCGCTCCATTCGCGCAGGTACCACACGCCGCCGGCCATCAGGATCGGCACGTCGTCGGCGCCGAGGGCGCGCATTTCTTCGCGCAGGGCGCGGACGCGCGGGTAGGGTTGCTCCGGGCGCTCGGGATCTTCGGAGTTGCTGAGGCCGTTGTGGCCGCCGGCGAGCCACGGGTCCTCGTAGACGACGCCGCCGAAGGCGGCACGGAAACGGTGGTATCCCCGCTTCCACAGCGCACGAAAGGCGCGGGCCGAGGATACAATGGGATAGCACTGGATGCCGAACTGGGTCGCGACCTCGGCCAGCCGGTAGGGCATGCCGGCACCACACGTGATGCCGTGGATCAGCCCGCGCGTGCCTTCGAGAATGCCGGCAAGGATGCGCTGGGTGCCGCCCGCTTCCCACAATACGTTCATGTGGATGCGGCCACGACCGCAGGACTGCTCGTAGGCGATGCAGGCCTGGGCGATGCCGCCACGGATGGCGTAGGCGACCAGCTCCTCGAAGCGCTCGCGCCGCGTCTTGCCGTGGTAGATCTGCTCGATCGGCCGGCCGGTCTCATCGTAGGCATCGGCATTGACGCCGGAGAAGGTGCCAACGCAGCCGGCGGCAGCGAAGGCGCCGGCGCTGAACCCGTTGGAAATCGACACTCCTTTGCCGCCCTCGACGATGGGCAAGACCTCGCGGCCCGACAGGATAAACGGATTGATGGTCTTCATGCTCGCCTCGGGCCCATGCGTCCCTCTCGTCGTCCCTGCGCGGCAGCGCGTCCTTCGCTCCCGACCGGCCTGGGCTCAGGCGACGCCACCGGAGCCATTACCCGATATGGCTCTGCCGGCGGCCAAGCCCTGAACGCGGGGAACGGTCTCACTCACCCGCCCGCGTCCGGGGTCTGCTCCCGCGGCGTCGCGCGGCGCTTCATACCCGCTTTTCGCTCGTTGCCGCCTTGGCCGCCGCCAGGGCTTCTGAGATGTCCTGGCCGGTTTCCTGATCGACGACGCGGCGCGACAGCTTGATCTTGCCGCGCTCGTCGATGCCGATGACCTTGACCTTGACCGTATCGCCGACCTGGACCACGTCCGTGACCTTGCCGACCCGCTCGCGCGCCAGTTCCGAGATGTGAATGAGGCCGTCGCGGTTGCCGAGGAAATTGACGAAGGCGCCGAAGTCGACGACCTTGACCACCTTGCCGTTGTAGATCACCCCGATTTCCGGTTCGGCGGCGATGCTGCGAATCCAGTCGATGGCGGCATCGCCGGAGCGCTGGTCGACGGCGGCAACCTTGACCGTGCCGTCGTCCTCGATGTCGATGCGCGCGCCGGTGACCTCGCAGATCTCGCGGATGACCTTGCCGCCGGGGCCGATGACCTCGCGGATCTTTTCCTTGTTGATGTGGATGATGGTGATGCGCGGCGCCATGGTGCTGACGCCCTCGCGCGCCGAGTCGATTCCCTTGGCCATTTCGGCCAGGATGTGCAGCCGGCCGTCATGCGCCTGGGCGAGGGCCTGGCGCATGATCGCCTCGGTGATCGAGGTGATCTTGATGTCCATCTGCAGCGCGGTGACGCCGCTCTCGGTGCCGGCGACCTTGAAGTCCATGTCGCCCAGGTGATCCTCGTCACCCAAGATGTCGGACAACACGACGAAGCCGTCGTCTTCCTTGATCAGGCCCATGGCGATGCCGGCGACCGGCCGCGGCAGCGGCACGCCCGCATCCATCATCGACAGAGACGCGCCGCACACCGTCGCCATCGACGACGAGCCGTTGGATTCGGTGATCTCCGAGACGACGCGGATGGTGTAGGGGAAGTCCGCCTTGTCCGGCATCAAAGGATGGATCGCCCGCCAGGCGAGCTTGCCGTGGCCGACCTCGCGCCGGCCGGTGAAGCCGATGCGGCCGGCTTCCCCCACCGAATACGGCGGGAAGTTGTAGTGCAGCATGAAGTGCTCGCGGAATTCGCCAGCGAGCGCGTCGATGATCTGTTCGTCCTGGCCGGTTCCCAGCGTGGTGACCACCAGCGCCTGGGTCTCGCCGCGGGTGAACAGCGCGCTGCCGTGGGCGCGCGGCAGCAACCCGACCTCGACGACGATCGGGCGGATGTCGGCGGGGCCGCGGCCGTCGATTCGGCCGCCGCTGGCGAGGATGCGCCGGCGCACCACCGCCTTTTCGAGATCCTTGAACACATCATCGAAGTGCTCGAAGACCACCGCCTGGTTGAGGCCGTCATCGCTGGTGACCGCCTCGCTCGCGGTGTTCTTGACCTGGGCGACCCGATCGCGGCGCGCCGCCTTCTGCGTCTCGGCGTAGGCCTCGCGCAGCGGGCTTTCGGCGATCTCGACGACGCGGGCGGCGAGCGTGTCCTTCTCCGCCGTCGGCTTGGCCAGAGCGAGCGGTTCCTTGGCGCAGGCCTCGGCGAGCGCGATGATCGCGCCGATCACCGCCTGGTTGGCACGATGGCCGAACATTACCGCGCCGAGCATCACCTCTTCGGACAGCTCGTTGGCCTCGGACTCGACCATCAGCACACCCTCGTTGGTGCCGGCGACGACGAGGTCGAGTTCGCTGTTCATCATCTCGTCGATCTGCGGGTTGAGCACGTATTCGCCCGAGATGTAGCCGACCCGACAGCCGCCGACCGGGCCTAAGAACGGCACGCCCGAAAGCGTCAGCGCCGCCGAGGAGCCGACGAGGGCGACGATGTCCGGATCGTTCTCCATGTCGTGCGAGAGAACGGTGCAAATGACCTGGGTTTCGTTACGGTAGCCCTTGGCGAACAGCGGGCGAATCGGTCGATCGATCAGCCGCGAGGTGAGAATCTCCCGCTCCGACGGCCGCCCTTCACGCTTGAAAAACCCGCCCGGAATCTTGCCGGCGGCGAAGCTCTTTTCCTGGTAGTGCACGGAAAGCGGGAAGAAATCCAGCCCGGGCTTCGGTGATTTGTCATAAACGACGGTGCAAAGGACCTTGGTCTCCCCCAGTGTGGCGAGCACGGCTCCGTCCGCCTGGCGCGCGATCTTTCCGGTTTCGAGCACGAGCGCACGCCCCCCCCACTCGATCTCTTTCCGGTACTCTTGAAACATCCTGTCAATCCTTTCAGGGGCCGGCGCGCTTCATGCCGCCAGCAGGCTTTACGGCCACGCGCGGCGCGGAACGCGCCTAGTGCAGCGGCGCATGCAAAGAATGCGCGGTCGCTGCACGCAACTTATTGTTTCTAGTGCACATCTGACCCATTCGGCTGAATCATCCGAATGGGTCTGTGCACTAGCGGCGCAGGCCAAGGCGCTCGACGATGCGCTCATACCGCCCCACTTCCTTGCGCTTGAGGTAATCCAACAGGCGTCGGCGCTGGCCGACCATCATCAACAGGCCGCGGCGGGAGTGAAAGTCCTTCTTGTGGACCTTCATATGCTCGGTCAGGTTGACGATGCGCTCGCTCAACACGGCGACCTGCACCTCCGGCGAGCCGGTATCGGCTTCGCCTCGGGCGTATTCCTTAATCAGTTCCTGCTTGCGCTCTGGCGTGATCGACATCTGCAATCCCCAATCTTCTAAAGGTTCAAGACGCGCACCGGGCGGATCTCACCGCCCTTGATCTCGGCGAGCGCCACCGGCTTGTTTTCGGTCATCGCGCAAAACACTGCGTTGCCGGTGATGCCCTTGAACGACGATCGCCGCGCAACCGGGAGCGCCGGCACCGGCCGCCCCTGTTGCAGGCGTCGCGCTTCGGCCGCGGTCAGTGCCAGCGCCGGGATGTCGGCCAGCGCTGCACTCACCGGCAGCAGAAGTTGCTGTAATTCTTCTAAGGAAGCCATGGCTTCGATCCGCTCAAGCGGCAGCGCATGCGCCTCTTCGAACGGGCCGACCGAAAGCCGGCGCAGCCAGGCGATGTGGCCGACGGTGCCGCAGGCGAGTGCCAGATCACGGGCGAGCGCCCGCATGTAAACGCCCTTGCCGGCGCCGACCTCGAACACGGCATGATCGGCGTCGGGGCACGCGATCAGCGTCATCGTATCGACGATGACCGTTCGCGATGCAAGCGTGACCGGCTCCTGGGCGCGGGCCAGCGCGTAGGCGCGCCGGCCGTCGATCTTGACCGCGGAATAAGCCGGCGGCACCTGGTCGATACGGCCGCAGAATCGCGGCAGCACGGCCTCGATCGCCGCCGCCGTCGGCCGCACCGCGCTCTCGGCGACCACCGCGCCCTCACCGTCGTCGGTATCGCGCTGCTCACCGAAGCGCACGGCGAACCGGTAGCGCTTGCGGCCGTCCATGGCGAACGCCATGGTCTTGGTCGCTTCGCCCAGCGCGACGGGTAGGACGCCGGTGGCAAGCGGATCGAGCGTGCCGGCGTGACCAGTCTTGGCGCCCGAGGCCGAGCGGCGCACCTTGCCGACAACGGCGGCCGAGCTGACCCCCAGCGGCTTGTCGATGACGAGCCAGCCGTGGATGGATGGCACCGCTTTGCTAGCGGTCATCGGCAGCATCGTCTGCCGGAGACGCTCCCGACGGATCGAGGTCGCGCGCCACTTGCGGATCGTGCAGCAAGGTGGTGATCCGTTCGGCCTGCTCGAAGGAGCGGTCGAGGAGGAAGGAAAAATCCGGCATGAATTTCAGTTTCAACTCCGGGCGCAATCGGTGACGCAGGAAGCCGCTCGCGCGCCTCAGAGCGGAGACCACCGGTTCGCCGTGGCCGCCGCCCAGCGGCATGACGAAGACACGGGCATGGCGCAGATCGGGCGACATCTGTACCTCGGTGACCGTCACCGGACGTTCCGTCAGCGCCGGATCGTGCAGCTCGCCACGCTCGAAGATCCAGGCCAAGGCATGACGCACCTCTTCGCCCACGCGCAGTTGCCGTTGGCTCGGTGTTCGCGGGCTGTCGTGTGTCATCAGGTATCGCAGGTACTTTCGTCTGCCATCCGTGCCGGAGGGATAGAGGTTGCCTAGAGCTGCTGGACGACCTGTTCAATCTCGAAGCACTCGATGATGTCGCCCAACTGGATGTCCTGGTAGTTCGCGAGCGAAATGCCGCAGTCGTAGCCTTCCTTGACCTCGCGCACGTCTTCCTTGAAGCGCTTGAGCTGGCCTAGGTCGCCTTCGTGGATGACGACGTTGTCGCGCAACAGCCGCACGCGGGCGCCGCGCCGCACCATGCCCTCGGTGATCATGCAGCCGGCGACCTTGCCGATTTTGGTGATGTTGAAGAGCTGGCGGATCTCGGCATAGCCCAAGATGTGCTCGCGCAGGCTGGGTGCCAGCATGCCCGACAGCACCGCCTTCATGTCGTCGGTCAGGTCGTAGATGATCGAGTAGTAGCGGATCTCGACGCCGTCGCGCTTCGCCATCTCGCGTGCCTGCGGATTGGCGCGCACGTTGAACCCGATGATCAGGGCGCCGGACGCCCGGGCGAGGCCGACGTCGGTTTCGTTGATGCCGCCGACACCGGAGTGCAGCACGTTGACCCGCACCCGGTCGTCGCCGATTTTCTGCAAAGCGCCGATGATCGCCTCGGTCGAGCCATGCACGTCGGCCTTGACCACCACCGGCAGGTCCTTGGTCTCGCCCTCGCGGATCCGGCTCATCATCTGTTCGAGGCTGCCGCGGGCCGTCGTCGTGCGCGCCACCCGCAACCGGCGGTGGCGGAATTCGCTGACGTCGCGGGCGCGCACCTCGCTGTCGACGACGAGCACGTCGTCGCCGGCCGCGGGCGGACCGTTGAAGCCCAACACCTCGACCGGCACGCTCGGACCCGCCGTGGTGACGCTCTGACCGTTGGCATCGGCGAGGCCGCGCACACGGCCCCATTCGCTGCCGGCGACGAACACATCGCCCAGCTTGAGCGTGCCCTTCTGCACCAGCACGGTGGCGACCGCGCCGCGGCCGCGCTCCATCTTGGATTCGACGACGATGCCCTGCGCCGGCCGGTCGGGATTGGCGCGCAGATCCAACAGTTCCGCCTGGAGCAGGATGGCATCGACCAGCTTGTCGAGATTGGCGCCGGTCTTGGCCGAAACCTCGACGCTCAGCGTGTCACCACCCATGTCCTCGACGAACACGCTGTGCTGCAGCAGCTCGGTGCGCACGCGTTTGGCGTCGGCGTCGGGGCGATCGATCTTGTTGATGGCGACGATCAGCGGCACCTCGGCCGCCTTGGCGTGCGCGATCGCCTCGATGGTCTGCGGCATGACGCCGTCGTCGGCGGCGACGACGAGGACGACGATGTCGGTGACCTTGGCGCCGCGGGCGCGCATCTGCGTGAACGCCTCGTGGCCCGGCGTATCGATGAAGGTGATCTTGCCACCACCGGCGAGCGCGACCTGATAGGCGCCGATGTGCTGGGTGATGCCGCCCGCCTCGTGCGCGGCGACGTCCGTCTTGCGCAGGGCATCGAGCAGGGAGGTCTTGCCGTGGTCGACGTGCCCCATCACCGTGACCACGGGCGGGCGGGGGAGAAGCTGGCCTTCGGCGTCGAGTTCGCCCTGCAGGCCCTCTTCGATGTCGGCCTCGCTGACCCGCTTGCAGTGGTGCCCGAATTCGGTGGCGATCAGCTCGGCGGTGTCGGCGTCGATGACGTGGTTGATGGTCGCCATCACGCCCATCCTCATCAGCGCCTTGATGACATCGGTGCTGCGCTCGGCCATGCGGTTGGCGAGTTCCTGAACGGAGATGGTCTCCGGGATAATCACGTCGCGGATCACCTTCTGCGGCGCATCTTGGGCGCCCAACTGCTTCAGCCGTTCCTTCTGGCGGGCCCGCCGGACGGACGCGAGGCTGCGGGTGCGCTCGACGCTGTCTTCGAGGGCGTCGGTCACGCTGATGCGGGCGCCGCGCCGGACCTGCTCGGCCCGTGCGCCGGCATCGTCGTGGCGCTTGGCGTCGGCGCGGCCCGGCCGCCGCAGCCGCCCACGCGGACCCGCGGCTTCCTCTTCCTCGGCGCCGGCGCCCTTGAGCTTGGCGGCCGGAAGCGGTGGCTTGGCCGCCGCCGGGCGTGCCGTTGCGTCGGCCGCCGGGCGGGGTGTCGGCGTGGCGGTCGCGGGCGCCTTGGCTTCGGCGGCGGCCTCGGCCGGAGCCGCCTCTGCCGGCGCCGGCGCCGGGACGACCTCGGCTACGGCCATGCCCGCCTCATCCGGCTGCGGACCGGTGTCCGGCGGCGGCACCTCGCCCGGTTCCGCCTCGGCGGCCACCTCGGGCGCGGCCGGGATTTCCTCGACCGGCGCCGCGGTGATCTCCTCGGTGCCCTCGGTCTCCGTCGCCAGGAGTGGCTCGACGGCAACGGCAGGCGGCAGCAGCTGCCGCTCCTCTTCGATGCGGCGGGCCTCTTCCAGCACGCGGGCGCGCGTCGCCCGCTCGGCGTTGGTCAGGCCGACGGCGGCGGCGTCGCGTTGCGCGCCATCGCCGCGGCCGCGGCCGCCGTCCCGCTCCAGATCGCGGCGTACTTCGGACATGCGTCCGCGCGAGTCCGGGGCGAAGGTGCGCTTCTTGCGCACCTCGACCGTGACCATCTTGGAGCGGCCGTGCGAAAAACTCTGGCGGACCTGGCCGGTTTCCACCGTCTTCTTCAGCTCGAGCCGCCCGGGCCGGCCTGATGCTGAGGACCTTGTCTGTTTCTCGTCGGTCTCGGTCATTGTCTTCCCGTCGAGACGAGGTTGGCCTCGCCTTCTGTCGTGTTCCCATGTGCATTGGCGGGCCGCCGGAAGCCGGCCAGCCGCCGTGCCTCGATGCCGATCCGCTCCGCCAGCCGGCCGCGCGCGACCGCCGCGTGTGCCACCCGCGCGCGCCCGAAGACGGCGCCCAGCTCGTCCGCCGTCAGAACGTCGAGATGGGCGGGACCGCCCCCCGGTTCCGTCGAAGCGGCGCGCCCGGTCGTGCTGCCGGCACCCGCATCGCGGGCCGTGCAGACAATAGCGGCCTTGCCGCTGGCGAGCCACGCGTTGGTGCGATCGAGGCCACAGACCGCCTCGCCCGAACGTCGTGCGAAGGAGACGAGATCGAGGCAACGCCGCACCAGTTGCCGCTCGACCTCGCCCTTGAGGTCGGCGGGCAGCCGCACCGGCATCTTGAGCGCGCGGGCGAACAGACCCTTGCGGCTGGCGCGCTCAAGCGCGCCTGCATCCGCACTCAGCCACAGCCCCCGTCCGGGCAGCCGGCCGCCGACGTCCGGGACCAGCACGCCGTCGGGGCCAACGACGAAGCGGACCAGCGCCGCGGTCTCTCTCTTTGTCGCCGACGCCAGACAGCGCCGCAGCGAGCCTGTGCCCGGGGTTGCGTGTTCGGATGCCTTGGCGGCCATCGTCCTCCTTATGCGTCCTCGTCCCGATCGCCGGTCGTGGCCGGCGATTCGCCCGATGCTGCGTCCTCGAACCAATGCTGGCGGGCCGCCATGATGATCTCGATGGCCTTCTCCTCGGTGAGCGAGCCTGCGGGCGCGATCTCCAGGAGCTCGTCGGTCGACAAATCCGCCAGATCGTCCAGCGTTTTGACGCCCTGCTCGCCGAGCGCGGCGAGGATCGTTGGTCGCAATCCCGCAAGCGCCGCGATCTCGTTGCTGACGCCGAGATCAATGCGCTTCTGCTCAAGCTCGACATCACGGGCGGCGAGATAGGTCTGGGCGCGGGTGCGCAGTTCGGTGGCGAGATCGGTGTCCAGGCTCTCGATCTCGGCCAGTTCCTCGATCGGCACGAATGCGACGTCCTCGATCGAGGTGAAACCCTCGGTCACCAGAAGGTGGGCGATGACGTCGTCGATGTTGAGCGCGTCGATGAAGGTCTGCGAGCGCGCGCGGAACTCCTGGGTGCGCCGCTGCGATTCCTCTTCCTCGGTCAGGATGTCGATGTCCCAGCCGGTGAGCTGCGAGGCGAGCTTGACGTTCTGGCCGCGCCGGCCGATGGCGAGGCTGAGCTGCTCGTCCGGCACCACGACTTCGATGCGGTTGCTCTCCTCGTCGAGCACCACTTTGGCGACCTCGGCCGGCGCCAGCGCATTGACGATGAAGGTGGCCGGGTCGCCCGACCACTGGATGATGTCGATCTTCTCGCCCTGCAGCTCGCCGACCACGGCCTGCACCCTTGAGCCGCGCATGCCGATGCAGGGGCCGACCGGATCGATCCCGGAATCCCTGGAGTGCACCGCGAGCTTGGCGCGCGAGCCGGGGTCGCGGGCGACCGCCTTGATCTGGATGATGCCCTCGTAGATTTCCGGCACCTCTTGGGCGAACAGCTTGGCCATGAACTGCGGGTGGCTGCGCGAGAGGAAGACCTGTGGGCCGCGCGGCTCCTCCCGTACGTCCATGATATAGGCGCGCACGCGGTCGCCGACGTTGAAATGCTCGCGCGGAATCGTCTCCTCCCGGCGCAGCAGGGCTTCCGCCCGCCCGAGATCGACGATGACGTTGCCGAATTCGACGCGCTTGACCAGCCCGTTGACGACGTCGGCGATGCGATCCTTGTATTCGTCGTACTGACGGCGCCGCTCGGCCTCGCGCACCTTGTGCACGATGACCTGCTTGGCGGTCTGCGCGGCGATGCGACCGAAATCGATGGGGGGCAGCGGCTCGATCAGAAAGTCGCCCACCGCCAACTGCGGCTGCCGCGCCTGCGCCGCGTCGAGATCGATCTGGATCGCCTCCTCGGTGACCGTCTCGACCACCTCGCGGTGGCGGGCCAGCGAAATCTCTCCGGACGTGCGGTCGATGTGGGCGCGGATGTCGTGGTCGTGGCCGTACTTGGAGCGGCCGGCCTTCTGGATCGCCTGCTCCATCGCCTCCAGCACCTGGTCGCGATCGATGTTCTTATCGCGCGCCACCGTCTCCGCGATCTGGAGCAGCTCCGGCCGGGCGTGCACTGCGCTGATGTCTGCGGCGTTTCGAGCCATTGCCACTCCGCTGCTTCCTCGTTCCTTTGCTCACGCGCCGCTGGCCGGCAGGGCATCGCTCAACAGCAGCTTGGCGCGGGCGATGTCGGCGAACGCGACGCGCACCTCCGCGCCATCGGCCTCGATGCACACCCGATCGCCCTCGATGCCGATCAGCCGGCCCTGGTAGCGCCTGCGGCCATCGACCAGCCGGCTGAGCTCGATTCGGGCGGCGCGGCCGGCGAAACGCGCGAAGTCGTTCAAGCGGACCAGCGGTCGATCGATGCCGGGCGAGCTGACCTCGAGCGTATAGGCGCCGGGAACCGGATCCTCGACGTCGAGCAGCGCCGACACCGCCCGGCTCACCCGGGCACAATCGTCGACGGTCATCGGGCTTTGATCAAGGCGCTCGATCATGACCTGGACGCGTATCCTTTGCCGGCCGATGACCTGAACCCGGACGATCTCGAAGCCCAATGCTTCCACGCTCGGCCGGATCAGGTCGGCGATGCGGCCGTTCAACTCCATCGCACCACACCTGTTCTTGCGTGCGCCTTTCGTCGATTCGCTGGCGACTCAACCTGCCCCCGAACAAAAAAAGGTGAGCCGGTGGCCCACCCCCATGTCCCTCCCGGTGACGCGCCCGGGAACAGTCCATCGAGCTGTGAAATGCAAAAGGCGCCCCGTCAAAGCGTATATATCCGCAGCACCCGTGCACACAAGGGGCTTTTCGTGCGCTCCGGCCCGCTTCGGCGTGCGTACGCCTAAGAAAGTCGCCTAACAAAGCGAAGGTAATAGCAGCGCGCACCGGCGCGCTTGGCTTTGGCTTCGTAGCGTGTCTCGATCCAGCCGTGCGCCGGCATCCGCCAGCAGGCGGGGGTGCGGGCCGGCCAGGCAAACGCCTGGTGATGCACGCAGAGCGCCAGGACCTGTCGGACGTAATCGGCGTTGTCCGAGGCGAACACCAGATCGCCGCCCGGGCGCAGGAGGCGGGCGAGCGCGTCGAGGGTGTCTGCGGAAAAGAAGCGCCGGCGCCGGTGGCGGCGCTTCGGCCACGGATCGGCGAACAACACGAAGACACGACCGAGCGATGCCTCCCTGAGCGCCGGCAGCAGCCGCCGCGCATCGTCGGCGAAGATGCGCACGTTGGTGATTTCCGCGGTTTCGATGCGCGCCAGCAGCGCGGCGACGCCGTTGAGGTATGGCTCGCAGCCGATCAGCCCGACCGTGGGGTGGGCCGTCGCCTGGCCGGCGAGGTGCTCGCCGGCGCCGAAGCCGACTTCGAGCCAGACCGCATCGACCGCGCGTTCGAACAGTGTGCGCGGATCGATGACGCCGCCTGGCTCCGTCGTGGCCGGCACGGCGATCGCGAGGCGGGGCAGCAGCGTCGCAACCAGCCGCGCGCGCTCCGGCCGCAGCGTGCGTCCGCGGCGCCGGCCAAACGAACGGACGAGGTCGTCCGGTCGTCGGGCCGGCTGGGGGGCCGGCTCAGCCGGCAGGAAACGCCGCCTTCAGATCGTCGTCGAGATCGGTCTTCTCCCACGAAAAGCCGCCGTCGGGTTCGGGCGCTCGGCCGAAGTGTCCGTAGGCCGCGGAGCGCGCGTAGATCGGCCGGTTGAGCTGCAGGTGCTCGCGGATGCCGCGCGGCGACAGGTCCATCACGTTTTGCAGGACGCGAGAGAGCTGATCCTCGTTGACCGAGCCGGTGTTGTGCAGATCGACGTACACCGACAACGGGTGCGAGACGCCGATCGCGTAGGCAAGCTGGATGGTGCAGCGATCGGCGAGGCCGGCGGCGACGACGTTCTTGGCGAGGTAGCGGGCGGCATAGGCCGCCGAACGGTCGACCTTGGTCGGGTCCTTGCCCGAAAAGGCGCCGCCGCCGTGCGGTGCCGCGCCGCCGTAGGTATCGACGATGATCTTGCGGCCGGTCAGCCCGGTGTCGCCGTCGGGACCGCCGACGACGAAGCGGCCGGTGGGATTGACGTAGAACTGCCGGTCGTCGCACATCCATCCCTTGGGCAGCGTGTTGATCACGTGCGGACGGACGATCTCACGCACGTCATCGGCGGTGAGGTCGGCGGCATGCTGGGTTGAGACCACGATGGCGGTGGCGCCGACCGGCTTGCCGTCGACGTAGCGCAGCGTGACCTGGCTCTTGGCGTCGGGCTCCAGACCCGGCGCGGCGCCGGAATGGCGCGCCTCGGCGAGCGAGCGCAGGATGTTGTGCGCGTAGTAGATCGGTGCCGGCATCAGCACGTCGGTCTCGCGGCAGGCGTAGCCGAACATGATGCCCTGGTCGCCCGCGCCCTCGTCCTTGTTGCCGGCGGCGTCGACCCCTTGTGCGATATCCTGCGACTGCTGGTGCACGCGCATGACGACGTCGGCATTCTTCCAGTGGAAGCCGGCCTGCTCGTAGCCGATGTCGCGGATGCAGGCCCGCGCCACCTCTTCAAGGCGGGCCTTGGTCAGAGACTCAGGACCGCGCACCTCGCCCGCGATGACGACGAAATTGGTGGTGCACAGCGTCTCGACCGCGACCCGCGCCGTCGGGTCCTCGGTGAGAAAGGCATCGACGATCGCGTCCGAGATGCGATCGCAGACCTTGTCGGGGTGTCCCTCCGAGACGGACTCACTGGTAAAGACGAAGTCTTTCTTCCACACGGATCGGTACCTCGTGTCATGGGGATCGACAGATGGTGCGCAGGACCACGCGCCTCGGTGACAGAATACGCCCCTCGCACGTCGTGCGGCGAAGGGGCGGACCTTGCAGGGTACGCTTAAGCCTGGATCAGCGGAAAACGAGATCGAGCAAGACCATGCTCTCCGAGCACAACCGCGGTCCCCGGCACCGTACCGTTACAGCGCCCCCTTTCGTGGAGGGGAAACCACGGCAATCCCGTGTTCTGGCAAGCGCGTCCGTTGTCGTCAAGGGGGTAGCGAGGGGAGGGAACCCCCGGGCGCTCTCAGCCCTCGCGCGGGGGCTCGCTCTCCTCGGCGATGCCGAGCGACTTGGTGAGTTCGAACAGGCGCTTGCGCACCTGGGGATCGTGGATGCGGTAATAGGCCCGCACCAGTTCCAGCGTTTCGCGCCGGGTCAACGGATCGGGCTCAAGCGATGGTTGCGGCTGATCGGCGAAGCCGCCGGTGGAGAGCGGTTCCGGACCTTTGAAGCGTTCGCTCATGTCGTCGAAGAAGAACGATACCGGCACGTCGAGGATGCGGCTGAATTCATACAACCGCGACGCGCCGATCCGGTTGGCGCCGCGCTCATACTTCTGGATCTGCTGGAAGGTCAGTCCGACCGCCTCGCCGAGTTTCTCCTGGCTCAAGCCGAGGAGGGTGCGGCGAAGACGCACCCGGCTGCCGACGTGAACGTCGATCGGGTTGGGGATTCCAGGCGCCAGTCCTTCGGTGTCACCCAAAGGAATTCCGCCCCGCCCTCTGCGTCTCCCTACATTGCGTGTTTCTGTCATGTTCTTTTCTTCTCATCAACGCCTTGCGAAGGTGCGGCGCCGTTGAATCCGCGAGCGCACTTGATGCTCGCACGCAAACTCGCACGAGCAGACGCCTTAAGGACTATTATGCAAATTTTGGACGATCCCGCAACATTTGTTCGCGTTTTACATGTTATCTTGGGCGCCACTGCCCCAAGCGAGGAAACCGCGGCCGTCGTACGATCGGAGCGAGCATCAGGACCAACCCCAGCGCGACGATACCGGCGTTCCCAACGCGCGAATATGGCGTAAGGGTTTCTACCGGTTTTGGCAATGGTCCGTCGAGGACACCGCGGGCGCCCAAGGCCAGGTGGGTGACGATGCGGCCGTAGCCATCGATGATCGCCGAGACGCCGGTGTTGGCGACGCGCACCAGCGGCAGGCCTTCCTCCACCGTGCGCATCTGCGCCGCGGCGAGGTGCTGGTACGGTCCCGACGAGATGCCGTACCAACCATCGTTGGTCAGGTTGAGAAGCCACGCCGGGCGGTGCGCGCGATCGACGACCTGGCCGGGAAAGATCGCCTCATAGCAGATCAGCGGACTGACGGCGGGCAGGCCCGGCAGCGAGAGGGTGCGCGGGCCGGGGCCGGCCGAGAAGTCGACGAACCCCATGGTGAAATTGCCGATGCCGAGCACGGAGCGCAGCGGCATGTATTCGCCGAACGGAACGAGATGCGCCTTGTCGTAGGTGGCGATCACCGTGCCCTTGGCATCGATGACGTCGAGGCTGTTCCAGATCTGAAACGGCCGATCGTCGGGTGTGCGCCGCAGCGTGCCGAGGAGGGTCAGGCCGTCGGTGGGGGTGGCCGCCGCGACGACGGCCAGCCGTGCCGGATCCTCGTTGAGGAACAGTGGCGCCGCCGCCTCGGACCACAGCACGTGGGTCGGTGCCTGCGCCGTTTCCTCGGTGCTCAGCATCGCCTGCTCGGCCAGATGGGTATCGACCAGATCGCGCCGCCACTTGATGGTGGGCGCGATGTCGGGTTGCACCAGACGCAGGTGCACGCCCTCGACCATTGCCGTTTCGCCCGCAAGCCACAGGCGCAGCGTACCGCCGCCGGCGCACAGTGCGAGGAGCATGAGGGTTGCGAGCACGGCAAGCCGGGCCGGGCGCGGCGGCACCGAAGGGCCGGCCAGCACCGCGGGCATGCCCGCGGCCGCCACCGTCACCAGGCTCAGACCGTAGACGCCGAGCACTGCTGCCAGTTGCAGCATCGCGGGCGCGAAGCACCAGACGCTGCCGACGAGGTTCCAGGGAAAGCCGGTGAAGACGAAGCTGCGCAACCATTCGCAGAGCGTCCAGGCCGCGGCGAACACGATGACCTGGCCGATGCCGCCCGCCGGCGCCAGCCGGGTGGCGAGTGCCGGCGGAATGAAGAACGGGGCGAGGATCAGGGCGAGGCCGACCGGCGCCAGCGGCGCCAGCCAGCCGAACTGCTCCGGTCGCGTCAGGAGCGCATTGGCGACCCAGTACAGGCCGGCGGTGAAATAGCCCATCCCGAAGGCGAAACCGACGCCGGCACGGGCGGCGATGCCGCTCGTCCCCTGCAACAGCCATAACAGGCCGACAAAGGCCGGGATCAGCGCCGGAACGATGTACAACGGCGGCAGCGCCAGCACGGCGAGCGCGCCGAGGAGCACCGCCGCCACGATCCGCCGCCAGCCGCAGAGTCCGACCGCCATCGCCCACAGCCGGGTCAACGCCGGCCAGAGCGGTCGCTTGCGGGCATCACCGGCGTCGCCGACGCGGGCGACGGCGATCCCGGGGGTCACGAATCGGTTCCGGTGGGCCGGTCCACCGTGCCCGCCGGCTGTCGCATCGTCGCCCGACGCACGCGCACGCGCTTGATTCTGCGCAGATCGGCGTCGAGCACCTCGAATTCGATGCCCTCGGGATGGGCGATGATTTCGCCGCGGGCGGGAACCCGGCCGGCGAGCGAGACGACCAGCCCGCCCACCGTATCGACCTCGTCGCGCTCTTCCTCGCTCAGGATGTTCCCGAATTGCACATCGATGACCTCGACGTCGGCGCGGGCATCGGCATCGAGGCTGCCGTCGGGCCGTGGCGTCACCCGCGGTTCCACCACCTTCTCGTGCTCGTCGGCGATGTCGCCCACGATCTCCTCGACGACGTCCTCGATGGTCAACAGGCCGTCGATGCCGCCGTACTCGTCGACCACCAGCGCCATGTGCGAGCGTTTGGCGCGCATCTCCAAGAGCAGTTGCAGGATTTCCATCGACGGTGCCACGAACAGGACGCGGCGGACCAGCTTGGCGAGCTGGAAATCGGCGTCGTTGCCGCGCCACGCCACGATGTCCTTGATGTGCACCATGCCGATGACATCGTCGAGGGTCTCGCGGTAGACCGGAATCCGGGAGTGGCCGCTCTTGGTGATCAGCGCGATGACCTCGGCGAGCGAGGCCTGGGCCTCGATGGCGACGATGTCGGCGCGCGGCACCATGACGTCCTCGGCGCAGCTATGCCGCACCTTGAGGATGTTGGAAACCAGCACCCGCTCGTCCTCGCCCAGCACCGTTTCCCGCTCGTCCCCGGCTTCGATCAATTCGCCCAGCGTCCCGCGGCCACCGGCTTCGGCGCGGCGGGCCAGACCGATCCGGCGCAGCACGCCCGTGAGCCACCGCCCGTGTCCCGGCTCCGTGGTCGCCCCGCCCGCACGGGGCGTCGTACTGTCACCGCGGTCTTCGGCGAGTTCTGCGGACGGGTTGCGCGTCATCCTTCACTGTCGTCGTCGTTGGCGTAGGGGTCGGCAATACCAAACAGCGCGAGCGTCCTGGTTTCCCGGCGCTCCATGGCCTCCGCCTCCGCTGCGCTCTTATGATCATAGCCCAAGAGATGCAAAATACCATGCACGACGAGATGGCATAAGTGGTCGCTCAAGGCCCTGTTCAGATGGTCGGCCTCGGCGCACACCGTCTCGTAGGCGATGATGACATCTCCCAGCGCTTTGGGGGTGCCGGCAGGAAGCGCCGCCGGTCCGTCGCCGGCCGGAAACGACAAGACGTTGGTGGGGCCGGCGATGCCGCGGTATTCATGGTTGAGCGACGCGAGCAGGGCGTCGTCGGCGAGGACGATCGCCGTCTCCGCGACCATGGCCGGATCGTCGCGAGCGAGGACGAACGCCCGGCGCGCCCAGGCGGCGCAGCGCTCCTCGATTCGTGGGATGGCCGCACGCCAGGCGTCGTCGCGTACGATCACCTCGACCTCAAGGCTGTCTTCGCCGCTGCTCGCCGCGTTCGTTGGCATACTCGGCTCCCAGCTTCATCCGCTCCTCGGCCCGCTCGTAAGCCCGCACGATGCGGCTGACCAGCGGATGGCGGACGACGTCGGCGTCGGTGAAGTGGACGAAGGCGATCCCGTCGACGCCATCGAGGACATCGAGGGCGTGGCGCAGGCCGGAGCGCGTTCCCTTGGGCAGATCGACCTGGCTCAAATCGCCGGTGACTACCATGCGCGCGTTGTCGCCGAGCCGCGTCAGGAACATTTTCATCTGCACGGCCGTCGTGTTCTGCGCCTCGTCGAGAATGACGAAGGCATTGGCAAGCGTGCGCCCGCGCATGAATGCCAGCGGCGCGACCTCGATCTCGCCGCTCTCCAGGCGCTTGATCACCTGCGGGGCCGGCAGCATGTCGTAAAGCGCGTCGTACAGGGGGCGCAGGTACGGGTCGACCTTCTCGCGCATGTTGCCGGGCAGGAAGCCCAGTTGCTCGCCGGCCTCGACCGCCGGCCGCGACAAGATGATGCGGTCGACCGCGCCGTGAACCAGCCGCTCCACCGCCTTGGCGACGGCAAGATAGGTCTTGCCGGTGCCGGCCGGGCCGAGCCCGAAGACGAGGTCGTGCCGGTCGATGGCCTGCACGTAGGCGGCCTGCGTTGGCGAGCGGGTGGCGACGGAGCGTTGGCGGATGTTGATGTTGACCGCGGCGGCGTCGGGATCGCCGCCGTTGGCGGTGATGCGCAACAGATCGTCGATTGCATGCGGCGCCAGCGGGCGGCCGTCGGCGAGGCTGCGATAAAGGCGATCGAGCACGCCTGCCGCTGCGGCGACCTCCTGGTCGCCGCCTTCGATGGTGATGTGGTTGCCGCGGGCGTGGATGGTGACGTCGAGGGACTGCTCGATGCGCGCCAGGTTCTCGTGGTGGGGACCGACCAGTTGCGCGACCAGCCGGTTGTCCGGAAACGCGCGCTGCAGGCTGCCGGCGGCGGATGTCGCGGCGTCCGGCTCCTGTCGCCTCACGCGACCGCCTCGTGGACCAGCACCGCCGACAGGCTGCTGGCACCGCAAGCGCCGATGCGTACCGGCTTGATCTCACCCAGGAAGGCGCGCGGGCCGTCGGCGAAGACCGCCTGCATGTAGGGGCTGCGCCCCGCGATCTGGCCGTCGCGCCGGCCCGTTCGGTCGAACAGGACATCGAAGCGGGCATCGAGGCAGGACGCGTTGAAGGCACGCTGCTGCGCCGCCAACAGCGCCTGCAGGGTCGCCAACCGCGCGCGCTTGACGGTGTCCGCCACTTGCGGCGCGGCGGCCGCGGGAGTGCCGGGCCGCGGGCTGTATTGAAAGGAATAGGCCTGGGCGAAGCCGACGTGCTCGACCAGGCGCAGCGTTTGGCGGAAGTCCTCGTCGGTCTCGCCGGGGAAGCCGACGATGAAATCGGAGCCGAGCGCCAGATCGGGACGTGCCGCCCGCAGCCGCTCGACCAGGCGCAGATACTGATCGGCGGTATGCCGGCGGTTCATCGCCGTCAGCACCCGGTCGGACCCCGACTGCACCGGCAAGTGCAGGAATGGCATCAGCGCCGGAATGTCACGGTGTGCGGCGATCAGCGTGTCGTCGACGTCGATGGGATGCGAGGTGGTGTAGCGGATGCGCGCGATGCCGGGGATGCTGGCGATCGCCTCGATCAGACGGCCCAGCCTCCAGTCGCGGCCGTCGGGGCCGGCGCCGTGGTAGGCGTTGACGTTCTGGCCGAGAAGCGTGATCTCTTTCGCCCCCAGCGCGGCGAAGCGGCGGGCTTCGGCCAGGACATCGGTGACGGGGCGCGAATATTCGAGCCCGCGCGTGTACGGCACCACGCAGAAGGTGCAGAAGCGATCGCATCCCTCCTGGATGGTGAGGAAGGCGCTGCCGGGGGTGGTCGTCGCCCGCGCCTCGCCGAGGTGGTCGAATTTCGGCTCGACGGGGAAGTCGGTGGCGAGCACCTCGCCCCTCGCGTGCAGGGCACGGGTCACCAGCTCCGGCAGACGGTGGTACGCCTGCGGACCGACGACGATATCGACGCAAGCCGCGCGCCGGAACACCTCTGCGCCTTCGGCCTGCGCCACGCAGCCGGCGACGGCAAACAGGGGGGCGCGGGTTCCGGCCGGCGCGGTTCGCTTGTCCGCGTTCAACCGGCCGAGGGTGGAATACACCTTCTCCGCGGCTTTTTCGCGGATATGGCAGGTATTGAGGATGACCAGATCGGCGTCGCGCGCGTGTTCGGTCGGCTCGTAGCCCAAAGGCGCCAGCAGATCCGCCATGCGGGCGGAATCATAGACGTTCATCTGGCAGCCGTAGGTTTCAATATAAAGCTTCTTGACCAATCCTACCGCCGCATCCGCCAGCCCGCTCCGTGATGCGAAACCCGCTGGCACACTCCCTGCCGCCCGGTTGCCAAGGGGACCAACGGCAACCTAGCAAGCCGCCCGCCGCTGTCAAGCCACCCATCAGGGGCAGAGCGCGCGCCATCGCTCCTGCCGGGCCGGGCGGTCAGGTGCTCTCCTCGGGTTTCTGCTCGAAGGGCACGCCGAACAGTTCGAGGCGATGGCCGACGAGGCGGTAGCCATAGCGCTCGGCGATCTGTCGCTGTAGCGCCTCGATTTCCGGGCTGCGGAACTCGATGACACGGTTGGTCTGGATGTCGATCAGATGGTCATGATGCTCGGCGCCGACCTCTTCGTAGCGGGAGCGGCCATCGCCGAAGTCGTGACGCTCAAGGATGCTCGCTTCTTCGAACAAACGGACCGTGCGGTAGACGGTGGCGATACTGATGTGCGGATCGATTTCGGCGGCGCGCCGGTAAACTTCCTCGACATCGGGATGATCGGTCGCCTCGGAAAGCACGCGGGCGATGATCCGGCGCTGGCCGGTCATCTTCATCCCCTTGGCCAGGCACAACTCCTCAATGCGCGACAGAGGTGGCATGGCTCCTCCCAGTTGACCGGCACCTCCCTCCCTTTTCGCCTGTCCTTGCGGCAGGTGCGGCGCCGGAATCGCCCTTCGTTAGTCGCCCTTCGTTACGATGCGCGCCTTCATGGCCAGCGGATCATGCGGATGACCCGCTCAAATCATATCCCGCCCGCACCGGTGCTGCACGTTCTATCCGGCTCTGCCTATCCGGCCCGGCGGATTCGGCCCCGGCGCGCGGTGCCCAGCCCGATTTCCTTGGCGAGATTGCTGCGCCGCTCTGCATAGTTGGGCGCAACCATCGGATAGTCCGCCGACAGCCCCCAACGGTCGCGATACTCCTCGGGTGTCATGTTGTAGGCGGTCTTGAGGTGTCGTTTCAGCATTTTCAGCTTCTTGCCGTCCTCCAGACAGATAATGTAGTCTGGAAAAACGGATCGTTTGATTGGCACTGCTGGTTTCGGTTTTTCGGTAACCACCTCCGACGTGCCGACAGAAGCCAGCGTCCTGTATATTTCCTGGATCAGGCTGGGCAGGTCCGCCGCCGGCACCGGGTTGTTGCCGACATGAGCGGCAACGATTTCCGTCGTCAGCTCAAGCAGTTCAGTAAAATCACCTCGATCGTTCATCGCGCTTTCTTTCCTGCACTTTCCATCCTGGCACGCCTATATAGTGAGTAGTTTCCGAAGAAGCAAGCCGCGTCCATGAGCAATAGTGACAAAAAAACGCTGGATAATGCCGACGTTGTTTACATCGATATCACTGCCGATATATGCCCGCTCACTTTTGTTCGCGCCAAGCTGCTGCTTGAGCGGATGCGCTCGGGCGACGTTGCCGAAATCCGGCTGCGCGGCATCGAGCCGCTGGCCAGCGTGCCGCGCGCGCTCAGCCTGCAGGGCCATGCCGTCTTGTCCCTGGAGCCGGAAGATGCCCGCGCCGGCCCGGCCGGCCCGCACCGCTTGCGCGTGCGCAAGGCCTGAGCGTAACGCCCCCGCGCTCAGGCCAGGGCCCGGCGGACGATCAGTGCATCGATTGCCGGGCCGTCTTCGCGCCCGTAGTAGGCCGGGCGGCGACCGACGATCGCGAAATCGAGCTGCGCATAGAGGGCACGCGCCGGCGCGTTGTCCTCGGCGACCTCGCAGAACAGGCAGTTCGCGCCCTGGCCGTGCGCGGCCGTCGAGACCGCCGCCAGGAGCCGGTTGGCCAGCCGCCGGCGGCGATGCTGCGGGGTGACGGCGATGGTGAGCACCTCCGCCTCGTCGGCCGCGCACCGCCACAGCGCCAGCGCGGCGAGATCGGGCGCGCCGATGACGCCATAGGCGGCGGTCCGCGGCGCGAACAGAAGCGCGCAAAAGGCGTCTTCGTCCCAGGGCTCGGCGAAGCACTGCCGGTGCAGCGCCGCCATCGCCGCGGCCGCGTCCGGCCCGAGTTCCACGATGCGGGGGGCGCTCACGGCGCCTGCCCCGCGGGAGTGCCGATGACGGGGGCCTGCAGGTAGAACGGTGCAGGCCCGCCGTGCGGC
The DNA here is from genome assembly GCA_964401555.1 of uncultured Defluviicoccus sp. Taxonomy (GTDB): domain Bacteria; phylum Pseudomonadota; class Alphaproteobacteria; order Rhodospirillales; family Defluviicoccaceae; genus Defluviicoccus. Next base: position 134,727 of record CAYNYW010000004.1, read on the forward strand.
CGAATGCCCGTCGTCCAGCGCCGGACGGCGAGGTCGGCCAGGGCCAAGGGGCAGGGGAAGCGCACGGGCTCGATGACGAGTGTACGCCCGGCGGCACGTAACCCGGCGGCCGCCGCTTCGGCGCCGTCGCCAATCACCGAGAGATGCCCGCCAGCGACATACGCAGAGAGCGCGTGCGCCGCGATCACCGCGGGCGTGGTGATGGGCTGTTCCGGTGCGGCGAAGGCCTGGGCGTAGAGCGTGCCGCGCTTGGTATCGATCGCCGCCAGTCGTATCGATCCGTCCCCCGGCCAGGGCGCGGACCACGCGAGCGCTTCGAGCGTGGTGACGCCGAGGCACGGCAGTCCGGCGGCAAGGGCTACTCCGCGCGCGCTCGCGAGGCCGACGCGCAGGCCGGTGAACGAGCCGGGCCCGGTGGTGACCGCGACCAGATCGAGGGCCGCGAATCCGAAGCCCGCTTCGTCGAGCGCGTCGCGGACCAGCCCCATCAGCATCTCGGCATGGCCGCGCTCGGTGGCGACGCTGCGGGCGACGCGCGCGCCCGCGCCGATCGCGGCCACCGAGCAGGCGCCGGCGGCGGTATCGATGGCGAGCACCTTGAGCATTGCCTCAGCTAACGCCCTTGCGGCACTGTGTCCACCCGGAACCGGCTGCAAGCCAGCGAACCCGGGAACCGGCTGCAAGCCAGCGAACAAGGTGGAGAGCCATGCGCCTCGTCGAGATCACCGCCGAAGCCGATGGCGTGGCCATCGAGCTGGCCTACGCGACCGCCGCCAACTTCACCGGCCGGCCGGTCTACCGGCGTGCCGCCTGCTACCTGCACGAAGATACGTATGTGCTGCTGCGCCGCGCCGCGGCGCTGGCGGCACCCTTGGGGCTGCGCTTGAAGATTCTCGATGCCTTTCGGCCGGCGGAAGCGCAGTGGGTTCTGTGGCGACACCTGCCGGACCCCGTCTACATCGCCGATCCGCGCCGCGGCTCGCCGCACAGCATGGGCGCCGCGGTCGATCTCACGCTGATCGATGCCGCGAGCGGCGCCGAACTCGACATGGGCACCGGCTTCGATGACATGCGGCCGCTGTCGTGGCATGGGGATACCAGCATCACGACCGATGCCCAGCGCCACCGCGCCCTGCTGCTCGGCCTGATGACGGCGGCGGGCTTCGATTTCTACAGCCGCGAATGGTGGCACTATCAGTTGTTCCAGCCGCGCGGCCGCTATCCCGTGCTTTCCGACAGCGTGCTAGCCCGGGGTCTGATGGCGTAGGGCCGCTCAAGCCATCGAGCAGGCCTCGTCGAAGCCAAGCCGCGGCCCGCGCGGGTACAGCCGCGCCGGGTCGCCGTAGCCGATGTTGCACAGAAAGTTGGACCGGATCGTGGTGCCGGCGAAGAAGGCCGCGTCAACCTTGGCGTTGTCGAAGCCTGACATCGGCCCGCAGTCGAGCCCCAGCGCGCGCGCCGCCAGGATCAGGTAAGCGCCCTGCAGCGTGCCGTTGCGAAAGGCGGTGGCCTCGATCAGCGATTGATTCCCGACGAACCAGGACTTGGCGTCGGCGTGCGGATAAAGTTTCGGCAGTTGTTCGTAGAAGGCCATGTCGTGGCCGATGATCGCGGTTGCCGGCGCGGCCATCGTCTTGGCGACGTTGCCCTCGGCGAGGCAGGGCTTGAGCCGGTCTTTGCCGGCCGGCGTGACGACGAACACGATGCGCGCCGGGCTGCAGTTGGCGCTGGTCGGGCCCATCTTGGCGAGATCCCACGCGGCCTTCAGCAGATCTGCGGCCACCGGGCGGTCCAGCCAGCCGTGGTGCGTGCGGGCGGTGCGGAAGAGCTGGTCGAGCGTGGCATCGGCAAGCGTCGTCGTCATGGTTTCTCTCATCCGATCGATTGCGTTGCGGTGGGCCGGCGATGGCGGACCCGTTGAGCTTGTCCATCAACATGGGGCGGGTCGTCCATCAACATGGGGTGCACGGTGGTCTGCGGGTAGGCCGCGACCGGACACTACGTCCGAGGAAGGGGCTTGACGGACGCTGCGCGGGAGCGATGCTGGACAATCGCGACGCAGCAGGGAGCAAAGGGGAGTGCCATGCCGGGACGAGCGCCATGAACGTCGCCACTCTCCTGGCGCGGGCGGGTCGCTCTTGCGGCGACCGGCCGGCGCTCGCGCTCGGTCGCGATGTCATCGCCGACTACCGCCGGCTTGCCGAACGGGTGGCCCGGCTCGCGGGCGGCCTGTGCGCGCGCTTCGCGCTGGCGCCCGGCGCGCGGGTCGCCCTCGTCATGACCAACACACCCGCCTACATCGAAGCGCTGTTCGCCTGCTGGCACGCCGGACTGGTGGCGGTGCCGATCAATGCCAAGCTGCACCCGCGCGAGATCACCTACATCATCGGCCATGCCGAAGCCGCCGTCGTGCTGGCCTCGGCGGACCTTGCCCACGGCGTGGCAGGCGCGCTCGATGCGCCGATCGCGATCGTGGATGTCGACGGCGGCGGCTACGCCCGGCTCGGTGCCGCCGATCCCGTCGCGCTGCGGCCGTGCGCGGGCGACGACCTCGCCTGGCTGTTCTACACCAGCGGCACCACCGGCCGGCCGAAGGGCGCGATGCTGAGCCACCGCAATCTGCTGGCCATGTCGCTCAGCTACTTCATCGACGTCGATCGCATCGGCCCCGGCGACTGCATCTTGCATCCGGCGCCGCTCTCCCACGGCTCGGGCATGTACGTCCTGCCGCACGTCGCCGCCGCCGCCTGCCAGGTGATCCCGCAGAGCGGCGGTTTCGATGCGGACGAGATTTTCGCGCTGATCGCGGCATATCCGAGGGCGAGCCTGTTCGCCGCGCCGACCATGGTCCGCCGCCTGGTCGAGGCGCCGGCCGCCCGTACCGCCGACACCCATAACCTCAAGACCATCGTCTACGGCGGCGGTCCGATGTACGTCGCCGACTTAAAACGCGCGATGGCGGTGCTCGGCAACAGGCTCGCCCAGATCTACGGCCAGGGCGAGAGCCCGATGACGATCACCGCGTTGAGCAAGGCCTGCCATGCGGCCAGCGATCATCCGCGCTATGAAGAGCGGCTGGCCTCGGTCGGCGTCGCGCAAACCGTGGTCGAGGTGATGGTCGCCGATGCCTGCGACCGCCCGCTGCCGGTGGGCGAGGCGGGCGAGGTGCTGGTGCGCGGCGAGACGGTGATGCGCGGCTACTGGCGGGACGAGGCGGCGACGCTGTCGGCGCTGCGCGGGGGCTGGCTGCACACCGGCGATGTCGGCGCCCTCGATGAAGACGGCTTCCTGACGCTCAAGGACCGCTCGAAGGACCTGATCATCTCCGGCGGCAGCAACATCTATCCGCGCGAGGTCGAGGAGGTGCTGCTGCGCCATCCGGGCGTGGCCGAGGCCGCGGTGATCGGCGGTGCCGATGCCGACTGGGGCGAGGCCGTCGTCGCGTTCATCGTGCCGGCCACCGATCCGCCGCCGGCGCCGGATGCGCTCGACGCCTGGTGCCTCGAAACGCTGGCGCGGTTCAAGCGGCCGAAGCGCTATCGCTTCGTGGGCGCTTTGCCCAAGAACAACTACGGCAAGGTGCTGAAGACCGAATTGCGGCGGATGCTGGGGGAGGAGGGTGCATCATGAGCGGCCGGCTCAAGGACAAGGTCGCGATCGTCACCGGCGTGGGCTCGGTCGGGCCGGGCTGGGGGAATGGCAAGGCGATCGCGGTGCTGTTCGCGCGTGAGGGAGCCAAGGTGTTCGGCATCGATCGCGATGCGGCGGCGATGGAAGCAACCGCCCGCCTGATTGCGGCAGAAGGCGGCACCTTCGCCGGGCATGTCGCCGACGTCAGCCGGGGCGGGGACGTGGAAGGGTTGGTGGCGGCCTGCCGCGCCGCCTTCGGGCGAATCGATGTCCTCATCAATAACGTCGGCATCGCGCTGGTCGGCGGACCGGCCGAACTTGACGAAGAAGCGTGGGACCGGCTGATGGGGATCAATCTTAAGAGCGTGTATCTGAGCTGCCGCCACGTCCTGCCGGTGATGGAGGCGCAAGGCGCCGGCGCCATCGTCAACAATGCGTCCATCGCCGCGCTCGGCTGGTGTGGCGTCAACTACGGCATCTACGGTGCCAGCAAGGGGGCGATGGTCTCGATGACCCGCTCCATCGCCGTGCAGTTCGCGCGCAAGGGTATCCGCGCCAACTGCGTGCTGCCCGGGCTGATGAACACGCCTTTGGTGCACAAGGCGCTGACCACGGTCTACGGTGAGGACGGCGACATCGCGAACCTGATTCGCGTGCGCGACGGCCAGTGCCCGATGGGGCACATGGGCGAGGCCTGGGACACGGCGTACGCGACGCTTTATCTCGCCTCGGACGAAGCGAAGTACGTCACCGGCACCGAGATCGTCGTCGATGGCGGGATGTCGGTGCGCTTCGTCTGAGCGCGGGACGTCCGTCTCGTCGTCTGGACGTCCTGTCACAGTCGACGGCTACCAGTCGACCGGGCGAACCTCGGCGACCTCGGGCACGTAATAGCGCAGCATGTTCTCGATGCCGTGCTTCAAGGTTGCCGTCGAACTCGGGCAGCCGGAGCACGAGCCCTGCATGTGCAGATAGACGATGCCGTCCTCGAAGCTGACGAAGGTGATGTCGCCGCCGTCCATGGCGACGGCCGGGCGGACGCGGGTCTCGATCAGATCCTTGATCCGCGCGGTGATCTCGTCGCCGCCAACATCCTCGCCTTCGGCCGCGTCGGCGCTGATCACCTCGTCGCCGGCGGTGAAGTGGTCCATGATCGCGCTCAACACCATCGGCTTGATCACCGCCCAGTCGTGATCGGCGAGCTTGGTGATCGTGATGAAATCCTGGCCTAAGAACACGCCGGCCACGCCCGCGATCTCGAACAGCCGCCGGGCGAGCGGCGAGCGCCCGGTATCGTCGGGCCGGGTGAAGTTGGCGGTTCCGGACGGCATCACCGTCAGGCCGGGCAGGAACTTCAGCGTCGCGGGATTGGGCGTGGCTTCGGTTTGAATGAACATCTCAGGTCATATCCCTCTTGGCGGCTGCCGTTTCCCTCGGCCGACCGTGGCTCCTTGTTCCCCAAGATGGGCGGCGCGGCCGGCAAGATCAACCGGGGCCGGGGCGATCGGTGCGACGGCCGTGGTCATGGTGCGAGGAAGCCGACGACGGCGAACACCTCGCGCAGCACCGGCGCGGCAAGGGCCTCGGCCCGTTCGCCGCCCGTGTGCAAGATGCGGTCGATATAGCCGGGATCGGCTTCGAGGCGGCTCATTTCGTTGGTGATCGGGGCGAGCTTCTCGACGGCGAGCTCGGCGAGCGTGTCCTTGAACCGGGAGAACTGGGCGCCGCCGAACTGCCGGCAGGCGGCCTCGATCTCGATATCGGCGAGCGCGGCATAGAGGCCCAGCAGGTTCTCCGCCTCGGGCCGGCCTTCGAAGCCGTCGACGCTGTCTGGCAGCGGTTCGGCATCGGTGCGCGCCTTGCGGATCTTCAGCGCGATGGTGTCGGCATCGTCGGTCAGGTTGATGCGCGAATAGTCGGACGGATCGGACTTGCTCATCTTCTTGCTGCCGTCGCGCAGCGACATCACCCGGGTCGCAGGGCCGAAAATCAACGGCTCGACAATGGGAAAGACATCTACCTTGAAGTCGTTGTTGAACTTCTGCGCGATGTCGCGGGTCAGCTCCAGGTGCTGCTTCTGGTCCTCGCCGACGGGAACGTGGGTGGCCTTGTACAGCAAGATGTCGGCGGCCATCAGGTTGGGGTAGGCGTACAGGCCGACCGACGCGTTCTCGCGGTGCTTGCCCGCCTTCTCCTTGAACTGGGTCATCCGGTTGAGCCAGCCGAGCCGGGCGACGCAATTGAGCACCCAGGCAAGCTGGGCATGGCCGGCGACCCGGCTCTGATTGAAGACGACGTTCTTTTCGGGATCGATGCCCGCCGCGATCATCGCCGCGGCGGCACGCCGGGTGTTGGCCGCGAGTTCGGCCGGGTCCTGCCAGACGGTGATCGCGTGCAGATCGACGACGCAGTAGATGCACTCGTACGCGTCCTGCAGGCGGACCCAGTTGCGCATCGCGCCGAGGTAGTTGCCGAGATGCAGGCTGCCCGTGGGCTGAATGCCCGAGAAGATGCGTTTCATGAAGGCGTTCTATTATGTTGGATGCTGGCGTGACGGATGCTGGCGGGACGGATGCTGGCGGGACGGATGCTGGCGTGACGGATGCTGGCGGGAATGCAGGGCGGCGTTATCGCCGCTGTCGGGCGGGGGGTCAAGCCGGCCTTCGCTCAGGACGTCGGGCGGCGGCGCGCGAAGGCGCGAACGTCCTGCGTGGTGACGGCGCCGAGCACGAAGGCCGCCGCCGCGAACACCGCGAGCCCGCCCGTGATCATCACGGCAATCGCGGCGATGCGCACGGAGAGGCTGCCGGCTAGCATCGGCGAGACGGCAAGCGACAGCGCCTTGAGGGCACCCGCCATGATGACGGATGCGAGGAGCGTGCGCGCCAGCCGGCGCTTGAGTCTGGCATCAGGCACGAAGTGGCGGCGGCGGTGGAGCACGAGCGCGAGCGCCGCGGCATTGAACCACGCCGCGAGCGAGGTCGAAAGCGCGATGCCGACGTGATCGAAGGGAATCATCAGGCCGATGCTCAAGGCGACGTGCAGCACCGCGCTCAGCGTGGCGATCTTGACCGGCGTCGCCGTGTCCTCGCGCGCGTAGAAGCCGGGGGTGAGCGCCTTGATCAGGAGATAGGCGGGCAGGCCGCTGGCGTAGCCGGCGAGCGCGGCCGCCGTCGCGCCGACCGCCTCAAAGCCGAAGGCGCCGCGGCGGAACAACACATCGATGAACGGCTCGGCCAGCACGATCAGCGCGGTGGCCGCCGGCAGCATCAGGAGAAACGCGAATTCGAGCGCCCGGTTCTGGCTGGCGAGCGCCTGGGCCGGATCGCCGGAACGGACCTCGCGCGCAAGCACCGGCAACAGCGCGGTCGCCACCGCGGCGGCGATGATGCCGTAGGGGAGCTGGTTGAGGCGATCGGCATAGAACAGGTACGACACCGAACCCTGGGGCAGGGTGGATGCCAAAACGGTGTCGACTAAGATGTTGACCTGATAGACGCCGGCGCCGAAGGCAACCGGCAAGGCGCGCTTCAACAGGAGCTTGACCGGCGCCGAGAGCCGCGGCCACGGCAGGCCGAGCCAGACGCCGGCGGCACCGCAGCTCCCGAACAGCCACAGGAACTGCAAGATGCCGGCGGCGACCACGCCCCAGGCCAGCGCGTGGCCCATGGTCGGCATCAGCGCGCCGGTGCCCAGCAGCGCGGTGATCAACGACAGATTGAGGATGATGGGGGTGGCCGCCGGCGCCGCGAAGCGGCCGAGCGCGTTCAGGATGCCGCCTTGCAGCGCGGTCAACGAGATGAACAACAGATAGGGAAAGGTCAGCCGCGAGAAGACGACGGCGAAATCGAAGGTCTCGCTGCCGGCGAACCCCGGCGCGATCGCGTACATCGCGTACGGCATGGCGATCTGCATGCCGACGACGAAGACGAGGAGCGCCAGCAGCAGCACGCTCAGCGCCTCTTCGGCGAAGCGCTGGGCGGCGGCGAGCCCGTCCTGTTCCTTGCTGGCGACGAACAGCGGCACGAAGGCCGCCGAAAACGCGCCTTCGGCAAACAGGGCGCGGAACATGTTGGGAAAGCGCAAGGAGACGAAGAAGGCGTCGGCCACCGGCCCCGCACCCAGGAGTGCCGCCGTCAGCACGTCGCGCACGAAGCCGAGCACCCGGCTGATCGCGGTGAACGCGCCAATGGTGGCAATCGAGCGAAGGAGCCGCATCGGCCCTGTCTAGACGGTTCGGGAGGCAACAAGAAGGCGAATGGCGAGGCTCAGGCGGGGATGGCTGCGCGCGCCGCCGTTGGCGCCGGCGCCGCCAGCTCCGGTGCGGCGATGGCTTCCAGGAGTTGTTCTGCGATTCGGTCGAGCTTCTGCTGCTCGATCTTCAGGCCGAAGGCGTCCTTGACGTAGAACACGTCGACGACGCGATGGCCGTAGGTCGAGATGTGCGCGCTCGCGATCTGCAGGCCAAGGCCGGTCAGCGCCGCGGTGACGTCGTGCAGGAAGCCCAGCCGGTCGCGGCCGTTGACCTCGATCACCGTGTGGGTGACGCTGGCCTTGTTGTCGAACAGGACGCGCGGCGGCACCTTGAACACCCGGGTGCGCGAGGGCAGGGCGCGCCTGCGCGCCGCGTCGAGCTCGCGGCTGGGATTGATCCGCGAGGTCATCGCGTCCTTGATGCGCCGTTCGAGCCGCGCGAGCCGCTCCGGGTCGGCGATGTGCTGGCCGTCGATGCCCTGGACGTGCAGCACGTCGAGCGCCATCGAGTTGGCGAGCGTGATGATCTTGGCGTCGACGATGGATGCCGACGACAGCGCGATGGCACCCGCAAGCCGGGCGAACAGGCCGGCGTGGTCGGGCGCATACACCGTCAGCCGGGTGACGTCGCGGCTCGGGTGGCGATCGGCCCGGATCATGAGGTTCGCCCCCTGTTGATCCGCCTCGCGCATCATCAGGAAATGGCGGATATGCTCGTCGGTATCGAAGGCGAGCCAATAGTCGGGATAGCCGCGCGCGATCAGGGCTTCCAGCGTGGCCTCGTCCCAGTCGTGCAAGCGCTCGCGCAGCCTCGCCTTGGCGGTCTCGACCCGGGTCATCCGCCGTTGCGCCGGCTGGCCGGCCGTCATCTCCATGTCTTCGAGGGCGCGATAGTACAACTCGGCGAGCAGCCCCTCCTTCCAGCCGTTCCAGACGGTGGGGCCGACGGCGGTGATGTCGGCGTTGGTCAGGATCAGGAGCAGGCGCAAACGTTCCGGCGACTGGACCACATCGGTGAAGTCGGTGACGCTCTTCGGATCGTCGACATCGCGCTTGAACGCGGTGCGCGCCATCAGGAGGTGATAGCGGACCAGCCAGGAAACGGTCTCGGTCTCCCACTCGTCGAGACCCAGCCGCGGCGCCAGCTTCATCGCGATCTCGGCGCCAACCTCCGAATGATCGCCGCCGCGCGCCTTGCCGACGTCGTGCAGCAGCACGGCGAGGTAGAGCGCCCGGCGCGACAGGATCTCCCCGAAGGCCTTGTGCGCGGTCGGATGCTGGGCGGCGAGTTCGCCACGCTCGATGCGGCCGAGGATGCCGATGGCGTGGATCGAGTGCTCGTCGACGGTGAAGTGATGGTACATGTCGTACTGCATCTGCGAGACGACACGGCCGAAGTCGGGGATGAAGCGTCCGAACACGCCGGCCTCGTTCAGGCGCTTCAGCGTCGGCTCGGGATCGATCTCGGCGGTGAGCATGTCCATGAACAGCCGGTTGGCCTCGGTGTCCTGGCGCAGCGCGGTGTTGATCAGGCCGAGACTCTGCTGGACCTGGCGCAGTGCCCGCGGGTGGATGTCGTGGCCGGTGCGTTGCGCGGTGTGGAACAGGCGCAGGATCTTCACCGGGTCCTTTTCGAAGGCATCCGCTGCCTCGATGGTCAGGCGGTCGCCGTCGAAGCGGAAGCCCGCCGGCGTGCGCCGGAACAAGGTGAGCGACGGCAGCCGGAAGCCGATCCGGGGCTTCTTTTGATCCTCTTCGAGGACGGCGCACAGGATGCGGGTGAGATCCCCCACCGTCTTGGTGATGTGGAAGTAGTACTTCATGAACCGCTCGACGCCGCGAATGCCGCCGCGATCGCTGTAGCCGAGCCGATCTGCGATTTCCTCCTGGACGTTGAAGGTGAGCCGCTCCTCCGGCCGGCCGGCGACGTAGTGCAGATGGCAGCGCACCGTCCACAGGAAATCCTGGGCCTTGCGGAACTGGCGGATGTCGGCGGCGGCGAACACGCCCTGCTCGACGAGCTCGGCGATGTCCTTGACCCGGTACAGGTATTTCGCCAGCCAGAACAGGGTCTGCAGATCGCGCAGGCCGCCCTTGCCCTCCTTGATGTTGGGTTCGAGCACGTAGCGGCTGTCGCCCATGCGCTCGTGGCGGGCGTTGCGCTCGGCGAGCTTGGTTTCGACGAAGGCCCGGCCGGAACCTTCGACCACATCGGTGAAGAAGCGGTTCTCGAACGCGTCGAACAGGGCCTGGTCGCCCCACAGCCAGCGCGCTTCCAACAAGCTGGTGCGGATGGTGAGGTCGCCCCTGGCGAGGCGGACGCAGTCATCGACGGTGCGCGAGGCGTGCCCGACCTTGAGCCCCGCATCCCACAACAGGTAGAGCATCCCCTCGATGGTATGCTCTTCGGCACCATTGCGCCGGTTGGGGACCAGGAACATCAGATCGATATCGGAGAACGGCGCCAGTTCGCCGCGCCCGTAGCCGCCGGTGGCGGCAATCGATATGGCCGACGTCCGCCCCGGCAGCGCCGCCGGTGCGGAGACGCGTACCGCCACGTCGTAAATGGAGCGCACGATCTGGTCGATGAGAAAGGAGCGCGAATGGATCGCCTCGAAGCCATCGATGGAGCGGTTCTCGAAACGCCGGCGGATCTCGCCGCCGCCTTGCGCCAGCGCCGCCTTGATCACCTTGAGGATCTCGGCATGCCGCTCGTGCGGATCGTGGCTGGCGTGACAGGCCACCGCCAGATCGCGCACCATGGCGCGGCGGTTGATGATGGCTCGGCGATCCTGGATGCGGGTCATGAAGGCGTTGGTCCGATGCGGTGATACACGATCATGGCGCGTGATCTCTATAAAATTGGTGTAGGCATAGAGTTGGTGCGGGTGCGGGCACGCTGCACGGTGCGGTCTTGCCGATAGCCGGTCATTGTTCGGCAAGCAGTGCCTTCAATCGGTACAATGTGTCGAGTGCGTCGCGCGGACTCAAGGTGTCGGGATCGATGGCGCGCAGGGCGTCCTCGATTGGCGACGGCTCTGCGGGCGGTGGAGGCAGGCGCGCGGCGAACAGCGGCAGGTCGGCGGCCAGGCGGCCGTCTTTCTCCAGTTGCGCCAGCACATCCTCGGCGCGGGCGACCACGGCGCGCGGCAGCCCGGCCATGCGGCCGACGTGGATCCCATAGGAGCGATCGGCGGCGCCCGCCACGACTTCGTGCAGGAAAACCACATCGCCACGCCATTCCTTGATGCGCATGGTGGCGCAGGCGAGCCGGTCGAGGCGGGCGGCGAGCGCGGTCAGCTCGTGATAATGGGTGGCGAACAGACCGCGGCAGCGGTTGACGTCGTGCAGGTGCTCGATCACCGCCCAGGCGATCGACAGGCCGTCGAAGGTGGCGGTGCCGCGGCCGATCTCGTCGAGGATGACGAGCGCGCGGGCGCCGGCCTGGTTGAGGATGGCGGCCGTTTCCACCATCTCGACCATGAAGGTCGAGTGGCCGCGCGCGAGATCGTCGGCGGCGCCGACCCGGGAAAACAAGCGGTCGATGACGCCGATGCGCGCCCTTGCCGCCGGCACGTAACTGCCGATCTGGGCAAGAATGGCGATCAGCGCGTTCTGGCGCAGGAAGGTGCTCTTGCCGGCCATGTTGGGGCCGGTGACCAGCCACAGGCGCCTCGCGTCTTCGAGTTCACAATCGTTGGCGACGAACGGCTGTCGGGTGCCGTTGGCGAGCGCGGCCTCGACCACCGGGTGGCGGCCGCCGGTGATCGAGAACGCCAGCGTGTCGTCGACGTCGGGCCGGCAGTAGTTGCGTTCCGCGGCGAGGTCGGCAAGTCCGGCGGCGACGTCGAGCGCGGCGATGGTGCGCGCAGTCGCGGCGATGGCGTCCGCAGCCGCCGCCACCATGGCCGAGAGTTCCTCGAACAGCTTCAGTTCGAGCGCCAGCGCCTCTTCGCCGGCGCGGGCCATGCGGCCTTCCAGCTCGGCGAGTTCGACGCTGGAATAGCGCCGCGCATTGGCCATGGTCTGGCGGTGGATGAACGGGCCGTGCGGCGCGGCCGGCAGCCTGTCGGCGTGCCGGGCCGGCAGCTCGATGTGGTAGCCGAGCAGCGCATTGTGGCGGATCTTCAGCGTGCCGAGGCCGGTCTCCTCTTGGTAGCGCGCTTCGAGTGCGGCGATCAGGCGGCGGCCGTTATCGCGCAGCCGGCGCGCCTCGTCGAGGCCGGCATGGTAGCCGGTGGCGATGAAGCCGCCGTCGCGCGTGGTCAGCGGCAGCTCGGCCGCCAGCGCCCGGCCGAGTACGCCGACCAGGGTCTCATGGCCGCCGAGGCGATGGATCCAGGCGGTGAGCACGGGCGGCGGCGCGGCGAGGCCCGACCCTGAGATGGCGGCGATGATCGACGGGATGAGGCCGAGGCCATCGCGGATCGCGGCCAGATCGCGCGGGCCGCCGCGGCCGATGCACAGCCGGGCAAGCGCGCGTTCGAGATCGGGGCAGGCGCGCAGACACTGGCGCAGCTCCTCGCGCGCGCGGCCGACGTCTGCAAAGAACTGCACCGCATCCAGCCGCCGGTTGATGCGCGCGACATCGGTCAGCGGTGCGCCGAGCCGTGCCAGCAAGAGACGGCCGCCGGCCCCGGTGACGGTGCGGTCGATGACATCGATCAGGCTGCCCTCGCGGCCACCGCTCAAGGTCTCGCCCAGTTCGAGGTTGCGCCGGCTGGCGGCGTCGATTTCGAGGACGCTGCCTTCGCCCTGCCGCTGCGGCCGGTTGATCCGCGGCAGGCGGCCGCGCTGCGTGAGTTCGAGGTAGTCGCTCAAGGCCCCCATCGCCGCGATTTCGGCGCGCGTGAAGGCGCCGAAGGCATCGAGGGTGCCGACCGCGAACAGCGCTTTCAGCCGGCGCTCGCCGCCCACGCTGTCGAAGCGGCTGGCCGGCAACTCGGTCAGCCGCGCGCGCCAGGCGCTCAGGCATTCGCCGATGCGGGGCCGCCCGCGCAGCGAATCGGGGGCGAGGATTTCGCTGGGATCGAGCCGCGCGAGCGCGGCCGCCAGCCCGTCCTCGCCCACGGCCTGGGCGTGGAACGCGCCGGTCGAGACGTCGAGCCAGGCGAGCCCGATGACGCCGCCGGCGCCGGCAAGCGCGGCGAGGTAGTTGGGCCGGCGGGAGTCGAGCAGCGCGTCCTCGGTGAGCGTGCCGGCGGTGATCACCCGCACCACGTCGCGGCGGATCACCGCCTTGGCGCCGCGCTGCCGTGCGGCGGCCGGCTCTTCCATCTGCTCGCACACGGCGACCCGGAAGCCCTTGCGGATCAGCCGGGCGAGGTAGCCCTCGTGGCTGGCGATCGGCACGCCGCACATCTTGATATCCTGGCCGAGGTGCCGGCCGCGCTGGGTGAGCGTGATGTCGAGGGCGGCCGCCGCCTGCACCGCGTCCTCGAAGAACAGCTCATAGAAGTCGCCCATGCGGTAGAACAACAGGCAGTCCGGATGCTCGGCCTTGACGGCGAGGTACTGCGCCATCATCGGCGTGACCGGCTCGTCGGCGCGCTCCGGGCGCGCCGCGTCGGGAGACGCGGCCACGGCGGCAGCCACGGCGGCGGCCGCGGGGTCGGCCGGCGCGGCACCGGACTTCGCCGCTTGATCCGCTGTGCCGATCGGACGCACGCTGTCTCCACGCGTAATGGGCTGTCAGGGAAGGCGCCGTCAGCCTAACATGGGGGGGCGGAACAACGCCACCCGCGCGCGCAAGGGGGCGAAACCACCGGCTGAGGCGGACGAGGTAGGACCATGGGCGACATCGACGCGGCGAAGGTAAGGCAGACGGCGGAGGTCGTCGGCGTGTTCGCCGATCGGACCTCCTTCGAGGGCGCGGTCGGCGCGCTGCTGGCGGCCGGTTTCACGCGCGCCGATCTGAGCGTGCTGTCCTCGCACGAATCCCTCGATGCCGCCGGGCCGACGGAACGCTCGTGGCGGGACCGCCTGACGGCGCTGGTGGGTGAGCTTCGCTACGAGGGGCCGCTGGTGGCGTCCGGTGCCATCGTTCTTGCCGGCGGCGGCCTCGCCACCTGGCTTGCCGGCCTGATCGGCGCCACGGTCGGTGGCCTCGCCATCAAGGAGCTGCTCGAAGAGGCCACGGTGACGCCGCACACCGAGGATTTCGCTCGTTCGCTGGCCGCGGGCAGCATCATCTTGTGGGTACGCGCGCAGGACCCGGGCGAGGGGGCCAGGGCGACCGCCATCCTCAGCGGCCAAGGCGGGGTCAATGTGCACGAGGTGCCGGCCCAGGGCGCGGCGGCAACGGCTCAGTCAGTATAGGAGGCCAATTTAGGAGGCCAGCGCGGCGCGGTGCAGCTCCGCCGATTCGGCACCGAAGCAGCAGAACACGATGTGCTCGGGCAGGTCGTGGTCGGCGGCGAAGGCGCGCACGGCCGCAACCGCGATTGCGGCGGCCCGCGCGGCGGGAAAGCGGTAGACGCCGGTGGAGATTGCCGGGAAGGCGATGGATCTCAGGCCGTGGCCGTGGGCGATTTCGAGGCTGCGGCGGTAGCATGACGCCAGCAGGCGGTCCTCGTCGCGGCCGCCGCCATGCCAGACCGGCCCCACCGTGTGGATGACGAAGCGCGCCGGCAAGCGGTAGCCCCTGGTGATCTTCGCCTCGCCGGTGGGACAGCCGCCCAGCGTGCGGCATTCGTCGAGCAGCTCGGGGCCGGCGCCGCGATGAATGGCGCCGTCGACACCGCCGCCGCCCAGGAGCGAGGCGTTGGCGGCGTTGACGATGGCATCGACGTCGAGCGTCGTGATGTCGGCCTCGATGACCTCGATGCGTCCCGGCCCGCCGCGCGAGGGCGGGGTGTCTGCCGGCATCAGACGACCGCGCCGAGCTTGCGCCGGACCAGATCGGCGAGCGGGGTCTCGGGCCGCGCGCCCAAGTGGCTGATCGCCTCGGCGGCGGTGATGCTGCCCAGCCGGGCGCAGGTGGCGAGCGGCGCACCGCGGGTGAGGCCGAACAGGAAGCCCGCCGCAAACGCATCGCCGGCGCCGGTGGTGTCCACGACCTGGCTCACCGGCTCGGCATCGACGACATGGACCTCGTCGCCGGCGACCACGACCGAGCCCTTTTCCGAGCGTGTCAGCACGGCGATGTCGCAGTGGTGGCGCACCCGCTGCAGGGCATCGTCGAAGGAATGCACCTGGTAGAGCGAGACGATCTCGTCCTCGTTGGCGAACAGGACATCGATGTGATGATCGACCAGCGTTGCGAAATCCTCGCGGTGCCGATCGACGCAGAACGGGTCCGACAGGCTCAAGGCGACGGTGCGCTCGACCGCGTGCGCGATGCCGGCGGCCTTGATGAAGGCTTCGCGCGCGCGCGGGCGGTCCCAGAGATAGCCTTCGAGGTAGGTCACCTTCGCCGCGGCGATGGTTCGCTCGTCGATGTCCTCGGGGCCGAGCTCGCCGCTGACGCCGAGGAACGTCTGCAAGGTGCGGTGGGCGTCGGGGGTGACCAGCACCAGGCAACGCGCCGTCGGCGGACCGTCGGCCGCGGGCTCGGTGCGGAAGTCGATGCCGAGCGAGAGGATGTCGTGGCGGAAGATGGCGCCGAAGGCGTCCGAGCGCACCTTGCCGACGAACGCGCCCTTGCTGCCCAGGGACGCGAGCGCCGCGATCGTGTTGGCGGCCGAACCGCCGGAAACCTCGACGGCCGGACCCATCGCCGCGTACAGCGCATCGGCGGTGTCGGCGTCGATCAGGGTCATCGTGCCTTTGCTCAGGCCGAGAGCATCCAGAAACGAATCATCGGTGTGCGCCAGGACATCGACGATGGCGTTGCCGATGCCGACGACATCGAAAAGCGTGCTCGACATGGGAGGCCCCACTTGACGGTTGGTTGCGAAGGCGCCCGCGCATAGCAGCATCTTGCGCGATCAGCGTGCGGCACTCTAGCGACATCGCCGGCGGCTGCAACGGCGCGCGGCGCTGCTTGCCATCTCCGCCGGTCGCCACTAGACAGGTTTTCAACCATAATCGAAGGCGCCGGCAGAATCGAGGGCGGCGGCCAAGGAAACGCCAAGTGTTATCCGCATTCGTCAAGGCGATCGGGCAGACCGGCGATCCACGCATCGTCCGCGTCCTGTTCGGCGCGGTGGCCCTGTCCGTCGCCGTGTTCATCGGTCTGTGGGTGGCGGTCTCCTACCTCCTCAACCACACCCGGCTGTTCGAGATGGCGTACCTCAACACCGCCATCGACGTGCTGGGGGGGCTGGCGACGCTGGTGGTGAGCTGGATCCTGTTTCCGGCCGTCGCCAGCACGGCGGTCGGCTTCTTTCTCGAAGGGGTCGCCGCTGCCGTCGATGCCCGCTACTATCCCTGGCGCGGAGAGCCACGCCGGCAGACGGTGGTCGAGGTCGTCCTCGGCTCCGTCCGCTTCGTCGCCATCCTGGTCGTCCTCAATCTGCTGGCGCTGGGCTTTCTTCTGGTCCCGCCGCTATTTCCTTTTGTCTTCTTTGCGATCAACGGCTACCTGTTGGGCAGGGAGTATTTCGAACTGGTGGCCTTGCGGCGGCTTGCGCCCGAACAAGCGCAGTCGCTGCGGCGGGCGCATCTGTGGAAGGTCAGCGCGGCCGGCGTCGTGATCGCGGTCCTGCTGACCGTACCCTTTGCCAACCTCGTGGCGCCGATCGTCGGCACGGCGGCGATGGTGCATATCTTCGAAGAGTTGCGACGAGACGCGTAATCCTTTGCTCATTTCCAAGGCCGGCCGGTTTCGTGGCCACGCCGTCAAGACCAAGGAGCTGAAACCAGATGTTTCGCAGCAAGAAGGGCAGCTCACAGATCCTCGAGCCCGCCAGCGCGCACAAGACCGACGATGTCGACATCGATGAGGCCGAGATCGCCAAGAGCCTGCCGCGGCGCCCGTTGCCGGCACCGGTGCGCGCCTATGCGGCGAGCACGCCCAGCTACGAGGTCAGCCGGCGCGCCATCGAGCCGCCGGTTGCGGTCGGCCGCTCCGCTGCCTCCGGCACGCCCGTTCGCGAAAAGACGCTGACCGTCGGCCGCGACGCGCACCTGCGCGGTGAAATCGTCGCCTGCGAGCGCCTCGTCGTCGAAGGCCGGCTCGACGTGACGGTACACGCCTGCCACCATGTGCTGGTCGGTGAGAGCGGGGTATTCCGCGGCACCTTCGATGTTGCCGAGGCGGACATCGCCGGCGACCTCGAAGGCGAGATCACCGTGCGCGAGCGCCTGACCGTGCGCGCGACCGGCAAGATCCGTGGCCGCATCCGCTATCGCCACATCGTCATCGAGGCGGGCGGTCTCATCGTCGGCGATGTCGGTGAACTGGATAACGGCAAGGGGCGCGGCACCGCCGGAGACGAGGCCCCAAGGAACGCCGAAGAGTCCCCGGCGAGGGGTACCCATGCTCCGGCTTTCGATTCTGAAACGATGATCGCGCCGCTCGACTGAGGTGGCGGCCACGTGGTCGGGCGCCGCTCGCTCCGGGTTGTTTGCGTGCTGGCCGGCTTGGGCGCGCTCGCGCCCCTGCTGGGTGGCTGTGCCGGGCGCCACGGCGGCCGCGACATGGCATCGATCGAGGACGGTGCCAGCGGCGGCGACGGAGCGGCGGCGCGCAATGGCGGCGCCGTTCCCGCTGGCGGCGGGTTGCGCGGGATCAGTCTCAAGCAGTTGACGGACCGGCTCGGCCCGGCCAGCTTCCATCGTACCGACGGGCCGACGGACTTGCTGCAATACCGCAGCGATGTCTGCGTGCTCGACGTCTTTGTCTACCACGAGGTCAGCGGCGATCCCGGTCGCGTCGAACATGTCGAGGCGCGCACGCCCACCCGCCAGCCCATGGCCGAGGACGCGTGCATCAAGACGGTGGTCAAGGCGAACGCGGCTCAGCGGCGGGGCTGAGCGGGCTCAGGAGTCTTGTCTTCGTAGGCACAGAGCGCGCTGACCGGGCAGTTCCCGCAGCGCGGCTTGCGCGCCGTGCAGACGTAGCGGCCGTGCAAGATCAGCCAGTGATGGGCGTTTTGCTTCCAGCGCGGCGGAATGCAGGCATCGAGCGCCGCCTCGACGGCGTCCGGGGTTTTGCCGGGGGCGAGGCCGGTGCGGTTGGCGACACGAAAGACATGGGTGTCGACGGCGATCGTTGGCGCGCCGAAGGCGACGTTGAGAACGATGTTGGCGGTCTTGCGGCCGACACCGGGCAGGGCCTCC
Source organism: uncultured Defluviicoccus sp. (assembly GCA_964401555.1). Taxonomy (GTDB): domain Bacteria; phylum Pseudomonadota; class Alphaproteobacteria; order Rhodospirillales; family Defluviicoccaceae; genus Defluviicoccus. Next base: position 152,835 of record CAYNYW010000004.1, read on the forward strand.
AGCGCCGCGCGGTCGTTCGGCACCAGGCCCGCGTGGCGTTTGATCAGGATGCGGCTCAAGGCTAGGATGTTGCGTGCCTTGGTGTTGAACAGGCCGATGGTCTTGATGTGGGCCTTGAGGCCGTCCTCGCCCAGCGCAAGCATCTTCTCGGGCGTATCGGCGATCGCGAACAAGGTGGCGGTCGCCTTGTTGACGCCCTCATCGGTGGCCTGTGCCGAGAGCACGACGGCGACGAGCAGGGTGTAGGGACTGGAAAACACCAGCTCGCTCTTCGGCTCGGGCCGGGCGGCGGCGAGGCTCGCGAAGAACGCGTCGATCCGGTCGGCATCCATCGTCGTCATCGGCTCCCCTTAACGATTTCCGCGCAACCCCCTCGCGCTGTTCGCCGCGACCGATCGTCCCGCCCGCGCCGTCCGCCCCGCCAAGGCGAGCGGGCCAGCGACGGCCGGAGAGGGGCAATGGCGGTCTTGGCGGCGGCGGTCGCCGCTGCTATCATTTGTTGCGAGTGCGTTTCAATCTTGCGGTGGCGGCCATGCCCGGCGGCGACGATGCCATTGTCTATAGCGCCATCTTGCGTCCGCATCGCAGCGGCGGGCGCCGGGGCGCGCGCGTCGTCCTGATCCTCGCCGCGGTGATCTGGCTGCCGATCGCGGTCGTGATGATGGTGGTCGGCGCCTGGCCGGTGCTGCCGTTCCTCGGTTTCGAGACCGTGCTGCTGGTCGTCGCGCTCGGTCTCAGCCGGCGCGCCGGCAATGCGATCGAAGCGATCAACCTGAGCCGCCAGGCGCTGACGGTGCGTCGCGTCGATCACTGGGGGGCGGAAACCAGCATCTCGTTCATGCCCGACTGGCTGCAGGTCAATGTCGAGACGGTGGATGTCGACAACAACCGGCTGGAATTGCGCAGCCACGGCCACTCGCTGACGATTGCCACCTTCCTCTTGCCGCATGAACGGGTGGCGCTCGCCGCAGCGCTGCGCCGGGAGCTCTCGCGCCTGCGTCCTGTCCCGCAGCCGGCCTGACGTGGCGCGCCCGCCCGACACTTGACCGGCCGTCCGATCCCCCGCGTCCTTCTTCACCCCAGCCCCAGGACGGCGCCCATGTCGTAGAGGCCGGGGGGACGGCCTGCGGTCCACAGCGCCGCGCGCAGGGCGCCCTTGACGAATACCGCCCGCGAAGACGCCTTGTGCGTCAACTCGATGCGCTCGCCGTCGCCTGCGAAGATCACCGTGTGCTCGCCGACCACGTCGCCGCCGCGGAGCGTCGCGAAGCCGATGGCACCCGGCGGTCGCGGCCCGGTCTGCCCGTCGCGGGCCCTGACGGCGCGCTCGCCGAGCGCGACGCCACGTCCCTGCGCCGCGGCCCGGCCGAGCGCAAGGGCGGTGCCCGAAGGCGCATCGGCCTTCATCCGGTGGTGCATCTCGACGATCTCGACGTCGTAGTCCTCGGGCAGCGTCCGCGCGACGCGCTCGGTCAGCCCGATCAGGAGGTTGACGCCGACGCTCATGTTAGCGGCGAACACCACCGGCACCGCCCGCGCGGCCGTCGCGAGCGCGTCCTTCTGCGCCTCGTCGAGGCCGGTGGTGCCGGCGACCAGCGCGATACCGGTCCGGGCGGCGAGGCCGGCGTGGCGCGCCGTGGCGGCCGGGGCGGTGAAATCGATGACGGTGTCGCACTGGCCGAAGAGTGCCGCCGCGTCGCCGGTGACGGCGACGCCGAGCGGCTGCCGGCCGAGGAGGGTGCCGAGATCGGTGCCGATGGCAAGATGGTCCGGCCGCTCGCAGCCGCCGGCAAGCGTGCAGCCGTCGGCAGCCAGCACCGCTTCCGCCAGCATGCGGCCCATGCGTCCGGCACAGCCGGTGATTCCGATCCGCATTCGCCCTTGTCCTCCCCTTGCGCCGGCCTCTGTTTACCCCGCCCGCCGCCGACGCGCTTCTCTTCGCTCTAATTCGCTCTATTCGCGCAGATCGTCCCACAGGTCCTTCACCTTGGCGAAGAAGCCGTGGGATTCGGGGCTCTGCTTGGCCTGGTTGCCGTCGGCATCGAATTCTTCGAGCAGCTTCTTCTGCCGGTCGGTCAGGTTGACGGGGGTTTCGACGAACACTTCGACGAACATGTCGCCGCGCGCATGGCTGCGCAGGATCGACATGCCCTTGCTGCGCAGCCGGAAGACTTCGCCGGTCTGGGTGCCGGCGGCGATGCTGATCTTGGCGCGCTCGCCGGTGATCGTCGGCACCTCGACCGTGCCGCCCAAGGCGGCGGTGGTCATCGGCAACGGCACCCGGCAATGGATGTCGGAGCCGTCGCGGCGGAACAGCCGGTGCGGCGCCACGGTGACGAAAATATAGAGATCGCCGGGAGGTCCGCCGCGGACGCCTGCCTCGCCTTCGCCGGCAAGGCGGATGCGGGTGCCATCCTCGACGCCGGCGGGAATCGCCACCTGCAAGGTCTTTTCCCGCTGCACCCGGCCGGCGCCGCCGCAGGTCTTGCACGGATCGCGGATGACCTGGCCGGAGCCGCCGCAACTGGGACAGGTCCGCTCGACGGTGAAGAAACCGGACTGGGAGCGCACGCGTCCGACGCCGCGGCAGGTGCCGCACGCTTCGGGCGAGGCACCGCCGGCCGAACCCGAGCCGCGGCAGGATTCGCAGTTGGCGTGGGTTGGCACCCGGATCGTGGTCTTGGCGCCGGCGAACGCCTGGTCGAGGTTGACTTCGAGGTTGTAGCGCAGATCAGCGCCGCGGCCGCTGCTTCGTCCGCCGCGTCGCCCCCCGCCACCGCCGCTGCCCATGAACTCGCCGAACATCTCCTCGAAGATGTCGGCGAAGCCGGAACCGAAGCCGGGACCGAACCCGCCGTCGCCCGGACCGCCCTGCTCGAAGGCGGCGTGGCCGAAGCGGTCGTAGGCGGCGCGCTTCTGGTCGTCCTTGAGGACCTCGTAGGCCTCGTTGAGTTCCTTGAACCGGCGCTCGGCCTCGGCATCACCCGGATTGCGGTCCGGGTGATACTGCATCGCCAGCCGGCGATAGGCCTTCTTGAGGTCGTCCTTGCCGGCGTCGCGTGCGACGCCGAGGATGCGGTAGTAGTCTTCTTTCGCCATCCCCCGACCCGGTTCCAAGAGCTTCGCCGATCACGCTTGCCTTGTCTCGCGGGCCGTGGCCGGTGGCCCGCGAGGTAACAGGCTTCCTTAAGGTTAGATCAGCCCGCCTTCTTGTCGCGCTCGGGGTCGACCTCCTCGAATTCGGCATCGACGACCTTCTCGCCGCCGGTGGCGCCCCCGGCCGCGCTGCCGGTCCCCGCGCCGGCGCCGGGACCGGCGTGCTCCTGGGCGCTGCGGTACATCGCCTCGCCCAGCTTCATGCGCGCCTGGCCCAGGATCTCGGTCTTCTCCTTGATCGCGCCGACGTCTTCGCTGTCCATGACGCCCTTGAGGTCGGTCATGGCGCGCTCGATCGCCGTCTTGTCGTCGGCGCTGATCTTGTCACCGAAGTCGCGCAGATCCTTCTCGGTGGCATGCACCATCCCGTCGGCCTGGTTGCGCGCCTCGACGCGGTCGCGGCGGCGCTTGTCCTCCGCGGCATGCTGCTCGGCATCCTTGACCATGCGCTGGATGTCGGCGTCGGTCAGCCCGCCCGAGGCCTGGATGCGGATCTGCTGTTCCTTGTTGGTGGCCTTGTCCTTGGCCGAGACGTTGACGATGCCGTTGGCGTCGATGTCGAAGGTCACCTCGACCTGCGGCATGCCGCGCGGCGCCGGCGGAATGCCGACCAGATCGAACTGCCCCAACAGCTTGTTGTCGGCCGCCATCTCGCGCTCGCCCTGGAAGACGCGGATGGTCACCGCGGTCTGGTTGTCCTCGGCGGTCGAAAACACCTGGCTCTTGCGCGTCGGGATCGTGGTGTTGCGATCGATCAGCCGGGTGAACACGCCGCCCAACGTCTCGATGCCGAGCGACAGCGGGGTGACGTCGAGCAACAGGACATCCTTGACCTCGCCCTTGAGCACGGCGGCCTGGATGGCGGCGCCGACGGCAACCACCTCGTCGGGGTTGACGCCCTTGTGCGGCTCGCGGCCGAAGAAGGTCTTGACCGTCTCGATCACCTTCGGCATCCGGGTCATGCCGCCGACGAGGACCACCTCGTCGATCTCGGCGGCGCTGATGCCGGCGTCCTTGAGCGCGGCGCGGCAGGGCGCGACGGTGCGCTCGATCAGGTCCTCGACCAGGGCTTCGAGCTTGGCACGCGTCAGCTTGATGTTGAGGTGCTTCGGCCCGGTGGCGTCGGCGGTGATGAACGGCAGGTTGACTTCCGTCTGCATCGTCGAGGAGAGCTCGATCTTCGCCTTCTCCGCGGCCTCCTTCAGGCGCTGCAGGGCGAGGCGATCCTGGCGCAGATCGATGCCGTTCTCCTTCTTGAACTCATCGGCGAGGTAGTCGAGGATCCGCTTGTCGAAATCCTCACCGCCGAGGAAGGTGTCGCCGTTGGTCGATTTGACCTCGAACACGCCTTCGCCGATTTCGAGCACCGAGATGTCGAAGGTGCCGCCGCCCAGGTCGTAGACGGCGATGGTGCCGGCGTGCTTTTTCTCAAGCCCGTAGGCCAGCGCGGCTGCGGTCGGCTCGTTGATGATACGCAGGACTTCGAGACCGGCGATCTTGCCGGCATCCTTGGTCGCCTGGCGCTGGCTGTCGTTGAAGTAGGCGGGAACGGTGATCACCGCCTGCTTGACCTCTTCGCCCAGGAAGCGCTCGGCGGTTTCCTTCATCTTCTGCAAGATGAACGCGGAAACCTGGCTCGGGCTGTACTTCTTGCCCTGCGCCTCGACCCAGGCGTCGCCGTTGGCACCCTCGACGATGCGATAGGGGACCAGGCCCTTGTCCTTTTCGGTGATCGGGTCGTTGTAGCGCCGCCCGATCAGCCGCTTGATGGCGAACAGCGTGTTCTCGGGGTTGGTCACCGCCTGGCGCTTGGCCGGTTGGCCGACGAGGCGCTCGCCGGCGTCGGTGAACGCGACGATCGAAGGCGTAGTGCGCATGCCCTCCGCGTTTTCGATGACGCGCGCATCCTTGCCTTCCATGATGGCAACACACGAGTTGGTCGTGCCGAGATCGATGCCAATAACCTTGCTCATGCTTCACCTCAGTATGCGGCGGACTGCCGCGACCCTTTGCCGGCGCCGCGAGAGTCCCCGTCTTGTGGATTTCTCAAGGCCACCCGCCCCGCTTCGCGCGTTATATATGCGGGCGGGAAAAGGCGCGCAACCGCGCGGAGGGCAGCCAACGTGCGGTCGGCGCGGGCGTTGCGGCGCGCAACGGGACCGACTCAAGGAAGCTCCGCGGCGAGCGTAACGGAGCGCGGAGAATGACGGGACGAAAACCCCAGCGGCGGCAGCGAGTGCCGGCAGCGGGCGCTAGCTTGGTTTCCGCGCCCGCACCGTGATGCTCTGCAAACCGACCCCGCTGTGCCGAAATGCTACGATATCCGCCATATTGAGGTCCCGGGACAGCAGGTCGTCCGGCAGCTCGATCGGCTTGGTTTCGGCGACCGAGATCGCATCGAAGCCGGCCTCGGAAATCAGCCGCAGGTAGTCGTCCCGCACCAGTGCGCCGGCAACACAGCCGACGTAAAGGGCGGCGGCCGTGCGGATTGCGTCCGGCAGTGTCCCCGTCGCGACGATGTCCGACACGCAGAAATGCTTGCCCGGCCGCAGCACCCGGAAAATCTCGGCAAACGCGCGCGCCTTGTCTGGTAACAGGTTGAGCACGCAGTTGCTGACGACAACGTCGACGGCGGCGTCTCCGACCGGCAGCGCCTCGATTTCGCCGAGGCGGAACTCGACGTTGTCGTAACCGAGTTTCGCCGCGTTCTCGCGTGCCCGCGCCAACATTTCGGGCGTCATGTCCACGCCGATGACACGGCCGCTGTCGCCGACGATGCGCCGGGCGACGAAGGCATCGATGCCGGCACCGGAGCCAAGGTCGAGCACGACATCGCCCGCTGTGATCGCGGCGTGCTGGGTCGGCAGACCGCAGCCGAGCCCGAGATCCGCATCGGCGACATAGCCCTCGACGCCCTGGTAGGCATCGCCGATCATGTTCACGCCCAGCTCGGACTGGGCCAGTCCTTTGCCCGCGGCGGCACCGCAGCAGCGATTGCTGGTTCGTGCGGCAGAGGCATAGCGCTCGCGCACGACTTGCTTGATATCGGTCGCTGTGTTCACGTGCAACTCCTCCTTCAGGTCGCCGTCGATGAACGGGTGGTCACGCCCGGCCGTTCGTACCACGCCTTGGTTGTGTTGGTAAGTCGCACCACCGAGAGCATCACGGGGACCTCGACCAGGACGCCGACCACGGTGGCGAGCGCGGCGCCGGAGGAGAAGCCGAACAGCACGATCGCCGTCGCCACGGCGAGCTCGAAGAAGTTGCTTGCCCCGATCAAGGCCGACGGCGCGGCGACACAGTGGGCAACGCCAAGCTGGCGGTTGAGCAGGTAGGCGAGGCCGGCGTTGAAGTAGACCTGGATCAGGATCGGTACGGCAAGGAGTGCGATCACCAGCGGCTGGGCGAGGATCTGCTCGCCCTGGAAGCCGAACAACAGCACCAGCGTGGCCAAGAGCGCGATCAGCGAGACCGGATGCATCGCGTCGAGCGTGCGCTGGAGCACCGCTTCGCCGCGGGCCAAGAGCGCGCGCCGCCAAGTCTGGGCGACGATGACCGGGATGACGATGAACAGCACCACCGAGATGACCAGCGTCTCCCACGGCACGACGATCGACGACAGCCCGAGCAGCAGGCCGACGATCGGGGCGAACGCGAACACCATGATCGTGTCGTTGAGCGCGACTTGGCTGAGCGTGAAATGCGGCTCGCCGTCGCACAGGTTCGACCAGACAAACACCATGGCGGTGCACGGCGCGGCGGCGAGGATGATCAGGCCCGCGATGTAGCTTTCGATCTGGTCGGCCGGCAGCCACGGCCGGAACAGCCAGCCGATGAACAGCCAGCCCAAGAGCGCCATCGAGAACGGCTTGACCGCCCAGTTGATGAACAGCGTGACGCCGATGCCGCGCCAGTGCGCCTTGACCTGATGCAGTGCGCCCGCGTCGATCTTCAAGAGCATCGGGATGATCATCAGCCAGATCAGCACGGCGACCGGCAGGTTGACCTGTGCGATCTCGGCGCGGCCGATCGCCTGGAACGGCGCGGGGAAAAGGTTCCCCAGCGCGATGCCGGTGGCGATGCACAGCACCACCCAAATCGTCAGGTAGCGCTCGAAGAGGCCGAGGCCGGCAGGAGCGGCCGCGGCCCCCTGATCGGTGCCGGCGGGCAGGGTCAGGTCTTCGGCGGGCATATCATCCTCGCGTTGTTTCGGACGGAACTCGCGTTGCTCGGTGAATGCCGAGCAGCGAGGGAAGGAAGATTGCGATCAAGGACGGATCATTCGGCCGCTGTGCCCGGGGCATCCTTGAGCGTGCCGATCGCGTCGAGCCGCCTCTGCAGGCTGAGCTTGTCGAGGGACTTGAGGGGAAGGCTGGTGAAGATGCTGATCCGCTGCACCAGCATGCGCATCGTGTCGGCAAAGGCGGCCCGCTTGACGGCTTCCGTGCCCTCGACCGCGGCGGGATCCGGCAGTCCCCAATGTGCCGACATCGGCTGACCGGGCCAGACCGGGCACACTTCGCTCGCGGCGTTGTCGCAGACGGTGAACACGAAATCGAGGGCGGGCGCCCCAGGGGCGGCGAACTCGGCCCAATCTTTGGAGCGCAGCCCGCGGGTCGGGTAATTCTGGTGGTTCAGAAGGTCAAGAGCATAGGGGTTGACGCGTCCGGTGGGGTGGCTGCCGGCGCTGAAGGCCTTGAACCGGCCCTCGCCGTAGCGGTTAAGCACGCATTCCGCAATGATGCTGCGCGCAGAGTTGCCCGTGCACAGAAATAAGACGTTGTACGCTTGCTCTACGTCTGACATCGCTCCCGCCCCTCACCTGACGCTCGCCAGCAACGATTGCGCATGACCGGACAAAGCCGCAGGCAGAGGAAGATAGCCGAGGCTGACGGCGATTCCCTCGCCCTCGGACAGCCCCCAACCGATGAACTCCTTCAACGCGGCGCTCTTGGTTGGATCGCGATAGCGCTCGTGCAGCAACATCCAGGTCAATGTCATGATCGGATAGGATTGTTCACCTTGCGGATCGGCCAGGTAGGCTCGCAGATCGGCCGGAACATCACCACCGGCCGCAACGACCGTCGCCCGCCCTATCTCTTTGGTGGGCTGCACGAACTTGCCCGCCTTGTTTTCGAGCGCCGCCAATTTGAGGCCCAGCCGCGCGGCGAAGCCGAACTCCACGTAGCCGATGACGCCGTCGGAGATCTTGATCTTTTGCGCGACGCCCTCGTTGCCGCGCGCCAGCATGGCAGCGCCCTTCCAGTCCACCAGTTTGCCGACGCCGGGGCCACCGTCGCGCCAAGTGCTGCTGATCGCTGCGAGATGACGCGTCAGCGCGTAGGTCGTTCCGCTGGAGTCGAGGCGAGCTGCCACGACGATGCTTCGATGCGGCAACTTGGCGCCGGGGTTGGCTGCGACGAGACGCGGGTCGTCCCAGTACTTGACATTGCCCGCCAGAATTTTGGGATAAAGATCACGTGGCAGCCGCAACTCGCCGTGAAATTCTGAGAGATTGTAGGCGATCGCGATCATGCCGGCGGTGATCGGGATCTGCAGCGCGCCGTTCTCCACCTGCCCCTTCTCCTTGTCGGTCAACGGCGCATCGGTGCCGGCGAAATCGACCGATCCCGTGACGAACCGGTTAATGCCCTCGCCACTGCCAACCGAATCGTAATTCATTGAGAGGGTTGGCTTATCCTTGGTGAACGCCGTGATCCAAGCCTTGTAGAGCGGCGCGGCGAAGGAGGACCCGGCTCCCAGGACGAGCGTTTTCCCCGATCCGATCTGGGACTGGGCACCGATCGGCGCGGCCAGAAGCGCGAGGGCCGAGAGAAGGGTAAAGCGGACCAAGACTCTTCGTGATGGCAACATTCTTCGTGATGGACGGTGCCACATGGGTTCCCCCAAAATTCGTTGCGTGTAAGCGCAGCGGCCTATCGGACTCGCTGTCCGGCGGCATCGACGACGGTCTCGCCGTCCTCCTTGGCGAAGGCGCCGCGCTGCGGACCAGGCAGAATGTCGAGCACGACCTCCGACGGCCGGCACAGCTTGACGCCCAGGGGCGTGACGACGAGCGGCCGGTTGATCAGGATCGGGTGTGCCATCATCGCATCGATGATCTGATCGTCGGTCAACGCCGGATCGTCGAGGCCGAGTTCGTCGTAGGGCGTGCCCTTGCGGCGCAGCACCTCGCGTGGGCTGATGCCGGCGCGCGCGATCAGATCGACCAGCTCGGCGCGGCTCGGCGGCGTCTTGAGGTATTCGATGACGCACGGCTCCTCACCGGAGTTCCGGATCATCGCCAGGACATTGCGCGACGTCCCGCACGCCGGGTTGTGGTAAATCGTGATCGTCACGGCAGCCTCCTTCCTGTCCATAGCCGCAGATTTCCGGGTGCCCCTGGCAGCAGTCCTCGGTCAGGAACGCGAGCAGCCGGCGGGTTCCTTCGAGATCGACGGCGTAGAAGATCCGCCGCTCAACCCGCCACGAGTGCAGCAACCCGGCGCGTTCCAGGTGCGCCAAGTGGTGCGACAGTGTCGACGGCGGCACGGCGATGCGCTCGGCGATGGCGCCCGCCGGCAAGCCGCTCGGCCCTGCGCAGATCAGCAGCCGGAACACCGCGAGGCGATGTTCGTGGGCGAGCGCCGCGAGCGCCTCGATCGCTTCCGATTGTTCCATAATTCGAGAATAATCGAATTAACTGGAAAGCGCAAGTCGAGATCGGCTGGTTCGGGCGGCCGCTGGTCCTGTAAGGGTTCTCATGCGAGACTGGTGAGCGCGATGATCATCTCGGCGAGCTATCGCACCGACATTCCGGCGTTCTACGCCCGCTGGTTCGGCCACCGGCTGGAGGCGGGGTTCGCCATGGTGCGCAATCCCTATGGCGGTCCGCCGGCGCGGGTTGCGCTCGGCGCGTCCGAGGTGGACGGTTTCGTCTTTTGGACGCGCAACGTAGAGCCGTTTCTTGAGAGTTTGGATGCACTGCACGCGCGCGGCATGGCATTCGTCGTGCAGTACACGATCACGTCTTATCCGCGGCCGCTCGACCGCGCGACGATCGGTGCAGATGCCGCGATCGCTCAGATCGAGCGCGTCGCACGACGCTTCGGTCCGGACCGCGTCGTCTGGCGCTACGATCCGATCGTGTGGACCGCGCTCACCGAAAGCGCCTGGCACGAGGCGAGCTTCGCGCGGCTGTCGGCGCGGCTGTCCGGCCTGGTCGACGAGGTGGCGGTGAGTTGCGCGCAGATCTATCGCAAGACGGCACGCAACCTCGATGCCGCCGCCCGGGCGCATGGGTTTTCCTGGCGCGATCCCCAGGCCGAAGAGAAACGGGCGCTGCTGGTCCGGCTCGCGGATATCGCGCGCGACTCCGGCTTACGGCTCACCTTGTGCGACCAGCCGGACCTCCTCACCGCAGGGTTTGGCCCCGCTGCCTGCATCGATGCCGAACGCCTGGGCCGGATTGCGGGGCGGGCGATCACGGCGCGACGCAAGCCGCACCGGCCGGGCTGCGGTTGCTGGCAGGCGCGCGACATCGGCGACTACGAAAGCTGCGCGCACGGCTGCGTCTACTGCTACGCGGTGACCAGCCGTGCCGCCGCCAAGCGGCATTGCGCCGGCCACGACCCGCACGGCGAATTCCTGATCGCCCGAACCTATTGATGGTGCGGGCACTTGAGCGGCTTGCGCCGGATCAGAGCGTCTCGTCGATCCGTCCACCGGTCTTGCGCTCGGCCGCCTGCTCCGGCGGGCGCTCGTAGGCGCCCGAAGATGCGCGCGCGGAAACGGCCGCCGGCTCGCCCTCGGCGCCGGCCGCTTCGGCGGGCGTCGTCTTCGGGCCGCCCTTGGCGATGCCGACCCGCGCCGCGCGCAGGGTGCGGTCGTGAATGCGGTAGCCGTCTTCGAGGACGTGCACCACGGTGCCGTGGGCGACCTCGGGGTTGGGCATCTCGAACATCGCCTCGTGCACATGCGGATCGAACGGCTGGCCGGCCGCCTCGATCTTCTTCACGCCGTAGCGCTCGAAAATGGTGAGCAGTTCGCGCTCGGTCATCTCGACGCCGCCGATCAGCGCATCGAGGGCCGGGCTGTCGGCGCGCGCGGCATCGTCGACGGCGGCCAGCGCTCGGCGCAGGTTGTCGGCAACCGACAGGAGATCGCGCGCGAAGCTGGTGATCGCGTACTGGCTGGCGTCCTGGCGGTCGCGCTGGGCGCGGCGGCGGACATTCTCGGTCTCGGCCAACGCGCGCAGGTAGTCATCCTTGACCTTGGCAAGCTGCGTTTCGGCCTGGGCCAAGCGCTCCGCAAGCGCGGCATCGGTCGCCTCGGCGGCGGGCGCGGGCGCGTCCGGCTTCGGCTCGGCCTTGGGCGGCGGCGCCTTGATCTCGATGACGCCGTCACCGGGCTCGACCACCGGCTCGGCCGCTGCCTGCGAGACGTCGTCGTACGGATTGCCCATCATCGTTCCACTCATGCCTTCTCCTTGTCCGTTCACCCGATCAGCCGGCCGACCAGCTTCGCGGTATAGTCCACCATGGGGATGATCCGCGCATAATTCATCCGCGCGGGCCCGATGACGCCGATGGCGCCCACGATCCGCTGGCGGCCGTCGTGATACGACGACACGATCATCGAGCAGCCGGCAATGCTGAACAGCGTGTTCTTTGCTCCGATGAAGATCTGTACGCCGTCCGCGCTGTCAACCATCGACAGTACCTTGACCATCATTTCCTTGGTTTCGAGCGCGGAGAGCAGGGCGCGGATCTGTTCGAGATCGCCGATCGCCTGGACGTCGTCGAGCAGGTGCGCCTGGCCGCGCACGATGATCGAGCCCGAGCCCTCGTCGCCGGCCCACATCGCGAGGCCCGACAGCACCACCTTGTGCGTCAGCTCGTCGAGCTGGGCGCGCTGCGCCGCGAGTTCGGCCATGATCTCGTCCCGCGCCTCGACGACGGTGCGGCCGACCAGCCGGGCGGACAGGAAGTTCGACGCCTGGATCAGCGCCGACGGCGGCAGCTCGGCCGGCGTCTCCAGGATGCGATTTTCGACGATGCCGGTCTCGGTGACCAGCACGACCAGCGCCCGACCGGGACTGAGGCTGACCAGCTCGATATGCTTGAGCGCGACGTCGGTCTTGGGCGCCACCACCAGGCCGGCGCAGCCCGAGAGATCCGAGAGCGTCGCCGTCGCCCGTTCCAGGAGCCGCTCGACGCTGGTCCCGGAGCCGGCGCAGCGCTCGGCGATGTCGCGGCGCTGGTCGTCGCCGAGATCACCGACTTCGAGCAGGCCGTCGACGAACAGCCGCAATCCGGCGGCGGTCGGCAGGCGGCCCGCGGACGTGTGCGGCGCGAACAGCAATCCGGCGTCTTCGAGATCCGCCATGACGTTGCGGACGGTTGCCGCCGACAGGCTCATGCCGAGGCGCTTGGATAGCGTGCGCGATCCCACCGGCTCGCCGGTCTCAAGGTAGGCATCGACGACGTGCCTTAAGATCTCACGGGATCGGTTGCCCAACTCGGTCATCATCTCACGAAAGCGATCTCGCCTGCGGCCGTCTCGCGGCCCCTCGTTCGCCGGGCAAAACGCAACCGACGCGACTGCACGGCCGCAACACCAGAAGTGCTGCCGTGCATTTGCACCTTGTTCGCATGCCGCAGCAGATTTATGTACAGCCCATTCCGCCGTCAACGCGAGCGGCTGCGGTGGTCCGCGGTGTCGCACGAGCGGTGGTCCCCCCCAAGAACCGTAACCCTGTCGTTTTGTGAGCGTTGATGCGTACTTCTGGTCGTGCCCCCGATGCCCTCCGTCCCATTCACCTTGAGCCCGGCTGCGCCAAATATGCCGAGGGCTCGTGTCTTGTCCGCTTTGGCGATACCCATGTGCTATGCACCGCGACCTTGGAAAGTCGGGTGCCGCAGTGGCTCAAGGACAGCAATCGCGGCTGGGTGACCGCCGAATACGGCATGTTGCCGCGGGCGACCGTGGAGCGAACCGACCGCGAGGCGGCGCGCGGTCGGCAGACCGGCCGCACCCAGGAGATTCAGCGCCTGATCGGCCGCAGCCTGCGCGCGGTCACCAATCTTGAGGCGATGGCGGACATGCAGGTCCGCATCGATTGCGATGTCCTGCAGGCCGACGGCGGCACCCGCACCGCCGCGATCACCGGCGCCTACGTTGCCTTGCACCAGTGTTTCACCCGGCTGATCGATCTGGGCCTGCTCGCGCGGATGCCGTTGCAGGATGCAGTCGTCGCCGTCTCCGCCGGTCTGTGCGCCGGCTCCGCCGTGCTCGATCTCGACTACGAGGAGGACTCGTCGGCCGAGGCCGACGCGAATTTCGTGCTCACCGGCACCGGCAGCCTGGTCGAGGTCCAGGGCACGGCCGAGCGCAAGCCGTTCAGCGAGGCGCAGTTGCTGGAAATGCTGGGCCTCGCCCGCCGCGGCGCCGAGGTGCTGGTCGGCCTGCAGCGCCAGGCCCTCGGCATCGCCTGAGGACGGGCATGACCCGCAGGCTCGCCCCCGGCACACTGGTCATCGCCAGCCACAACCCGGGCAAGGTGCGGGAGATCGCGGCCCTGGTGGCGTCGCATGGTCTCGACGTGGTGTCTGCGGCCAGCCTTGGCCTCGCCGAGCCCGAGGAGACCGGCGTCACCTTCCTCGACAATGCCCGGCTCAAGGCATGCGCCGCCGCCGCTGCCGCCGGATTGCCGGCGCTCGCCGACGATTCCGGCCTTTGCGTCGCGGCGCTCGATGGCGCGCCCGGCATCCATTCGGCGCGTTGGGCGGGGCCGGACAAGGACTTCGCGCGCGCCATGCGCAGGATCGAAGATCTGCTCGCCGGTCGCGGCGATCGGCGGGCGCATTTCGTGTGCGCACTGGCGTTGGCCTGGCCCGACGGCCATTGCGAGACCTTCGAGGGCTTCGTCCACGGCGAGATCGTCTGGCCGCCGCGCGGCGGCCATGGCTTTGGCTACGATCCGATCTTCGTGGCATGCGGCCACGCGCTGACCTTCGGCGAGATGGCGCCAGAGGACAAGCATGCGATCAGCCACCGCGCCGAAGCGTTCGCCAGGCTGATCGCGGCGTGCCTGCCGCCCGCGGGGCGATGAGCGCGGCCGGCGCGCTGCATCTCTACGTCCACTGGCCCTTCTGTCGCACCAAGTGCGCCTATTGCGACTTCAACAGCGAGACGGCGGGCGACGTCGATGCCGGCCGCTGGCAGCGGGCGCTGCTGCGTGCGCTCGCCGCCTCCGCCGAGGCCGCCGACGAGACCGCCGAACAGACGGCGCGGCGGACGCTCGCGACGATCTTCTTCGGCGGCGGTACGCCCTCGTTGATGCCGCCCGCGATGGTGGGCGCGATCATCGATGCCGCCGCACGCCGCTGGCGGCTCGCCGAGGACATCGAGATTACCATCGAAGCCAACCCGACGTCCGCGGACGCCGGGCGCTTCGAAGCTTTCCGCTCGGCGGGCGTCAACCGGATCTCCATTGGCGTGCAGTCCTTCGAGGATGCGGCGCTGCGTTTCCTCGGCCGCACCCACACCGCCGCCGAAGCCGTCGCCGCCATCGCGGCGGCGCAAACCGTCTTCGCGCGGGTCTCGTTCGATCTGATCTGCGGCTGGCCCGGCCAGGACTCCGCCCGCTGGCGGCGCGCGCTCGACACCGCGGTTTCCCGTGCCGGCGAGCACCTCTCGGTCTACGAGCTGAGCATCGAGCCCGGCACCGCGTTGGCGCGCCGTCGGGTCGCGGCGGTGGACGAGGCGCATGCCCGCGCCCTGTACGAGATCACGCAGAGCGTGCTCGGCGCGGCCGGCCTCGCTGCCTACGAGGTTTCCAACCACGCGCGGCCTGGGGCGGAGTGCCGGCACAATCTCGGCGTCTGGCGGGGCGACGATTACCTCGGCATCGGCCCCGGCGCGCACGGCAGGTTGCGCACGGGCAGCCGCACGCTGGCCACGCGTCAGATCCGATCGCCCGCGCGCTGGTTGCGCGCCGTCGAAGGGGGTGGAGCGGGCAGGGCGCGCGGTGAGGCGCTGAGCGGCAGGGCGCGCGCCGTCGAACTGGTGCTGCTGGGCCTGCGCCTCGCCGGTGGTGTGCGCGGCGCGCGGGTCCGCGCGCTGACGGGGGTCGCGCTCACCGATGTGATTGCGCCGGGTGCCGTCGCGCTGCTCACCGGCAGCGGGGATCTGATCGAAGACGGCGATGCGCTGATCGCGACGGCACAGGGACGGCTCCGTCTCGATGCGGTGCTCGCGAAGCTGCTGGCGTGACGAAGTCGCCGCGTGCCGGCGCGCTCAACTGCCGCTGAAGCTGCGGGCCGGCTCGCCGATCACGCGCACGCCGTCGCGCTGGACTTCGAGCACCGCCAGGAAGCGCTCGGCAACACCGCTTGCGCCGAAACGGAACAGGCCGTCGCGGCCGAGAAAGCCCTGCTGATCGGTGATCACCTCGCGGATGTCGGCGCCCGTGCCGTGCTCGCGGGCGACCACCGAGGCGATCGCGGTGGCGTCATAACCCAGCGTGGCCAGCCGCGGCGGAGCCTCGCCGAACAAGGCCTGGTAGTTGTGCTCGAAGTCGTTGCGGAACTCGGGTGCCGGCGCCGCGAACCAGCCGCCGACCAGGGTCGGCTCCTTGCCGATGCCGGCCTCGTCCCAGGCGCCGGTGCCGAGCAGGCGGACCGTGTCCTTGGTGATGCCGAGTGCCGGCAGCGCTCCGGCGATGGCGCGCAACCGCGTGCCGCCGTCGGCGATCAGCAGCGCGTCGAAGGGCGGCGGCTCGGCGGCCGCCTGGGCGCCGCGAACGCCGGGCAGCGGCGGCGGGGCGCTCGGCCGGCCCTTGCCGGCGGTCTTGATCAGCTTGTTCAGCACCGGCGTGAACGATTCGGTCTTCGGATTATAGAGTTCGATGGCGGCGATGGCGGCGGCCCTGTTCGCCGCCGCGGGCTGGGCGGCCGCGACCACGGCCGAGCCATAGGCATCGTTGGGGGCGAGGATGGCGATGCGCTTCGCGCCGTCGGCGATCGCATAGTGGAGGATGCGCGTCACCTCCGTCTCCGGGGTGAAGCCCATGACGAAGGTCCCATTGCCGGCGATACGGCTGTCGCTGGAAAAGCTGACGATGGGAACGTTGACGGCGTTCGCAACGGGGGCGACCGCCTTGACCGAGCCGGCGAGCAGGGGGCCCAGGATCAGCGCGGCGCCGTCGTAGAGCGCGAGCTTGGCCGCCTGCTCGGCGCCGCCCGGCGTTCCCTTGGTGTTGTAGGTCAGGATTTCGAGCGACGAGTTGCTGAGTTCGAACACCGCGATCTGGCTGGCGCGCGCCATGCCCTGGCCGAGGTCGGCGAGCCGGCCGCTGAGCGGCAGCAAGAGCGCGACGCGGGTGGCGCCGGGCGGCACCGGCGGCGGCGGCGGTCCGCCACGCAGCGCCGCGATTTCCGCCAACGGGTTGGGACCGGGCGGCAGGTCGCTCTCGACGATGGCGGGCGAGGGTTCGAGGAAAGGCGGACCCTTCGGCTGGCTGACGGCCGGCGGCGACGACGGTCGGGTGACCGCCTTCTGTTCGGACGACGCGCACGCGGCGAGCAGAAGACCGATCCCGAGCACGGCGATCCGGCTTAAGCGCACGCAGCGCAGGAATCTGGGAAGCGTCATTGTGTGCAAGGCGGCAGACGGCGCACTATCGTTGTCCCGCAACCGGCAATCGTAGCGGTCCCGTTCGTTCCAGTAAACCGGCCAGTAACCCAGGAGGTGGGAGTTCGTCCATGCTGCCGGCGGCTCTTTACGTCGTTGCCGGGCCGATCGGCAACGCGTCCGACATCACCTTGCGGGCGCTCGACGTGCTGCGCGAAGCCGATGTGATCGCGTGCGAGGATACCCGCGTCACCGCCAGGCTGCTGGCGATCCATAAGATCAAACGGCCGCTGGTGGCCTGCCACGATCACAACGAAGCGCAGGCGGCGCCCGCGCTGGTCGCGCGCATCGCCGCGGGCGAGCGGGTGGCGCTGTTGAGCGATGCCGGCACGCCCGTCGTCTCCGATCCCGGTTTCCGGCTGATCACCGCCTGCATCGAGGCGGGGCTCGCCGTGGTGCCGCTGCCGGGACCGTCGGCGGTGCTGGCCGCCCTTGCCGTCGCCGGCCTGCCGGCCGAACGCTTCTTCTTTCAAGGGTTTCTGCCGGCGCGCGCCGCGGCGCGCAGGACCGCGATCGCCGAACTCGCCCGCGTGCCGGCGGCGCTGGTCGTGCTGGAGGCGCCGCATCGGCTGAAGGACTGCCTCTGCGATCTGGCGCAAGGGCTGGGGCCGCGACCGGCGGCGGTGGCACGCGAGCTGACCAAGCTGTTCGAGGAGGTGCGCCGCGGCACACTGGATGCGCTCGCCGGCTATTACCGGGATCAGCCGGCGGTCCGGGGCGAGATCACCTTGGTGATCGGACCACCGGCGCCGGCGGCGGTCGATGCCGACGAGGCACGGCGGCTGCTTGCGCTGGCGTTGCAGACGGCATCGGCGCGCGACGCCGTGCGCGACGTCGCCGCGGCCACCGGCATCTCGCGCCGGACGCTGTACCAAGACGCGCTCAGGCTCCTAGATGCGCTGAAGCTCAGGGCGTCGTCGCGCGAGCCGCCGCGATGAGCGGGGTAGGGGACCGGCGCCGGGCGTTGCGTGCCGGCCGGCTCGCCGAGAGCCTCTGTGCCGCCTGGCTGCGGCTCAAGGGCTATCGGATTCTCGGCCGCAACGTGCGCTTCTTCGTGGGCGAGATCGACATCGTGGCCCGGCGTGGCCGCACGCTCGCCTTCGTCGAGGTCAAGAACCGGGCGGCCGCGGCGTCGCCCGACGCGCTGAGCCCCACGCAGCGCCGACGCATCGTGCGTGCCGCCGAAGCCTTCCTGCAGACCCGGCCGGCGCTTGCCGGCCTCGATCTGCGCTTCGATCTGATGCTGATCGGCCCCTGGTGGTGGCCGCGCCATCTCGTCAATGCCTGGCGGGCGGACGACTGAACACGTCCGGCCGGGCGGACGTTAGGGGCATCGCACGCGGAGGCCTTGATCGGCGCGGGGATTGCGGCGATGAAGGGCGCCGGCGGCGGCGGTGTGGACGGAGGCTGGGATGGGGCTGACGGTAGCGATCCAGATGGACCCGATCGAATCGGTCAAGATCGATGCCGATTCGACCTTTGCGCTGGCGCTCGAAGCGCTCAAGCGTGGCCACAGGCTCTATCACTACCTGCCGCGCGATCTCATTTTCCGACACGGCAGCCTGTTCGCCCGCGCGCGGAGCCTGTTCGTCCAGCGGGTGCAAGGCGACCACTTTCGCCTGGGCCCGGTCGAGACCATCGACCTCGGCAACGTCGATATGGTGCTGATGCGCCAGGACCCGCCGTTCGATATGGCCTACATCACCGCGACCCACCTGCTTGAGCACATCACCGCGCGAACGCTGGTGCTCAACGATCCCGTCGAGGTGCGCAACGCGCCGGAGAAGCTGTTCGTCACCCGCTTTCCGGAGCTGATGCCGCCGTCCCTGATCACGTCCGATCGCGACGAGATCCGCGCCTTCCGCGCCGAGCACGGCGACATCGTGATCAAGCCGCTGTTCGGCAACGGCGGCGCCGGCGTCTTCCACGTCGACCCGGCGGACGACAACCTCAACGCGCTCCTCGAGATGTTCACCCAACTCTATCGCGAGCCGGTCGTGGTGCAGAGGTATCTGCCCGAGGTGCGCCAGGGCGACAAGCGGATCATCTTAATCGACGGTCACGCGGCGGGCGCCCTGCGCCGGGTGCCGAGCGCGGGCGAGGCACGCGCCAACCTCCATGTCGGTGCCCGGGCCGAGAAGGCGGGCCTGAGCCCGCGTGAGCAGGAGATCTGCGCCGCCATCGGTCCGGAGCTGCGCGCGCGCGGTCTCGTCTTCGTCGGCATCGACGTCATCGGCGACTACCTGACCGAGATCAACGTCACCTCGCCGACCGGCATCCAGGAGATCGGCCGCTTCGACGGCACCTGCCTCGAAGCGCGGCTGTGGGATGCGTTCGAGGCGCGCTTCGCCGCGCGCAAGGTGTGAGCCGCGTGGCAACGGCCGCGCCGGAAGATGCGTTCGATCATCCCCTGTCATTTGCGATGCATCGCAAGCGTCGGGTGTTTACGCGACGTTAAGGGGACGCACGCCATGCTGCGCGTTGCCGACGCGCGTGCCCGAGGCTGCGCCCGGCACAGATTTGACAGGGCGGTGCATGGACCCGACCTCGACACCACTCATTGGCCTGTTGCGCACGCGGCTCGCTTGGCTTGAGCAGCGCCAGCGGGTGCTGGCCGAGAACATCGCCAACGCGGATACGCCGGGCTACCGGCCGCTCGATCTGAAGCCGTTCTCGATGAACGTGTCCCCGGTGGAGGGGGAGGGCAGCCCGGGGCTGATGCGCACCGATCCGGGCCATGTAGCGGCCGGGCCGGATGGCCGGGCGTTTGCCGAGGAGAAGCAGCGCCACGTTTACGAGGTCGCGCCCGCCGGCAACGCCGTCATCCTCGATGAGCAGATGGCCAAGCTGAACGAGACGGCGATGGATCACCACCTGGCATCGCAGCTCTATCGCAAGTACCTGGGTTTCATCCGCACCGCCGCCAATGCCAAGGGCTGACGGCGCATGACGGCACGCCCGCGTCCTTGCCGGGCGCGGCACGGGAAGAAGGATAACCGACCGTGGATGACATCATCAAAAGCCTGCACGTCTCGGCCGCCGGCATGCGCGCGCAGGCGACGCGGGTGCGCATCGTCGCCGAAAATATCGCCAATGCCAATTCGGTGCCGATGGCGGCGGGTCAGTCGCCCTATCGGCGGCGGGTGGTCGGCTTCCGGTCCGTGCTCGACGCCACGTCGGGGGCGAAGACCGTCGAGGTGGCGCGCGTGCGCGCCGATATGTCCGCGTTTCCGACCAAGTACGACCCGACGCACCCCGGTGCCGACGCCAACGGCTACGTCGCCCAGCCCAACGTCAATCCGATCATCGAGATGGCCGACATGCGCGAGGCACAGCGCTCGTACGAGGCGAACCTCAACGTGGTGCGCAACGCCAAGTCCATGTTTCAGGAAACGATCGACGTCCTGCGCTGACGCCGGCACGGCCGGCTGTTTGCCACCGCCGGCGCGTCCGGGGCACGACGAGGAGCGAGACAATGACCACGGTCAACGCCTACACCCAGGCAATCAACGCCTATCAGCGCGCGGCCCAGGGGCTCGCCGGCGGCGAGGACGACGCGCAGGCCATGGATGGGGCCGGGCAGGGCTCGTTCGCCAGCATGGTGAAGAGCGCACTCGGTGAGGCCGTCGCCGCCGGCCGGCAGAGCGAGGCCCAGTCCGTCAGCGCGCTCAGCGGTGGCGCCGACTTGAGCCAGGTGATCACGGCGGTCGCGGAAGCCGACGTCGCGCTGCAGTCGGTGGTCGCCATCCGTGACAAGATGGTCGAAGCCTACAAGGACATCATGCGGATGCCGATTTAGGCGGCTGGCGATTTGGCGGCGCGCCCCGGCGTCGGCGGAGCGGGGCGGGCGGTTGACGCCGTTCGCCCGAAGACGCGGCCGCAGGGAGCCCTTGCTGCGGCGTCCCGGCGATCCTTGATCGCAAGCGCGGCGCCGCCGGGTTCGCTCCGCGTACGCGCTTGCGCGCTTTTCCGGCCGCGGCGCGGTCGCGCGTCCGGGAGCGCTTGGCGACCCCGATCCGGATGAATTTGCACGCATTGTTTACCCAATTGAGGTAGACAACGGCCATGAACGATGTGACGGTAATCGAAATCGGCCGCGAGGCGATGCTGGTGATCCTGAAGCTGTCGGCGCCATTGATGATCGTCGGCATGCTGGTCGGTGTCCTGATCGCCTTCGTTCAGGCGCTGACCACCATCCAGGAGACGAGCCTGACCTTCGTGCCGAAGATCGTGGTCATGCTGGTGGGCCTCGTGCTCTTGCTGCCGTTCATGATGACGACGCTGATCGACTTCACGCGCGCGATGTTCGATCGCATCGTCTCCATCGGCTGACGGTCGATGCCGGCATCGCTCGCTGCCGCCGACATCTTTCACCCGTTCCTGATTTTCGTGCGCGTCGGCGCGATCTTGTCGATGCTGCCCGGATTCAGCGCGGTGTACGTCTCGGCGCGCATCCGCCTGCTGCTTGCGCTCGCGATCAGCCTGCTTCTGGCCCCGGTGCTCGATGGCCGGTTGCCGGGATTGCCCGACAGCGGGGCCGCCCTCGTCCTGCTCATCGGAGGCGAGACCGTGGTCGGCCTGTTCATCGGCAGCCTCGCGCGCATCATGCTCTCCGCCCTGCATGGCGCCGGCACCATGACCGCGTACTTCGCCTCGCTGGCCAACGCCCTGGTGCAGGACCCGGTGGTGGACCAGCAGACGGCGACGCTCGCCGGCTTCTTCACCACGCTCGGCCTCGTCGTCGTCTTCGCCACCGATCTGCACCACCTGATGCTCAAGGGGATCGTCGATGGCTACGCCGTGTTTCCGGTCGGCCAGCCGCTCCCCGTGGGCGATTTCGCCGCCGCCATCGGCCGGCTGGTGGCCGAGAGCTTCCTGCTCGGCGTCCAGCTCGCGGCCCCGTTTCTGATCGTCGGCCTCGGCTATCAGGTGGCGCTCGGCCTGCTGGGCCGGCTGATGCCGCAGCTCCCAGTCTATTTCTTCGGCATGCCGCTGCAGGTCGGCCTGCAGATCTGGGTGCTGGTGCTGACCATCTCGGGGTTGATCTTGCTGTTCCTCGATCGCTTCCAGGCCGCGCTGACGATGCTGTCGGCACCGCAGTAAGGCAGCGGCAGGCAGGCAACCGTCATGGCCGACGACGACGATTCCGCCAAAACCGAAGAAGCCACCCCGCGACGGCTGCGCCAGAGCCGGGAGCGGGGACAGGTCGCCGTCTCCCAGGACGTCAAGACCTGGGCGGTGATCACCGCGACGGCGGTGTGCACCGCGCAGCTTCTGCCGCGCGCGTGTCGCGAGCTGGTGCTGCCGCTCGTGCCGTTCATCGACGGCGCCGCGAGCCTGCGCATCGACCGCGACGGCGCGGCGCTGGCGGCGCTGGCGCTCTTGACCAAGGTCGCCGGCGCCGTGGCGCCGGTCATGGCCGTCGTCGCCGGCGCCGCCATCGCCGCCGGACTGGCGCAGGCGGGCTTCCTGTGGGCACCGGAGCGCGCCGCCCCCGATTTCGGCCGCGTCTCGCCGCTGAAGGGGCTGCAGCGGCTGTTTTCGATGAACACCCTGGTCGACTTCGTCAAGGGCATCCTCAAGATCGTCGTGGTCGCCGCCGTCCTGGCCGGGGTGACCATGCCGTTCCTGGGCGAACTGGAGGCGACGGTGGACTTCGGCCCGTTTGCCGCGCTCGATCGCCTGCACGCCCTGTGCCTGTCGCTGACCGCCGGCACCGCCGGGGCGCTCACCGTGATCGCCATTGCCGACTACGGCTACCAGCGCTTCGCGTTCCTGAAGCAGTTGCGGATGACCAAGCAGGAAATCCGCGACGAATACAAGGATACCGAGGGCGATCCGCACGTGAAGGGCCGGATCCGCCGGCTGCGAGCCGAGCGCGCGCGCAAGCGCATGATGGCCGCGGTACCCAACGCCGATGTGGTCATCACCAACCCGACCCACTTCGCGGTCGCCCTGAAGTACGAGATGGTGACGATGCCGGCGCCGAAGGTGGTGGCCAAGGGCGCGGATCTGGTCGCCTTGCGCATCCGCGCCCTGGCCGAAAGCCATGACGTCCCGATCGTAGAGAACCCGCCGCTGGCGCGCGCGCTGTTCGCCGCCGTCGAGGTGGACGAGGAGATCCCGCCCGAGCACTATGAGGCGGTCGCGCGGATCATCGGCTACGTCATGCGCCTGAAGGGCAAGATGGCGTGAAAATGGATGACGATGGTGAACATTTGTCCGCAGCGAGGGGCCGGCAGATGGTAGGGCGGGCGCCGAGCGAGAGTTGGGGGACGCCGGCCGGGCCGCGCGATGACGCACGCGACGCGCCCGGCACGCTTTCCGCGCCCGTGGTCGCCGGGATCGCCCACGATCTGAACAACCTGCTGACGGTGATCGCCCAGGGCTGCGAGTGGACGCTGACGCACGGCGCGACGGTTGCGGACGGCCGGGCGCAGCTTGCCAGCGTCCAGGCCACCGCCGAGCGGGCGGCGCGGCTGGCGGCGCACCTGATGCGCCTCGCCCGCGGCGACGCCGGAATACAACCGCTGGCGCTCGACATCGAGGTGGCGCTGGCGGGCCTGCGGGCGCCGCTGGCGGCGGTGTTGGGGCCGGATATCAGCCTCGACGTGCGCACGGCGTGTGCCGGTGCCCGCGTGGACATCGATCCCCTTGCGTTCGAGCGGGTGTTGTTCAACCTCGCCGGCAATGCGCGCCAGGCGATGCCGGCGGGCGGGCGATTGGTCATCGTGGCCGAGCCGTGCGCCGGCGCGTGGCTTCCCGTCGGCGCCGGCGGCGGCGCGGGCGCCGGGGAGGACGCCGGGGAGGACGCCGGGGAGGACGCCGGTCGATGGCTGGGCATCGCGGTGAGCGACAGCGGCGAGGGGATCGCCGACGCGGTGCGCGACCGGCTATTCGAGCCGGGGGTGACCACGAGGCAGGATGCGGGCGGCCACGGCCTCGGTCTCGCCACGGTGCGGGCGATCGTCGAAGGGGCCGGCGGCCGGATCGCGGCCGAAAACGCACCGGGCGGTGGTGCTTGTTTCCGCATCGCGCTGCCGGTCGTCGATGAGCTATGCGCCGCCGTGGGGGAGGAGGAGGAGGCAGCGGCGCTGCAGATGCCCGCACCGGCCGCCGGTTGCGGCGAAGGGGAGGGCGAAAGGTCGGGCGCGATCCTGCTCGTCGAGGACGAAGACGCGGTGCGCGGGTTGGCGGCGCGGGTCTTAAGCGGCAGCGGCTACCGGGTAATCGAAGCGGCGAGCGCCGAAGACGCCCTGGCCGAAATCGAGCGGGCCGAAATCGAGCGGGCCGAAATCGAGCGGGCCGAAATCGAGCGGGCCGAGGTGGCGGCGCGCGGCGGCGGCATCGATCTGTTGATCGCGGATCTGATGCTGCCGGGCATGGACGGCCGGGCACTCGCCAACGAAATCCGCCGCCGTCGCGCCGGGCTGCCGGTGATCCTGGTCTCCGGATATGCCGACGGCGATGCCGGCGATGGGAAGGCGGCCGGCGACGGCGTGCGCTTTCTCGAAAAGCCATTCTCGCTCGCCGATCTGCTCGCGGCGGTGTCGGACGCGCTTGCCGGCGGTTGAGCGCCGGCACCTGCGTGGCAAGGCGCCCGCGCCCTTATCGCCACGCGCCCTTTGCCCAACGCCATACTTCTCCAACGCCCTACGATCGGAGCATGGGTTACAGGCGCAGGCCGCAGGGGCCGAGGCTGAGCGTGCGCACCAGATCGGCCTGGCGCTCGGTCCCGGTCTTGGCGAAGATCTGCTTCAGGTGCTTGCGCACGGTCTCGTAGGTCAGGCCAAGGGTGGCGGCGACGTCGTCGAGGCGCTTGCCGCCGGCGAGCAAAGCGGCGACCCTCGCCTCCGCCCGGCTCAGGCCATAGATTCGACTGAGCCGGCGCGGATCGATCTCCACGGTGCGCTGCGGATCGGCGATGAACAGAATCGCGACCGGATCGTCGCGGTCGCGCGCCTGCGGATAGTCCTTGACCGGCACCAGCAGCAGGGTCACCGCGCGGCGGCCCATCTCGCGGGGCAGGGAGAAGCCCTGCGCCTCGTTGGACCGCTCGGCGCCGCGGGCGGGTCCGCCCACGATCAGATCGCGCAGCTTGAGACGGCCGCCGCTCAGTTGCACGCCGAGGCCCGCCGCGCTCATGAACAGCCCGCTTTCGGTGTCCATCACCTCGCGCGCGAAGCGGTTGGCGGCAAGCACGCTGCCGCCACCATCGAGCAGCACGACGCCGATGGGCATCGCATCCAGGGTGTCGAGGGCGATGCGCTGGACGCTCTGCATGCGCTTGTGCTTCTCGCCCGCCTGCAGGCCGCGCCGCAACGTTGGCAGGAGTCGGCGCATCAGATCGACGTCGTCCTGCCAGAACGCACCTTTGCTCAGTGAACGGCTGAACATCACATAGAGGAGGTGGTCCTCGTTGCTGGTGATCACCCCGAACAGGTGATGGAAAAAGTCCTGTGGTCTCAGCCAGTACTTGTAGAAATCGGTTTCCACCAGCCGGCTGTTGCTGATCAGGTCCTGCGACAACCATACGGAGTCCGCTTGCGCGAACTTCTCGCGGTCCCGGAGCCAGACGTTGTCCTTGGCGTAGAAGTCGGCGTAGGCGGTGACGTGCAGCGCGTCGATGCCGATCGAGTGCTCGATCCGCCCCTGGCCGCTCTGGTGCTCGTGGCGGACAATGGCGCAGGCGTCGGCATGCACCAGGTCCCGCAACCTGGTCAGCACATCCGGCCACATCTTGACGTCGAAGGCGGCGTCGTAGATGGCGCTGACCATATCGGTCAGCATGGCGCCGCCCTGGTCCAGGATGCGGCAGGCGAGCGCCGAGCGCGACAGCGGTGCCGCGGCACCACCCGCCGCCGAGTCGGCCTGGGCGTGCCGGGAAGCGAAGGATGCCGAGAGGAAATCCGCCGCCGCCTCGCTGCTGGAAGACGCGATCGCGTCGGCGTGCGTGCGGCGCTCGGCGCCGGAGCGGCGCTCGTGGGTGTTGCGCCGCTCGTACGCCAGCCGACGGTCGACGCCGGAGCGCCGCTCGACGAAGAAACCATTCGTCATTTTGAAACGAACCTCTGCCCTATCCACGTGCTTATCCATTGTTTTTGTGGTGATTCCTGGGGATTTTCCCCGGCGGCCGTTTAGCCTGCCCCGTATGGGGTTGAATCGTGCTGCAATCAGGATCCACCATCCTTTAAGGGGAAGTTCAGCCCAGAGGTAGGTGTCCGTCAAGCACGAACAGCCAAACGTGTAGTGTGAAATCCTGGCAAGGGTATGGCGGAGAAAAAAAGAAAAAAGTGAGCACCTTTTTGGGCGCTTTTTACCCAATTGGGTGAAAACGAGCGCCGGAATATCAATGGGTTACAAAAATGGCTTGGCGGCCGGATGCCGACGCCTAGCGTCAACGCCATTGCACAGAGGCGGTGCCTATGGAATAAGGGGCAATCACCCATGCTTATGGCCAGACTACGCGTCGTGGAACGAGAAACCGGCGATAACAAGTTGCGAGCGATCGAGGCTGCCGTCAGCCAGATCGAGCGCGCCTTCGGCAAAGGCTCGATCATGCGATTGGGCCAGCGCGAGACCGTCGAAACCGAGGTGGTGTCCACCGGGTCGATCGGTCTCGACATCGCGCTCGGCATTGGTGGCCTGCCGCGCGGGCGGATCATCGAGATTTATGGGCCGGAAAGCTCGGGCAAGACCACGTTGGCGCTGCACGCGGTTGCCGAGGCGCAGAAAAAGAAGGGCGTGTGTGCCTTCGTCGATGCCGAACACGCGCTCGACCCGCTTTACGCCCGCAAGCTCGGCGTCAATGTCGACGATCTGCTGATTTCCCAGCCCGATACCGGCGAGCAGGCGCTGGAGATCGCGGACACCCTGGTGCGCTCCGGCGCCATCGATGTCCTGGTCATCGATTCGGTGGCCGCGCTGGTGCCGCGCACCGAACTCGAAGGCGAGATGGGCGAGACCCAGCCCGGCTTGCAGGCGCGGCTGATGAGCCAGGCCCTGCGCAAGCTGACCGGCTCGGTTTCGCGCTCGCGGACCATGGTGATCTTCATCAACCAGTTGCGCATGAAGATTGGCGTGATGTTCGGCAATCCGGAAACCACCACCGGCGGCCACGCCTTGAAGTTCTATGCCTCGGTGCGCCTGGAGATTCGCAGAATCGGCTCGATCAAGGACCGCGACGAGATGGTCGGCAACCAGACCCGGGTCAAGGTGGTCAAGAACAAGCTCGCGCCGCCGTTCAAGATGGTCGAATTCGATATCATGTACGGAGAAGGCATCTCCAAGACCGGCGAGCTCATCGACCTCGGGCTCAAGGCGGGCATCATCGAGAAGTCCGGCTCGTGGTTTTCCTGGGGCTCGGAGCGCATCGGCCAGGGCCGCGAAAATGCCAAGACCTATCTGCGCGGCCACCCGGACGCCGCGGCCGAGATCGAGGCCAGGATTCGCGCCAACGCCGGCCTCGTCTCCGAAGCCCTGCCGTCCGGCGAAGACTCCGCCGAAGACGCAGTCAGCGAGTAGCCGGGCCTCAACGGGCGCGCGCCGCACACCGTACACCGTTTGTCAAGACCCCGCTTTTCGGCGCGGCTCCCCCCCCCCCCCCCCCCCCCCCCCCCCCGGCGGGGGGGGGGGGGGGGGGGGGGG
>CAYNYW010000005.1:0-136215 GCA_964401555.1 uncultured Defluviicoccus sp.
AAACCGCTCACCACCCCAATTGCAAACATCGCTTAAATGAGGGGATTGATGAGGCATGCAACGCCTGTTGTCACGGCGCGCGAAGAACAGCCACGTGATTCACCGCTCGTTCTCTTTCCCGCACGGCCACTGAAACGCTCAAGCTATTTCCCGGCCCATACTAACATTCGAGCGAACAACGAATTTCTGCACAACCTGGAAGTGACACAAAGAACGGAATACGTCACACGACGTATCTCGCTCAATATCGATACCGTGTATGGATGTATTTAGGGATATAAGAAGAAATTTCTCAACGGCTAATCATCGAGCGAACGATGCGACCGGCGCTACTTTTGGGACACGCCATGGTGCGTTTGCACTAGGGCGTCAAGAATTTGTCACTCTTTCTCACGGCGCATGAAATATTAAAACCCATATTTTTTGCACTAAATCATTTTGTAACACCAATGAAACCAACAATCTTACTTGCCATCGCTGGTAAAACTTAATAGGTAGTGCGCGCAAAGAAGATTAGAATTGTCGAGCATTACACCTGACACCGCCCAGCACTATCCTACACGAAGACATCGATACATCTTCTCTAAACCCTTGCCTTCACCAGGAGCCGGGCCATGAACCGCGATGACACCTTTCCATTGCCGGAAGAGCGTATGCGCTCGTGCTTCCAAAGATTGACGACGGCGGAAGCCGTGAAGCATGCAGATACCATCTGGCCCTATCTCGATACTAAGATCGACGCGATGCTAGATGACAAAATAAAAGATGCCGGCGTCGAAGCTGCTAGAGACGCTCTATACCATGTTATCAGCGATATGATGGAGCTTGATCCATCTTCATCGGAAGATAGGAACAAGGTAAAAAGACTATTTCGCTTTCTTTTTTACGTTATAGCCGCACAGTCCGCACTAACGAGAATGTGTATTCGCTGCATACTCCCGTGGATCTTGACAGCACTTGTCGGAATATTGGGGCTTGCGCTAAAGGACGACTTTCCGGCGATCGCGGACAGTGTGCGCAAGCTCAGCTTGCCTGGCGGTCCTTGATTTTGTGTACGCAAAGTTTCCTTTGATTACTTACCACGCACCAGACAAAGAACATCCTTCGGCAGCGATGCGCCATTCCCAATCGTCTCAGCCATCAAACGAGAACGCCGATCGGTTGGCCGACACAAGCGTGCTCGACGACTTGCGCCGGGAGCTTTGCGCTGGCCTGCCGCGCGCGCTCAAGGATGCGCTCGCTGCCTACCGACACTTCAGCGAAGGGCAACCGCCCGCGAACGCCAAGGCCTTCACCGCTTACCAGCAGGCTTGCCGTGCCGCTTTGGCTCACATCCAGGTGCTGCTGAACCTAGCCACGCTTGCTGCGCCGGCGCTGGACACGCCGGATTCCTCTGACAACGATGACGATCTGTTCGCCCTGATTGAAGCCGCCAAGGTCGCGGTGAGCGACGGTGATGGTGACGACGTCTAGACAGGCGTGCGATACGCCGGCGCGGGTCCCGGCAATGTCGGTGGACTTTCCCGATTTCGTGTGGATTTGGAATCACCAGCAGGGCTTGGCGACGCCGCCGCTGCACGTGCGCATTGCGCGGTGGCTTTCGACACGTTGGCACCGGCACGAGCACGATCTGCTGCTGTTGGCCTTCCGAAGCTCGGGCAAGTCGACACTGGTTGGCCTCTATTGTGCGTGGCTGCTTCTGCGGAACCCGAACCTGCGCATTCTGGTGCTGGCCGGCGATTTTGCGCTTGCGAAGAAGATGGTGCGCAATGTCAAACGGGTCATCGAGCGGCATCGATTGACCTTCCGGCTCCGCCCTTCCCGCACAGACCACTGGGCATCCGACCAGTTCACGGTGACACGCACCGCCGAGATGCGCGATCCCTCGATGCTGGCCAAGGGAATATCCTCGAACATCACCGGCCTGCGCGCCGACGTGGTGATCTGCGACGACGTCGAGGTCCCCAATACTTGCGATAGTCCAGCCAAGCGCGCGGACTTGCGGCAGCGCTTGTTCGAGATTGATTACGTGGCGGTACCGGGGGGGTTAAGACTTTTCGTAGGCACTCCGCATACCTACTACACGATCTACGCGCCGACGCCGCATGCGGAGCTCGGCGAGACACGGCCGTTCCTCGCAGGGTACCACCGCCTTGAGGTGCCCATCATCGACACGGAAGGCCGTAGTCTTTGGCCTCAGCGCTTCTCCATCGAGCGCATCGAGGCAATTCGAGCACACACCGGTCCCGCCAAGTTCGACAGTCAGATGTTACTCAAGCCGCGCAGCATCACCGAAAGTCGCCTGCGACCGGAGCAGCTCCGCGTCTACGAAGCCGAACTCAGCTATGCCGAGGGAAACAGCGAGGCGATCTTGTTGCTGGGCGGTCGCCGCCTGGTTTCAGCATCGTGTTGGTGGGACCCGGCCTACGGCTCCCCGCGCGCAGGCGACGCGAGCGTGGTCGCTGCACTGTTCACCGATGATCAGGGCGATTACTGGTTGCACCGTGTCGTCTACCTTGAACACGATCCACAGCGGCTCGAAGAAATGGATGCCGCCACCCAGCTCTGCCGGCAGGTGGTGGTCCTTGCACAGTCGCTCTACCTGCCGGCGGTAAGCCTTGAAGTCAATGGACTCGGCCGCTTCTTGCCGGGCTTATTGCGCAACGAGCTCCGCCGTGCCGGCCTAGGGTGTGCCGTGCTCGAACGCTCGTCGAGCCGCAACAAGGAGCTGCGCATCGTCGATGCCTTCGATGCCGTTCTCGCTGCAGGTCGGCTGTGGGCGCACGAGAGCCTCTGGCAAACGCCGTTCATTGAAGAAATGCGCGAGTGGCGTCCCGGGGGCAAGGGCCGCGACGATGGCCTCGATGCCGTTGCGGGTTGCTTGCTGAGCGAGCCGGTCCGCCTGCCCCGAGTGCCACCCGTCGCACGTGGACGTGCACGCAGTCAGTACTGGCGTGCACAGCAAACATTCGTCGCAACCGAAGAGGACGTCTCGTTCCTGCGATGACGCTCGTCCCCCTCCGCACCAGCACCGTACCCCGCCCTCCTTAGCATCGCCCCGCAGCGATCCCCGCCTCTGAAGCAGCCCCCTCACCATCCGCACCCGCAACAAACCGTCGAAGGAAGTAACATGCCCAGCTCCTGTGCCCACACATCAACCGTTCAGGCAGTCAACGACCAGCCGTCTGCCGCCGAGATCGCAGATCGGCTCGCACGCGTCTTGTACCGTGTTGCCGGGCTTGAGAGCGTTCGCACCCTCGAAGGCGTCGCCGCCAGTCTATGCAACCGAGCCGAGGAACTGTCGCGCCCCGATGTCGCGGGCAAAGTGCACTTTGCGACTCGCAGCGCGGCACTTGCCAACCTGTTCGAGCCGCGCACTGCCGCCAACGACGACCACGCGGCGGGTCGCGGTCTCGCGGCCGACCCGCGCTTCATCGTGTGTTTGCGGGTGGCCATGCGCGCCATCACGGGCGCGTTGAACGATCCCACCGGCGGTGCGACCGCTTGTCATTCCGTCGACAACACACCCAATTGGGCGAAAGCGCGCATGCCTTCCGCTTGCATCGGCCGCTTTCTCTTTTATCGAGACGCCGCATAGCCATCAGCACCTCGCGCAAATCCTCCCTCCTCCCGGTCTCGACTCCCCCCAGCGATTCCCCTCCCCGCGTACCGCCCCAGCTCACACGCAGCGTGAATCGGGCCGCGCTGCGTGCGACGCGCTCCCATATGTGAAGAAGTTATTTCTTCGAATCGAAATATGTTGTGGATAACACAATATCTAGTGGACAGGCTGCCACCCCTGCGCAAAGATGGGGCCGTGGGTCGGGTTTACTGCCACTCTGACTGTCGCATTGAAGTGCGTGACCAATCAGGTGGCAGGTCGGTGCGTGGAGGCTGTTGGGGGTGCCATGTCGAATAACGAATGGACGCCAGAGAGGATTGCTGCGCTGATAGCGCTGTGGGGCGAGGACATCTCGACGAGTGAAATCGGTCGTCGTCTCGGCATCACCAAGAATGCGGTGATTGGAAAGGTTCATCGTCTCGGCCTGCCCAAACGACGACCATCGCCGAATCAAGATCTTGACGAGGCGGATGTTATCCGGCTTGACGCACTTGGCGCCGATATGTGCAGTTGGCCAGTGGGGAACCCGTCCGATCACGGCTTCCACTTCTGCGGCGCGAAAACAGTGCCCGGCAAGCCTTACTGCGCGCAACATTGTGCGAGCGCCTATGTCAAGCCGGCGCGTGCCCGCAGTAGTGGCGGCGGTTCGTCTTTGTTGTAGCGATGGCACACCTCCCGACCCACCGTTGCTGGCTTTCTCTTCGAGGGCGGCCCGGCTCTAGCGGAACAAGAATCGCGTTTGTCGAGCCGAGATGAGTTTTGTTGATCGCTTGGCAGCGTGTGCCACGTTCGATTCGGCCGATTTCCTGCCCTTCCTCATCGAAGAGGCCGTCGTTGGTTTCATCAAGCCGTGGTTTGCGACGCTCCTCGGCGAATTTCCGGGCGTTTTCCATTGCGATGAGCATGCCGTTTGCCTGTCGTCATCCCTCGACAATGCCAGCGCACGCAGCGTCGCCGTCCACGACGCCCTGCTAAACCTGCGCGCGCGGGACGTTTTCGTCGGCTGGCGCGATGAGCCCTATCCGGTGTTTTCACCCAAGACGGGTGCGGAGCTGATGACGCTTGAGCGCGCTGCCGTTCCGCGCTTCGGCGTTGTCGCCACGGGTGTGCACCTTAACGGCATCGTCGAGGATGCGGACGGCCTCAAGATGTGGATCGGCCGGCGCAGTCTCCATAAACCGACGGCACCCGGCAAGCTCGACCAGATGGTCGCCGGTGGCCGCGCCGCCGGCTATGGTGTCCTTGAGACGCTGCTGAAGGAAGGCGAGGAAGAAGCCGGCCTGCCGGCGACACTCATGGCACGTGCCTTGCCTGCAGGCGTCATCTCCTACGCGACCGAGCGCGAAGAGGGGCTGCGCCGCGACGTGCTGTTCCTTTACGATCTCGTGCTGCCGCTCGATTTCGTGCCGGTCAACCATGACGACGAGATCGCCTCGTTCATGTTGTGGCCGATCGATCGGGTCGCGGCGGCGGTGCGCGACACCGAAGACTTCAAGTTCAACTGCGCGCTCGTCGTCATTGATTTCCTCATGCGCAGGGGCGTGCTGACGGCGGACGATCCGGATTACGTGCGAATCGCGCATGGTCTGCGTTCGGGTCCGGCGGCCACGCTCGCCCTTGGCCACAAGGCAGCCGTGTTGCCTTTCTAGGCTCCTAGCGTTGATCGTCGCACCTGCCGCCAGGACTGCTGGACAGCTGGGTATGATGCGGTTTCGCTGAAACTTCATCGTTTCGGGATTTGGCATCTGCGGGCGAAATGGTGTAGCGTCGGGCGCGTTTAACCGCGGGGCCGGCGGAATAAGGGGCATGCAGCATTTTCCAGCCCTCGTCTTGAATGCGGATTTCCGCCCCTTGAGTTATTTCCCGTTGTCGTTGTGGCCGTGGCAAGAGGCGGTGAAGGCTGTCTTCTTGCGCCGCGTCGTCGTCGTCTCCGAGTACGAGCGCTCCGTGCGCTCTCCCAGCCTCGAAATTCGCCTGCCGAGCGTCATCGTGCTCAAAGAGTACGTTCCGGTTGCCCGCCGACCGGCGTTCACTCGTTTCAATGTCTTCCTGCGTGACCGGTTTAGCTGCCAGTATTGCGGTCGCACGTTCGCTGCCGACGCGCTCACTTTTGATCACGTCATCCCGCGGATGCGCGGCGGGCGCACCGAGTGGACCAACGTGGTCACCGCATGCGAGCCGTGCAATCTGCGCAAGGGACATCGGCTACCCAGGGCATGCGGGATTTATCCGCGGCGCGCGCCGTACCAGCCGTCGAACTTCGAGTTGCAGGAGAACGGTCGTTCGTTCCCGCCCAATTACCTCCACCAGAGCTGGCGCGACTACCTCTACTGGGATACCGAGCTCGATCCGAACTAAAGGCGCCGATACCCCAAGGCTGGGAAGCGTTTGACTCGCGGCCGGCTTTCCGTATAGTGCCCGCCACTTGCGGCAGCGGTTTAACGCCACCGTAGGGTGGAGGGCGCGCCGAGAGCACCCTCTGCCTGCCACGTCCGGGGCACTTCCTTTCAGGCAGCAGTAACGATTCATGACCAAACGACTGCAAGCAAAATACAAGATCAATCGGCGCCTGGGCGTCAATCTTTGGGGGCGGCCAAAAAGCCCCATTAATGCGCGCGAGTATGGTCCCGGCGAGCACGGCCAGCGTCGCCGCAAGCCAAGCGACTATGGCCAGCAGCTGATGGCCAAGCAGAAGCTCAAAGGCTATTACGGCAATATCAGTGAGCGGCAATTCTACCGCTACTACGAGGAAGCGATCCGCCGGCGCGGCGACACGTCGGAGAACCTGGTGAGCCTCCTGGAGCGCCGCCTTGATGCAGTCGTCTATCGGATGAAGTTGGCGCCGACGGTGTTCGCGGCTCGCCAGATTGTCAATCACGGCCACATCCGCGTCAACGGCAAACGGGTCAATATTCCATCCTATCTCGTCAAGGATGGCGACGTTGTTGAACCATCGGCCCGGGCCAAGGAAATGGCGCTGGTGCTGGAGGCACTGCAATCGGCGGAGCGCGACATCCCCGAATACATCGGCTTCGAGTCCGACAAGGTACGCGGCACGTTCGTGCGCGCACCGAAGCTGGCGGATGTTCCCTACCCGGTGCAGATGGAGCCCAACCTCGTCATCGAATTCTATTCGCGCTGAGTCTGGACCGATGGTCGGGCGTGCAAACGTACCGACGCGGTACCAGCGAGGCTAGACGTGGTTCTACCGACCATCACCGGACTCTATGCCGGCTTCGCTGGCTTAATGCTGTTGGTGTTGTCGCTGCGGGTGATCCGCGTTCGGCGGGCCCGATCGCTTTCTTTGGGCAACGGCGGAGATCAAGAGCTGGCGCGACGCATTCGCACGCACGGCAACTTCTGCGAGTATGTCCCGCTGGCGCTGATCCTGATCGGCGTCGTCGAGGCGGCCGCCTACCCCGATTGGGTAGTGCACATCCTTGGTATCACGTTGCTCACTGGGCGTATCGTGCACGCTTGGTCGATCTCGGCGCAGAGCATTCCTGCGCGCGTCGCCGGCATGAGCCTGACCTTTTTCGTCCTTGCCACCGGCAGCCTCCTTGCCATCGCGGCCTACGCGGGGCACTGAGGCTTACGCCTCCAGAATCTTCAGCGATTCCCGACGATTCGGTGTTGCTTTCTCTCTGGCGGCAAGCCCGCCGGGTGCCGGCCCAGCCCAAACATTCCGCCACCAAGCAACATCTTAAGTGCCACGCCGGGTCTTCGTGGCGGGAGACAGCTCCCGCCACTTCTTGTCGTTAGAAGATATCGCCCTCGCTATGCTGCTTCTCGCGCCACCGAACGGCGTTTCCTGCCAAAGACACCGAAGCCGGCAAGCGCCGTCGCGAACAGCGGCAATGCGGCGGGCACCGGCACCGGTTCGACCGTCAAACTCTTGATTTTGAAGGCGTCGTTGCCCTCGCCAATCTGGGCGAACAGACGGAATGTGTCGCTGTAGGTGCTGTTAAGCAGACTCAAGACCAATGGGTTGGAGGAGTTGCCTTCCTGCTGAAACAGCGATGAGGCATAACTGTCAAAGTTGTAAGAAATATCGGTACCGCCGAAGCTAGTCAGGGTGACGCTCACCGGTTTGACCGCCGTGCTGAACTTAAACTCAACGAAGTCATCGCTACCGTTATTATCAACGGTGTGAAGGTTATTATATCCAACGCCATCATCTATGGGATTGGTGACACCGAGACCGCCAGAATATTGGCCGAGAAAAGACGCGACGGGGGTGCCATTCGACAGCCGGGTCCAACCCGAGGCGGTAACGCTGATCCCACCCGCGGAAAAACTACGGGTGTTGCCGTCCGCGCCGTCCAGACCACAGGAAACGGTGCACGTCGTATTAAAATTGAATGTCACGTCCGAGACCGACGCCGACGCCGGGAGCGCAGACACAAAGACGGTCGCCAGACCGAGCGCAACCACCCCACCCCAGGTCTGGGCTGTTCGTGCTGCAATGCCACTGTTACTTCTCATCCGCATGGGTTTCCGTGCCTTTCAAGTCCACCGTCGTGTTGATGCCGGCTCGTGCGTCAACTGCCCGTCGGCCGGCTTCTGTGCGAGTGCCGGCACGGCGCGCCGTCGCACGCAATTGCGACACTTGCGCCGCTATTTAGGAGCAATGGACCGCAGCACTAAAGCCCCAAGTGGTGCATTCGGGGTCGATAAGGGACCGCCTGCGACACGCACACAAAGTGCTTCAACCCTGCATCCGATTGGGGTGTCGCCTGGGCGCACGGAACTCCCAACCTACGCCTGTACGACGGGGACGCCCTTTTCCTTCAGGAGCCCCTGCAACTCGCCGTTGGCGAACATCTCGCGGACGATGTCGCAGCCGCCAATAAACTCGCCCTTGACGTAGAGCTGCGGCAGGGTCGGCCAATTGGAAAACGCCTTGATGCCATCGCGCAGCGACGGATCGGTCAACACGTCTATCCCCTTGAACTTGACGCCTAAGTTGGCAAGGACCTGCACCACGGCGGCCGAGAAACCACATTGTGGGAACATCGGCGTGCCCTTCATGAACAGCACCACCGGGTTTTCGTCGACTTCCTGGCGAATACGGGTGAAGACCGAAGTATCCATCATTTCCGTTGCCGTCCTCGTTCTAACGCTTTGACATATCAAGCGTCTGTGTTCTGAGACTTGCTCTCTTCCGGCACCGCCGTCTGCAAGGCAAGGGCGTGCAAAATGCCGCCCATCCGGCCCTGAAGTGCCTGATAAACCATTTGATGCTGCTGCACTCGGCTCTTGCCCTTGAACGCGCGGGAGACGACCAGCGCCGCGTAATGATCGCCGTCGCCACGCAGGTCCTCGATCGTTACCTCGGCATCGGGTAGCGCCTGGCGGATCAGCTCTTCGATCTCGCGGGCCTCCATCGCCATACCGTTCCTCCCAATGCTCTGTTGTGATTTCGCGCCGCTTTTTTCCGGTCAGCCAATCACGCCGTACCTGCCATATATGCCGGCAACCAACCCTCATGAATGATTCGCAACTCTGCCACAGATATGGCGAGCCCGGCACCGATCATCAATTCCGTCCCGCCGATGCGGCCAAGCCGGCGCGCGGCCACGGCGGCCTGAGCCGCATCTTCGAGAATGGCGACCGCTTCGTGCTGGGAGCAGGCAACCAGGTAACGCCCCTGGTCCTCGCCGAACAACACTGCCGTGGCGATCGGTCGAGCGGCGTCAAGATCGAGGGCGACACCGCGGTTGCCCGCCATCGCCATCTCGGCCACGGCGACCAAAAGCCCGCCGTCAGCGATATCATGGCAGGTTCGTACCCGTCCGGACGAGATCAGCGCGCGCACGAAATCACCGCTGCACCGTTCGGCGGCGAGATCGACAGGGGGGGGTGCGCCGTCCGTGCAGCCGCCGATCAGCCGCGCGTAAAGCGATTGGCCGAGCCACCCGCCCGCCGCGGCCGGTCCGCCGATCAGCACCAATGCCTCATCACCATCCTTGAGCGCCAGCGAGGCCATGCGCGCAAGATCACCAATCAGGCCGACCCCGCCGATGGTGGGTGTCGGCGGGATGGCCACACCATTGGTCTCGTTGTAGAGCGAGACGTTGCCCGAGACGACGGGGAAGTCGAGGGCAAGACAAGCGTCGCGCATCCCCTCGCAGCACCGCGCAAACTGCGCCATGATCTCCGGCTTTTCGGGATTGCCGAAGTTCATGCAGTCGGTGATCGCGAGTGGCTGTGCGCCGACCGCTGTCAGATTGCGCCAAACCTCGGCCACCGCTTGGCGCCCCCCCTCGAATGGATCGGCGGCGCAATAGCGTGGCGTGCAGTCGCAGGTGAGCGCGATCGCCTTCCCCGCCGCATTGACGCGCACGACGGCGGCGTCGCCGCCTGGGCGTTGCACTGTTGCGGCCATCACCATGTGATCGTACTGCTCCCAGATCCAGCGCTTGGACGCGAGATCGGGCGAGGCGAGGAGGGAACGCAGCGCGGCGAGCGGATCGCCCTTGTCGCCGATGCGCGTGGCGTCCAACACGGTAGGCGCCGGCAGCAACGCACATGGACGCTCATAGATCGGCGCAGAGGAGGCAAGCGGTGTCACCGGCAGATCGACGACGATGTCGCCGTGGTGACGTGCGACGTACCGATCACGCGCGGTAATCATGCCGATTACCGCGAAGTCGAGTTCCCACTTGGCGAAGATGGCGGCCGCTTGATCCTCATGACCGGGGCGGAGCACCATCAGCATGCGCTCCTGGCTTTCGGAAAGCAGGATCTCATACGCGCTCATCCCGACCTCGCGGGTCGGCACCCGATCTAGGTCGAGTTCAATTCCGACACCCCCTTTCGCCGCCATCTCGAAGGAGGACGAGGTGAGACCAGCAGCGCCCATGTCCTGGATGGCGACGATGACGTCGGTGGCCATCAGCTCCAGGCAGGCCTCGATCAAGAGCTTCTCGGTGAACGGATCCCCGATCTGTACCGTCGGCCGTTTGGCTTCGGCCTCGTCGCTGAACTCGGCCGATGCCATGGTCGCGCCGTGGATGCCGTCGCGCCCGGTCTTGGAGCCGACGTAGACCAAGGGGCTGCCCGGCCCGGCGGCGGCGGAATAGAAGATGCGGTCGGCGGGCGCGAGGCCGACGGTCATGGCGTTGACCAGGATGTTGCCGTTGTAGCCGGCATCGAGGCCACACTCGCCACCCACGGTCGGCACGCCGACGCAGTTGCCGTAACCGCCAATGCCGCCGACCACGCCTGCGACCAGATGGCGGGTCTTGGGGTGCTCGGGAGCGCCGAAGCGCAGCGCGTTCAAGTTTGCGATCGGCCGCGCGCCCATGGTGAACACATCGCGCAGGATACCGCCGACACCGGTCCCCGCGCCCTGATAGGGCTCGATGAAAGACGGGTGGTTGTGGCTCTCCATCTTGAAGACGATCGCCTGGCCATCGCCGATATCGACGATGCCGGCGTTCTCACCCGGCCCGCAGATCACCCAGGGCGCCGTCGTTGGCAGGATCTTCAGCCAACGTTTGGATGATTTGTACGAGCAGTGCTCACTCCACATCACCGAAAAGATACCGAGCTCGGGCAGGCTCGGAGGCCTGCTCAGCATCGCTTCGATCCGCGCATATTCCTCGGCCGAGAGTCCGTGCTCGGCGACCAGTTCGGGCGTGATGGCGGCGGCGTCTTTCGGCATGGTCGATCGGCACCGGAAAGGATTTCAGGCAGCGCCTTGGTAGCAGACTTGACCCCCCCTGTGCCAGCGCCGCCCTGCCTCAGGCCGCGTGCGAGATGCCGTTTGTCGCGCTATCGCCCAGGGACCGGTTGTGCCGTGGCCGCCCGTCGACGGCCGCCGCTCGGATCTCGCAACGGTGCAAGCCGATGTCCTTCAGCGCACGATCGTCCAGCCTCGCCAACGCCCGGATCGTCGCCCGGCGCCCGTGCCACGCAATGGCTGCGGCCCAAAGGCGGCGACCCAACCGATCGACAACCCCACCGAGCGGAGTGGCCATGGCGCGACGCTGCCCAGCGGGTACTGCCCGGGAGCCGCATTCAGTTGATGCTGCGTTGGTAGCAGACGTCAGTGCATGACAGTTCAGCATCATCGTCACTCCTTGCGCGCGGTTGCGATTGCGAGGGACCTTCTGCAACCGGCAAGGAAGAACTGTGCTCCTTGTCCGTTGATCAATCCAACGAATAATTATAATGTATCACATCAGCAATATTGATGTGTGAGTGGTGGCATGGACGTTCTGATCGAACCGGATCTTCTGCAGAGCTTCGTTGCCATCGCCGAGACGGGCAGTTTCACGGCGGCGGCGGCGCGGGTCCATCGCACCCAATCGGCGGTGAGCATGCAGATCAAGCGGCTCGAGGATCATCTCGGCCGCGCGCTCTTCCACCGCGACGGCCGAAACGTGCAGCTCAATGCCGACGGCGAGCTGTTGCTCGGCCACGCCAGACAGATCCTCAAGGCGCACCGCGAGGCCCTGGCCACTTTCGCGCCGTCTGCGCTACGCGGCACGATTGCTGTCGGCACCGCTGAGGAATATGCGGTCGCCTTCCTGCCCGCGATCCTCGCCCGGTTCGCCGAGACGCATCCCCTGGTGCAGGTCGACGTGATTTGCGACACCTCGATCAATCTTGCTCGCCGTTTGAAGGCACGAGAGATCGCCTTTGCGCTGGTCACCCATGGCTACGGCGACGCCGAAGGCATTGTCTTGCATCGCGAGCCCCTGGTCTGGGCCGGCTCGGCTGCGCATGGCGCACATCGCGAGGATCCGGTGCCGCTCGCCCTGTTTCATCCGGGCTGCCCGTTCCGAGACTGGGCGATCGCAGCGCTCGCCGCCCATGGCAAGCCGTATCGCCTGGCATACACGTCGATCAGCCTCGCCGGCATCGAGGCGGCGCTGCGCGCGGGCCTCGCAGTGAGCGCGGTGCCCTTGAGCATTGTGCGCGATGGCTGGCGAGTTCTCGATGCGCGCGACGGGTTCCCGCCGCTACCCAACTACCAACTCGCGCTGAAGCGCGCCGACGATGCGGTGACGCCCTTGCACGACCGCTTCGAGCGTCACGTCATCGAGTATTTCGGCCCGGCGTCGGCGTCGGGCCACGAGATGCTCTCGGTCTGAACGGCACGGGTGCGGATGGACTTGATAAAGAAAATGGCCGATTTCTTTATTAGGGCTTGGGTTAAGGAAAGCGGGCTTAACTAAGCGCGGGCGGGAGCAGACCAACGGAGAATCTGGCTCAGCCAAATGCCACACACAGCCCTTCGAACAGCGCGCAGCCGTCGGTGCCGCCCAGGGCAACTTCGGCGACGCGCTCGGGGTGCGGCATCATGCCGAGCACATTGCCGCGTGCATTGACGATGCCGGCAATCCCGGCGCAGGCACCGTTGGGATTGGCGGCGTCGCTCACCGTGCCGGCGTCATCGCAATAACGGAACACGATCCGGCCGTCGCCCTCAAGCCGGGCGAGCGTTTCTCCGTCGGCGAAGTAATTACCCTCGTTATGCGCGATTGGAAGGCGCAGCACTTGGCCAAGCGCATAGCTGCGCGTGAAGGGCAGATCCGTCCGCTCGACACGTACCAGCACGTCGCGGCAGATGAACCTGAGATCGCGATTGCGCAGAAGCACCCCCGGCAACAGGCCGCTTTCGGTGAGGATCTGGAAGCCGTTGCAGATGCCGAGCACGGCCACGCCCTGCGCCGCCCTCGCCTTGACCTCTGCCATTACCTTCGAATGCGCGGCAATGGCGCCGGTGCGCAGGTAGTCGCCGTAGGAAAAGCCTCCGGGGATAACGATCAGATCAAGGGGAGGCAGCGCCGTTTCCTGGTGCCAGATCATCAAAGGCGGTCGGCCGACCGTGCGTTCGAGCGCCAAGGCGACATCGCGGTCGCAATTGGAGCCGGGAAAGACGATGACGGCTGCGCGCATGGTGGTCGCCCTGGTCCCGCTGGCTTCCCCGCCGGAGCGCCGTCCGCCGCGAGCGCCGGCTCAGGCCTCGATCTCTCAGGCCTCGATCTCTCGGGCCTCGATCTCTATCGTGTAGTCCTCGATCACCGGATTGGTGAGCAATTGGCGGCTCATCGCATCAACGTCCCGCAACGCAGCCTCGCGGCAGCTTCCGGCCAGTACGATTTCGAACGACTTGAGCCGGCGCACGCCCTCGATGCCTGAGAAGCCGAGCGCGGCGAGCGAGTGTTCGATCGCCTTGCCTTCGGGATCGAGGACCCCCGGCTTGAGCCTGATGTGCACGACCGCCTTGACCACGAAATCGTCCTCTGGTGTCTTGCCGGCAGCGCTACTGAATGGTGTCGGGGCCCTTGATGTCCGCCGGGCCGCTCTCCGGCAGAATGCCGAGCCGGCGCGCCACCTCCTGGTAGACATCGGCGAGGCCGCCGAGATCGGTGCCCGGCTGGCGCTTGTCGAGGCGCTGGTTGGAGCGCAGATCCCAGAGCCGGCACGAGTCCGGACAGATCTCGTCGGCGAGCACGATACGCACCTGCTCGTCTTCCCACAGCCGGCCAAACTCGATCTTCAGATCCATCAACCGCATGCCGATGCCGAGGAACAGGCCGCTCAGGAAATCGTTGATGCGCAAGGACAACGACATCATTTCGTCGATGTCCTGCGGCGTGGCCCAGCCAAAAGCGGTGATGTGCTCCTCCGAAATCATCGGATTTTCGAGCTCTTCGGACTTGTAGTAGTATTCGACAATGGACCGCGGCAAGGGCGTGCCTTCGGCCATGCCGAAGCGCCTGGCGAACGAACCGGCGGCGATCGAGCGGATGACCACCTCGATGGGGATCATCTCGACTTCGCGCACGAGCTGCTCGCGCATGTTGAGCCGGCGCACGAAGTAGGTCGGCACGCCGATCTCGCCGATGCGCGTTAAGAGATATTCGGAGATACGATTGTTGAGAACGCCCTTCCCGGTGATGACGCCGCGGGTTTTCACGTTAAGCGTGACCACGTCGTCCTTGAAATATTGCACGAGCGTGCCGGGCTCCGGCCCTTCGAACAGGATCTTTGCGCGGCCTTCGAAAATTTGTCTACGTCGAGCCATCGTCGCTGTTCCGAACCGATTGTGAAGGAGCGGCCGCGCATGGGGCAACCGTCATATAGCAAGATGCTTGTCGCAAAACAATTGATGGGCGTCAGCGTCCGCCAATTACCTCTTGTGGTGTCGCTTCGCCGGGCCTGCCCGCCGCGAACAGGAAGTGTGGGCGCGCCTGGGGATCGGCCGGCAGCGCAATGAGCGACATCGAAACCGTGCCGAACCCGGTTGTGGTGACCACCGTCATTGCGCCACCCGGCCCGACACCATCGTCCGCCGTGCGATCGGCCAGGATTTCGACCCACGAATACCAGTCGCCCCGCTCGGGCGCGGGCGGGCGGGCTTCGGCAAAGCGTGGCAGGAATCGGTGGATGCGCGGCGATGCCCGGTCGTTAAGATCGTAGGCGGTGATCATCGAGAGGCCTTCGGGCAAGACGAAGGTCTCGATCGTTGCCGCCGGTCCA
The DNA here is from genome assembly GCA_964401555.1 of uncultured Defluviicoccus sp. Taxonomy (GTDB): domain Bacteria; phylum Pseudomonadota; class Alphaproteobacteria; order Rhodospirillales; family Defluviicoccaceae; genus Defluviicoccus. The sequence goes on from CAYNYW010000005.1 coordinate 15,122, forward strand.
ACGACGTCGGCAGCGGCGGCACGGATCCAGTAACCCCGCTCACGATCGACGACGATCATGTTGAACGGTCGGTAGTCCGTTGCCACCAACTGCGCAAGCACCTGGGCGGCTGCTTCGGCATGCGAAGCGGCAAGCGCGGCAAGCACCAGCACGCCCCGGCTCTTCATGCCGGCCGCGGGACCGAGGGTGTTGATGCGGTTGAGGACACCGGCCGCGACACCTGCATCGCTGAGCCCGAGCCAGGTACCACCACCGAGCGTATCCAGGCCGGCCACCACGTCGGGCTGCTCGGGCCAGTGCCGGGCCGGCGGCCGCCACGGCCGGTCGATCATCTCGTCACGGTTGGCGGCGAGGAGCACCGGCCACGGATGCCCGGATCTGCGCAAAATGATGACCGAACACATGGAGAGGTGCCGACGCCGCGCCTTATCAGGAAGCAAAAATGACTGGAACCGCCCCGAAACGCCCCGAGCCGGGATTGCCCGCCATCCATCCTCGTCTTACAGTACCGAGCAAAATCGATTTAAGGAAGGCACGCATGGCCGACACCTTTCGCGAGATCGAGCGGGGCTACGAAGCCAAGTACAAGCTGGACGAGGAACTGCACTTCAAGGCCCAGTGCCGGCGCAACCGGCTGTTGGGGAAGTGGGCGGCGGAGCGCATGGGGGTTACCGGGGCGAAGGCCGAGGACTACGCGCGTGCGCTCGTGCGCTACAATCTCGAAGCGCCGGGCAGCGACCCGGTCATCGACAAGATCATCGCCGATTTCGAGGGTGCCGGCGTCCGCTTCGGCACCCATGACGTCGTTGCCGCCTTCGAGCGCTTCCAGCACCAGGCGCTCGACCAGATCACGGCTGATTACCCGCAGCCGCTGGATGTCGACCACATCCAGATCGGCGGCTAATCCGGTCGAGAATCGCCGTCGCCAAACACTCGCGCAAACAGCGCGTCGATGTTGGCCAGGTAGTGATCGAGGCTGAACAGGGCAGCGAGCGCGGCGGCGTCAAGAACCCGGCCGACCTCGGCATCAGCGGTGAGCGCCTCGCGAAAGCCGCTCTCGCCGTTCCAGACCGCCATCGCGCAGCGCTGCACCGCCCGATAGGCGTCCTCGCGGCTCATGCCCGCCTGGGTCAACGCTAACAGTACGCGTTCGGAATGGACGAGACCCTTGAGCCGGGCGAGGTTGGCGGCCATCGCTTCGGGATAGACCACCAGCCGACCGATCACGTCGGCGAGGCGAGCCAGCGCGAAATCGAGCGTGATGGTGGCATCGGGGCCGATGAAACGCTCGACCGAAGAGTGTGAAATATCCCGCTCATGCCAAAGGGCGACGTTTTCCATGGCCGGGATCACCGCGGAGCGCACGATGCGCGCAAGCCCGGTCAGGTTCTCGGTCAGGATGGGGTTGCGCTTGTGCGGCATCGCCGACGAGCCTTTCTGCCCGGGCGCGAAATATTCCTCCGCCTCGCGCACCTCGGTGCGCTGCAGGTGGCGGACCTCGATGGCAAGGCGCTCCATCGAGCTGGCGATGACGCCGAGCGTGGCGAAAAACATGGCGTGCCGATCGCGCGGAATGACTTGCGTCGAGATCGGCTCAACGGCGAGCCCGAGCTTGTCCGCGACGTGACGCTCCACCGCCGGGTCGATGTTGGCAAAGGTGCCGACCGCGCCTGAAATGGCGCAGGTCGCGATCTCCGCGCGCGCTGCTTGCAGCCGGACACGATTGCGCTGCCATTCGGCATAATGCGACGCGAGCTTGAGGCCGAAGGTGATCGGCTCGGCATGGATGCCGTGGCTGCGACCGATGCACGGAGTGTCCTTGTGCTCAAACGCCCGGCGCTTGAGCGCCACCAGCAACGCATCGATGTCGGTGAGCAGCAGATCGGCGGCGCGGCAGAGCTGCACGGCAAAGCAGGTATCGAGGACGTCGGAGGACGTCATTCCTTGGTGGACGAAGCGCGCTTCCGGGCCGACGTGCTCGGCGAGGTTGGTCAAGAAGGCAATGACGTCGTGCCGGGTCTCCACCTCGATCGCATCGATGCGCGCGATCTCGAACCGGCCGCGTTCCCACACGGCCCGGGCGGCATCTTGCGGGATGACACCCAAGGCAGCCTGCGCATCACAGGCGTGCGCCTCGATCTCAAGCCAAATCTGGAAACGCTGGGCAGGTTCCCAGATCGCCGCCATGGCGGGCCGGCTGTAGCGGAGAATCATTACTGAAGTGTGTCCTTCTTGCTTGGCGCTCTTGTATTGCCGTGGCTTTGTTTGCGTCGGTGGTAAGGCCCAAACGCGCAGGTGTCCAGAAACGGGCGGTCGCCGTCAAGGTCCGGCCGTCTCAAAGGCATTGTCCCTCAGCTTTGCGGCACGTCGTCGCGACGGTAGAGCGCAAACCACACGAGTCCGAGGAGCTGACAGGCGATGAGAGTAGCAAAAGCGACACGGTGACCGGTGACCGCCGTGCCACCCGCTGCGGTCCATAGCGCGATGACACCGCCGATCCCCCATTGACCCAGGAAGGCGGCGACAAACACCAGAACGTTGAGCGCGGTGTTGACCCGGCCGGCAAGCATCGCCGGGAAGCGCTGGGACAAGGCGGCGTAGGGAAGGATGCCGGTCGTGCCAAAGAAGCCGAACGCCAGCCATGGCCACATCGGCTCTTGGTACGGCCCCAATTGGACGAGCACTTCCGCAACCATGAACAGGCCCATGCCGACAAGCGCAGTGGCAAGCGGTGGGATGCCCAGGCGTGTAAGCCGCGCTGCGATCGCGCCCATGATGACGAAGCCGGCGATCATCGCCGCCGCGATCGCCTGCTGAACGCCGACGGCTTGCGGACGTGACAGGCCTTCGACCGTCGCAAGCCAGGGACCCGTCCATAGGCCCTGGATCGACAGGAACGAGGCCTGCGAGGCCACAGTCAGAGGCGCAGTACGCAAGAACAGCCCGCTGGCGAACGTTTGGCGCACGCCTGCAAGCAACGCAAGCACCGATGGTTTCTCTCCTTGTGGCCGGTCATCGGGGACGAAGAACAACAAGACGGCGGCACAGACGATGCTCAACACCGTCACCACGAGGAAAACGGCACGCCAATCCGCGATGGCGAGCGCCCATGCCACCGGCTTCGTGGCGGCCAGCGCACCTAAACCGCCCGCGGCCATCTGTGCACCATTGATCGCCGGCAGACGCTCCCTTGGAAACCACACAACGAATGCCTTGAACGCCGCCATCAAGCACGCCGACACACCGAAACCGATCAGGGCGCGCCCGATCAGAAGCCCCACAAACCCTTGTGCCGTAGCGAAAATAAGGGCACCGAGGGCGGCGAACAGCAACAGAAACACCTCGGTACGGCGCGAGCCGTAGCGATCCAAGACGATGCCGAGCGGCAACTGCGCCGCGGCGAACGTCAAGAAATAGGCCCCCGTCAACAGGCCGAGGTGATCGGGTGATAGCCCGAACGCGGTTGTCAACTCCGGTGCGATCACTGCGTTGACAACCCGAAACAAGTAGGACAGGAAATAGCCAAAGGCGAACGGTAAGAAGATGCGCAAGCCAGCCGTACGCCCGGCGGCCCGGGCCGTTGCCGTCATGGCGTATGCCCGGGCGGCGATGTTCGCCCTGTGGCGGCGTATATGCGCGAGCATCGCGCCGTGTCGTCGAGGTCCGACAGGGGCACAGGCGTTGGCCGCCGCGCATCGCGGTTGCGCAGGGCTTCGGACGGGCGGTGGGAATGGCCAATCGGTCTTCGTTCTGGTGGCGTTTGCGCCGAGTGGTCCATTATCGCCTCGTAATCCCTGTCAAGCGCAGCCATCATCCGCCGGAACACACTGCACGCGCCGTCGGCATGGGTCTGTTCTGGGCGTTCACACCACTCGTTGGCATCCAGATGTACCTGGTGCTGATGACTTGGCTGGTGGCACGCCGGCTGCCCCGCTTTGACTTCAACCTGCTCGTAGCCGTTGCCTGGACCTGGGTGACCAACGTTTTCACGATGTGGGCCGTGTACTACGTGTTCTACGTCACGGGGAAGTTCATTCTCGGCGACTGGCGCGGTCACCTCGGGTATAAGCACGTCGTCGCGCACCTCAAGGCGGCGTTTGCCACTGGCGACGATGCGATCTCCGGGCTGCTCGCCACTTTGAGTGCCCTCGTCAAGGGAGAGGGCTTGGCGATGGCCATTGGCTCCATTCCCTATGCGCTGATCTTCGGCTGGCTCGGATATCGCTGGTCACTTGCGTATATCCGCGAGCGAAGGCGGCGTCGGGAGCGCCGGAGCGAAGCGAGGAACTCCGGCCGCACAGTCGCCGGTTTGGCTACCGAAACAATCAAGGCACGGCATGACGCGTAGCCGCAGCCGAGCGCACAAGATAAGCGCACCACAATCGGTGGATAATTACCGCCTGATCATGGTTGCCCGAAACGCGGGGTGGCGTTCTAAACAGCTCCTTTCTGCGACTGAATATCATTATTGATACAGTGTTTGTGCGCCGTTGTTGTTTCCGGTGTAGGTTTTTTCTTGAGCTTTGTCGATGATAGCCTCATAAAGATTACATAACGCACTTCGCGGCATCGAAGCCAAGCAAAGCTCCTGGTTAATGGGCAAGCCGCGGGAATGGGAGGATACGGATGGGCGTATTGCGCACGCCGACGGAAGAATTTGGCGATCTCGATGGGTATGCCGGTGCTCTCGGGGGACTGAACCGGCGCGACTTCCTCAAATTTTGTACGGGCGTTGCGACCACCTTGGGGTTGTCATCTTCGCTCGGCGTGCGCATTGCCAACGCAGCGGCCGCGCCCGCCCGGCCGCCGGTGATCTGGCTTTCGGCCCAGGAGTGCACCGGCTGTACGGAATCCCTGCTGCGGGCCTATCACCCGACGGTCGAGACGCTGATCCTCGACATGATCTCGCTCGACTACCACGAGACGCTGGCTTCTGGAGCCGGACATCAGGCCGAAGACTTCCGCGATCAGTCGATGAAGCGGAACTGGGGCAAGTTCGTGCTCGTCGTCGATGGCTCGATCCCAACCCGCGACGGCGGCGTTTATTGCATGGTCGCGGGTGAGCCGATCCTGAAGACCGTCCGCGAGGCCGCCGAGGGGGCTGCCGCCATCATCGCGATCGGATCGTGCGCGTCCTGGGGCGGCATCCCGTCGCGTGATCCCAACCCGACCCTGGCCAAGCCGGTGCACGAGATCCTGTCGGACAAGACGGTGATCAACGTCCCTGGCTGTCCGCCCAACCCCTACAATTTTCTCTCAACGGTCCTTTATCTGCTGACCTTCGGCAAGGCGCCGGAACTCGACGCCCAGAACCGCCCGAAGTTTGCCTACGGCCGGCTGATCCATGAGAATTGCGAACGCCGGCCGCATTTCGACGCCGGTCGCTTCGCGCTTGAGTTCGGTGATGCCGGTCACCGGCAGGGGTGGTGCCTTTATAAGCTCGGCTGCAAGGGGCCGCAGACTTACGCCAACTGCCCGGCCATCGGTTTCGGTGACGTCGGTTTCGGCTCCTGGCCGGTTGGAACCGGCCACCCGTGCTTCGGCTGCACCGAAAACAACGTCGGCTTCACCAAGCCCTTGCACGCACTGGCGGACGTTCTGACCGTGGCGCCGCCCACCACCTTCCCGGAGATCGCCGAGAAGAAGGGCTACGACATTACGCCGGGCGCCGCTGCGCTCGCCGCCGGTGTCGTGGGCGCGCTCGCAGGCGCGGGCGGCGTGCTGGCAAGCCGGCTGGGCAAGGGGACCGCGGCTACGGACGCCGCGGCGGAAGAGCAACCCAACGAGCCGCGCTGAGAGGTCCGCCATGTCGTTCAACCGTCGCCAGTTCCTCAAAGGTGTTGCGGCGGGGAGCGCCGCGGCGGCCACCGTTGGCGCATCGGCCGAAGAGGCGGCGGCCGCACTGCAGCGGGCACAGAAGCCGCGACTGCCAGAAGCGCAAGGCCTGCTGTACGACTCCACCTTGTGCGTGGGCTGCAAGGCCTGCGTCGCGGCCTGTAAGCGCGCCAACGACATGCCGGTCGACATTTCGCCCGACCAGCGCGCCTGGAACCAGGGCACCTGGGATACGGCGAAGGGACTTTCCGGGAAAACCTTGAACGTGATCAAGGCCTACCAGAACGGTTCGGCCGATGTGAAGGACAGGGAAGAAAACGGCTTCGCCTTCGTCAAACGGCAATGCCTGCATTGCGTCGATCCGTCCTGCGTGTCGTGTTGCCCGGTTTCGGCGATGATCAAGGACAAGGAAACCGGCATCGTCCGCAACGATCCCGACCGCTGTATCGGTTGCCGCTACTGCGTCTATGCCTGCCCGTTCGAGGTGCCGAAGTTCCAGTTCGACGGCGCCTTTGGCCGCATTCGCAAGTGCGAGCTTTGCCGGCATCGGCTCGCCGAGGGTGAGTTGCCGGGCTGTGTGGAATCCTGCCCGACCGGTGCCACTCTGTTCGGCCGCGTCGAGGATCTGCGCTTGGAAGCGCACCGCCGCCTCGCTCTCAAGCCGGGCGATACGTACAGCTATCCACGCGGCGACCTCAATGGCCGCGTCGGCCACGGCATGCCTTCGCACGAGAAGGTGATCAAGGCTGCCTACCAGCCGCAGGTCTATGGCGAGACGATCCTGGGCGGAACGCAGGCGCTTTATCTCGCGGCGGTCCCGTTCGACAGGCTCGGTCTGCCTTTCGGGCCCGACATTCCCAACCATGCGTATGCCGCCGAGACCGAGGGTATCCAGCATTTCCTTTATACCGGAATGATCGTGCCGGCGGCTGCCCTCACCGGGCTGATCCTGCTCGCGCGGCGCAACTTCGACAAGCACCATCATGAGGACGACGAAGGCGGAGGCGCGTGAGATGGCCGCAACCCGACATGTCCCCCTCGGCGGCCGCTTGGTCACCGCGCCGTTCATCATCCTGCTCGTGATCATTTTCGCCGCCGCCATCGTACTCACCCAGCGCTTCGTCTTCGGCTTAGGCGCGGTCACGCACTTGAGCGACGGTTATCCCTGGGGGATCTGGATCGCGATCGATCTGATCATTGGCACCGCTCTGGGCTGTGGCGGCCTCGTCATTGCGTTGCTGGTCTATATCCTGAACCAGGGCGGCTACCATCCGCTCACCCGCGCCGGACTGATGACGAGCCTGTTCGGCTACACGCTGGGCGCCATCGCGGTGATGGTCGACCTCGGCCGCTGGTGGCAGGGGCATCACATCTTGTTTCCGTGGCTGTGGAACCCGACCTCGGTGCTGCTCGAGACGGCGTTGTGCATCTTCTTGTACATCATCGTCCTCATGGTCGAATTCACGCCAACGGTGTTCGAGCGGTTGGGGCTCAAAGAGGCGAGTGCGCGCTTGAAGCGCGTGTTGTTCGTATTCGCCGCGCTCGGCGTTCTCTTGCCGATGATGCACCAGTCGTCGATGGGCACGGTGGTGATCATCCTGGGCTACAAGGTGTCGCCCCTGTGGCAGTCGCAGCTCCTAACCCTCAATTTCCTGATCACCGCCTTCACCATGGGCTTCGCCATCGTTGCCTTTGAATCGATCCTGTCGTCGGTGGCGTTCAAACGTCCTTTCGATACCAAGGTTCTTTCCGGCCTGTGCAATATCATGGTCGCGGTGATGGCGATTTTCGTCGGTGTACGCACCATCGATCTGTTGCGGCTCGGCGCTTGGCCCTTCGCCTTTGCCGGAGATGTCGCATCGATTTCGTTCTGGGTCGAGTTCCTGGCCGGTGTCGCCGCGGTCGTGCTGCTGCTGCCCAAGGCCAATCGCTCGAACCCCCGGTACATTTTCCTGGGCTCGGCGGCGATGCTCGTTAATGGCTTCATGTATCGGCTTAACTGCTACCTCGTCGGCTACGATCCGGGCCACGGCTGGCATTATTTCCCGTCCGTGGGCGAACTCATCGTCACGTTCGGCATCTTTGCCGTCGAAATCCTTCTTTATATCGCTTTCGTCAAATATTTGCCGGTATTGCACACATCGCCTGAGGCAGCACCGGCCGCCATCGGGGCAACGAAATAACAAGAAGCCCGGGAGGAGCATCCATCATGCGGATCACCGTCGACCCGATCACCCGCATCGAAGGCCACCTGCGCATCGATTGCGAGGTGGACGGCGGCAAGGTTATCAATTCCTGGTCGTCGGGTCAGATGTGGCGCGGGATCGAGACGATCCTGGAAGGCCGCGATCCGCGCGAGGCCTGGATCTTCACCCAGCGCATCTGCGGGGTGTGCACGACCGTGCATGCCATCGTCTCGGTGCGCGCCGTGGAAAACGCCTTAGGGCTCGCGGTACCGCTCAACGCCCAATACATCCGCAACATGATCATCGCCGCCCACGGCGTTCATGATCACATCGTGCATTTCTACCAGCTTTCGGCACTCGACTGGGTGGACATCGTCTCGGCGCTAAAGGCCGACCCCAAGGCAGCCGCCAATCTCGCGCAGAGCCTGTCGGACTGGCCGCATAACAGCGTCCAGGAGTTCACCAACGTTCAGAAGAAACTGCAGGGGTTCGTCGACTCCGGCCAGCTTGGCGTTTTCGGGTCGGGCTATTGGGGCCACCCGGCGATGAAGCTGCCGCCGGAGGTCAACCTTCTGGGCGTTGTTCACTACCTCCAGGCGCTCGACTTCCAGCGCCGCGCCAACAAGATCGTCGCCATCCTCGGCTCGAAGACGCCGCACATCCAAAACCTCGCCGTTGGCGGCGTTTCCAACCCCATCAACCCCGAAAGCCAGTCGACGCTGACGTTGGAGCGGCTTTACAGCGTCAAAACGCTGATCGATCAGCTCCATGATTTCGTCAACAAGGTCTACCTCGTCGATGTGGCTGCCGTTGGCGCGCTCTATGCCGACTGGACCGGCTATGGCGCCGGGGTCACCAATTATCTTTCGGTTCCCGACATGCCGCTCGACACCAAGGGAACCCAGTTTGCACTGCCGGGCGGTTACATTGCCAAAGGTGACGTCGCCAATCTGCGGGCGATTACCAGCTACCAGGATCAATACTTCGAGAAGGGGGTCAAGGAGAGCGCCAAGCATTCCTGGTACGAGAGCACGTCCGGCGCGTTGCACCCTTACAAGGGCGAGACCAAGCCAGAGTACGTCGGGTTCCAGGACCAGGGCAAGTACTCGTGGGTCAAGGCGCCGACCTTCTACGACGAACGCGCCCAGGTCGGCCCGCTCGCCAACGTTCTCGCCATGTACGGCCTGGGCCACGAGCCCACCAAGCGACACCTCAGCCGCCTTCTTGCCATCGCCGGCAAGGTTGCCGGCGGCGACATTCCGCTCACCGCCTTGCACTCAACCATCGGCCGGCATGCCGCGCGCGCCGTGCGTTGCGCCGTGCTGCAGGAAACGCTCGACCAGCAATGGAACTTGCTGATCCAGAACATCGCCAAGGGAGATTTTGCCACCTACAACAAGCCCCTGTTCCCCAAGGGCGAGATCACCGGCTTCGGGTATCACGAAGCGCCGCGCGGCGTGCTGTCGCATTGGACGGTCATCCGCAACGGCAAGATTGCCAACTACCAGGCGGTGGTACCGAGCACTTGGAACGCCGGGCCACGGGACGAGCGTGACGCCATGGGTCCCTACGAGGCGTCGCTGATCGACAACCCCATCGCCGATCCCGCGCGACCGCTCGAAGTGTTGCGCACGGTGCATTCCTTCGATCCGTGCCTGGCGTGCGCTATCCACCTGCTCGACGGCGACGGCCGCGAGGTCGTCCGCGTCAAGGCGCTCTAGAGTTGGCGGAAGCCATCGCGACCGCCGAGGCGGCTATCGCATCGGCCATAGAAAAAACGACGGTGGCGCCGGTTCTGGTGCTCGGCATCGGCAACATCCTGCTTTCCGACGAAGGGATCGGCGTGCGCGTCGTGGAAACGCTGAGGGAGCGCTACGTGCTGCCCGCAAGTGTCGAGGTGTTCGACGGCGGCACGGCCGGCATGGATCTCCTGGAGGTCCTTGCCGGGCGCCGGCATCTGATCATCGTCGATGCGATTGTGGCGGCGGGACCGCCCGGCACCGTGCACCGTCTCTCTGACAGCGACGTGCCGGCGTTTCTGCGCCAACGGCTATCGCCGCATCAACTCGGGCTGCCGGATATCCTTGCCTTTCTCGCGCTGATGGATGCCGCGCCGGAAACAGTGACCATTTTCGCCGTCGTCCCGGGGGATCTTTCTCTGGGTCTGGCCCTGTCCGCGGAACTCGACGCCGTGCGCGAACCGCTGGCCGGCACCATCGTCCAGGAGCTAGCGCGGCTCGGCGTTGCGGATCTGCGCCTAGCCTGAGGCAGATCGACGCCGATCTCAGCACGCGCCGCGCCGCGCCGCCTCACGACGTCAACCACGTCCAGGCGTGTTCACGCTCGCCCAGCGAAAACCAGCGCACTTCGGCGAAGGTGTTGATGTCCTGAATGCGCTCCTCCTCGCCGTGCCACTTCTCGTCGGCAACGATTGCGACCTTGTGCACGACATCGCGCAGCAGCTTGCCCGTTACGGTGCCTAGAGTCTTGGCCCCCGGTTTCCAGCCGTCCAAATGCTCCCATTCCAGGAGGAGGCCGATGCCGCTCTTATCGCCACTGGCCAAGTGGACGCCGAAGCCGGGGAACCCCTGCTCAAGAGCATCGGCGCAACCATCCATGTCGGCCACGGAAATCATGCCCTGCGCCTCGATGACCAGCACCCGCTCGGCTTCGTGCGGTATGACTTTCAACATTGCCCCAACTCCCGTAGTGCACAGACCCATTCGGACAATTCAGCCGAATGGGTCAGATGTGCACTAGAAACAATAAGCTGCGCGCAGCGACGTGCATTCTTAAAATGCGTCGCTGCACGAGCTGTCCCCTTGCGCTGTTTGTGCCTTTCTTCCGCTCTCAGGCGGAGAGCGGCGCCGACGCCTCCTCACCCGGTGCCAAGGTAAACACCTCGCAGCCATCGGCGGTCACCCCGATCGAATGCTCGAACTGTGCCGACAGCGAGCGGTCCTTGGTGACCGCCGTCCAGCCGTCACTCAACACCTTGACCTCCCAGCGGCCGGCATTGATCATTGGCTCGACGGTGAAGAACATGCCCTCCCGCAGCACCGGCCCCTCACCCGGGCGACCGAAGTGCGGGATGTTCGGCGCATCGTGGAAGATCCGGCCGACACCGTGACCGCAAAAGTCGCGCACAACCGAAAATCGCTGTCCTTCGACGTACTCTTGAATGGCATGACCGATGTCACCAACCGTGGCGCCGGGCCGTACGATGCGGATGCCGCGCCACATCGCCTCGTAGGTCACGTCCATCAGCCGCTGCGCCTTGACCCCGACGGAGCCAACGCCGAACATCCTGCTGGTGTCACCATGCCAGCCGCCCAAAATCACGGTGATGTCGATGTTGACGATATCGCCGTCCTGCAACCGCTTCGGCCCGGGAATACCGTGGCAGACGACGTGGTTCACCGACGTGCAGATCGATTTCGGAAAGCCGCGATAGTTGAGCGGCGCGGGAATGGCGCCGTGGTCGCGGATGAAACCTTCGCACAATCGGTCGAGATCCTCGGTGCGGACACCAGGCTGAACGTGCGGTGTAATGAATTCGAGCGTCGCCGCACCCAACCTGCCGGCGGCACGCATCCCCTCGAAATCCCCGGCATCGTGTAACTTGATCACCCGCGTCTCGGCGGGCGTCTGCCCTCGTCGCATGGTTGTCACCCCGACCCTGGCGGGTCCAGTCGTTGCATTCCTAGACGTCGGATGATGCCCAGGGCGCGAATGAAAGCGGGCCCCGGACATCAATGCCGGTCAACGATACGTCACACCCGTAGCACAGTACTTCGACGCCAGCGGCCAGCGCCACACGCAGCGCATCAGCGTAAGCCGGATCGATATCACGCGCGATCGCGACAGTACCCCCGTCGCCTCGCTGGGCAAGGAACAGCATCACCGCCCGCTCGCCCCGTTGGGCCGCCCCGCTCAAAGCAAACAAGTGCTTCGCGCCGCGTTCGGTTCGCGCATCAGGAAACTCCAACAGCCCCGAGCCGGTACCGCCGCGTTTCAGCGTCACGTTCTTGACTTCAACATAACATGGTGATTGCCCGGGCGCTTCAAGGAAAATATCAATCCTTGAGCTGTGATCGATTGTAACCTCTCGCCTGATCGAATTGTAACCGGCGAGTTCGGGGATGCGTCCAGCGGCGATCGCTTCGGCCACCAGCGCATTCGGTCGTTGGGTGTTTATGCCGACAAGCGCGCCGTCGACCTCGATCAGCTCCCACGTGTAACGAAGCTTGCGCGCGGGATTGTCGGCAGGCGACAGCCAGACCGGTGCGCCCGGCGTGTTCACGCTCAGCATCGAGCCTGAATTGGGGCAGTGCGCGGTTACCACTTCACCGCCGTCCAGCGCGACGTCTGCGAAGAAGCGGCGATAGCGCTTGATCAATGTGCCGCGAACGAGTGGGCGAGCAAAGTCCATGGCCACCGACCTCTTACGCCTGCGCCGCTGGCGCCCAGCCGGTCAGAAAAATGACATCGAAGGTAGCGGCCAGCCTGCCGTTGGTGTCCGAGTAGCGCTCCCGGTACAGCCGCATCGCTTCGACAAGCGTTCTTCGGGGAAGAAAACTACGCTTGCGGCCAAGCACGGCATTGGTTTCACCCATGCCGCGCAGGTCGCGCAGCAGCGCGAGCGGCTCGGCGTAGCGCACGGTGATGGTTTCACCATCGGCGATCGCATGGGCGAAACCGGCACGCTGCAGCAGATTGCCGACGTCCTTGATATCCGCCAGCGGTGACGCCCTGGGGCTCAAGCCCCCTTCGCAGGCAAGCTCAGCTTCCGCAAGCACCTCGCGCAATTCCATCAGCGTGCGGCCGCCCAGCATGGCACCGAGGAACAACCCGTCCGGCTTGAGTGCGTAGTTTATCTGGCGCAGGGCGCCCGGCAAATCGTTAACCCAGTGCAGGCTCATGGTGCTCAACACCAAGTCGAAGGACCGGGCCGCGAACGGTTGGTTCTCCTCGCACGCCACCACCTTGAGCCCGCCGGCAGCGCTGTTCAGCATCGATCCCGACAGCTCCGCCTGCACGAGGTGACGGATGCCGCCGCGGCCACGCAACAGCGCAGCAAGCTGCCCTGCACGAGCGCCGAGATCGAGCGCGAGCGCGAAGCTGCGACGCACATCGTCGAGGCGATCGCACAGGCGCTCGCCTACTTCGCGCAAAAGGAAATCATGGTCGGACAGCTCGGCGGCCGCGCGTTCGCGATGCAGACGCACCGCACGGCGATCAAAGACTTCGACCGGCGGCGCCGGCGATCGCATGATCCGATACCTCCTGAAGGGTTTTTCTCGGCAGGCGCGCAACCCTGCGGTTTCATGGTATATGGCAGAGGTCCGAGTTCCTCGCAATTCGTCGCAGCCGTCCAGCGTGACCGTCTGGCCTATGCCGTGGAGGATGTTCGCCGATGTCGTCCGCTGCCACCCGCGCTGATTCTCACCTGACGCGCCTCACCGCAGCGATCCTTGACGCCGTGCTGCCGCCGCAATGCCCGTCGTGCGGCACCATCGTTACGCACGTCGGGACCTTGTGCACACCGTGCTGGACGGCCCTGTCGTTCATCGAAGACCCGATGTGCCGGGTCTGCGGCATGCCGTTTCCATGCGCAGCCGACCCGGAGTCCCTATGCGCGGCATGCGCCCGCAAAGCCCCGCCATGGGACCACGCTCGCTCGGCCCTCGTTTACGACGACGCCAGCCGCCGGCTGATCCTCTCCTTCAAGAACGGCGATCGCACCGAGGCGGCGCCCCTGTTCGCGCGCTGGATGATCCGCGCCGCCGGCCCTTTGCTGGACGATGGCCCGCTCCTGGTGCCGGTGCCGCTGCACTGGACCCGGCTGTTCACCCGCCGCTACAATCAGGCGGCACTGCTGGCGCACGCCATCGGCCGCTCCACGAACCTTGCGGTGGTCCCCGATTTCCTGGTACGGCGCAAACGCACGCACCGGCTCGGCAAGCTTGGCGCCGGCGCCCGCGCCGCCGTCGTCAAGGATGCGATCATGGTCAAGCCCGCGCGCCTTGAGCGCGCTCGCGGGCGGCGTGTCGTGCTGATTGATGATGTGCTGACCACCGGCTCGACCACCGGCGCCTGTTGCCGGGCACTCGCCGCGGCAGGAATTACCGCTTGCGATGTGCTCACTCTCGCCCGCGCGCTTCGCTCTTGAGTGCAGCAAAACAACCTTTACCGTCCCGCAGGCTTACCCCATATCACCTGTCGAACGCCGGACCTGCAAGGCCGGCAATGCAGCAGAGATCGCGAGAACCGTCATGGCCAAGGTCGAGATCTACACCTCGCCATTTTGTGGCTATTGCCATCGCGCCAAAGCACTGCTGACGCGCCTCAATGTGCCGTTTATCGAGTACGATGTGGTGTTCGACGCCACCAAGCGAGACGAGATGGCTGCGCGCGTCCCCGGCGCACGGACTGTCCCGCAGATTTTTATTAATGATCGCCCCATCGGCGGTTCCGATCAGTTGGCTGCACTCGACAAGGCCGGGGAACTAGCGGCACTGGTGGCCGCGCCCGAGGCGTAAACAGCCGTGACGGCACGCCTGCGCGCGGCTTGCGTCCAGCTCACGTCGGGTCGCGAGATCGCCGCCAATCTCGAAACCATCAGTGAATTTGTCGGCCGGGCACGCGCCGATGGCTGTGATTTCGTTGTCCTGCCTGAAAACTGCGCCATGCTGGAGCCGAACACACGCCTGTTGCGGGCCAAGGCGGAGGCGGAAGAGTCACACCAGGCGCTCGCGACGTTACGCGATCTCGCCCGCGCGCAGCGCTGTTGGCTGGTGGTGGGCTCGCTCGCCATCGCCGTCGACGAGGACAGGGTTGCCAACCGTTCCTTCGTCATCGCCGCCGATGGAACGATCGTTGCCCGTTACGACAAGATCCATTTGTTCGACGTCGAGCTCGGCGCGGGCGAATCCTATCGCGAATCGACGCGCGTACGCCCAGGCACTGCACCGGCGCTTGCCGACACGCCGTGGGGACGTCTTGGCCTGTCCATTTGTTACGATCTTCGCTTTCCGGCGCTCTACCGCCACTTGGCGAGATCCGGCGTTGACTTCTTTTCCATTCCGGCGGCGTTCACCCGCACCACCGGCGAGGCGCATTGGCACGTCTTGGTTCGCGCGCGGGCCATCGAGAACGGATGCTTCGTCTTCGCCGCCGCCCAGTGCGGCACACACGCCGAAGGCCGTCAAACCTTTGGCCATTCCCTGATCGTCGATCCCTGGGGGCGGGTATTGGCCGAGGGTGACCAGCGCCCAGGAATCGTCTCGGCGGAGATCGAGGTCAGTCTGGTCGCCGACGCCCGTCGACGCATTCCGGCGCTCGCACACGAACGCCCCATCGGCTGACGCGCCCCGGTGGAGGTGCCAGGTTCAGCCATGGTAACCGTAGCCGATGTAGTTGACGTCGAGGTCGTCGCTCAAGCTCCATTGGCCGCGCGCCAGCGCATACGACATGCCCGACAAACGGGCCAGCTTCAGGCCGTGCCGGCGCATGGTGCGCGCGAGCTCCGATGGCCGGACGAACTTCCGCCAATCATGTGTGCCAGCGGGCAGCCAGCGCAGCAGGTACTCGGCGCCGATCTTGGCGAGCGCCAGGGACCTCCAGGTGCGGTTGAGCGTGGCGACGATCAGCGCGCCTTCGGGTTTCAGCAGTCGCGCTACGGCGGCGAAGAACGCATCTCGGTCGCTGACGTGTTCGATGACCTCCAGGGCGAGCACGATGTCGAAGGAAACCTCCCACGAGGCCAATTCTTCCGGCAGCGCCCAACGGTAGTCGATGGCAAGTCCTGCCTTGTCGGCGTGGCGCCGCGCCGCCTCGATCGCCGGCGCTGAAGCGTCGACCGCGGTGACGGCCGCGCCAAGACGCGCCATGGGTTCCGAGATCAGCCCGCCGCCGCAGCCGAGATCGAGACAGCTCAAGCCCGCGAGCGCCTGGGGCAGGCCGGCATCGCGGCCGAAATGATCCGCCAGCGCCTCGGTGATGAAGGTAAGCCGCGCGGGATTGAGCTGGTGCAACGGTCGGAACGCCCCGTTGGGATCCCACCACTTCTCTGCGAGCGCATCGAAGCGGGCAATCTCGTCCGCCGCGGCGGTGCCGGTTGCGTCTTCGCGAAGCGTCATTGTCGTTTCCCCATGCCCCCATGTTTGCAGGGGTGTGCTTGCGTCCGTCGACGTCGGCCAGTATCTACTCGCAGCATGCGGTTCTGCAATCGGCGATGGCGGTCAAGGGCGCCCAACAGGATGATGGGGCCCGGGCCCAGTCTTGTGCATGACCAATGTCTGATCGGCACCGGCGACAGACGCACCGACGAAGGCAAGAGGGCAGCGATGGCCCGTGTGGTCAAGAAATTTGGCGGCACCTCTGTCGCCAACGTCGAGCGGATCATGTCCGTTGCGCGCCGGGTCAAGGACGCCGTGGCCGCCGGTGACGAAGTAGCCGTCGTCGTTTCCGCGATGGCGGGCGTGACCAACCAGTTGGTCGACCATGCCGTCGCCATCAGCGGGCTGCACGATGCGCGCGAGTACGATGTCGTCGTTGCCTCGGGTGAACAGGTGACCGCGGGTCTGCTGGCAATGGCGCTCCAGGATATCGGCGTACCGGCACGATCCTGGCTCGCATGGCAGATTCCCTTTTGCACCGATGGCGCCCACGGTCGGGCGCGCATCACCCGAATTGAAGCCGAGGAGCTTGATCAACGCTTGAAGCGTGGCGAGGTCCCCGTGGTGGCAGGGTTCCAGGGCATTGGCCCCGACCATCGCCTGACCACGCTCGGGCGCGGCGGCTCCGACACCACCGCGGTCGCTCTCGCGGCTGCGCTTAGGGCCGATCGGTGCGACATCTACACCGACGTCGACGGCGTCTACACCACCGATCCCCGCATCGTGAACCGCGCCCGAAAGCTCAAGAAGATCACCTTCGAGGAGATGCTGGAGATGGCATCGGTTGGTGCCAAGGTACTGCAAACGCGCTCAGTCGAAGTTGCCATGAATCACGGCGTACGTCTGCAAGTGCTGTCGAGCTTCGATGACGTACCCGGTACGCTCGTCGTCAACGAGGAGGAAATCGTGGAGCAGGAACTGGTCAGTGGCATCACTTACAGCCGCGACGAGGCGAAGATCACCCTGCTGCGCGTCGCCGACCGGCCGGGTGTGGCCGCCGGTATCTTCGGGCCGCTTGCCGAAGCCAACATCAATGTCGACATGATCGTGCAGAACATCGCACCTGAGGGCGATACCACCGATCTGACGTTCACCGTGGCCAAGGCCGATCTTCCCCGCGCGCTCGCGGTGATCGAGGCCAACCAGCCGACCATCGGCGCGGCCAGGGTTCGCTCCGATCCCAATGTCGTCAAGGTGTCGGTGATCGGCGTCGGCATGCGCAGCCACGCCGGCATCGCATCGAAAATGTTCCGCGCGCTCGCCGATAAGAGTATCAACATTCAAGTGATCTCGACGTCGGAGATCAAGGTGAGCGTCCTGATCGAAGAGGCGTACACCGAGCTTGCGGTGCGGACCCTGCATACCGCCTATGGCCTCGATGCCGTTTGAACAGACCTCGCTTTCGGAGGCTGCTGGTCGTGCCCGGCTTGCGGCGCTGTGGGAGCGAGGCTGCACCTTCCTTGGCAGTCGCTACGCGATCTTGGGCGGCGCGATGTCCTGGGTCTCCGAACAGCATCTGGTTGCCGCCATCTCGGACGGAGGGGGCTTCGGCGTTCTCGCCTGCGGTTCGCTGAAACCCGATCAACTCCAGGCCGAAATCCGGGGCGTACGCGCGCGCACCGATAAGCCATTCGGCGTCAATCTGATCTTGCTGCATCCGCAGCTCGACGAATTGATCGGGTTCTGCCTCGACGAAGGCGTGACGCACATCGTGCTCGCGGGAGGCGTGCCAACCGGCGGGATGATCCAGCGCATCAAGACGGGTGGCGCGCGGGTGATTGCGTTTGCGTCGACAGTGGCTATCGCCAAGCGCCTCGTCCGGCATGGGGTTGACGCACTGATCATCGAGGGCTCGGAGGCGGGCGGCCATATCGGACCCGTCTCGACCAACGTGCTGGCCCAGGAGATTCTACCCGCCGTGCGCGAGGTGCCGGTGTTCGTTGCCGGCGGCATCGGCCGCGGCGAGGTCATCGCGCTATACCTGATGATGGGGGCGGCGGGTTGCCAGCTCGGCACCCGTTTCGTCTGTGCTGAAGAATGCATCGCGCATCCCGATTTCAAACGGGCATTCATCCGTGCCAGCGCACGCGATGCCGTGCTCTCGGTACAGATTGACCCCGATCTGCCGGTGATCCCGGTGCGGGCGCTGGCCAACGCCGGCACCAGACGCTTTTCCGAGGTCCAGCGCGCCGTTGCCGAACGCTACCGCAAAGGCGCCCTCGACCAGGCCCAGGCCCAGCTCGAAATCGAGCTGTTCTGGGCCGGTGCGCTCAAGCGCGCGGTGATCGACGGCGACGTGGACAACGGCTCGCTGATGGCCGGCCAGAGTGTCGGCCTCGTCACCTGCGAACAACCGACCGCCGCAATCCTCGCCGAGCTGGTCGAACAGGCCCAATCCGCGCTGGCCGACCCCTTCGGCGGCAGATCTCCTTAAAGACCGATGCAAGCCGCCCGCAGCGTCCTCGTCCTGCGTCGCCTGCTCGCCCGGATCCGCGACGTCATGGCGGGCGAGGGCGATGGCCAGGCGCGGCTGGCGCGGATCGTTCAAGTGATCGCCCTCGACATGGCCGCGCAGGTCTGCTCGATCTATGTGCGCCGCGCCGGCGACGTGCTTGAGCTGTTCGCGACGCAGGGCCTGAAACCGACGGCGATCCACCGCACCAAACTGCGCATCGGCGAAGGCCTGATCGGCGAAATCGCGGCGCGCGCCCGGCCGCTTGCCCTCGCCGAGGCACAAGGCCATCCGAGCTTCGTCTACCGGCCGGAGACGGGCGAAGAGATTTTCCACTCGCTGATGGGGGTGCCGATCCTGCGCGGCGGCCGTGTCGTCGGTGTGCTCGCCATCCAGAACATCGATCGCCGCCAGTACACCGACGAAGAAATCGAGGCCCTGCAAACCATCGCCATGGTCCTGGCCGAACTGGTTGGCAGCGGCAATCTCGTCGGCGCCAATGAACTTGCGCAGGCCGAAGGCAGCGCCATTCAGCCGCTGCGTCTGGAAGGGGCGCGACTCAGTCCCGGCCTTGGGCTCGGCATTGCCATCTTGCACAAGCACCGGCACCTGATTTCGCGCGTGGTCGCGGAAGATGTGCCGGGCGAGCAGGCGCGTCTCGCCACAGCGGTTGCTTCCATGCACGGCGCGATCGACAAGATGCTCAAGGCCAACGGCATCGAGGGCGACCACCGCGACGTGCTGGAAACCTACCGCATGATCGCCGCGGACGACGGCTGGCTGCGACGGATCCGCGACGCCATCGACACCGGATTGACCGCGGAAACCGCGGTGCACAAAGTGAATGCCGAAATTCATGCACGACTGGGTGCCGTCGCCGATCCATACCTGCGCGAGCGGGTGCACGATCTCGAAGATTTGGCACACCGGTTGATGCAGCACCTGACGGGCGGCGACGATACCGCTATCGATCTGCCCACCGATCAGGATTTCGTGTTGGTCGCGCGCCATCTCGGGCCGGCCCAACTCCTCGACTATCATCGGCCCAGCTTAAAGGGAGTGGTGCTCGCAGAAGGCTCGACACAGGCGCATGTCGCCATCATCGCCCGCGCCCTCGGTGTTCCGGTGATCGGCCAGGTGCAAGACCTGCTCACTCAGATCGAGGACGGCGATCTCGTCATCGTCGATGCCGATCATGCCCAGCTTCTGGTCCGCCCGGGCGATGATGTCGTGCACATCTACCGGCGCAGCCTGTCGGACCGGCAGCGGCGCCTGGCACGCTACGCGCAACTCGCCGACCTGCCGGCAGTGACCCGTGATGGAACGAAGATCTCCCTTCAGATCAATGCGGGCCTGTTGCTGGATTTGCAGTCGCTGACGGATCTCGGCATCGACGGCGTCGGCCTCTATCGCACGGAAGTGCCGTTCATGGTGCGGACCGCGTTGCCGGACGTCGAAGCCCAGCGGCAGCTTTACCGTCAGGTCTTCGATCGCGCGCACGGTAAACCCGTGGTGTTCCGTACCCTCGACGTCGGCGGCGACAAGCTGCTGCCCTACTGGCGCAAGGCCGAAGAAGATAACCCGGCCATGGGCTGGAGGGCGATCCGCGTCAGCCGCGATCGGCCGGCGTTGCTGCGCCAGCAGCTCCGCGCGCTGCTGCGTGCGGCCGATGGTGAAGAGCTGTGGGTGATGTTCCCAATGATTGCCGAGGTCGAGGAATTTCGCTTCGCCCGCCGGCTCTTGGAGATCGAGTGTGAGCGCCTGCGGGCAGCCGGCGTAACCATGCCTAGCAACCTCAAGGTCGGTGCCATGCTGGAGGTGCCGGCGCTATTGTTTCAGTTCGACGCGCTGGTTAGTACCGTCGATTTTCTGTCCATTGGCACCAACGACCTGTTTCAGTTTCTTTTCGCTTCAGACCGGTCGAGCTTTCGGATGTCCGAGCACTATGACGTGCTCTCTCCCGTATTTTTAGAGTTGCTGCACGGGCTTATCGCCCGTTGCGATCGTGCGGGCATCCCTCTCAGCCTGTGTGGCGAGATGGCGGGGCGGCCTCTGGATGCGATGGCGCTCCTGGGCCTCGGGCTTCGCAGCATCTCGGTCGCGCCGCCCTCCGTCGGCCCTATCAAGGCTATGATCAGAAGTCTTGATCTCGGTGCGCTTACCGCCTTCGCGGCGGCACTGTGCGACCGAAACCAAGGCAGTGTGCGAGAGGATTTACGGGCGTTTGCCCACGATCATCGTGTGGTAATCTAAGGTCTGCGCGTTCCGGTCTTGCAATTTTGCGGCGAATCATGAGAATAGACACATCCTTGCACGATGCGTCCGGTGCGGGGAAAGTTACTCCAGAGGCCGATCACTGGCGGGAATACGGGACAGGGGCTGCCGGTGAAAAGTGCAGTTGGGCTGCGAGTGAGTTGGGGGCGGTGATGTCGGCAGTATCCGGCGCAAACTGCGAAGGAATTCAGACGGTTGGCGTTCTCCTGCGCCGCCGCCGCCGCGAACTGGGCCAGGATCTCGGACAGATCGCCCGGGAACTTTGCATTCGCGAACACTACCTCGCGGCCATTGAAGAGGGACGCAGCGAGGTGTTGCCGGGCGCGACCTACGCCATCGGCTTCGTGCGCGCCTACGCGGAAGCGCTTGGCCTCAATCCCGCGGCTGTTGCTGAGCGCTTCCGCCGCGAAAATCTTCAGGCCGGCCGCAACCTAGAGCTCAGTTTTCCTTCGCCCTTGTCCGAAGGCGGGATTCCGAAAGGAGCGATGATTCTCGTTGGCACCGTCATCGTCTCCATTGTCTATGGTGTGTGGTATCTGGGCGCGTCGCGCGGCACCGATCTTGTGCGCCTCGTCAACCCGCTGCCCTCTGATTATGCGGATGCGACTCGCCCGAAGATGACCGGCGGCGCCACGACTGTTGTCGCGCAAAGCCGGCAGGGTTCCGCGCCGGGCATGCCAACCGCGATGATGGTAGCCGGCGTCAACGGTGGTCCGGCGCCGGCATCCTCATCCTTGCCCGTTTCCTCGGCCGCATCGGCGCCGGTATCGCTGGCACCGCAGGATTTGGCAGGCGAACAAGGGAAGCCACAGCCGGCGGCGGGCACCGAAACAGCCCGGGCCGAGGCAGAACCTGCTGCGGCGAGCGCCGAGCCATCGGCCCCGCGCGAGGCGGTTGCGGGCGCCTTTGACCCGATGCGACTGCGTGCGGAAACCGGGCCGCTGTCGGCGCGCGTCGTGCTGCGCGCCAAAGCCGATTGTTGGATCGAGATCAAGGATGAAACGTCCGGCAAATTGATTTTTGCCAGACTCCTGCGCGCGAATGAAACCTACGACGTCCCCGATCGGCCGGGGCTCAAGCTCCTGGTCGGCAACGCCGGCGGCATTGAGGTCGTCGTCGATAAGGTGACACTGCCGCCCTTGGGCCGTGACGGCGCGGTGATGCGCAATATCGCGCTCGAACCGGAGCGGTTGCGCTCCGCGACACCAGCGCCGCGCCGCGAAGGCTGAAGCGCGTTTCCTGCCTCCCCCGTGCGAGGCAGGCCCGCACCAAGATCCGTGAACGGCGGCCGGCGAGCCACGCCTGCCTCGGTATGTGCCGACGAGAGGATCCGGACCGTGCGCTTTGGCTTGCAGTGCGCTGCCGCCCCCCATATTAGGGGCAGAATGGACTCGCGTCAGGAAAGGTGGTCGGAACAGTGAACGAAGGTTGCCGCGCCGGGCGGAGGCAAAGCATTGCCGTCGTCGTGGGTGACGTCGTCATCGGCGGCCGTGCACCCATCGTTGTGCAGTCGATGACCAACACCGATACCGCCGACGTCGAGGGGACCGTTACCCAGGCGGCGGCTTTGGCGCGGGCCGGCTCGGAGTTGGTGCGGGTCACCGTCGACCGCGAGGAAGCCGCGCGCGCGGTGCCGCATATCCGCGAGCGGCTCGACGCCCAGGGTATTCGTGTGCCTTTGGTCGGCGATTTCCATTACATCGGGCACAAGCTGCTTGCCGCGCATCCGGCGTGTGCCGAGGCGCTTGCCAAGTACCGCATCAACCCCGGCAACGTCGGATTCCGGGAGAAGCGCGATCGCCAGTTCGGGCAGATGATCGAAATTGCGCTCAAGTACGACCGGCCGGTGCGCATCGGGGTCAACTGGGGCAGCCTCGATCAGGAACTGCTGGCCCGCCTGATGGATGACAATGCGAGGGCCGCGCAACCGCTGACGGCGGCGGAAGTGACCAATGAGGCACTCGTTGTCTCGGCGATCGAGAGTGCCGAGCGCGCTGAGGCTCTGGGCCTGCCTGCGGATCGGATCGTCCTTTCCTGCAAGGTCAGCGACGTGCAGCACTTGATCGCCGTCTACCGGGAACTCGCGCGACGCTGCCGTTACGCGCTGCACCTGGGCCTGACCGAGGCCGGCATGGGCTCCAAGGGCATCGTCGCCTCGACCGCTGCACTCGCCGTTCTATTGCAGGACGGCATCGGTGATACCATCCGCGTTTCGTTGACGCCTTCACCCAGCGGGGACCGCACCGAAGAGGTGATCGTTTGCCAGCAGATCCTCCAGGTCATGGGCCTGCGGGCGTTCACCCCGCTGGTTACCGCATGCCCGGGCTGCGGGCGGACGACCAGCACCGTATTCCAGCATCTGGCCCAGGACATCGAAGGCTACATTCGCGCCCGGATGCCGGACTGGACCAGGGCGCACGAAGGTGTCGAAACGATGAGCGTCGCGGTGATGGGCTGCATCGTCAACGGCCCCGGCGAGAGCAAGCACGCCGACATCGGCATCAGCCTGCCCGGCACCGGCGAGGAACCGGCCGCGCCGGTGTTCATTGATGGCCGCAAGACGGTCACCTTGCGTGGTTCCGCCATCTCCGATGAATTCAAGGCGATCGTCGAGAATTACGTGCGCTCCCATTATCCGCGGCGCGCCGCAGCCGAAGCCGGCGGTGGTGCACAGAGCGCAGTCGCCTAGCCGAGACGGCCCCAGCGCCGATGCCTGCCCTTCGCCCGGTTCGCGGCACCCGTGATTTCTTCGCAGATGACAGCCGTCTTCGCCGCCGCATCGAGGAAACGGCGCGCGCGCGCGCGGAAACCTACGCCTTTGCCGAGGTCTCGACCCCGATCTTCGAGTTCACGCCGGTGTTCGCCCGCACGTTGGGGGATACTTCGGACATCGTCACCAAGGAGATGTACACCTTCGACGATCGCTCGGGCGACAGCCTGACGCTCCGGCCGGAGAACACCGCCGGCATCGTCCGTGCCTTCGTCTCCAACAACCTCGCCCAGGCGCTGCCGTGGAAGGTGTTCTACCGCGGGCCGATGTTCCGCTACGAGCGCCCGCAGAAAGGTCGGCTCAGGCAATTCCACCAGATCGGAGTCGAACTCTTGGGCGTGCGCGCACCCTGGGGCGATGTCGAAGTGATCGGCCTTGCCGCCGACATCCTGGGCTCCCTCGGTCTCGCCGGCCACATCACCCTCGAGATCAACAGCCTTGGCGATGCCGAAAGCCGCCAGGCCTACCGTGCGGCGCTGGTCGATTATCTCGGCCGGCACCGGGAGCATCTGTCGAAGGAAAGCCTGATCCGGCTCGAAGCCAACCCGTTGCGTATCCTCGATTCCAAGGATGACGGCGACCGCGGGATCATCGCAGACGCTCCGGTGTTGGCCGAGCACCTCAATGCCCCTTCGCGGACCTTTTTTGCCGATGTACTCGCCGGCCTCGACGCCCTCGGCATCGCCTACCGGGTCAACGAGCGCCTAGTGCGCGGGCTCGACTACTACTGTCATACCGCATTCGAGTTCACCACCGACGCGCTGGGCGCCCAGGGCACGGTACTCGCCGGCGGCCGCTACGACGGGCTGGTGGCGCAGATGGGCGGGCCCGAGACGCCGGGCACCGGCTGGGCCGCCGGCGTCGAGCGGCTGATGATGTTGTGCGAGCGCGCGCCGGTCTCGGTCCGCCCCATCGCGCTGCTGCCGCACGGCCCGGATGAACTCTCCATGGCGCTCGGCCTCGCCCGGAGCTTGCGCGCGCAAGGCCTGATCGTCGATCTCAATGCAGGCGACAACCTGGGCAAGCGCATGAAATGGGCCAACCGCATCCATGCCCGCGCCGCGGTCATTGTCGGCTCGTCCGAGCGCGCCCGCGACGCCGTGACGCTGCGCGACATGGATTCGGGCGAACAGACCGAGGTCCCGCTTGCCGACTTAGGTGAACGCTTGAAGGCGATGTGTGCCCCCGACCTAGTGGAGCGGGGTGCCCCTTGAGTTTCGCCGAGAGCCTCGATCGGGTGGTCGCCCGTCATCGTGAGCTTGCCGCGCTGATGGCGGCAAGCGATGCCGGCGCGACGGCGGAATACGCCCGCCAAGCCAAGGAGTATGCCGAGCTTGCCCCCATCGTAGCCGCGATCGAGGACCTGCGCCGGGCGGAGGCCGAAGCCGAGGGCCTGGAGCAGATGCTGGCCGATCCGGCTATCGAACCCGAGATGCGCGCGCTCGCCGAAGAGGAGTTGGCCGCGATCAAGGCGGACCTGCCGGCGCGCCACGCCTCGGTGCAGATCCTGTTATTGCCCAAGGATCAGGCCGACGAGCGCAACGTCATCCTCGAAGTGCGTGCCGGCACCGGCGGCGAGGAGGCGTGCCTGTTCGCCGCCGATTTGTTCCGGATGTACCAGCGCTACGCCGATGTGCACGGCTGGGGCTTTGAAGTCATGGGCTTCAACGAGACCGGCATCGGCGGCTGCAAGGAGGCGCTTGCCGCCATCACCGGCAATGGTGCCTACGCTCGGCTCAAGTTCGAGTCCGGCGTGCACCGCGTGCAGCGGGTGCCCGAGACCGAGGCTTCGGGCCGGATCCACACCTCGGCGGCGACGGTCGCCGTGCTGCCCGAGGCCGAGGACGTCGACGTGCGCATCGACGAGAAGGATCTGCGCATCGATGTCTACCGCTCCAGCGGGCCGGGCGGCCAGTCGGTCAACACCACCGACAGCGCGGTGCGCATCACGCACTTACCCAGCGGCCTCGTCGTCACCCAGCAGGACGAAAAATCCCAGCACAAGAACAAGGCCAAGGCGCTGAAGATCCTGCGCGCCCGGCTCTACGATCTGGAGCGCCAGCGCCAAGCCGATGCGCGCGCCGCCCAGCGCAAGAGCCAAGTGGGCTCCGGCGACCGCTCGGAGCGCATCCGCACCTATAATTTCCCGCAAAGCCGGGTTACCGACCATCGCGTCAACCTCACCCTGCACAAGCTCGACCGCGTGCTCGAAGGGGACCTCGACGAGATCATCGAGGCGCTGATCGCCTCGGACCAGGCGGCCCGGTTGGCGCATAGCGCGTGACCACCCAACCCACCATTGCCCAAGCCGTCAGCGTGGCGCGCGCGCGATTTGCGCGCGCCGGCATCGCGAGCGCGGCCCTCGATGCCAGGCTCTTGGTCGCCTACGCGCTCAACGTTTCGGTGGCGCACACCCTCGCCGAGCGCGACCGCCCCCTCGATCCGCGGCAGGCGGCGGCGATCGCGGCGGTGGTGACCCGCCGTTGCGCGCGCGAACCGCTCGCCTACATCACCGGCCACCGCGAATTCTGGAGCCTCAATTTCCGGGTAACGCCGGCCACCCTGATTCCACGGCCCGAAAGCGAGACCGTGGTCGAAACCGCCGTGCGATTGTGCCCAACGACGGCACCCTTGATCCTCGATCTCGGCACCGGTTCCGGCTGTCTGCTGCTGTCCCTGCTGCACACTTGGCCCGACGCACACGGCATCGGTGTCGACCGCAGCGCCGCAGCGCTCGCCGTCGCGCGCAGCAATGCGGTTGCCCTCGGCCTCGGTCCGCGCGCGCGCTTCGTCTGCGCCGACTGGACGACCGGCGTGCACGGCCGCTTCGATTTGATCGTTTGCAACCCGCCCTACGTCGCCGCCACCGACTACCGGGGTCTTGCGCCGGAGATCACGGCGTTCGAGCCGGCGGGCGCGCTGCTCGCGGGCGACGATGGCCTCGAAGCCTATGGCCGGCTGGCACCCGGCCTGCTATCGCTGCTGGCCCCGGGCGGGCTGGCGTTGCTGGAGATCGGTGCCGGCCAGGCGCCGGCGGTCGAGGCACTCCTCTGCGCGCAAGGATTGCATCGCGCCGGGGCATTCCGCGACCTGGGCGGCATCTGCCGGGTGCTGGCGGCGCGCGGAGAAATGCTCGTGCAAAAAAAGCTTGGAACGCAACCGGTTCCAGACTACTGTTGATTGCGTGATGACCACATCACTGGCGGGCTGGTGCCCAGTGCGCCCCCTCCTCGCGTCTTGACTGCAGGCTGAAGATCAACCGGACGATTGCGGTTGCCTGCTAAAGCTGTTTTCGCGCGAACTTTTGAAGACCCATCAAACAGCGCTCTAGCCAAGGACGTGTCCATTGGTGCCCATGAAGCACAATCCGAATTCTCGGAGAGGCCGGAATCGGGGAAACGGCAAACGGCACATCCCCGTACGCAACCAGACGTTCGAGAGCAGCGGCCCGGAGGGCAAGATCCGCGGCACCGCGCAACAGGTGCTCGACCGTTACCTGGCGCTGGGCCGTGATGCGTCGTCGGCCGGCGATCCCATTGCCGCCGAAGGCTTCTTCCAGCACGCCGAGCATTACTATCGCCTGCTGCATGCCGGTGACGGTCCGGACGGCGAGCGACCGGCCCAGCCGCCGGTGACGGCGGGCGAACCGCAGCCGGGCGGGGACGAGCCGTTCAAGGCAGACGGCGGCGAGCAACCCATCGTCGGCCCCGATCCGCTGCCGTTCTGAGACCAGGCCCGAGCAAGCGCAAACGCTTGCGACGGGGACTTTGCGGACGACAGAAACGGCGCCAAGCTCTGCGCAGGGTGGCCTGGACGGTGGTTGCCACCTCCGCTAACTTTCCTGCCGAACGCGGGGCGGGGGGAGCGGGGTGGCCGCCGGCGATCAGGACCGCAAAGACTTCTTCATCAGCTACAACAGCCGAGACGAGAGCTGGGCGGAGTGGCTTGCCTGGCAACTCGAAGAAGCGGGTTACACGACGTTTCTTCAGGCATGGGACTTTACCGCCGGCGGCAATTTCGTCCAGAAGATGGACGAGGGCGCCCGCTCGTGTGAGCGAACCATCGCGGCGCTGTCCCCCAACTACCTCGCCTCCAAATTCACCAAACCGGAATGGTATGCTGCTTTCGCTCGCGATCCGACCGGCGAGAAGGGATTCCTGGTGCCCGTGCGGATCGCGAAATGCGATCTCGACGGGCTGCTCGGGCAGATCATTTACATCGATCTGGTAGGACTGGACGAAGAGCCGGCGCGCGAACGGTTCCTGGCGCGTATCAAAGGCACGCGTGCAAAGCCATCGCGACCGCCGCGCTTTCCTGGAAGCGGTACGGCGACCGCTACGGCCGTGCCACGCTTTCCCGGCGCGTTGCCGAAGGTGTGGCCGGAGATGCCGGCGCGCAACCCGCACTTCACCGGGCGCGGCGAGACCATCGAGCGCCTGCGCGCAAGCCTGACCGGCGGCCACGCGACGGCGGTCACGCAAAAGGCCACCGTCCACGGCCTGGGCGGCATCGGCAAGTCGGAGCTCGCCATTGAGTACGCCTATCGCTTCCACACGGACTACGATGCGGGCGCCTGGCTGCGCGCCGAGACGCCGGCGACGCTGGCGGCAGATTATGCCGGTCTCGCCGCGGCCCTTGATCTTCCGGAAAAGGACCGGCCGGAGCAGGCGGTGGTGATCGAAGCCGTGCGCCGCTGGTGCGAGGGACACGACCGCTGGCTCCTGATCTTCGACAACGCCGAAGCGCCGGCGGACCTCAAGGACTTTCTGCCGCGCGGCGGCGGCGGCCACGTCGTCATCACCTCGCGCAACCCGGCCTGGGGCAGGGTCGCCGAAGCACTGCCGGTCGACCTGTGGCCACGGGCGCAGTCGATCTCTTTCCTGATGCAGCGCACCAAATCGGCGGATGCCACGGCGGCGGACACGATCGCGGGCGCGTTGGGCGATCTGCCGCTGGCGCTCGGACAGGCCGCCGCCTACTGCGAGGAAACCGGAATCACGCTCGCGCGCTATGCCGGGCTCTTGGAGCAGGGCCACGGCGCGGCATTGCGCACGACCGGCGGCGAGCCGGAGCGCTCGGTCGCCGCGGTCTGGGATCTGTCGCTCAAGCGCATCGCCGAGAACGCGCCGGCGGCGGCGCAGCTCCTGAACCTAATCGCCTTTTTCGCGCCAGAGCGGATCCCGCTCGACGTGATCCGCGATGGCCGGGACCTGCTGCCCGAGCCGCTCGCCGGTGCTTGCGCCGACCCCATCGCCTTCGATCAGACCGTCGCGGCACTGCGGCGCTATTCCCTGGTCCGCCGCGAGGACGAGACGCTCACCATCCACCGTCTGGTGCAGGCGGTGACGCGTGACCGCATGGAGGAAGCCGGGGAGAAGACGTGGGCGGAAGCGGCCGCAGCGATAATTTCTGCGAGGCTTCCCCCTTTCCCGGACAATGCCTGGGATCCTGTCGCTGCGGCAGCATATGCGCGGCTCGATGGGCACGCCGAGCAGGCTGCAACACTAGCGACACGTGAAGCTGTGGCCTCGCGCACTGTTATGTATTTATTCTACCAGATTGGTTTCTATAACCAACTGCTCGCCAACCTTGATCGCGCCAAGGCGATGCATCAGCGCTCGCTGGCCATTGCCGAAAGTGCCTTCGGCCCTGATCACCCCATGGTGGCAACGTGCCTAAATAGTGTGGGGGGCATTTTGCTACAGGACAGTGACCCACGCGGGGCTAAGACATATTTTGAGCGCGCGCTCGCCATCGACGAGAAGGCTTTCGGCCCACATGACACCAGGGTCGCAACGCGGCTTATGAACTTAGGCCGCGCGCTGCATGAACTGGGCGATTTGAATTCTGCAAGGAAGCTATGTGTGCGGGCCCTGAGGATCGATCTTAAAACGCTTGGCGAAAACGATCCCATGATCGCGAACCGACTAAACGCCTTGGGAGGCGTCCTGCTGAACCTCGGCGATCTGCCCGGCGCCACCAACGCTCTGGAACGCGCGCTCGCCATCGACGAGCGGCACTTCGGCGGCGACCACCCGAACGTCGCTCGCGATTTCAATGGGTTAGGGCTCTTGCTTCGCGTGCGCGGCGATCTCGAAGGGGCCAGGGCGCACGTCACGCGCGCGCTTTCCATCGCACGCAAGTACTTCCCCGAGACCCACCCGGACGTGAAGCTCTATCGCGACAACCTCGCCCACGTCGAGGCGTTGCTCGCCGCCCGCGGCAAAAAGCCTTAAGCTCTTGCCGGTCAGGCGACGACGAGCGACGGTAGACGCATGCTCAACCTTGCCGCCGCCGTTCTCACCGCTCACGCCCGCCGGCAACTCGACCGCCGCGGCCTCGCCGAGAGCGACGTACGGCGCGTCTTGATGGCGCCCGACGGCATCGCGCCCGTACGCGCCGGGCGTGTCGTCATTCAGAAAGTCCTTCCCCTCGGCGTGCCGGCACGCGAGTATCTTGTGCGTGTCTTCGTCGATATCGACCGCGCGCCATTCGAGATCGTCACCGCCTATCGCACCAGCAAGCTCGCCAAGTATCGGAGCCGTTGAATGAACGTCACTTACGATCGCCATACCGATACGCTCAGCATCGTGCTGGCGCCGGGCGAGGTCGCCGAGAGCGACGAGGACAAGCCGGGCGTCATCCTCGACTACGCCGCCGATGGCCGGCTCATCGGTCTGGAGATCCTCGACGCCTCGAAGACGATGCCGGATCCGGCCAGCGTCAACTTGAAGGTCGCGGTGTAGGCAAGCTTCGCACCGGAATTGGCTGGCGGCGGCGCGCAAGAACGCCCCCTTAAGCCTCACCCGTCGTCGTTGGCGGCGGGCGGCAGCGGCCCAGACGCAGGCGCCGGCGCCAGTTCCTCCTTGATGCGCAGGGTGCGTACCGCGGGCTTGTCGGCAAGGCCGGCGAGCTTGGCCTGCAGCTCGACGGCGCGGGCGGCGGCGGAGAACTGGTGGTCGTCGATGGCGCGCCGGTAGACGGTTTCGAGCTTGCCGAGAAGGACATCGAGTTCCCGGCACTGCTGGTTGGCGAGCTCGGCCTGGATCTGGGCGATGCGGGCGACGACGCGCGGATCGCGCAGGAGCCGGTAGCCGGTGTTGCGCGCCGATGCCGCCCTATAGCCGGCGGCCTTGGCGGCGGCCGCGGCGTTCGGGCACTCGATGAACTGGTGACAGAACCGTTCCTGGCGTGCCTTCAGCCGCTGCATGGTCCCCGCGCTCCGAATGCGAATTATAGGGATTTTTACCTAGATTTGTGACGCGTGTCAAGTCGCATGCGGCCGCCAGCCGCGCAGCACCAGCGAGCTGGTCACCACGCTCACCGAACTCAACGCCATGGCGGCGCCGGCGATCTGCGGGTTCAACAGACCGAGCGCTGCGGCCGGGATGGCGACGACGTTGTAAAAGAATGCCCAGAACAGATTATAGCGGATGCGCCGGCGGATGGCCGCGGCGGCGTCGAGCGCGGCCGGCACCAGGGCGGGATCGGGGCGCAGCAGCGCGAATCCGGCGGTTTCGAGCGCCACGTCGGCGCCGCCCCCCATCGCGATGCCGACATCGGCGGCCGCCAGCGCCGGCGCATCGTTGATGCCGTCGCCGACCATGGCGACGCGCCGGCCATCCGCCTGCAGCTGGCAAACCAGCGCGACTTTGCCCTCGGGGCGCATCTCGCCCTCCACCGTGGTGATGCCCACGCGCCGGGCGATGGCGGTGGCAACCGCTTGTGTATCACCGGACAGCATGACGACGCGCAATCCTCGGCGCACGAGCGCGGCGACGGTGGCGGCGGCGCTCGGCCGTGGCGGGTCGGCAAGCGCGATGGCCGCGGCGAGCGAGCCGCCGATGGCAATAAACAACGTGGCCTTGCCGTCCGTCGCGAAACGGGTGGCGAGGGTTTCGGCCGCCGCGAGATCGATGCCACCTGCCGCCATCAGCGCACGATTACCGATGGCCACGTCTTCGCCCTCGACGCGGGCGCGCATACCCGCGCCCGGCATGGTGGTGATCGCCTGCGCCGCGCGCCGGGGCAGATCGAGCGTCTGGAGGTGAGCGACCACGGCGCGCGCCAGCGGGTGGACGCTTTCGGCCTGCACCGCGGCGACGGTGGCAAGCACGTCGTGCTCGTGCCGCGGCGGGAAGACCACGATGTCCGTCAGCCGCGGGCGACCCTCGGTCAGCGTGCCGGTCTTGTCGAAGGCGATGGTATCGAGGCCACGCGCCCGCTCCAGCGCCTCGATGTCCTTGATCAGGATGCCGGCGCGCGCCGCAGCACCGGTGCCGGCGACCAGCGCCGTCGGCGTCGCGAGGCCGAGCGCGCACGGACACGCGATGACCAGGACCGAGACGGCGCTGATCAAGGCGTGTTCGAGGCCGGCGCCGGCCACGAGCCAGCCGGCGAAGGTCAGCGCGGCGATGGCGACCACCACGGGGACGAACACCGCGGTCAGGCGGTCGACCAGCCGCTGCACCGGGGCCTTGCCGGCCTGGGCGTTCTCGACCAGCCGGATGATGCGGTTGAGCGTGCCGTCGCGCCCGACGGTGGTGGCGCGCAGCTTCAGGTGACCTAAGCCGTTGATGGCGCCCTCGATCACCGGATCGTCGGGGACGCGCCGGACAGGCAGACTCTCGCCGGTGACGAGCGCCTCGTCCACCTCGCTCTCGCCCTCGATGATCTCGCCATCGACCGGGATGCGCTCGCCGGCGCGCACCAGAACGATATCGCCGCTGGCGATCGCTTCGATCGGTACCTCCTCGAAGCTGTCGGCGAGGGCGCGCCGCGCGGTGGTCGGCTTGAGCGCCATCAGCTCGCGGATGGCGCGCGTGGTGCCGCGCTTGGCGCGTGCCTCAAGCCACTTGCCGAACAGCACCAGGGTGGTGACTACCGCCGCGGCCTCGAAGTAGAGGTGCATCGCGGCGCCTGCGCCTGTGAACATCACCAGCAGGCTGTAGAAGAACGCCGCGGACGTGCCGATGGCGACGAGTAAGTCCATGTTACCGCTGCCGGCGCGCAGCGCCTTCCAGGCGACGGCATAGAACCGCCCGCCGATCCAGAACTGCACCGGCGCCGCCAGTGCGAGCTGAACCATGGCGGGCAGCTTCACGCTCACGCCGAGGAGGTTTGCAATCATCGGGGCCAGGAACACCGCGCTGATCGTAGCCGCGATGGCGAGCCGCAGCCGTTCGCCGCGGGCGGCGGCGGACTTGCCCGCTTCGCTCCCTGCGCCGACGGAGGGCGGCGCGTCCGGCGCGATGAGCGTGGCCTGGTAGCCGGCCGCCGCCACCGCCGCTTCGAGGCTGTGCGGATCGAGACTCGTATCGGCAAGCGCGACGTCGGCGCGCTCAAGGGCGAGATTGACTTCGGCCGCGGCGACGCCAGCGACACGGCCCAATGCCCTTTCGACCCGCAGCGCGCACGCCGCACACGTCATCCCCTCGATGCCGAGACGCACGGAGGCTCTCGGCTGAACCGTCGTCGCCTTCGGTCCGGTTTCAATGACGTCCGCTACCGCCGCTTCGGTCACTACGCACTCCATGCCGTCGGCACTCTTTACCGATGATTATATGGTTGTGCCGCACTGCTGTCCGGTTAACTGATGTGGCGAGGCTCTGAAAGCCAAGGATTGCGTGGGTTTGCGGGGAAGAATGGGTGGTGTTGATTTGAACTGCGAGGGCCATTTTTCGGGACCTTCCCGAGGAGACGGCCATGCACGTTGGCAAGACCCTGTTCGCTCAACTCATGGATTTCCTGCCCTGGACGACGTTCACGCGGATCGTCACCCGCTACGGCGCGGATCATCGGGTGCGGACGCTGACCTGCGCCGAGCAGTACCGGGCGATGGCGTTTGCGCAGTTGACTTACCGGGAATCCTTGCGCGACATCGAAACGTGCCTGACGGTCCAGGCGTCGAAGCTCTACGGCATGGGCTTTCGCCGGCCGGTCCGGCGCTCGACTCTGGCCGACGCCAACAAGACGCGCGACTGGCGCATGTACGCGGACCTGGCCCAGCGCCTGATCGCCCAGGCCCGCAAGCTGTACGCCGGCGACGGCCTGGGACTGGACCTCTCCAGCACCGTCTATGCGCTGGACTCGACCACCATCGACCTGTGCCTGTCGGTTTTCCCGTGGGCGCACTTCCGCACCACCAAGGCGGCGGTAAAGATGCACACCCTGCTCGACCTGAGAGGCAGCATCCCGAGCTTTATCCACGTTTCGGACGGCAAGCTGCACGACGTCCATGTCCTTGACCTGCTGATGCCGGAGGCCGGGGCCATCTATGTCATGGATCGCGCCTACGTCGACTTCGCGCGACTGCACGCCCTGCACGTGGCCGGGGCCTTCTTCGTCACCCGCGCCAAGTCGAACATGGACGCGCAGCGCGTCTATTCGGCGCCGACCGACCGCGGCAGCGGCATCATCTGCGACCAGACCATCGCCTTGGACGGCGTTCAGACCAAGCGCAATTACCCCCAGCATCTGCGCAGGGTCCGCTTCCACGATCCCGACTCCGGCAAGACCCTGGTGTTCATCACCAACCATTTCACCCTGCCCGCCGCCACCGTCTGCGCCCTCTACAAGAGCCGCTGGCAGGTGGAGCTGTTCTTCAAGTGGATCAAACAGCATCTGCGCATCAAGCGGTTCTATGGCACCTCGGAAAACGCGGTGAAGACGCAGCTTTGGATTGCCGTGTCCGTCTACGTTCTCGTCGCCATCGTCAGGAAACGTCTCGGCCTGGACGCCTCGCTCTACACATTGCTCCAGGTCCTCTCCGTCGCCCTCTTCGAGAAAATACCGTTAAATCAATCCCTTGCTGTGAACGAAACCGGATCCTTTACTTCGCAAATAACCAACCAATTGGAATTGTTCGCTTTTTGACCGGACAGTAGTGGTTGTGCCGGCGAACGGGCGCATGTCCGGGTGACAAACAGGCCCATTTGGGGCAACATCACGCACGCCACGATCCATCCCCTTTCTCCCTTTCTCCCTTTCTCCCTTTCTCCCTTTCTCCCTTTCTCCCTTTCTCCCTTTCTCCCTCTCTCTTCCCGCATCACCATACGAGGCGGACAAGATGAACAAGACGACAGCACTCCTGCGCGTGGCTTGGCCGGGCCTGTTCGGTCTCGTCATCGGCGCCAGTATCGTCGGCGTCATTATCATCAGCGTCATGGGCGCGCTGCGGGCCGAGTACGTCGGCCCCAATTCCGGCGCCAAGACCGTGCAGCAGATCAAGGCGCAGCCCATCGACGGCCAGACGGTGGAGCTACGCGGCAGCCTCGCGCGCAAGACTGCCCCCGATCTGTTCGTGTTCAAGGACGCCAGCGGCGAAATCACGGTCAAGATCAGCCCGAAGGTCGTGCCGCGCGCGCAGGTCAAGCCGGACACGCCGATCGAGTTGCGCGGTCAGGTCGAGACCGGCTGGCAGAACGGCCCGCGCATCGAGGCCGAGGACGTCATTATCCTGCCGCAGGCGAAATAGCCCCGGCCTCGGCCAGCGCGAGCACGGCGTGCAATGGCCCGTCGCGGATCCCTCGCGCGTCGAGACCGCGGCACACTTCGCGCAAGTAATCGAGCGACGAGCCGTAACTGCCGCTACCCTGGCAAACGAGACGCGCTTGCTCGGCCGGGCTCAGGCCTCGCACGTACTGCAGATGACCCGGGCATGCGACGAAGGCAAGCGCGCTGACGGTCTCCCTTGGCGCGACGCGCACCGGCAGGAGTTTCGGCACGTAAGCGCCGGTGGAGAGTTCGCGCGCAACTAGGCCCTTGAGCGTCGCTCGCCAGCATGTTTCACCGACGCGCAGTGCGAGACCGACGCACGAGCCGCCGCGATCGAGGCCGAGGACCAGTCCGGGCCGCTCGGCCGAGCCTCGGTTGCGCACGGAGAGAATGCACAGCGCGCGATGGTAGCCACCGAGCCGCGCCGGGCGGACGTCCTCGGCTTCGAAGCGCGGATCCCACATCAACGAGCCGTAGGCAAACACCCAGAACGCACCGGTGATGCCGAGAAGCGGCCCGTCGTCCTCGTCTGTTCCGGCGCGCGTTGCATCCTTCATTGGGCTTACGGCGGCATCTCTAGTCGTCAAGCCGCTCGATCTCCGCACCGCAGGCGCCGAGCTTGGCCTCCAGCCGCTCGTAGCCGCGATCGAGGTGGTAGACGCGGTTGATGACCGTTTCGCCGTCGGCCGCCAGGCCGGCCAGCACCAGGCTTACCGAGGCGCGCAGGTCGGTTGCCATCACCGGCGCGCCGGAGAGCCGGCGCACGCCGCGCACGATGGCGGATGCGCCGTGCACGTTGATGTTGGCACCCATGCGGCACAACTCAGGCACGTGCATGAAGCGGTTCTCGAACACGGTTTCGGTGATCATCGCCGCACCTTCGGCCACCGTCATCAGCGCCATGAGCTGGGCCTGCATGTCGGTGGGGAAGCCCGGAAACGGTTCGGTCATGATGTCGACACCGCTGACGATGCCATCGTGGCGGCCCACACGAAACCCGTCGTCGGTGGATGTGAGATCGATGCCGGCGTGGCCCAGGATTTCGGCCACCGCTTCGATCAGCGGCAGCCGGGTGCCGGTCAGCGTGATGCTCCCGCCGGTGATGGCGGCGGCAACTGCGTAGGTTCCGGTCTCGATGCGATCCGGCAGCACCGTGTGGCTGGCGCCCGCAAGGCCGCGGCGGCCGTGGATGATGAGACGATCGGTGCCGATGCCTTCGATCTCCGCGCCCATGGCCCTGAGGCACTCGGCGAGATCGCCCACCTCCGGTTCGCGCGCGGCATTGGTGAGCACGGTCGCACCGTCGGCCAACGCCGCCGCCATCAACACGTTTTCCGTGCCGGTGACCGTCACCGAGGGAAAGGTGATGTGCGCGCCCTTCAGGCCATTGGGGGCACGCGCCTCAACATAGCCACCATCCAACGTGATCTCGGCGCCGAGCGTGGCGAGCGCTTGCAAATGCAAATCGATGGGACGGGTACCGATGGCGCAGCCTCCGGGCAGCGAGACACGCGCGTGGCCGGCGCGGGCGACGAGCGGACCCAGGACCAGCACCGAGGCGCGCATCCGGCGGACCAAGTCGTAGGGCGCGGTGGTGCCGCTGAGCGCATTCGCGCATAGTGTCAGCGTGTGCCCATAGTCACCCACCGACTCGGTGGAAACCGAAACGCCAAGCTCTGCCAACAGATTGCCCATGCTCGCGATGTCGGCCACCACCGGCACATTGTGCAGGACGAGCGGCGCGTCGGTTAGCAGGCACGCGGTCATCAGTGGTAGCGCCGCGTTCTTGGCGCCACCAATCGGAATGGTTCCATTGAGCGGCCTGCCGCCGCGAATACGGATGCGATCCATTGCGGACTTATTACTGCCTTCGCCGAAGATGCCCTGAAGAAAGAAGAAGAACCGCGGCATCGCCGCAATGCGGGCGCCTGCCGCCGCGCCAATCCGGGATCTCGGCGCGCGCCGCGGCAGTGTCGTTGCCAGCACCGCCGCGTGTCAACTCCCGGCTGTCACTCGTCTGTCAACTCCGGGCCGGCTTATCCGTGGACTGCGCCGCAGGTGGGACGGGCTCGGCTCGGTCTGTGGCGCGCGCGCGCTGCAGCGCTTTGCGTTTGCTGAGGTTTTCACGCAAGGCCATCGCAAGCCTGTGCCGCTTCTCTCGCTTTGGCGCTGCGCCGGTCTCGGTGGGATCTTCGGCCATGATGGCCGCAATCTGATCGCAAATATCGCTTTGCGGTCAAGCGCGATTGCCTAAGGTTGTCCGGCAAGGCAGCTTGCCATAGGCGCGGTGCCTGTGGCATCGTGCCAGCCTTGGCTGACGGGCCGTAGCCGCGGTAGCTCAGGGGCAGAGCACGTCCTTGGTAAGGACGGGGTCGGTGGTTCAATTCCACTCCGCGGCACCACTGCGACGTGATTATCGGCCCCGCCGCCGCAAGCCTTCTCGGCTGAGTTCATTTCCGCGCCTCCCTGCTCGCAGAACCATGGGCCGGGCGAGTGTCCCTCGCCATGGCGCGCGCGATCCTCGTTGCTTGCTTCCTGAGTTTGAATCCGCGCTATGGCGACAGTTTTCGGCGCCCACCCGACCGGACAACGCGTCGTGTGAGCGTGTGTGTAAGGCAAGTGCCTAATAATTATGAGGGGCAGTTCTTACTCTTCTTCGCTCACGCAAAAAATAAGAACCCGCTAAGAGTTGCACTGACGTTCGTGTTATTCTTGTTGATATGCGCAACGGCTATATTCGCGCAAATATTATTGCTGGGGAAGAACGATGTCGGGCTCAAGCGAAAGCAACGAAGACCTGGTGGCGGGACGCGTTAATCGTGCCAACGATCAAACCACGATCTGGGCGGAAAACCGGTACACCACGGTCGTCGTCGTCTTTGTCGAAGTCGGCGCATTCCGCGTCCCGTACAGCGGCAACGCCATCTTCAAGGTGGAGGCGGTGAAGGACTCCGAAGATGAGGGAGAGTTCCGTCCGCCGGCGCCGCTCAACGCCATCGTCGGCGTCGGTTGGAGCGCCGAACATAACGGCTTGAGCGGTGGCATTGGCGTCACCGGACAAGGCGGCCCGGTGGGCGGCCTGGGTGTGCGTGGCGAGGGCGGCGAGAACGGCACCGGCGTTCTCGGTGATGCCGGCGGTCGCGCCGCAGCCGTCGTCGGCCTCGGCGGCCCCAACGAGGGCACCGGCGTGTTCGGCCTGGGTTCCGGCGGGGAGCGTCTATCGAGGCGCGGGCGCAGGTGTCTTCGGCCAGGGTGGCCGGATTACCGACCAGAACAAGGCGCGGCTCCTGCTAGGAACGGGGGTGATCGGTGTCGGCGGCGACGCCGGCAGCGCCGGCGTGTTCGGCCAGGGCGCAGAGGCCACAATTGATCAACTGTTCGAGGGCGGCACAGCGATCCCGATTGGCCCGGCCGAGGCGGGACCCGGCGTGGTCGGGCGCGGCGGTCTTCCGGTTCCGCGCGAGTTCCCGGTCGGCGCCGGGGTCATCGGCCTCGCCGGCGGCCAGAGCAGACCACCCATCGCCGAGACCGGCGACTGTGGTGTCTTCGGCTTAGGCCCCACCGGTGTGCGCAGCCGTGGCGTCGGCAGCGCCGGCGTGCACGCGCGCTCGGACGTGGATCGGGGCGGCGTGTTCGAAGCCGACCATGAGGCGCAGGTCCGTCTGGTGCCGCAGCGGGTACGTACGCGCCTGCCGGAGACCACGGTGGTGACACCTGCGGGCATCGCACCTTCGGCGCTTGCCAGCGGTGTGGTCTCGCTGCCGAAATCGGGGGAGGCCGGTGATCTCATGACCCTGATCGATGACGCCGGTCATTGCACCTTGTGGTTCTGCGTCCAAGACGCGAGCGGCGCCGGCCCGGCGCGCTGGGCGCAGGTGCTGCTCGGCCCCGCTTTCAACGGGCAGAGCTGAGAAGGAGCGGGAAAGGGAACGGCAGCCGCGACGCCGCCACGCCTTCGGCCGGCTCGGTTCCTTCGCTCGTCAGAGGATCAGGCCATCTGTGGGCGGCGAGAGGGTACGTGCAGGTGGCCGCCCACTTGCGGCGCGGGCACGCCCGTCGTCGTGGGCAGCGTCAGCGGTAACCGGCGGAGCGCGCGCACCGCAAGAAAGGCGAAGGCTTCGGCTTCCACGAAATCGCCGTTCCAGCCGATGGCTTCGATGGCCTCGGCCTCGGCGCCGACCGCGTCGGCAATCCAGGCCGACAGCACGGGATTGCGGCGCCCGCCACCGGTCAGAAGCCAGCGCCTCGGCACTTGCGGCAGATGCTCCAGGCTCGTCCCCACCGCCGCAGCGCTGAGAGCGGTCAGCGTGGCAGCGCCATCAGCGAGCGATGCTCCGTCCAAATCGTTCAGCACGGCGCGAAATGCGTCCCGGTCGAGCGACTTCGGCGGTCTTCGCCCGAAGTAGGGATGTTCGAGCCAGCGCGCAACAACGCCCCGCTCGACCCGGCCGGCGGCAGCCAGTCGACCATCGGCATCGTAGGCCGCTTCGGTGTGCGCCAGCACCCAGTCGTCGATCAGCGCGTTGCCAGGCCCGGTGTCGAAGGCAAGCAGTTCCACGTCGCCGCCCGTTGTCCCGATCCAGCTTACATTGGCGACGCCGCCGATGTTCAGGCACGCCAGCGGCCGCTCGACACTAACCGTCATTGCCGCATGGAACAGTGGAACCAGCGGTGCCCCTTCGCCGCCCGCGCGCACATCGGCCGAGCGAAAATCATTGACGACGCAAACACCGAGCCGCTCGGCTAGCCAGGCACCGTCGCCGATCTGAATAGTCTCGCGCGCCTCGGGCTGATGCCAGACGGTCTGACCGTGAAAGCCAACGACATCGACATCGAGGAGCGTCATGCCAGCGGCGCGCACCAGTAATTGCACGGCGTGCGCATGCAAGTCGGTCAATTCGCGCACGGTCGGCGTCGCGTCGAGAGATGGCTTTTGTCCCAACAGACGGCGCAGCCGCGCGCGGAAATCGTCGCGGTAGGGGACAGTCAGCGCCGGCCCGGGCTCGGCGACGGCCTCACCGTCGGTAACGAGAAGCGCGGCATCGATGCCGTCAAGCGAGGTCCCACTCATCAAACCAATGGCTCGCAAGGGGCGGCGACTCTTCCGAAGACAGTTGGCGTCGCTCATGGCTTTCGCTCCGGCACGTGGCGTTGTCGTCGCGCATCTCGTGTGCTAAGGGCGTCTGGTCGGCACTGTCAGGGCAGCGGCAAGAACATGGCACGTTTTCGCTCCGATTTCGTTCGCATCCTTTGCGATCGCGGGTACTTGCATCAGTGCACCGATCTGCCGGGTCTCGATGATCGCGCCGCGATCGCCACGCTCGCAGCATATATCGGCTTCGATTGCACCGCGCCCAGCCTGCACGTCGGCAGCCTCGTTTCCATCATGTTGTTGCGCCGCTTGCAGGAATGTGGACATACCCCCATCGTTCTGATGGGTGGCGGCACCACCAAGATTGGCGATCCTTCAGGCAAGGACGAGGCACGCAAGCTCCTCACCGACGCGGAAATCGCCACCAACATGGCGGGCATCGGCACGGTGTTCAGCCGTTTCCTTACCTTCGGCGATCGTCCCGGCGACGCCGTGATGGTGAACAACGCCGATTGGCTCGACACGCTCGGCTACATTGCTTTCCTGCGCGACTACGGGCGGCATTTTTCCGTCAATCGCATGCTGGGGTTCGAATCCGTCCGGCTGCGTCTGGACCGCGAACAGCCGCTGTCGTTCCTCGAATTCAACTACATGGTGATGCAGGCGTATGACTTCCTCGAATTGGCCCGCCGCCGGGACTGCCGCCTGCAGATGGGCGGCTCCGATCAGTGGGGCAACATCGTCTGCGGCGTCGAGCTTGCGCGCAGGGTGGACGGTCGCGCGCTGTTCGGCCTGACCACGCCGTTGATCACCACGGCAGCGGGAACCAAGATGGGCAAGACCGCCGCGGGTGCCGTCTGGCTGTCCTCGGATCTGTTGTCGCCTTACGCCTACTGGCAGTTCTGGCGCAATACCGATGATGCCGACGTCGGGCGCTTCCTGCGCTTGTTCACCGATCTTGATCTTGCCGAGATCGCGCGGCTCGAACGGCTTGAGGATGCCGAAATCAACGACGCGAAGATCGTGCTCGCCAACGAAGCCACGAAGCTGTGCCACGGTGAAGATGCCGCCCGCAACGCCGCCGAGACCGCGCAGCGGACGTTCGAAGGCGGTGTCGGCGAGGAACTACCGACGATCGAGATTCCGCGTACCCTGCTCGATCAGGGTCTGCCGGCGTTCGAACTGTTCTTGCGGGCCGGGCTGGCGGCGAGCAACTCGGAAGCGAGGCGCCTGATCAAGGGCGGTGGTGCGCGGGTCAACAATGCGAGCGTGCAAAATGAACTGCAGCCGATCTCGCTTGCCGACGTCTCGCCCGACGGCGCCATCAAACTTTCCGCAGGCAAGAAGCGCCACGTGTTGATCCGGCCGACATGAAGCAGCGACGCGCTCGAACGCACGATGGCTGAAAGCCGCCTGAGCGGTACAACGTCCGCTCCAGCCGCACCGCCTCCTGGGCGCCCCGCAGGTCAGAATGACTCTAAACCGATGATAGCAGGCATTTGAGGGCAAAGGCTAGCCGCCAGTCAAGGTTGCTTTCCGCTGGTGCACAGACTGTGGCATCGTGCCCGCCTAGGGAAGCGGCTTCAGCCGCCGCAGTTCGAAAGTAGGGCACAGCTTCGCCAGCCACGGCACGTGTTGCGCCAGCTTTGTCTGCGGCCCCGCGACAGCTCTTTCGAACCCTGTTGGGATGCCCCAATCCGCGTAGTCGCGTGTCCTAGACGCATGCGAGATGGAACAGAATAACTTGTGTTATTTTAACGGTAAAGTACTATATTTTGTCTCGTGCACTTGAATGAGCGAAGGGACGCCGCGTGGTGACGCCTTCTCTGATGCAAGAACGACAGCAGTTGGCGGCGATCGCCGCCGGGCTGCCGGCCGTGCCTGCCAACGATGCCGCTGAATGGCGTTTCGTGTGCTTGGTCGTTACCGGGACGAAAATGTTCAGTGTTGACAAAAGTAGCGATTCTTCCATTTTTGGGGGTGAAATCTTTCTCGGAGGTTGAAATGCTGCGGATGAGGACACCGAACGTTCTCAAGCTCGGCGAGCGCTATGTGCGGGTGAACGATCCTGAAACCCAGTGGACCGTGTGCCGGATTGTTGCCTTGCCGCGGCTGCCGCAACATGCAGAACTGGTCAGCGACGGCCTGCATCGCCGCTGCGTCCTGGTCTCGTCGGCCGCGCTGCGCGACCGTCGCCAGTACAGACCGGTACGAGACAGCGCGACGACGGCCTCTACGGTCGAGATGCCGGGACGCGTCCGCGGCTGGCGCTCGATGTTCGGCTGGTAATCACTTCCACACCCCGATGCCGCCCAGGCGTGCCCGTGTCAGGAGGGGACGACGGCCGGTTCGCTTGCGATCATCGGCGGTACGCTGGCCCGTTTGGTCAGCGCGATGCCGGCGAGGATGACGGTGGCGCCGAGAGCCTGCCACCACCCCACGGGCTCGGCAAGAATGGCCCAGGCGAGACCGGCAGCGACCGCCGGTTGCAGCAAGAGTACGACGGCGGAAAATGACGCCGGCAGGTGAGCCAATGCATAGGCGATCAGGCTCTGGCCCCCGGCGTGCGAAAACAACGCAAGGGCGGCCAGCACCCACCAGCCCGCCGGTTGCCGCGGAATCAGTGGCTCGCCCGCGGCCAGTGTCACAACCAAGAGCGCGACGCAACTCACCGTGCCCGAGCGTGCCATGATCGCCGCCGTCGTCAGCCCGCTGCGTAGCCGGCCGACGGCAACGATGTATCCGGCATAAAGAACGGCGGTAAGCAAGGCCAACGCATCGCCGCCGAGCTGGCTCATACTTAAGGTAATGCTTCTGCCCATGAGCACGCCGGCACCAGTCAGCGCCACGCCCATGCCGGCGAGAAACGCTGCGGACACCCGCTCGCCGAACAGCAAATATCCAGCAATGGTGACGAACACCGGAGCGACGTTGGGCAGCAACGTGGCATTCGCCACCGCGGTCAGCCCAAGGGCGGCATGCCAGACGCACAAATCTCCCGCGAAGAACAGCCCGGCTGCTACCAAGCCCAAGTGCTGGCGCCGCGTAAGCGGCGACGGACCGGACCGGCGGCGCTCCCAACCGTACCACGCCCAAAGCACCGGCAATGCCAACATCAAGCGATAAAAAGCCGTGGCATTTGGACCCAGCGGGCTCAGGCGCACGAAGATCGGCGCGAAACCGATGGCAGCCGCGCCCGTGAACAACGCCGGCAGGGCAAAACGACTACCGAGGATCGTCGTCATCGGCCGTGTAACCGAAGGCTTCGATCAACGGCCGCAATACCGGCAGCACCGGGGCGAAAGCCTCCCGGTAGTGATGCCAGCGGCCAACCGAGGCGGAATAAATGGGCTGCACCACCTGATGATAACTGGGTGTGGCAATCGTGCGTTCCTTAGCGCGCTGGGCGTAGGCGAGGACCGCATTGTTCCACGGCAGCCGTAGAAAGGCTAACAC
This sequence comes from uncultured Defluviicoccus sp., assembly GCA_964401555.1. Classification (GTDB taxonomy): domain Bacteria; phylum Pseudomonadota; class Alphaproteobacteria; order Rhodospirillales; family Defluviicoccaceae; genus Defluviicoccus. The sequence continues at coordinate 58,863 of CAYNYW010000005.1, forward strand.
CCGTCGCGTCTGACCTTCGAAGTCGGCAACCAGATCCTCGTAACGCAAAGCGACCACATCGAGCGCAAGCACCCGTGCGTACCGCCGCCACAGTGTCATGACGTCAACATAGAAGCGCGCGGCACCTTCGAGGCTGGTGAAGTGGATCATCGTCTCGTTGGGCACGAAGGCCTGCATGAAGCAGCTTAGCACCACGTCGCAGGGATGACGCAGGGCGACAATCACCTTGGCGTCCGCGAACAAACGGAAGATCAGACCGGCATCGATGATGTTGAGGGGCATCTTGTCGACCAGCCGGCCCGCGGGCGGTGCGCCGAGGTGTTCCTCGACGCGCGCGAAGTAGCGCTCGCGTAACGCCGCAATCGTCTCGGCCGGCAGCGCCGCCAACGCATCGGGGTAACCGCCGGGCAGCCGCGTTACTTCCGCGCGCACCCAATCGAGCGGGTCCTTTTCCGACAGCGTCGAAAGCGCCGGATGGGCATCGAGGATCTGGTCCAACAGCGTCGTGCCCGAGCGCGGGAAGCCGACAAGGAAGATCGGCGCGCGAGGATCGGGCGGGGCAGGCTTCGACCAGCCGGCCGTCCAGTCCGCGCTAAAGCGCGCCATCAGCTTGCGAATCAACCGGGGGCAGGCGTCGCGCTCGACGCCGCGCGCCTCGGGCGTGGCGAGCGTCAGCCGGTTGGCCTCGCCATAATAGGCGAGTGCCTCACGATACGCACCCAGCCGATCGCTGAGCGCCGCCTTTTCAAACAAAAGGTGCGCGCGCGCCGCTGGCCCCGGCGCCGTGGCTTCGAGGCGCTGCAAGCGTGTCAAGCCGTCACCGGGTCGGCCCAGCCGGCGCTCGCAGCGGGCGGCGGCAACGGCGGCACGAATGTTGGCGGGTTCCAGGCCAAGTGCCGTCTCGGCGGCGCGTAGAGCGTCTTCGAGCCGGCCGCTGCGTTCGAGATGTGCGGCAAGCGCCGCCCAGTTTCCGGCATCATCGGCGACGAGCGAGCACGCTTTACGCAGTGCCGCTTCGGCATCCTCGCGCTGACCCAACTCGCTCAAGCCTTCGCCCAGTGCAAGCCAGGCTTTGGCATAGGCCGGCTTGAGTGCAACGGCCTGACGCAGCGCCGCACACGCCTCGGCCGGCCGGCGCAACGCCAGAAGCGCGCGGCCTAAGTTGGTGTGCGCTGCCGCATCCGTGGGCCTGAGCGTGATTGCCTGATTGTAGCAGGCGAGTGCATCACGGGCGCGGCCCTGCTCCTGGCGCGCATTGCCGAGATTGTTGTGTGCTTCCGCATAGTGCGGATTGCGGACAAGCGCCGCTTCAAACGCCTCTTCGGCATCGGCAGGCCGCTCAAGGGCGAGCAGGACGACACCAGCGCTATTGTGATAGGCGGCCGCCCGGGAATTGTGCGCGATCGCCTGATCGATCAGACGGAGCGCATCGGCGTGGCGGCCTTCCTGATGCCGCACGAGTCCCAACAGATGCAGCGCATCGGCGTTGCCAGGCGTTCGCTTGAGCACATCCTGGTAGAGCCGGGCTGCGCGGGCGAGCGCGCCTTCTTGATGCAGGCGCACCGCCTCTGCCAGTCGCCTCGCCTGCGCTTCCCCGACCGTGTCGCTGCGTCCCGCCATGCTCAGCCGGCGACAGTGAATTCGGCGAGTGCTGCTCGCACTCGGCCGATCACCTCGGCCCAGTCTCCAGGAGCGCGCTGGCGGAACAGTCGCATGCTTGGATACCACGGACTGTCGGCACGATCGAGGAGCCAGCGCCACTCCGGCACAAATGGCAACAGAAGCCACACCGGCCGGCCCATGGCGCCGCCGAGATGGGCGACGGCGGTATCGACACTGATCACGAGATCGAGGACAGGGAGCACGGCAGCGGTCTCGGCGAAGTCGTGCAGATCGGGCGCGAGATCGATGACTGTCCCTGCGGGGAACTCCCCCACGCCTGCGGATGCGCCGACCTGCAAGCTGAACCACGAGCCGCCAGCCGCCACCAGCGGCGCGAGCACGGCCGCTGCTGCCGAGCGGTTGCGATCGTTGGTGTGATTGGGATTACCGGCCCACACCAAACCGACGCGCGGACGCGCCGCCCCTTTTAGCCGTCGCTCCCACGATGCGATATCGGCGGCATCGGCTTTGAGATAGGGGATATGGGATGGAATCGTAGCGAGCGTCGTCGCGCAACGCTCGGGCAGGCTCATCAAAGGTAAATGCACATCGAAGGCAGGCAGCATTTCGCCTTTTGCGACAATGGCGGCCACCGGCCCGTCGTCCCCTGCCAGGCTCCAACGGAACAACCGCTCCAGCGGCCGCTGGCATTCGAGCACGATGCGGCCGCCGGCAGCGGCGACCTCGAAGACGTAGCGCACGAACTGAATCGCCGAGCCGATCCCCTGTTCCGCATGCAAAAGGATGGTCCGGCCGTCGAGTGCCCGACCGTCCCACTCGGGCTCGACGAAGGCGCGCCTCGGCGTGGTGAAGCCTTCGGCCCGCCAGCGCCAGGCGTATTCACGCCAGCCTTCCTCAAAGTGGCCGCGCAGGAGAAGCAGCACCGCACGGTTGGCATGCGCCTGAGCGTGCTGTGGTTCAAGCAAGAGCGCCTGCTGGTAGCAGGCTTCGGCCTCGTCGTAGCGGCCCAATTCATGCAACACGAGGCCGCGGTTGGCGTGCGCGGTGGCATAGCGCGGATCGCGCGCGGTCGCCGCCACGAAGTCCGCTTCGGCTTCCTGCAGGCGACCCAGAGTCTTCAGCACGGCGGCACGATTGTTGAGCGTCTGGGCATCACCCGGCCGCAGGGTGAGCGCGTCGTCGTACGCCTTGAGCGCATCGTCGCTACGCCCGAGACGCGCGAACGCATTGCCCAGGTTGTTGAGAGCCTCGGCGTAGCCCGGCTTGGCGCGCACCGCACGCACCAGCACCGCACGCGCCCGTTCCGCCTCGCCTTCGGCCAGAAGCACGCTGCCGAGGCTGTTGAGGAACACCGCATTACCGGGCTGGCGGGCGAGCGCTTTGTCAATCAGCGCCCGCGCCCGCCGCTGATCGCCCCGCTGGTGGGCGACGAGACCCAACAGGTGCAGGGCGTCGGGCTGCTTCGGAGCGGCGGCAAGCACCCGCTCATACAAAAGCGCGGCGTGCTCCAGCCGGCCCTGGCGGTGATGACCGATCGCTTCGGCCAATGTTGCCTCGACTTTCATCGCCTCAGACCGTCAGCGCGTCGTTGGCATCAAGATAGCCCAGCCGGCGCATCATCGGCCGGTGCCGCTCGACAATGCTCTGCGCCTGTTCCTCGGTCAACGCGTCACGCCAGGCGCCGACCTTGCCGCGGCGGAAAAACGCCTGCGACTTGCGCGAAGCCTCGATGAACCCGGAGCGTCGTTCCTGCTCGGCAAGCACCGCAAAGGCCGAACGCGACAGCGCGGCATCGAGCCGGCCCGCTACAGGCTCAAGGCCAAGGAAGCGCAGCGCGCCGCCGAAGGCTTCCTGCGGTGCGGCGTGCATGTCCTCATAGCGGATGAGATGAACGGCGATGCCTGGCGGATCGAGCCAGCTCTGCGCGTGGCTCGACCAATCGGAGACGATCTGCGCCACCTGCCCCGGCTGGCCTGTGGTCTTGAGCCCGGCGAAGGCGATCGCCTTCACGGCGTTGGCGAGCGGCAGGCCGAAGTGATGGGCGAACGAGACGCAGGTGTCCAAGGGATTGCGCGCGACGTAGATCACGCCTGCCGAAAGCTCGGCCGGGATGGTAGCAACCCCCTCGATCGATGCCCGCACCCAGTGGGTCTTGACGAAGACGCGGCCCGGCCGCGCGGTTGCGAGCGCCTGCAGCACACGCGGGCGCAAACGCAAGATCACATCAACGCCACTGCCGGCAACGGGGCGCCCGGCGGCACTGACATAGTAGCTTTCGCGCGCATCGCTGTACGAGAATTCTGCCAGCCGGTTGATTTCCGCCGGGGTGGCGCCATCGCCGAGGTAGTTAGCCAGAAACGCCCTGAGCCATGTATTGCCCGACTTCGGATACGAGGCGAGCCACAAAATTTCAGCCAATGCCGCGCTCAGAAACGGAGCTTTAGGCCGGTAGCAACACCCGCACCATCGTTGCCGGCAACCCCGCTCGCACCGGCGACGTCGTTCTCGCCGTCGGCGTCGTAGATGAATATTCCCCCCACCAGCGTCGCGCCGGGGCCGAGCGCATAGCTGGCGCTCAGCACGCCCTGGTCCAGCCGCTGCCGGGCGCCGTCGGCACGGCTGCCGTCGCTCACCCCGCGCAGGTATGTCACCCCGATCCGATACGACCCGAGGGCATACGCGAGACCGATGTCGAAAGATTCGCCCTGCAAGGAGCGGTCGTCCGGCACCTGGCCGCTCGCCCGCGTGTAGGAGCCGCCGAACTCAAAGCCGCCCCAGCCGAACACGGCGCCGGCATTAAAGCCGAGGACGGGATCGTGACCATCGCTCGGCGGCGTGTCAGCCCTCAACACAGCGACGGTTGCATTGACCGCAACGCCCTCGATCAGGTCCCGGTAATTGGCGGCCGCCGCGAGGCCGTCGCGAACCCGCCCGGTGCCCGAGACGCGCGCCACGGAACGATTGTCGTCACCGCCTGCGGGCTCGAACTGCGGGATATAGGAGAAACCGAACTGGAGCCCGGCATAACGCGGTGTGTAGAAGCTGAACTTGCCGGAGTCATTATCGGTGAGTTGGAGGGGCGTCGTATCGATGGTGGTGTTGGCGGTATCGAAGCCCGATGGCAGCGCAAACGCCCCGATGCGGACGAGATCGCCATCGTTGATGCTGACGCCGCCATTGGGCGCGACCACCGCGAGCTTGTACGCGGCATTGTCGGTGTCGCCGAGTTCGATACGGCCGAGCGTGTCGTTGCCTAAGAAGAGAAACGATTCATCGATGGTGTCGGCCGACGTGTTGGCTTCGAGCTGCACTTGAAGCCCGATGGAAATCCCGCTGTCGAGCACCGTTCGGCCCGTAAAGTAGATTTCCGAATTATGCTTTTCATCGATCACCGCCGTATCGAACGGATGATCACCGACGCCGTTGCGCAGTCTCTGGCTCGCGCCCACCAGCCACTGTTGATGGAAGCCACCAAGGCCCAGTTGGATCCGCTCGGCCGCCTCGCTCGCGGCGGCCGGTAGCAACGCGAACGCGCCAACAGCCGCCGCTGCGCGCATACCTACCGTCCGCCTACGTCGCCCACCACTGCCGGTGTCGTCCGATTCGACCATTGCCATCGCCCCAGGCCGCGAAGGCCGTTGTTTAAGCCCGAAGGACGGACACACGCAAGATTACCCTCTGCGCTCGGACACCACGCCGCAGCTCGATTGTTGTTGCACATTAGATACAGTATAAGTGGTAGCTTCAGTTTTTTCCTCGTCGCAGCACCGCGCCGAGGGCCAGGAATAGATGCCTTGCCCAAAAAAGAAAGGGCGGCCGAAGCCGCCCTGGTGCAAGGTTTGTCGTGTGGACTGGTCTAGAAGCCGAGCTTGAGGCCGACGGCGGCACCGACACCCGAACTCTTGTAGACCTGGGTACCGGTGGTCTGGCCATTCTCGCCGTCGAGATCGGAGCCAAAGACACCGCCGACGAGACGGATGCCCGGCCCGAGGGTGTAGGTGCCGCTCAAGATGAGGTAATCCGCATACTGCTTGGCACCGTTGACCCTGTTGCCATCGGCGACGCCCCGCTCATAGGTGACGCCGACTTTGTACGGACCGAAGGAGTAGGCAACACCGGCATCGTAGCCATAGCTGTCGAACTTGGTGGTTGCGGTGCGATCGCCTTCGGCCCAAGCGAACGAGCCGCCGAAATCAACCCCACCGATCGCGAACCGGATGCCGCCAGAAAAGGCATGCAAGTTATTGTCGCCGATGTTGGCGCCGACGTTACCGAACTGGTATCCAGCCGAAGCCTGAACGCCGAGGTCACCAAATTGATCCTTGAAGTTCAAGCCCGCGGCGAAACCATTGCTGAGGCCGTTGTTACCGGTACCGGCAATGCCCTTGTCGCCGTTGATCGACTGAATGGAGTTGTTGTTGTCGCCACCGCTCTCGTACTGCGGAATGTAAGACAGACCGACCTGGAAGCCAGCGAAACGCGGCGAAATGTAAGTCATTTTGCCACTGTCATTATCGTTCAAACGCAGGTAGGTACCGTCGATGAACGTGTCGGCGATCGCAAAATCACCCGGCAAAATGAGCAGACCTTGGTTCGGCGGACCGGTCAGATCGCCGGTGTTAGCCGAAATGCCACCGTCGGGCGCAATGACATGCAAGAGATATGCGGCGTTGTTCTCGTCACCGACGATCAGCTTACCGTAATCGTCGCTACTGATATAAAGGTATGATTCGTCGATCTGGTCGCCCGAGGTGTTGGCTTCAAGCTGGACATTGACGCCGACGGTGATCATGCTGTCGAGCTTGACTTCGCCGATGAAGCACACTTCCGAGTTATGTTTCTCGTCGACGACGGCCGTATCGAAGGGATGATTGCCGCCAGCGTTGGCTGGGGCCCGGCCGGAGCGGAGATTGGTGCTCCCGTTGTAAACCGCCCATTGCTGGTGGTAGCCACCCAATTTCAAGGACAAGCGGTCTGTGGTGTGCGGCGCGGTCTGTGCCTGCGCCTGACTAGCGGCGCCGATAAGGAGACCTGCCGTCGCCAGGGCGGTCGTGCCGTATAACAGCTTTTTCATCGTATCCCTCATGATACCGTTCAATTCCCTGCGGTGTTGGGCCGCCGCCTCCGGGTAAGGCCCCGTTCCCTAGGAACACTGCCATGACTCCACGACAAGTCTGCGAGAGCAAGTCGCCATTGCTCAAAACTGTGGTTATTTTGGACTACTGTCGCTTTGCTGCAACAAGGGCGTTGCAGCGGCCGCAGTTGACAGTCTTTGACGCGACGGTTTATCGGGAAGGCTGGTTCGTAACGGAGGCTCGTGATGGCTGAATTGACCGCATCGCCGGGGCGGCGCCTTGGGTGGCTGGCGCTTGCCTTGGCTCTGCTGGCGGGCTGCGCCGATACCAAGGTCGTCGGCGAGTATCCCAATCGCAGACGCGGAGATTCGACGCCCTACGATTATCAGAAGAAACCCGATGAATCGATTTTCGGTCCTGGCGGCATAGGATTCGGCGGCTCCAAGCCCAAGGATCGCGGCGACGAGGACACCGGCGGTGGGCTTGGCGTCAACAGCTTCTTGTGGCGGGCCTCGCTCGACACCGTTGCCTTCATGCCGGTCGCATCCGCTGATCCATTCGGCGGTGTCATCCTCACCGACTGGCACTCGATGGCCGAAGCTCCCAATGAGCGTTTCAAGCTCAACATCTATATCCTCGGCCGCGCCCTGCGCGCCGATGGTGTCCGCGTTGCGGTGTTCCGTCAGGTGCGCGAGGGCGGGGCCTGGGTTGATGCGCCGGTCGAAGATCGCGCCGGCCCCCGGATCGAAGACGCGATCTTGCTGCGCGCACGCGAGTTACGCTTCGCTTCACTCTCGCAATAACCCTTCCTGGGCTGCGCAGGAATAAAGCACAGCAAAGCCTCTACTTCTGGCGCAATGAAGGACTGCCATGGCCCGCTACAATTTCCGGGAGACAGAAATAAAATGGCAGGAGATTTGGGAGCGGCGTGGCACCTTTGCCGCCACCATCAATGTACATGAGAAAAAATACTACGTGCTCGAGATGTTTCCCTATCCGTCCGGGCGCATTCACATGGGTCACGTGCGCAATTACACGCTTGGAGATGTCGTGGCCCGCTTCAAACGCGCCCAAGGGTACAATGTTCTGCACCCCATGGGCTGGGATGCGTTCGGGCTTCCGGCGGAGAATGCCGCCATCAGCAACAACGTGCACCCGGCGGCATGGACAAAAGACAATATTGCCACGATGCGCTCTCAGCTCAGGCGCATGGGCTTCTCCTACGACTGGTCACGGGAACTTGCCACTTGTGATTCCGACTATTATCGGCATGAACAAAAGATGTTTCTCGACTTCCTCGCCGCCGGTCTTGTTGATCGCCGCGAGGCCTGGGTCAACTGGGACCCGGTCGAGCACACGGTCCTTGCCAACGAACAGGTGATCGAAGGGCGCGGGTGGCGCTCCGGCGCGCCGGTCGAACGCCGCAAGCTCGCGCAGTGGTTTCTGCGCATCACCGATGTCGCCGATGACCTGTTGGTCGCGCTTGAGGGATTGAAACGCTGGCCGGACCGCGTGCGCCTGATGCAAGAGAACTGGATCGGCCGTTCGGATGGCGCGCGCGTTCTGTTTGCGCTCGATGGGCGCGCCGACCACCTCGAAGTTTTCACCACCCGGCCCGATACGCTGTTCGGTGCGTCGTTCTGTGCCATTGCCATCGATCATCCGCTGGCCGTCACCACCGCCGCCAAGGATCCCGCGCTTGCCTCGTTCATCGAGACCTGCCGACACACCGCCACCTCCGAGGCAGCCATCGAAACCGCCGAGAAGGAAGGCTATGATACGGGCGTGCGCGCCCGCCATCCCTTCGTCGAAGGCGCCGTGCTGCCGGTCTACGTCGCCAACTTCGTGCTGATGGAGTACGGCACGGGTGCGATTTTCGGCTGCCCGGCACACGATCAACGCGATCTGGACTTCGCGCGCAAGTATGGGCTGCCGGTGCGTCCGGTGGTTTGCCCCGATGGCACCGATCCGGGCGGATTTGTCATCGGCGCGACGGCGTACACCGGGCCCGGGCGGCTGATCCATTCGCGCTTCCTTGATGGCCTGCCCGTCGAAGCGGCTAAGAAGTCGGCGGCGGCGCGACTGGAGATGATGGGCGCCGGCGGCCCCGCCGTTTCATTCCGGCTGCGCGACTGGGGGATTTCACGACAGCGCTACTGGGGCTGCCCGATCCCGATCATCCACTGCGACGGCTGCGGCACGGTGCCGGTGCCGGCTTCGCAACTCCCCGTCATGCTGCCCGAAGACGTCGAGTTCGACCAACCCGGCAATCCGCTCGACCGACACCCGCGCTGGAAACATGTTTCTTGCCCGGCTTGTGGCAAACCTGCGACACGCGAGACCGACACCTTCGATACCTTCTTTGAGTCCTCTTGGTATTTCGCGCGCTTCTGCTCCCCGCACGCGAGCGAGGCGTTTGCGCGTGCGGACGTCGATTACTGGCTGCCCGTGGACCAGTACATTGGTGGTATCGAGCATGCCATTTTGCATCTCCTTTACTCTCGCTTTTTTACCCGCGCGCTCAAACGCTGCGGGTATCTCGGCATCGACGAACCCTTCGCCGGGCTAATGACCCAGGGGATGGTCTGCCACGAAACCTACCACTCGACATCGGGCGCCTTCCTCTCCCCCGATGCGGTACAGCGGACGGCGGCAGGTGTGGTCGAGATCGCCACGGCCGCGCCGGTCATCGTCGGCCGCTCGGAAAAGATGAGCAAGTCGAAGAAGAACGTCGTCGATCCCGAGGGCATCCTCGATGCCTATGGCGCCGATACCGCGCGGCTGTTCATGCTTTCCGACAGTCCACCGGACCGCGATCTCGAATGGACGGAGGCTGGCATCGACGGCGCTTGGCGCTTCGTCAACCGGCTGTGGCGGATGGTGGTCGCGCCCGAGGCCGCCCTGGCACCCGAGGGTACACCGCCGCCGGCCGGCTGGAGCGCCATGCATAACGATGCGCCTGATGCTCGGGTGTTTCGCCAGGTCCACAAGACCATCGCGCGCGTCAGCCAGGATCTCGACGGCTTCGGCTTCAATCGCGCCGTCGCGCATATCCGCGAACTCGCCAACGCTCTCGCTGAACTTCATGGCAGTGACGACGCGGCGGCTTGGGTTCGCCGCCAGGGATTGGAGACCTTGGTACGCCTGGTCGCACCCATGCTGCCGCACTTGGCCGAAGAACTATGGCAGCGCCTGGGCTATACTACACTGCTCGCGGACGAGCCGTGGCCCCAGGCCGATCCGGCGCTGCTGGTTGAGGAGAAAGTGATCGTCGGCGTCCAGGTCAATGGCAAGCTGCGCGGCACCATCGAGCTCGTCAAGGATGCAAGCGAAGAGGCGGCGCAGGATGCTGCGCTCGGTCTGCCGGCCGTGCTCAAGGCGCTCGGCGGTATGGCGCCGCGCAAAATCATCGTCGTGCCCAATCGCATCGTCAATGTCGTTTTTTAGGCATCTTCTGCACGGAGCAGTCTTGCTTGCCGGCGTCTTTCTCACCGAGGCCTGCGGCTTCCATCCGCTTTACGCGCCCGGTGGCAACAGTGCCGAGCTAGCCGCGGTCAATGTCCAGCCGATCCCCGACCGTGCCGGGCAGGAGCTGCGCACTGAGCTGATTGATCTGCTTAACCCCGGCCGTAGTGCGCCCACCCAGAGCTATCGCCTCGCCGTGTCGTTGAGCGAGGAGCGCGAATTGGTCTCCCTGGAACGGACCGGCTTCGCGTCACGGGCCAACCTGCGCATCGAAGCTGCATTTATCCTTTCCGATACCGCCACCGGCGCACCGCTCTTCAGTGGCACCAGCCGCGCAAGCAGCAGTTATGACATTCTCGATCAGACGACCGAGGCACCACGCGATGCGTCCAAGTTTTCGACGCTGACGGCCGATCAAGCAGCGCGCTCGCGTATCGTTCGTCAGCTTGCCCAGGACATTCGCCGCCGGCTTGCCGTACATTTTTCCCGAACACCACAACCCGCCACGCCAGTGCCAACGTCTGCACCACCTGCATGAAGCTCGCTGGCGCCCGTGCAGACGCGTTCCTCAAGGCTCCGGATCCTACCATCGGAGCTGTCCTCGTTTTCGGACCGAACCAGGGGCTGGTCCGCGAGCGCGTCCACTGTGTGATCGCCGCCCTTGCTGGGTCCCCCACTGATCCGTTCTGCTACGCCGAGTTGGCGGCTGCCGCACTCAAGTCGGACCCGGCGCGGCTGGCCGATGCGGCGTGTGGGATGGCGCTCACCGGTGCACGCCGCATCATCCGCATCCGCGACGCTGGCGACGCCTTGACAGACGCCTGTGCCCGCGCGTTGACGATACCCCCCGCCTGTGCGCTGATCGTGGTCGAGGCAGGGGACCTGCCCAAGCGCTCGTCCTTGCGCAGATTGTTCGAGGACGCCCGCGCGGCGCATGCGATCGCCTGCTACGAAGACGACGATGCCAGCCTCGGCGCGCTCATCGAAGCGGTGCTTGCCGCCCACGAGATGTCCGCCACGGACGAGGCGCGCGCCGCGCTCATCGATCTTTTGGGCGCCAACCGCGCGTCGAGCCGCAGCGAGCTCGCCAAATTGGTCCTTTATCTCGGTGTGCCCGGCGAAATCGGTCTCGATGACGTCCTGGCCGTGGTTGGCGATGCCAGTGAAATCTCGCTGGGAGTGGTGGCTTTTGCCGCGTGTGCGGGCGATGCCGTGGCACTGGAGCGGGCACTTTCGGCGGCGCACGCCGAAGGGTTGCAACCGGTCTCGCTGCTGCGCGGCACGGCCCAGCATCTGATGCGCCTACTGCGCGCTGGCGAGTTTGTCGCTGCCGGACGCACGCCGAAGCAAGCGATGTTGGCGTTGCGCCCGCCGGTGTTTTTCCGTTTGGAAGCCGCTTTCACCCAGCAACTGCGCGCCTGGCCGCGAGCGCGGCTGGCTCGTGCGCTTGATCTTGTTACCGAGGCTGAGTTTGCCTGTAAAACCACGGGCATGCCGGCGGCACTCGTGTGTGGCCGCGCTTTGATGCAGATCGCAGCCGCCGCCCGCGCGGCGGCTGTTTAAGCCACGGCCGGCCGGCCATGTCTGCCTTGGCTCAGGCGATGAAGGATGTCGTCGAGCTGATCGAGCGAAGCATAGTGCAGCATCAAGGTGCCCCCAGCGCCACGAAAACGGATCTCCACCTTGAGACCGAGCAGGGCGGACAATTCGGCTTCAAGTGAAATCGTGTCACTGTCCTTGGTCGGGGTCGCGCGCTCCTGCGGACCACGGCGACGGTTCGCCACTAGGCGCTCGGTCTGACGCACATTGAGGCCGCGTTTGACGACAAGGGCCGCCACCGCCTCGGCGTCGGGGGCGCCGATCAGCGCCCGGGCGTGACCGGCGGTTAGCTCGCCGCAGTCGAGCCGCGTCTTGATCTGCTCCGGCAAACTCAGGAGGCGTAACGTATTGGCGACGTGACTGCGGCTCTTGCCGATGCTGCGGGCGAGATCGTCTTGGGTGTGCGCGAATTCTTCCATCAGGCGGCGATAACCTTCGGCTTCCTCCAGAGCCGAAAGATCCTCACGCTGCAGGTTCTCGATCAGCCCGATTTCGAGTGCTTCACGGTCGTTCAGCTCCCGGATGACCACAGGCACTTCATGAAGCTGCGCCATCTGCGCCGCCCGCCAGCGGCGTTCGCCGGCAATAATCTCGAAGAGCCCGCTATCATCGGCGCTCCGCCGAACCAGGATCGGCTGCAGCACACCCTTTTCGGCGATGGATCGCGCAAGATCCTGAAGATCGTCTTCGTCCATATGACGCCGCGGCTGGAAGGCACCGGGCCGAAGCTGGTCGACGGTGAGCGTGCGTGGTGCCCGCAGCCGGTCAAGCTGGGCGTAGTCATCGGCCTCGTCACCGAGCAGCGCCGATAGTCCCCGCCCCAGCGTGCGGCGCTTGGGATCGACGCTCATCACGCCACCAGCGCATGTTCGCGGCGCAGCATCTCGCTCGCCAAATGAATGTACGCCCGCGAGCCTGGACAGCCGGTATCGTAGATCAACACAGGCGTGCCGTGCGAGGGCGCTTCCGATATGCGCACGTTACGCGGAATCACGGTTTCATATACCTTTTCGCCGAAATGCGCCCGCACGTCGCTCGCCACCATGTCTGACAACCGGTTACGCTTATCGAACATCGTAAGGACGATCCCTTGAATATCGAGGCGTGGATTGTATGCGCGCTTGATCCGTTCGACCGTTCGCAGCAGGTGACTTACCCCTTCGAGTGCGAAGAACTCGCACTGCAGCGGCACCAGCAGCGCATCGGCGGCAACCAGCGCATTCAGGGTCAACAACCCCAGCGCCGGAGGACAGTCGATCAGCACATAATCGGGGGGTGCCGCCCAGCCATTGAGTGCCGTCTTCAGGAAACGCTCGCGGGCGTCGAGCCCGGCGAACTCAATCTCGGCGCCGGACAAATCGACGTCCGCAGGAATGATAGACAGGCGCGGCACCCGCGTCGCCCGCACGGCACGCGTGATATCGACACCGCCGATCAGCATTTCGTAGACGCCGGGCGTGCGGTCCGTTGCGGGAATGCCGAATCCGGTGGATGCGTTGCCTTGGGGATCTAGATCGATGATGCACACTTGGCGACCGGCGGCGGCAAGCGCGGTCCCAAGGTTAATGGCGGTGGTGGTCTTGCCGACACCGCCTTTTTGATTGGCGATAGCGAGAATCCGGGCTCGGCCGACGGTGGCGGTCGTTGCTGCAGCAGTCATCACACGCGCCTCAAACGCTCGATCTTCAGGATGACGCCCGATCGCTCCGACGAACTGACGATGCACGTCGTCGACATCTTCCATTGTTTTTCCGCAGCCGTCAATTCGGTGGCCACCGCACGGCCTTTGTGCAGGATTGCCGTGCCGCTTTCGCGCAGAATTCTCGCCACGTGCGGCAAGAGTTGCGGCAAGGATGCCAGCGCGCGGGCAGTAACGACATCGGCGCAGGCAGGAGGCAGTGTTTCGATTCGTCGATTAATTACGACGGCGAGGGCACCGGTGATTCGCGTAGCCTCCACAAGGAAGGCGCACTTTCGGGCATCGGCCTCGATCAAATGTACGGGGCGTCTGCCGACGAGGCTTAGCACCAGCCCGGGAAAGCCGGCGCCTGAGCCGAGATCGTACACCTCTGCAGGCGCGGCCGGCAGCAACGGGACAAGCTGGGCGCTATCGAGGACGTGCCGGCGCCAGGGGTCGGTGAGCGTCGAGACCGCCACCAGATTGATCCGCCGCTGCCAGCGCACCAAGAGATCAAGGTATGCTTCGAGCCGCGCGCACGTCTCCTCATTGAGCGTGCAAAAAGCTTGCACGTCGGAAGCAGACAGTGAAGGCGGTGGCACCGTCTACGCCCCTTGCGCTTCGGCGCCTTGTCCGACTTCGTTACAGGGTTCCGCAGGCCGACGGCGCAGGTGAGCCAAAAGCAGCACCAACGCCGTAGGCGTCATGCCAGGCAGGCGGGCGGCCGCGGCAAGGGATGCCGGCCGGGCGCGCGTGAGCTTCTGTCGCAGCTCGGTCGAGAGCCCACCAATCGCCGCGAAATCCAGGTCATTCGGCAGCATGTGAGCGGCATCGCGGCGAAAGGCGCGGATGTCGGCGTCCTGACGGTCGAGGTAGCCACGGTAGCGGGCCTCGATGGCAAGCTGCTCATGGACCGGAGTTGCAACGCCGGCCAATTCGGGCCACACACGCGCGAGCGTGGTGATGTCAACGCCAGGATACGCGAGCAGATCCAGCGCCGCGCGGTGCTGTCCGTCCGCATTGACGCTGATCCCGGCCGCCTGAAGCGTTACGGGCGTCGCGCGCAGGCCGCGCAGCAGAGCACGCCCACACTCCAACGCTCTTTCCTTGTCTCGATACGCTTGGGCGCGCCTGGAGTCGACGAGTCCCCAGGCGATACCGGTGGGCGTTAGCCGCGCATCTGCGTTATCGGCACGCAGCCGCAACCGATACTCGGCGCGCGCCGTGAACATTCTGTAGGGTTCATCGACCCCGAGGGTTACCAAGTCGTCGATCATTACGCCGATGTATGCATCGGCACGATCGAGAGTCACCAGTTCGCGATCCCCCGCCAATCGAGCCGCATTGACACCGGCGACAAGTCCTTGGGCGGCGGCCTCCTCGTAACCCGTGGTCCCATTGATCTGACCAGCGAGAAACAGACCCGGTATGGTCAATGTTTCCAATGTCGGGGCCAACGCCCGGGGGTCAACATAATCGTACTCGATCGCGTAGCCGGGCCGCAGCATCACCGCGCGTTCGAGACCCGGGATCGAGGCAAGCAGCGCGCGTTGGACATCGACCGGGAGGGAGGTCGAGATACCATTGGGGTAAACGGTGGGATCGTCAAGACCTTCGGGCTCAAGAAAGATCTGATGGCGATCGCGCGCCGCAAACCGCACCACCTTATCCTCGATAGACGGGCAGTAGCGTGGACCGACGCTTGCGATCTGTCCCGAATACAGCGGCGCGCGGTCAAGGTTGGCCCGAATCAGGGCGTGGGAAGCCGGTGTGGTACCTGTGATGTGGCATACAACTTGGGGCGTAGTGATCGCCGGCGTCAAAAATGAGAACGGCTGTGGTGGGTTATCGCCTTGCTGCTCGGTGAGAATGTCCGTGTGCAACGTGCGTCCGTCGAGGCGTGGCGGTGTGCCGGTCTTCAGCCGCCCCAGTGGCAAGCCGAAGCGGCGCAGCGCATAGGCCAAGCCGATGGCCGGCCGATCTCCGACGCGCCCCGCCGGCAATCGGGTTTCACCGACGTGAATGACGCCGCGCAGGAACGTTCCGGTGGTAGCCACCACGGCACGAGCGGTGAGCAGCCTGCCGTCGCCGCCGAGGACGCCGGAGATGTGGCCGCCACCATCGCAGACAAAGTCTTCGGCAACACCGGCGCGGATTTGAAGCCCTCGCTGCGCGGCGAGCAGTCCTTGCATCGCCTCGCGGTACAGCCGGCGGTCGGCCTGGGCGCGAGGACCGTGTACAGCCGGACCCTTGCTGCGGTTGAGGATGCGAAACTGGATACCGGCTTGATCGATGGCGCGGGCCATAACACCATCCAACGCATCGATTTCGCGAACCATCTGACCTTTGGCCAATCCGCCGATCGCCGGATTACACGACATTGCGCCAATGGCGGCCGGGTTCTGCGTCAGAAGCAGCGTGTGGGCACCACTCCGTGCGGCGGCGGCGGCAGCTTCGCAACCGGCATGGCCTCCACCGATGACGATGACATCGAAGCGCGTGCTTAGTCCCCGGATCTTTATCGCTGTTTCCTGTTTCACGTGAAACATCACTTTCCGATACAGAAGTCGCGGAAAACTACATCAAGGATCCCCTCGACATCGACCCGCCCGGTAATTGTACCGAGCGCGTACGCCGCCGCACGCAACTCCTCCGCCCCGATCGCGGTCTCACGGCACTCCCCGTAGCGCCTGAGCGCCTCAAGGCACTGTTCCAACGCGCAACGATGCCGCACACGAGTTAGCACTGGAGCCTCGCCGTTGCCATTCAGCCGATAAGCCGCTTCTTTGGCCAGCGTACGTTTCAACTCATCGAGGCCGGCACCATTCACGACCGAGACCGCCAAAGCCGGCCGGCCGGCGATCTTAGTCGTTGTGTCGACGCCGCTGAGATCCGCCTTGCTGATCACCGCGATGCTGTCTTTGTCGAGCAATGCCACGGTCCCGGCATCGAGACGCGGCCAGTGCGCGCCGTCGAAAACCACGAGCTTGAGATCGGCCGTGGCCAGCCGGTGCCGCGCCCTACGCACCCCTTCCGCCTCGATGCCACCGCCGACATCTCGTAACCCGGCGGTATCGGCAAGCGTTGCCGGGTACCCATCCAGATCAAGGGCAGCTTCAAGGACATCGCGGGTGGTGCCGGGCTCGGCCGAGACGATGGCCGCATCGCGGCGGATCAACGCATTGAACAGGCTAGACTTGCCCGCATTAGGAGCGCCGGCGATGGCGATCACCATCCCATCGCGCAGGCGCTCACCTCGACGGCCGTCGTCGAGATGCCGCGAGACCTCACCGGCCAATGCCGTCACCTCTGCCGATACCCCGACTTCGAGATCGAGCGGAATATCTTCGTCGCTGAAATCGATTGCCGCTTCCGCGTGGGCCAGTGCTTCGACCAGCCGACGTCGCCAACCGTCATAAATCGTACTCAAGCTTCCGGCCATTTGGCGCAACGCCTGCGAGCGTTGCCGCGCAGTCTCGGCCGCCAGAAGATCCGCCAACCCTTCGGCCGCGGTGAGATCGAACTTACCGTTACCGAACGCGCGGCGACTGAATTCGCCGGGCTCGGCCGGACGCAAGCCCGGTAACGTTGCCAACGCGCCTAATACCCCCTCGACGACCGCGGCCCCGCCGTGGAGGTGCAATTCAATCACGTCTTCACCAGTAAAGCTGAATGGCGCCGGGAACGCTACGACCAACGCATCATCAAGGGGTTCACCCTTTCGGCCACGCAATCGGGCGCGAACCAACTTCCGTGCCGGAAACACGATGTCACCGGCCAGCGCCCGCGCCGCGAGCGGCGCCCCGCTGCCGGAGATCCGCACCACGGCGATACCCGCACGCATTCGCCCCGATGCCAACGCAAAGATGGTTTCGTCTGCCATCATCGTTGCCGCTAGACCAGATCAGTCGGCAAATGCCGATTCATCGGGGAGGAGCAGTCGCTTCACCACTTCGCCATCACGAATGTGCGAAATCAGGATCGCGTCGACATCGTCAAGGCTATCACAGTGATACCACACACCATCGGGATAAATGACGATGGTGGGGCCGTGCGCGCAACGGTCCAGACAGCCCGCCGAATTGATGCGCACACCCTTGAGGCCAAGTTCCTTGGCGCGTGCTTTCATATAATTGCGCAGGCGCACCGATCCGCGGCGTGCGCAGGAGCCTTGCGGATGATTTGTCGGCCGCTCGTTGGTACAGCAGAACACGTGGCAGCGAAAGAAAGGTTGCCGCTGCCCCCCATCGTTGCTCACGATCGATTATCCTCTGCGTCGCTACGACCTCATTTTTCGTCTTTGCGCCCGGTCAACCGCGACCAGATGAATTTTTGCCACTCCTCCAGGCCCTGCAAGCCTGCCGGCAGCCACATCTTGAACAGGGCGTCTGGCTCCATCGCGGCGAGCGCCTTGCGCATCCGGTTCTCAATCTCCTGCATCAACACCGCTTGCATCGGCTTGACGTCGGGCAAACCAAACAATGCACGCGCCTCGTCCGGCGTGCAGTCGATATCAACGTTGATTTTCATGATTGCGGTTTCCTTATCAGCAAGCCAACGCAGATCCTATCGCCGGGCCATTCCGGCTTGTCGTGGCGCGACCTACGCCCAAAGTTAAGAACCAGTCAAGACCAGAGCGCCCAGGCTGTTCTGTCGGCCGGATGGAGATTCCCCGATGACCGAAAATCTGCTGGCTGCCGAGACCAGTCCCTATTTGCTTCAACACAAAGACAACCCCGTGCATTGGCGACCATGGAGCGCAGTGGCCATGGCCGAAGCCCGGCGCCTGGACCGGCCGATCCTGCTCTCCGTTGGCTATTCCGCCTGCCATTGGTGCCACGTCATGGCGCACGAAAGCTTCGAGAACGAGGATATCGCCCGGCTGATGAACTCCCTGTTCATCAACATCAAAGTCGATCGCGAGGAACGTCCGGACATCGATACGCTCTACCAGGCAGCCCTCTCGCTGTTGGGCGAGCAGGGTGGCTGGCCATTGACCATGTTCCTCACGCCGGCCGGCGAGCCTTTTTGGGGCGGCACTTATTTTCCGCCTGAGGCCCGCTACGGTCGCCCCGGTTTTGCTGACGTCCTGCGCCAGGTGGCAGCGATCTGGAAAGAGGCGCCTCACAAGATCCAAGCCAATGTGTCCAAGCTGACCGAGGCTTTGCAGCAGCTTGCAACTCCCAAGCCCGGCGGCGGTCTGTCCTCTGGTCTCCTCGACGAGGTCGCAGCAGCCGCGCTGCGCATGATCGATCCTTTGCGCGGTGGCACCGCCGGCGCGCCTAAGTTCCCCCAGCCCGTATTCTTCCGCTTGCTGTGGCGTGCTTACAAACGCACCGGCGCCGTGATGTTCCGCGAAGCCGTGACTCTGACGCTCGACCGGCTGTGCCGTGGCGGCATTTATGATCACTTGGCGGGCGGGTTTTCCCGTTATGCGACCGATGCCGACTGGCTGGTCCCCCACTTCGAAAAGATGCTTTACGATAACGCCCTCCTGGTCGACCTGATGGTCGAAGTCTGGCGCGGAACCCGCGATCCCTTGCTGGAGCGCCGCATCCACGAAACGATCGCCTGGGCGCTCACCGATCTGCGGGTCGATGCGCCCGATGCAGCGTCGTTCGCCTTGGCAAGTGCCTTCGACGCCGATAGTGAAGGTAGCGAGGGCGCTTACTACGTCTGGACCGAAGACGAAATCGATGCGCTCGTAGGGGCGGACGCGGCCACATTCAAGCGGGCATACGACGTCAGGCCGGCCGGCAACTGGGAAGGTCATACCATCTTGAACCTTCCCCTCTCCCCCGCGTCACCCGGCTCCCCTTGCGACGAAGTGCTGACACGCTGCCGCCAGCGGCTCCTCGCCGCACGTAGCCGTCGCACGCCGCCGGCACGCGATGACAAAGTACTGGCCGACTGGAACGGCCTCATGATCACCGCTCTTGCCACCGCCGCACACGCCTTCGACAGACCCGACTGGATTGCCGCTGCCAGATCCTGCTTTGCGTTCATCACGACGCACATGGAGAGAGATGGCCGGTTGCTCCACGTATGGTGTGCGGGGCAAGCGCGGCACGCCGCGGTCATTGAGGACTATGCCAACATGAGCCGGGCTGCACTCGCCCTGTACGAAACGACCGGCGAGGCGTCCTTTCTCGAAGCCGCCCGCCGCTGGGTTGCCGTTGCCGATCAACTCTATTGGGATGAGCACGCCCACGGCTATTTCCAGGCCGCTAGCGATACCGGAGATGTTTTCCTGCGACCCAAGGTCGCCAATGACCATGCCGTGCCGTCGGGCAACGGTATCATGATGGAAGTCCTGGCCCGCCTCTACCACATCACTGGCGAACAGCACTATCGGCACGCGGCGCAGCACTTGGAACGGCTGTTCTCCGGGGACAATATCCAATACTTGTTGGGCATCCCCCAATTGCTGACCTCTTGGGAGCTCTTTGCCCATGCAGTTGTTGTTGTCGTCATCGGCGCTCACAACGATCCGGGAACGGCGGCGTTACGCAGCATGGCGTTGAGTTGCGCCGGACCGCTGGGCATTGTTGCCAGCTATGATACCAACCACTGCGTTGCGCCAGGACATCCCGCCTTCGGCAAGCACACGGTCGATGATCGACCCACGGCCTACGTTTGTGCCCGCTCGACTTGCAGCGCACCCGTTAGCGCTGCAGCGGACTTGCGCGAGATGCTGAGCTCCGTTTAAACCTTTGACCATGGCACATGGCTCCACGCTCACCCCGTTCGGTCCGCTGTCGGTATTTGCCGATGCCGACGGGATCGTGTGCGCTTCATGGCAGGATCACCCTTGCGGTCTGTTGAGCCCATTGGTCTTGCGGGCCATCGAGGAACTTGAGGCTTACTTTGCCGGTACGCTGACACGGTTTTCCATACCGCTGGCACCGCGTGGCACTGCTTTTCAGCGCAAAGTGTGGAGCAGGCTTGCGACCATTCCGTATGCGACAACCGTGACTTATGGCGATCTCGCCAGAGAGCTTGCGACCGCGCCTCGCGCCCTGGCAGGTGCGTGCGCCCGCAATCCGCTTCCTATCCTCATCCCGTGCCATCGCGTCATTGCTGCCGACGGTGGCCTCGGCGGCTACTCCGGCGCCGGTGGCACTACCACCAAGGCAGCGCTGCTGACGCTTGAACAACGTTGTCGGGTCATGCCCGTCGAAGCAGGGACTTAAAGGATCCAGGACATGATGACCAAAGCGGTCCGCATCCATCGCACCGGTGGGCCGGAGGTGATGGTGTACGAGGACGGCCCCGTCGACTCGCCCGGGCCCGGTCAGGTCCTGTTGCGACAAACCGCCGTCGGTCTCAATTTCATCGACGTTTATCATCGCAGCGGCCTTTACCCGCTGCCGTCGTTGCCCGCCGTTCTCGGCCTCGAAGCGGCCGCCGTTGTCGAAGCACTCGGCGAAGAGGTGAGCGGCCTGAAGCTTGGTCAGCGCGTTGCCTACGCCAGCCCGCCGGTTGGTGCCTATGCACAATGGCGGCTCATGCCGGCCAATCGGGTGGTGCCCCTGCCCGACGCCATTGATGACCGCACGGCCGCGGCGATGATGCTCAAGGGCATGACCGCGCAGTACCTCCTGCGCCGGACCTATCGGCTGCAGGCTGGCGAGGCGATCTTAGTGCATGCGGCGGCCGGCGGTGTTGGCCTGATCGTCTGCCAATGGGCGAAGCACTTGGGCGCGACCGTTATCGGCACCGTTGGCTCGCCGGAAAAAGCACGGCTGGCCAAGGCCAATGGTTGTGATCACCCAATTATCTATACCAAGGAAAATTTCGCGGAACGGGTGAAAGAGATCACCAAAGGTGAGGGCGTGTCGGTGGTTTATGACTCGGTTGGCCGTACGACCTTCGCGGGTTCGTTAGATAGTCTGAAGCCCCTTGGCATGATGGTGAGCTTTGGCAACGCTTCCGGACCGGTGCCACCCTTCGAACCAGCGTTGCTTTCCCAGAAGGGTTCCCTCTTCCTCACTCGGCCAACGCTAATGGATTACACGGCCAAGAGCAAAGATCTACAGGCGAGTGCGCACGACCTCTTCGAGGTGGTTGCAAAGGGCATCGTAAAGATCTCGGTGCAGCAGAGCTATCCGTTACACGAGGCACAAGCGGCACACCGTGATCTGCAGGACCGCAAGACCACCGGGCAAACCGTCCTCATCCCTTAGCGTAGCCGAAGGCGAGGCGGTCGCCACGTTTGTGTTTGCGCCAAAGATGTAAGGGCGTTTTGGCCTGCGCTCTGCTTCGAAGCCCCGCGTGTAGGGCTATCGCATCGCGGCTAACTGTTCATTGCCTCGAAAAAGTCGGCATTCGACTTTGAGTTCTTGAGCTTGTCCAACAAGAACTCCATGGCATCGACCACGCCCATCGGCATCAACACCCGACGCAGCACCCACATCTTGGCAAGCGTCGGCTTATCGACGAGCAGTTCCTCTTTGCGGGTGCCGGACTTGGTAATGTCGACCGACGGCCAGGTCCGCTTGTCGGCGAGTTTCCGATCCAAGATAATCTCGGAGTTGCCGGTGCCCTTGAACTCCTCGAAAATCACTTCGTCCATACGTGAACCGGTATCGATGAGCGCGGTCGAGATGATGGTCAGCGAGCCGCCCTCCTCGATGTTGCGTGCCGCACCAAAAAAGCGCTTCGGCCGCTGCAGCGCATTCGCATCGACGCCACCGGTCAACACCTTACCGGACGACGGCACCACGGTGTTGTAGGCCCGCGCCAGCCGGGTAATGGAGTCGAGCAGGATCACCACATCGCGTTTGTGCTCGACCAATCGCTTGGCTTTTTCGATCACCATCTCCGCGACCTGGACGTGCCGCGCCGCGGGCTCATCAAAGGTTGAACTGATCACCTCGCCCTTGACCGAGCGAGCCATGTCGGTGACTTCCTCGGGCCGTTCATCGATGAGCAGGACGATCAGGTAGCATTCCGGCTGGTTCTGGGCGACGGCATGCGCGATGTTCTGCAACATCACCGTCTTGCCAGTACGTGGTGGTGCGACGATCAGGGCGCGCTGGCCCTTGCCGATGGGGGTGATCAGATCGATGATTCGACAGGTCGGATCCTTCAGACTTGGCTGGTCGATTTCCATCGACAGCCGGCGCTGCGGGTAGAGTGGCGTAAGATTGTCGAAATTGATGCGATGGCGCACCTCGCTCGGGTCACCGAAATTGATTGTGGTCACACGCAAGAGGGCGAAGTAGCGCTCACCATCCTTTGGTGCGCGGATTTCGCCTTCCACGGTATCACCCGTGCGCAACCCAAACCGACGCACTTGGCTTGGACTGACGTAGATGTCGTCTGGACCGGGCAGATAGTTCGCTTCCGGTGAGCGCAAGAAGCCAAATCCGTCTTGCAACACCTCGAGCACACCATCGCCGAAGATCGGCACATCGTTATCCGCAAGCTGCTTCAGAATCGCGAACATCATCTCCTGCTTGCGCAAGGAGCTGGCATTCTCGATGCGGAGCTCCTCGGCATAGGAGAGAAGCTCGGCAGCAGGTTTTGACTTCAATTCCTTGAGGTGCATGATTGGATTGCAACTCCGCATCGGTGGCTGACGGCACACCGGTCGCTGATTTCCCGCAACGCCGTAAGCGCCGCCATGGAACTAGAACCAGGCCGGTCTCGCTGGGAATGGCTCGGCGGGCGACGCCCGAGAGGCTTTTGGGGGTATTATTCTTGAGATAAGCGGTGAACGTCGCGTTAAGAATGACCCAAAAGGTGCCGACCTGTCAAACTACGAATGCTGGTTGTAGACGCTTTCAGAAGGGTTTGACGACGGCGAAGATAACAATACCGATCATCAGGAGCGTCGGAACTTCGTTCATCACGCGGTAGTATCGACCGGAGTGCTTATTACGATCGAACGCGAAATCCTTGCTCCACCGCGCCATCAAAACGTGCATCACAACCAGCGCGATCAACAATACAAATTTGATGTGCAACCAGCCACTCGTCAATGCCGCTTCGCCTAAATTGATAATCAACAACCCGCCAGAAAGCAGGGATACGGCGGCCGCTGGATTCATGATTATACGCAATAACTTGCGCTCCATCACCTTGAAGGTCTCCGACGCCTCTCCCCCGGAAGCCACGCCCGCATGATAGACGAACAGACGCGGCAGATAGAGGAGGCCAGCCATCCAGGAAATGACACTGAGAATGTGCAGCGCTTTCAGCCACAGGTATAAGTCTGCCATGT
Organism: uncultured Defluviicoccus sp.; assembly: GCA_964401555.1. Lineage (GTDB taxonomy): Bacteria > Pseudomonadota > Alphaproteobacteria > Rhodospirillales > Defluviicoccaceae > Defluviicoccus. The sequence goes on from CAYNYW010000005.1 coordinate 82,531, forward strand.
GGCATCTCCTGCCAACTCCCTGTACAGCAATGCCCTCATTCGGAACTGAATGGTGTTCGTGAATGGCAGCGAAAGCTGTTGAACTACCCGCCTGACTTCACCCGCATAACTGGAATGAACGCTCAAAATATGCATGAGAAACAAACCGCTACACGCAGCAAGCATGACGTCCGCAAAGGCGCAGTGGCAGCGATCTCCTTCGGCTCATTGGCATGGACACTTTACAAAAGACCCGGGGCAAACACGCGCGCCAACGATTGTTGAGCTGGCTACCCCCGATGTGTCCCTTCCTAGCGCGTTCGTGACCAGATCGGCAAGACCGGTAATGAACATTGGGTGGGTCCCGACCGTAGGAACCCGCAGGTAAACTGGCACACCCAGGCGCTCGGCACGTTCGCGATACTCGATGTCGAGTTCAACCAGCGTTTCGGAGTGTTCGGAGACGAAGGCGATTGGAACCACCACGGCGGCGCAGCCGTCCTCCGCGCAGCCCATCAGCGCCTCCTCGATGGATGGCCCGATCCAGCTTAGCGGCCCAACCCGGCTCTGGTAACAAACTATCGTCTCAAGGTGGGGGCGGGCTACGTTGGCAGCCACCGCTGCCGCCGTGCGCTCCACCTGCCATTGGTAGGGATCACCCGCTGCGATGACCTTCTTTGGCAAGCCGTGCGCCGAAAAGAGAACTCGCACCGGCGTCGCCACGGCCTGTTCGTCCAGCACCCGCTTAATCAGCGCCGCAACTGCACCAACGAAACCAGGGTGCTCGGGGTAGCAGCAAATCGCACTTGTCGGCACATCAAGCCCCACGGCAGACGCCGCGCATGTCCACGCCAGGAACGATGAGCCGGTCGTGGTTATCGAATACTGCGGGTAGAGTGGCAAAAGCACAACGGCATCTGGAGAAAAGGCTTTGACGGCAGCAGCAGCCGCGTCGCTATCAGGATGCCAGTATCGCATGGCAACAAAGGCGCGCACGTCGACGCCCATCAGCCGAGCGGCAAGCGCATCTTGCAGCGCGCTTGCCTGGGCTTCACTTTGCTCCACAAGCGGCGAGCGTCCGCCGATCTTGGCGTAGATCTCACGCGCGACTTTTGCCCGGCGGGTCGCGATCAATCTACCCAAGAGCGGCCGCACCGGCCACGGCAGCCCCAGGATCGCAGGATCGGAAAACAAGTTGACCAGAAACGGCCGCACCGCATCCAACGAGTCCGGTCCACCCAAATTGAATAGCACGACCGCAATTCGGCGCATGTTCGCCCCTACCCGCGCCGGAATGCGCGAACGGCATCGACCACGCGTTGCACATGCGCGACAGGCGTGTCAGGCAACACCCCATGGCCCAGATTGAAGATGAAGCGACCGGTCGCTAGCGTCGTCAAGATGCGCTCTACCGCGCTCTCCAGCCTCCGTCCGCCTTCCAGCAGCAACACATTGTCCAGGTTCCCCTGGATCGCGGCTCGTGGCTGCAACGCATCCACGGCCCAATGCAGCGGCATACTCGCATCAATACTGATTGCATCGATCCCCGTCTCACGGACGTACGCTTGGCAGAGAACGCCCGAGCCCCTGGGAAAACCGATGATCGGGACGAAAGGCCTCTTGGCTTTTACGCGGCGGACGATCGTCCGCGTCGGCTCGATCACCAGACGGTGAAACGGTTCTTCCGCCAACACACCGGCCCAGCTATCAAAAAGCTGCACAACCTCGGCACCGGCATCGATTTGCGCGAGAAGGTGGACAACAACCGCCTCGCTAAGGATTTCGATGAGGTGCGTCAGCACGCCATCTTCGGCATAGGCGCGCCGACGAGCGCCGACGCACGTGGGACTGGCGGTGCCTTCGATCATATAGCATGCGAGCGTCCAAGGCGCGCCGGCGAAGCCGATCAGCGTCGCACCGGCCGGCATCGCCGCTTTCAAACCGCGGACCGCCGCATAAACCGGCGCCAGGCGCTCGACGATCCCATCCTCCGCCAAGCGTGAAAGGTCTTCCGCAGTGCGTACCGGCGCCAGACGTGGCCCCTCGCCTTCGAGAAAGCGCACCGGCACGCCTAAAGCATGTGGAACAACGAGGATATCGCTGAAAATAATGGCAGCGTCGAACCCATAGCGCTGTAACGGCTGCAGGCTCGCTTCGATACACAACTCCGGTGTGTAGCAGAACTCCAAGAAATCCGGCACACGCACGCGAAGCGCCCGATATTCCGGCAGATACCTGCCGGCCTGTCGCATGAACCACACCGGCGGCCGCACTGGCACGGAACCACTGAATTCCGCCAACAACGTTTGACTGCTATGGGAAACCGGAGGTGCCATGGCTTGGATGGCAGAGCCCTAACCCATCCTTCCCCCTTCTTCAATCTCTTATCTTTTTAATACTTAAAATGGATGTTGTAGTAGGGCTACGGCAAAGCGGGGATCCCCATAGCGCCAACAGCTTTGTCCCGATCAGAGGCTGGTGGAGGGGCTGGGTGCTGACTGGCCTGACGGCGGTTGTGGGCTGCCTGTGCACAAGTGAGCGAAAGCTGGTGCGGCGCGCCCTCAAGCAGGCGTTATTCACCACCTTGGGTAACACCCTCTCGCTGGGGCCAAGGGTGGCGATCTGTCCCCGCTATTCGCACTCTTGGGTGAAAAGGAATTCAGCTCTGCATCGTGCGGTGGACAATCCAACGTGATTCCACCGGTCGATCGTGTGATCGCGCTTTTCCTCAAGCCCGGGATCGGCTATCCACAAGAGGCACGCGCGATAACCAGCAACGAAGCGAACGCCACGCGGGAGCGACGGTCATTTCGGCCGCGAGAGTGGTGCCGTTGCTCTGGGTTCGTGCTTGCCCGAGGGAGTGACGCATGGGCCAGGTTCTCGCCGGCAGGCAAGGAGAGCGGCACCATCTGTCGGTGGCGACGGAGATTGTGCTGGCGTCGGCCAGCGGCGCGCGGGCGACCATGCTTGCCAACGCAGGCTTGAGCTTTCTGATCGATCCGGCGCATGTCGGCGAGGCGGTGATCAAAGAAAGTTGTCGGCGGCAGAAAATGAATGCGGCCGACACCGCGCTGGTTCTGGCACGAGGTAAGGCCGAAACGGTATCGCTGCGCCATCCCGGCACGCTGGTCGTTGGTGCCGATCAGATCCTAGAAATTGATGGCGCTTGGCCGGGCAAGGCTGCCGATCGCGCTCAGGCCGCACGGCTCCTGCGGAGTTTGCGCGGACGTACCCACCGGCTTGTCAGCGCAGTAGCCGTTGCACGGGACGGCGATATCTTGTGGTCGGTAGCAGACACCGCAAGACTGACGATGCGGCCGTTCAGTGATGCTTTTCTGGAGAATTATCTCGATACCATGGGCGAGAGTGTGCGCCTGTCCGTCGGTGCCTATCGTCTTGAAGATGCCGGCGTACAGTTATTCAGCCGGATCGAAGGCGACTATTTCACCGTGCTTGGCCTGCCATTGTTGCCGCTGCTTGAGTATCTGCGCGAGAGCGGGCTGATCGAAGCGTGAGTTCGCTGCTCGGGGCCGGAGGAAGGCGTAGCGAGTCCTTGGCCCTGCAAGGTGCCACCAACCTCGCAGGCGTGCTCGGCTGGCCGGTGGCGCATTCGCTGTCGCCACGGCTGCACGGCTACTGGCTGCGCTACTACGGGCTCGACGGTGTCTACGTTCCCTTGGCGGTTCGTCCAAAGGACCTGGCGGCTGCGCTCAATGGATTGGTTGCACTGGGTTTCCAGGGTGCCAACGTCACCGTCCCCTATAAGGAGATGGTTGCCGCTTCGATCGATGCCCTGAGTGCGACAGCACGGCGCATCGGCGCCGTCAACACGCTGATCGTCGACAACGATGGTTGTCTTAAAGGGGATAACACCGATGCCTTCGGCTTTATCGAGAATCTGAAGGCAGTTGGTCCGCCTGCTGCTCTTCATGACAAGGCCACGGTGGTGATCGGCGCCGGCGGTGCGGCAAGAGCGATCGTCGTCGCACTGATTGATGCCGGCGTAAGAGAGATTCGTTTGGTAAACCGCAGCAACGAGCGTGCGCTGCGGTTGGCCGAGGCCATCGCGGGGCCAATTTCCGTTCTCGACTGGCGGGAACGCGCCGATGCCCTCGCCGGCGCTGCCCTGGTCGTCAATGCCACGACGCTGGGCATGACCGGCCAGCCATCGCTCGATCTGGCACTCGATGCCCTGCCGCCCGATGCCATCGTCAATGACATCGTCTACACGCCCCTGCGCACACCTCTGCTTGTCGCCGCCGAGGCACGCGGCCTGCGTACCCTCGATGGCCTGGGGATGCTCCTGCATCAGGCGCGACCTGGATTTCTTGCTTGGTTCGGCCGGGATCCGGAAGTAACGACGGAATTGCGCCGGCACGTGCTGGCTGGGCTTCCGACGTGATTATCCTCGGCCTCACCGGCTCAATTGCCATGGGCAAATCGACGGCGGCACAAATGTTTCGCAGCCTCAACGTACCGGTGTTCGATGCCGACGGCGCTGTGCATCGGTTACTCGGACGGGGTGGAGCGGCCGTCGCAGCGGTGGCGGCCGCGTTTCCGGATACGCTTGTCGGCGGTGCCATCGAGCGGTCCCTGTTGGCACGCCAAGTGTTTGGCAATGTGCAGGCACTGCGGCGGCTCGAAGCCATCTTGCATCCTGCGGTCGCCCACGAGCGACGACAGTTCGTGCGCCGCTGCGCCCGTCGCAAGCAGCCATTGGTCGTTCTCGATATTCCACTTCTGTTCGAGACCAAGGGCGAGCAGGACTGTGACTTCGTTGCAGTGGTGTCTGCACCCTTTCTGGTCCAGGTGCAACGGCTCTCACGCCGGCCGGAAATGGATCGCGATCGGGTGCGCGCCATTCTGAGCCGCCAGATGTCGGATGTGGAAAAACGTCGTCGCGCCGACTTCATCATTCCGAGCGGCCTTGGCAAGGCGGCTACCCGGCGTGTGATCGCCGGTATCGTCTCACGCTTGCGCGTCCGAACGGAAAGGAGCCTCCATGCGTGAGATCGTGCTCGATACCGAGACGACCGGCCTTGATCCCAACCAGGGCCATCGCATCATTGAAGTCGGTTGCGTCGAACTTCTTAACCATGTGCCCACCGGCCGGACCTTCCACGCTTATGTCAATCCAGAGCGCGCGGTGCCGAGCGATGCCTTTGCCGTGCATGGCCTCTCCGATACGTTTCTGCGCGACAAGCCGACGTTTGCCGCAATTGCCGATGATCTCCTTGTCTTTCTCGGCGATTCACCGCTGGTCATCCACAATGCCGCCTTTGATCTTGGTTTCCTTAATGCCGAATTCGGCCGAATTGCCAAACCGACATTGATGGCCGATCGCGCGATCGACACGGTGACGTTGGCGCGCCGGGCGTTTCCCGGTGCACCGGCCAATCTCGACGCGCTGTGCAAGCGCTTTCGCATCGACACCAGCGAGCGATCCACCCACGGCGCGCTGAAGGATGCCAAGCTATTGGCCACGGTCTATCTTGAACTGAAAGGCGGTCGACAACCCGGCCTGCAACTCGTTGCGGCAAAGACGTTGGGTCCCGAGGCAGTGGTACGGCGCGCACGCACACCGCGGCTCATTCAGCCCACTGCGGAAGAGCAAGCGGCACACCAAGCCCTCGTTGGCCGCCTGCCGGACGCCGTGTGGCGGACGCTCGATCCGCCCGAATCCTGAATAATCTCTTGGCTCTCTTGAGATGACCTCAGGCGAGCTTAATGTCGTCGGCGCCTTCGAGACTTTCCTGACGTTTTTCCTGGAGCTGGCGCTGATAGAGCGATGCAAAGTCGATCGGACCTAGCATCAGCGGCAGGAAACCACCATCAAGCGTGGTAGACGCAAGAATTTGCCGAGCGAATGGAAATAAAAGTCGCGGACATTCAATAAGAAGCACCGGATTGACGTGCTCTGGTGGTACATTTAGCTGGAACAAACCGCCATAGGATAGCTCGACAACAAACGCTACGGCATTACCAACCTTGCAGTCAGCGCGCAGATGCAAGACGACTTCATGTCCAGCTTCGCCAAGAACACGAGTCTGCACGTCGCAATTGACACGAATATCCGGCTTTGCCTGTTGGAGTTGTGGAAAGATCTGTGGCGTCGCCGGTGCCTCGAACGACAGGTCTTTGACATACTGCGCCTGGACGATCAGCGGTGGCTGGACACGCTGTTCCTTGCTGCTGGCAGCATCGTTGTCGGCTGGCGGTGTCGCCTTGTTCGCGCCGTTTCCGCCTGATTCCTTGCTCATGCTTTCACTCCTCGGTGGCAAGCACGACTGTCGCTCGTGCACAGGCACACACCGCTAATAGGATTTGTTTGTTCTGGAAGTGCGCGCGCTTCAATATGTTGTGCAACGACAACGTCATTCGAGCGAAAACCGCCCGGATGGATCGCTGCACTAGCACGGATCTGTCCAATCGACAACCATTGTAGGCTGTTTTGGCGGCGCTGTGCCCGTGGATCGACCGCTGAAGCGAAAAAATGTCCACTGCAAGAGCATGTCAACCGTCGAGTCGGCGCAAACGCATCGCCCGATGATCGCGTCGTGACTTGAATCGCCACGATTAAGTAAATGAGACGGAAGTGCGCCGTTTGACAACGGCTCGCTGGACCATCACCGTAAGAGTGGGTAGGCTTGTACGCCACTTGCAGCCCGAAGTCGGATTGGCCGGCAATCCAGGTTTGCACTGAGGCCGGTTGCAGAGAGGGCGCTATCTTCGACCAGACCCGCGTTTCGGCTCGGCTTTAGGGAAAAGCGATCGCGATGGGTGAGGGTACCCACTTTCTCGATATCATCTTGTTTGCGCTGGTCGCGGCGTTCCTGGCTTTTCGCCTGCGCAGCGTGCTTGGCCGACGCGATGGGCACCAGGGTCCGAGCCGCCAGGGTCCAAGCCGAATGCCGCTGCCGGGCCCGAATCAGGCCAACGATAACGGGGAACATGAATCAGAAGGCGCGGCGGCACAGCCAAGTGACGGCGCGCCGGTGGAAAATGGTCCGAGCGGAAGGGGGGCGGCAACCCCATCGGGGTCCTCGTTAGCCGCGGGACTGACGCAAGTGCGCGTCGCCGATCCGAAATTCAATGAAGAGGACTTTGTTTCCGGCGCCAAGATCGCATTCGAGTTGGTCGTCAGCGCCTTTGCGGCGGGTGACAACGATGCGCTGCGACCACTCCTGAGCCCGGAGGTCTTCAACAATTTCTCCCAATCGATCAAGACACGCCAGGACGCGGGGGAAAAGCTGGACACGCAGATCGTTTCCATCAAGTCGGCGGAGATTGTCGAAGCCTATATGGCTGGCCGCACCGCACACATCGCGGTGCGCTTCGTGAGCGAGCAGAGTTCCGTCGTGCGCGACAATCGCGGTGAGGTGGTGGAAGGTGATCCGCACGCGGTGAACGAAGTAACCGATAACTGGACGTTTGCTCGCGACACGCGTTCCGACGACCCCAATTGGATACTGGTCGCGACCAATAGCGCCGAGTGACGCAATCTCCGTTTGGCGGAGTGTGCGGGTGTCTTCGCCATTAACGTCGATCTTATGGGCGGCAATAACCTTGGCTCTGGGTGTCGGCATCTGGGCCTGCACGCCGTCCACTTCGCCGCCGCCCGCGCCGCCGCCCGCTGCTGGGCCACCACAATTGCGCATCGAACCGCGGACGTTTGACGACATTCCCGGCTGGAGTACGGACAATCACGCTGCCGCACTGACCGCCTTTGCACGTTCGTGCGCGGCAATCGCACGCAAGCCGAAAGCGGCCGCTGCGCCGGGTGTGGCATCATCGCCGATCCCGGCGCCGGGCACGGCGAGCGCGTGGGATCAGGTCTGCAGCGAAGCGTTGACGGTGCCCACAACCGATGCCGCGGCACGAGCCTTCTTTGAGCGACGGTTTCGCGTCTGGCTTGCGACCAATCGCGGCGCAGCGGAAGGTCTGTTCACCGGATACTACGAACCTTCGTTACGCGGGTGCTTGCGCCCGCGGACGGGCTGCGCGGTCCCATTGTACCGCCCGCCGGCAACTGCTTCGACGCCCGGCGCCGTGCGCGAAGTATCGTCACCACTGCCCACGCGCGCGGAGATCGAAGCCGGCGCGCTCAAGGGCCGTGGCATGGAGCTGCTGTGGCTCACCGACCCCATCGATGCCTTCTTCCTGCATGTCCAGGGCTCGGGGCGGGTGGTTCTCGACGATGGCCGGACCCTGCGCGTCGGCTATGCTGGCAAGAACGGGCAGCCGTATACCCCAATCGGCCGCGAACTGGTTCGCCGCGGCGCGCTGGCCGAAGCCGAGGTCAGCATGCAGACGATCCGCGCCTGGCTTGCCGCGCATCCGGCCGAAGCCGCGGGCGTGATGGCGCTCAACGCATCGTACGTGTTCTTCCGTTTTGGTGACGAGGCCGGTCCGATCGGGACCCAGGGCGTGGTGTTGACGCCGGGGCGCAGCCTCGCCGTCGATCCCGCCCACATTCCGCTGGGCGTGCCGCTGTTTCTCGATGCCACCGATCCGCTGGCGCCGGGCGTGCCGCTGCGCCGCCTGGTCGTTGCCCAGGACACCGGCGGCGCGATCAAGGGCGTGGTCCGCGGCGATCTGTTCTGGGGGGCAGGCGCCGAAGCCGAAGCCGCCGCCGGCCGGATGAAGGAACGCGGCCGGCTCTACGTGCTGCTACCCGTGGGTGTTGTCCCCTGAGAAGGCTCAGTGTGGCTTGGCGTAGTCGACCATGCCGCTGATATCGACGACCACCACCGCTTCGTCGCCGACCACCCAGGCGTCGTGGCCCGGCGGCAACAGCGAGACGTCGCCCGGGCCGAATTCGTCCTCGCTGCCGTCGTCCATCACGACGTGCAGCCGGCCGGAGACGTGGTATTGCAGGTGCGGTGCCTCGCAGCTTTGCGTCCCGGCGATCGGCTTGACCGACGTCGACCACTTCCAGCCAGGCTGGAGGATGGCGCGACCGAAGGTCACGCCGCCGAGCGTGACCACTTCGAGAACACCGCAATCGAAGCGACGCACTTCGTCGGCACTGGCGAAGCTGCGCTTGCGCATCGCGCTCATCGGTTTCATCCTCCCCGGTCAACGCCGATCGGAGCAGACCATGCCCCTCGGCGCAATTGCGTCACAATCGCATTATAACATTCGAGCCCGAGGACTGCCAGCCGGCGCCGCTTCGACATCGTTGCCGGCTCAACACTGGCGCCGCAGCGGCTATGACAGGCCGTACCCGGGGACCGGCGGGATGCCTCGGCTGCAGGGGAACGGAGGAGATACCATGGCGGCCAGCGTTGCCGATACGATGCGCTGCGTAGAGATCGAGAAACCGGGGGGACCCGAGGTGCTGCGCCCGACGACGCGGCCGGTGCCGCGCCCGGGCGCGGGCGAGATGCTGGTCAAGGTGGTGGCGGCCGGTATCAATGGGCCCGATCTCTACCAGCGCCGCGGCTTCTATCCGGCGCCGCCGGGGGCGAGCGATCTGCCCGGCCTGGAGATCGCGGGCGAGATTGTGGGTTTCGGCGACGGTGTCCGCGACTGGGCGGCGGGCGATGTCGTCTGCGCCCTCACCGCGGGTGGCGGCTATGCCGAATACTGCACGGCGCCGGCCGCCCAGTGCCTGCCGATCCCCAAGGGGGTAGATGTGGTGGATGCCGCCGCACTGCCGGAGACGTTCTTTACCGTGTGGACCAACGTCTTCGAGCGCGCGGCGCTTGCACCCGGAGAGACGCTCCTGGTGCACGGCGGTGGTGGCGGCATCGGCACCACGGCGATTCAGATCGCGTCCGCCTTCGGCCACCGCGTGTTCACCACCGCCGCCGCCTTCCAGCGGGATACGCTTCTAGGCCTGGGCGCGGAGCGGGTGATCGATTTCGAGACCGAAGACTTTGCGGTCATTGTCAAGGAGCTGACCAAGGGCAAAGGCGTCGATGTGATCCTGGACATCGTCGGCGGCGACTATGTGGCGCGCAACATCGCGAGCTTGGCGCGCGACGGCCGGCTGGTCAACATCGCCTTCTTGAAGGGCGCCAAAGTGGAAATCGACTTGATGCCGGTGATGTTGAAGCGCCTCACGCTCACCGGCTCGACGCTGCGGGTGCAGTCGCCGGAACGCAAGGCGGCGATCGCCCAGGCCCTGAAGGAGAAGGTCTGGCCGCTGATCGAGGCTGGGCGTATCCGCCCGGTGATCCATGCCCGCCTGCCGCTTGCTGAAGCCGCCGAGGGCCACCGCCTGATGGAGACCGCCCGCCACCTCGGCAAGATCCTGTTGCTCACGTAAGGGAACAGGATTTCTAAATCCTGCCGCTGGAGTTGCCGGCAATCTCTAAGATCGAATCCGGCCCGGCGATGCGGCGATGCGGCAGGCCGGCGGCCTTTTGTGTGCGCAACGTCAAGAGCGCGATGGCGAGCCACGTGGCGTGGAACAAGAGACCGAACCCCAGCGCCCACGCGCCGGGGAGTGGTCCGACGGCGGCACGGAGCAGAAACTCGTTGAACGAAGTCGCGGGTGTCGGGTGAACCATGATCTTGGCAAGGTAGCAACCAAGCTGGGCGGCGAAGATCCAGCCGTAGGTGCGGCGCAGCCGACGTCCCAAAGCTTCCATCAGCGAAATGTGGAAGCCGAGGTCCTCGTAATCCTGGGCAAGCAATCGGTTCCAACCGTTATCGACGCGCAGACCTTCGCCGCGCAGCAAGGGGCCGTACAGATGGATCTCCATCACGCGCACGCGGACGCGGAACAGGTCATAGAACAGGTAGCGCCGGGCCTCGAAGTAGAGGAAGCCGACGACCACCCAGCTCACCAGCAACAAAGGGATCGGCGACGCCTCGGAGTGGGCGAACGACACCGAAAGCGCGATGCCGGTGACGACGACCGCCCAGTTGGTGGTGGTATCGAGCCGCGCGCGCCAGATCTTGCTCTGGTACATTTCGCCGCGGTACAGGTGGGCCAGCGCACCAATCTCCGCCGGCCCGAATTTGAGATCGGCCTTCTTCTCTTCTTCCATGTTCGAGCCTCCCGCTCGCCCGCCTTCTCCGGCACGCCAGCGCGCCGAAGGGGCTTGCAGCACAACGGCTTGCACTGGCGCAGGTAGCACTTGCACCGCTTCGGTGCAAACGCCATTGTGCACTGTTATGGATGCAGCACGCCCGAGCGTTGGCCTGTTCGTCACCTGCCTCGTCGACCTGATGCGGCCGGCCGTCGGTTTTGCCGCCGTGAAGCTGCTCGAAGACGCCGGCTGCACGGTGGTGGTGCCGGCAGCGCAGACCTGCTGCGGGCAGCCGGCCTACAACTCGGGCGACGCCAGGGACGCCAAGACGCTGGCGCGCCAAGTGATCGAGGCCTTCACCGGCGTTGATTACGTGATCGTACCGTCCGGCTCCTGCGCCGGCACCATCAAGGTGCACTATGCGGAGCTGTTCGCCGACGAACCGGCGATGGCGGCGAAGGTGGAGGATCTGCGTGCGCGTACCTTCGAGCTGACCACGTTTCTGGCCGATATCCTGAAGGTGGGTGGGATCAAGGGACGGCTGCCGGCGCGCGCCACCTACCACGACTCCTGCTCGGGCCTGCGCGAGCTTGGCGTCAAGGCGCAGCCGCGCGCCTTGTTGGCGGGCATCGAAGGCCTGGCAATCACCGAAATGCCGACGACCGAAACCTGCTGTGGCTTCGGCGGGCTGTTCTGCGTCAAGTACCCAGATATCTCGGCGAAAATGGTCGATGCCAAGGCCGACGATGTGTTGGCGACCGGTGCCGAGCTGGTCCTCGGCGGCGATATGGGTTGCCTGATGAACATCGCCGGGCGGCTGCAGCGCCGCGGCGCCAGCGTGCAGGTCCGTCACGTTGCGGAGGCGCTGGCGGGTATGTGCGGCGAAACTCCGGCCATCGGCGAAAAAGGCTGACAGGCGCCACCAAGAAGGGCGCCAAGTACGACGACCAACGGGAGACTGCGGCCAAGGGACCAAACGCCATGCAATCGACCGCGCACGCGTTCAAGGACAACGCCGCATCGGCCCTGGCCGATCAGCCGCTGCAGGATGCGCTTGCCCGCTTCCGCGCCGGCTTTCCGGTCAAGCGCCGCGCCGCGATCGAGCGGCTGCCGGAGTTCGACGCGCTCCGTGACGCCGCCGTCGCCATCAAGAATCACAGCCTCGCGCATCTCGATTTTTATCTCGAACGGTTCGAGGAGAAGGTCAACGCCGCCGGCGGGCGCGTACACTGGGCGGTCGATGCGCAAGCCGCGCGCGACATCATCGTCGGCCTGTGCCGCGAGGCCGGTGCGAAGACCGTCGCCAAGGCGAAGTCGATGATCGGCGAGGAAATCGCCATCAACGAGGCGCTTGAGCGCGAGGGCTTCCGCGCCATCGAGACCGATCTCGGCGAATACATTATCCAGTTACGCGGCGAGCCGCCGAGCCACATCATCGCTCCCGCGGTTCACCTCTCGAAGGCGCAGGTAGCGGACTCGTTCCGCGCCCATCACCGCGATCTGCCACCTGAGCGCCCGCTGGAGGAGCCGACGGTGCTGCTCGACGAGGCACGCGCGGTGCTGCGCCGGGAGTTCCTCGCCGCCGAGGTCGGCATCACCGGCGCCAACATGCTGATCGCCGAGACCGGCTCCATCGTGCTGGTCACCAACGAGGGCAATGCCGATCTCACCCAGACCCTGCCGAAGGTCCAGATCGTCATCGCGTCCATCGAGAAGGTGGTCCCGACCCTGGAGGATGCCGCCACCATCCTGCGGCTGCTGGCCCGCTCGGCCACCGGCCAGGATCTCTCGGTCTATACCACCTTCACCACCGGCCCGAAGCGCAGCGAAGACCTCGATGGTCCCGCGGCATTCCACGTCGTGCTTCTCGATAACGGCCGCACCCGCATGCTCGGCAGCGAATTCCGCGAGATGCTGCGCTGCATCCGTTGCGGGGCGTGCATAAACCACTGCCCGGTCTATGGAGCCATCGGCGGCCACGCCTACGGCTGGGTCTATTCCGGACCCATGGGCGCGGTGTTGATTCCCAATCTGATCGGCATCGAGGAAGCGGGAAACCTGCCCAACGCATCCAGCCTGTGCGGGCGCTGCGAGGAGGTCTGCCCGATGCGCATCCCGTTGCCGCGGATGCTGCGCGCCCTGCGCGAGCGGGAATTTGCGGCTGGGAAGGCACCAAGACCATTGCGCTTCGGTCTCTCGCTGTGGGCGGCGATGGCGGCACGCCCGCGCCTCTACCGGCTGGTGACGGGAGTGGGCGTGCGTGTGCTCTCGCTGCTGGCGGCGCGGCGCGGCCGGCTGAAGACGCTGCCGCTGGCGAGCGGTTGGACGGCGGCACGCGATCTCCCGGCGCCGGCCGGAAGCACCTTCCAGGCACTGTGGGCGAGGCGCCATAGCGCGGCGGGCGGGGGGCGACGCTGATGGAAGACGTGCGGACCCGCACGCTTGCCGCGATTCGCGCCGGCCTGGGTCGCGGTGCTCTGCCCGACGACGCGCGGGATGCGCTGATCCGCAAGCTCGCGGCGCCGCAGGCCAACGTGGTGCCCGCACGCGGCCGCCTCGATGCCGCCGGCCGGATGCGGCTCTTCATCGCCGAGGCGGAGCGCGTCAATGCGACCACCGCCCAACTGCCGAGTTGGGAAGAGGTCCCGGGCGCAGTGGTCGCCTGCCTCGACGCGGGCGGCCTGCCGCCTTCGGTCAAGATCGCGCCCGATCGTACGCTCGACGGCGTTCCGTGGGCCAAGGTGCCAAGGCTCGACGTCGCACGCGGTCCAGCGGTCGATGGCGACCGCGCCAGCGTGACATCGGCTTTTGCCGGGATCGCGGAAACCGGCACCCTGATGCTCCTTTCCGGCCCCGACAGCCCGACCACGCTCAATTTCCTGCCTGAGCAGCACATCGTCCTCTTGCCTGCCGAGCGGATCGTCGGCACCTACGAAGACGCCTTTGCCCGCTTCCGCGCCGAACGGATCGACAAGGCACTGCCGCGGGTGATCAACTGGATCACCGGGCCGTCACGCACCGCCGACATCGAGCAGACGCTCCTGCTGGGTGCACACGGGCCGCGGCGGCTGCATATCATGGTAATCGGCGCCTGAAGCAAGGCGGTCGCGAAGGAACGGCGCGGGTGGACGACAGCGATACTGAACTGTGGCGGCGATTCGCCAAGGACGTGCGACCCCTGCGTCGGCGACCGCCACCGCCGCCAGCCGCCGCAGCGAGCACGGATATCCCTGCCGTGCAGCCGCCGCCGCGTCGTCCCGTGACCACCCTCGCGCCGCCACCATCCTTGCGACCGACGCCGCCGTCTCCTGTGGGTGTGCTGGCGCCGGGTGTCGCCCCCGGGCTCGATCAGCGAACCCTGCAGCGTCTGAAGCGTGGCCTGATTCCGCCCGAGGCCGAAATCGACCTGCACTACCACACGCAGGACGAGGCGCACGCGGCCCTCTACCGCTTCCTGGTCGCGGGCCAGGCGGCCGGCCGGCGCTGTGTGCTGGTGATCACCGGCAAGGGCTACGGCTCGAAGGACTCGACCGGTGTCCTCAAGGCCGCCGTGCCACGCTGGCTGAATGAACCGGGGTTGCGTGCCCGCGTGCTGGCGCTGACGCACGCCACGCCGGCCTTTGGCGGCGACGGCGCCCTGTTCGTCCTGTTGCGTCGCAAACGCGTCTGACACCCCTCCGCAGATGAAGGAAGGGCCGGAGCGGGTTGAAGTCCCGGCTCCGGCCCCTTGGGCGTACGCAGGCGGAGGAAGGAACGACCGGCGGGTGACGATGCGGTTTGAGGGCGTTCCCGCTTCCGCCGGCCGTGGGCGAATGGATTACTGAACCGTTTCTCCGTGGAGACCGAGATCGAGACCGCCGATCTCGGTTTCGGCATCGACGCGCAGACCAATGACGGCCTTCAGCACCAGCAGGATTACGATGGAGCCGATGCCGCACCAGATGATGGTGGCGAAGATTCCCTCGATCTGGGTCCAGAGCTGACCGGGATTACCGTATAGGAGCCCGGCTGCGGTCTCGCCGCCAATGGACGGGTCGGCGAAGACCCCCGTGAGCACCGCGCCGATGATGCCGCCGAGGCCGTGCACGCCGAACACGTCGAGGGAGTCGTCATACCCGAGCTTGTGCTTGAGCCAGACCGCGCCCCAGTAGCAGACGATGCCGGCTGCGATGCCGATCCAGAACCCGCCCATCGGATTGACAAAGCCCGATGCCGGCGTCACCGCGACCAAGCCGGCGACGGCACCGGAAATGACACCCAGCACGCTCGGCTTGCCGCGCAGCGCCCATTCGACGAACATCCAGGTCAGTGCTGCGGCGCCGGTGGCGATCTGGGTAACGGTCATCGCCATGCCGGCGCGCACGCCCGACGACACCGCCGAGCCGGCATTGAAGCCGAACCAGCCGACCCACAGCAGGGACGCACCAATCAGGCTCAAGATCAGATTGTGCGGGGCCATGTTCTCCGAGCCGTAGCCGCGGCGCCGGCCGAGCATGATGCAGGCAATCAGACCGGCGATGCCGGCGTTGATGTGGACGACGGTGCCGCCGGCGTAATCCAGCACACCCGCGCCGCCCAAGAAGCCGCCACCCCAAACCCAGTGCGCGATCGGCACGTAGACGATGAGCGACCACAGGCCGAGGAACAGCAAGGTCGACGAGAACTTCATGCGGTCGGCAAAGGCGCCGGTGATCAGCGCCGGCGTGATGATGGCGAACGTCATCTGGAACATCATAAACACCGACTCAGGGATGGTCGGTGCCAGCGCATGGGTCGCGTCCAGCGCCATGCCCTTGAGGAACAGCCGGTCGAGGCCGCCGATATAGGCCTGCGTTGCCTCGTTCGCATTGGGCACGAAGGCCAGGGAATAGCCGATGATGAACCACAGTACGGTCACCAGTGCGCAGGTGGCGAAGCTTTGCACGGCGACGTCGAGCACGTTCTTCTTGCGGACCATTCCGCAGTAGAACAGGGCGACGCCGGGGATAGTCATCAACAGCACGAGCGCGGTCGACGTCAGCATCCAGGCGGTGTCGCCCGTATCGAGCTTGACCTCCTGCGCGAGCGCGGCGCCGTGGGTGAGCAGGAACGCCGGCAAGGCGAGCCCACCCAGTCTGATCAGTTTCGATATTCGCGTCATTCTTTCGCTCTCCTCGATCGGGTCTTGGCCGGCCGCGTCATTTCCAAGCCGTTGCCGGCGGCCGGTTCGTTCGACACCCGCCGCGACGGTGAACAACCGTGCCCCTCGCCCGCAGCGCGGGCATGCAAACGGTCGCTGGTCCAACGGCGCGGGCGGCTGTTCCGTCGAAACCGGCAATCCCTTCTCAAACGGCGTGCCAACTGGCGCCGGCGACGAAAAAACGCGGATTCCCTAAGGGGAACTCGGGCTACAGACACGCGCAGCGGGCGTGGGAGGACCGGCAAGATTTGCTCAAAGCATGGGCAAATGGCCGGCGTGCGATCAAATTCACGGCAAAATGTTGGTAAGAAGACGAATTCACCGGCAAACCGACGCGCCGGGGCTTCTGTGCCTCAGCCGCCGTGAAAGTGCTGGAACACGGTCCACAACCCGATGGCGATGAAGCCCAAGCCCGCGATCAGCTTCAGCGGGATGGCGGCGAGGTAACTCTCCGCGGCGGCTCCCGCGACCACCGCGAGAGCGATCTTGCCCGTCCCCGTCAGCACCGTCTTCTTGCCGTAGCCGTTGCGCCGGTTCCTCCGCCAGTTACCAGCAGAAACCTCGCATTGATCAACTACCCTCGCTTTCGCCAATATTTTTCCACCATATCCCGATTTGCATCTGCTTACCGAGATTAGGTACCGTGCAAAGGTGCAGTTCCAAATTGATGATGCGATCATCCGCCGGATGGAACGGATTTGTGTGGGGTTCACCGAGGATGGGGCCGAGTGCATCCCCGGCTGGCTTCCAAGCATTCCACCAGGAGCAACGTGTCGCATCGACCCGAAACGCGAGGATCATGTCAAGCGGTCCGGCGGGGGCCTCTTCGACTTGGGCAGCGAGCAATCTCTGGCGAATTACCTGCTTTCATGCCGCCTTTTGCGGCGAGCCGGTTACCTGAACGGCGAAAAACCGATAATTGCCGCTTGGCGGAGTCGCCGCCGGCTCGACGTCACCGAGGGTGATACGCGACCGATCGCCGGTATCTTTCTTGTGTCGCTTTGCGGCGGTCGACAATTCGATGCCTGGGGTGTTAAGACGCTGCGCGATCGGAGTTAAGGTAGTTTTCCAAATCGCAGTGTGTCAGCAAATCAACAGCGGATGCCTCGACCACTTCGACGTGAAGGCAATACTTTTTCTCCGAGCCGCGAAGGTTCTCCGAGCCGTGAAGGTGCGTCTCAAAGGCCGCTTGCAGCTCATCAAGGTAGGCATTCAGTCTCAGTTGACCTGGCGTTACACGCCCATCCCAGTTCGCCAGACGCGGTTCGATCTCGATCGACGTGATGTGCCTAGCCGGCTGCCAAAGCGTGAATACCTCCACCCCAGGAGCGGCGACAAGTTTCGACCGTGTTGGGCGCGGTTCGGGCTTCGTCCAGGAACTACGAGGCGCTTGTTGGCTTGATTCTTTTTGCGGGGTTTGGAGCGCAGTAGAGCCGGAGAACGGATCACACGTGTTGCATCGCCGCCAGCCGCCCTCCGGGCGCACCGTGGGAATGCAGGAAATCAGCTCCTCAAGATCAGTACTGCAAACCTTCTCGTAGACCGTTCGGCGGCCTTCGTTGTGCTTAAGGTGGAGCGATTTGCACTTCGCCCGATGAAGGATGTTATTGTTGTCGTTGCTGCCTCTGAAGTGATTGAAGACGTATCCCTCGGGATGGTCCTGCAACCACTTCGAGTACGCTTCTTCCTGGTTGTGAAAGCGCTTGATTGTCATTGCCGTCTCTCCCCGACAGCATCCACACTCCCTTAATCTTTAAGAATAGCAAAATCGCGCACGTGGTACCATTACCGCGCGCGTCAGCAGTCATGCAAGACGGCGATGTCTCGCCGCCGCTTTGACGGCGCCCTCGCGGTAGGAATGGATTGCGCCGTTACTTCGCCGACGCTGCGCGCAGCTTTTCGGCTTCGGCTTTGACCGCCGAGGAGACGATGAAGAACACGGAGGCGCTGGGAAACATCGTGCAGCCGGCGCGAAGCATGGCACCCAGCTCGCGATCGACCTTGTCGCCGTCACGAAAGCGCACGCCATAATGGTTCCCGGCGTGCTCGGTCAACATTTCGACCAGTGCGACGCGCGACGTCTTGTCCATCGCCTCGGCCTCAATGCAGGTGAGGTACACCGCCTGGTCGAACGGCATCGGCGCCTGCTGCGCGCGGGCCTGCGCCGCTGTCAACACCAGGCCCGATACTCCGAGCATTGCCGTCAATAAGATTGCCTTGCGCATGTCGCGTTTTCCCCTCCTTGTTGGTTGAGCCCCGGTTGATCGAGCCCCGCTTCGCCCCCGCGATCGAACGTCTACTTCTTCTTGTCGACCAGCTCGCCACCGAGATAACCCGCCGCCCCGCCGATCAGGCCGGCACCGACGGTGGTGACGACACCGGCGCCGGTGACGAGCGCGATGCCGGAGCCGAGCGCGGCGCCCGCCGTCGCGCCCTTTTGGCCGGTGCTCATGTTCTCGCAGCCCGCCGTCACCACGCTCGCCGCCAGCACCGTCGCGAGCAGCAGGGCACGCCCGTACATCTCTGTTTCCGCCGCGGCTGACTTATCTAACGCGATCGCACAGGTTCGCATTCCCGTCATCCTTCTCTGCTCCGCATCCGCCATTGTGGCGCAAACTCCTTATTCCTACAATGGGATTGCGGCAGATCTTGGGTGGTGCCCGCCGCGCCGCAAGGTCCCTTCTGTTCCCGTTGAACGCGGCCCGGGCGCATCAGGCAAACGCCCGCATCTGGGCATCGACCACCGCGATCGCCGCCATGTTGACGATGGCGCGCACATCGTCCGACGGCAGCAAGATGTGCACGGCGCGGTTCATGCCCATCAGCACCGGACCGATCGCCTCGGCGCCGCCCAGGCGCTGCATCAGCTTGTACGACGCGTTGGCGGCATTCAGATCGGGGAAGATCAGGACGTTGGCCTCGCGCACGCGCGAGAAAGGATAGAGCCGGTCGATCAGCTCGGGCATCACCGCGACGTCGGCTGCCATCTCGCCGTCGACGTGCAGGTGCGGCTGGCGCTTCTTGAGGATCTCGACCGCGCGCGCCACCGTATCCGGGCTCGGATGCGCGACCGAGCCGAAGTTGGAGAACGACAGCATGGCGATCCGGGTCTGGATGTCGAAGGTGGTGGCGACCTCCGCCGACAGCTCGGCGATGTCGGCCAGATCCTCGGCTGACGGCGCGATATTGACCGCGCAGTCGGCGAAGAAAAACACCCGGTCACGGATGACCATGATGAACAGGGCGGCGGCGCGGCGAACATCCGGCCGGGTGCCGATCACCTGGAATGCCGGGTGCAGCGCCTCGACATAGTTGGTGGTCAACCCGGAGATGAACGCGTCCGCGTCGCCGCTCTGCACCATCATCAGCCCGAAGTAGTTGGGCCGGCGCGCCAGCTCGCGCGCTTCGGCGAGCGTGATGCCCTTGCGCTGGCGACGTTTGAACAGAAATTTCGCATACGGCTCGGATCGCGGCGATTGCCGCGGATCGACGACCTTGGGCCGGTAGTCGAGGCCAAGCTCGGCGATCGAAGCGAGGATGATGCTTTCCTGGCCGATCAGGATCGGCTCGCCGATCCCCTGGTCGGCGATTTCCGCGGCGGCGCGGATGATCTTCGCCTCCTCGCCTTCTGCGAACACGATGCGCTTGGGCGCGCTGCGCGCCTTGTTGAAGATCGTGCGCATCAGCGCCCAATCCTTGCCGAGGCGGCTTTCCAGCTCCTCGCGATAGGTGGTGGTATCGACCTGGCGGCGGGCCACGCCCTCGGCCATGGCGGCCTGCGCCACCGCCGGCGCAACCCACAACAGCACGCGCGGATCGATGGGTTTCGGAATGATGTACTCGGGCCCGAACAGCATGCTCTCCACCCCGTAGGCCTTGAGCACGGAATCCGGCACGTCGGAATGCGCGAGCGCGGCGAGCGCGCGGGCGGCGGCGAGCTTCATCCCTTCGGTGATCTGGCGGGCGCGAACGTCCAGCGCGCCGCGGAAGATGAAGGGAAAGCACAAGACGTTGTTGACCTGGTTGGGATAGTCGCTGCGCCCGGTGGCGACGATGGCGTCGGGCCGCGCCGCCTTGGCGTCCTCGTAGGTGATCTCGGGGTCGGGGTTGGCCATGGCGAAGATGATCGGCCGCTCCGCCATCTGGCGCACCATCTCCTGGCTCAGCACGCCGCCGACCGAGACGCCGATGAAGACGTCGGCGCCAGGGATTACGTCGGCAAGCGTGCGCGCCTCGGTGTCCTGGGCGAACCGCTCCAGATACGGGTTGAGGCCGTCCGGGCGGCCCTTGTAGACGACGCCATCCTTGTCGCACATGGTGATGTGCTCCTGCGGCACGCCGGCGCGCACCAGCAAAGACGCGCAGCCGATACCAGCGGCGCCGGCGCCGCTGAACACCACCTTGACGTCGTGGATGCGCCGGCCGGTGAGATCGAGCGCGTTGAGCAGGCCGGCGACGGTGATGATCGCGGTGCCGTGCTGGTCGTCGTGAAACACCGGGATGTCGAGCAGCTCGCGCAGGCGCCCCTCGATGGCAAAGCACTCCGGCGCCTTGAAATCTTCGAGGTTGATGCCGCCGAAAGTCGGCGCGAGTGCGCGCACGATGGCGATCACCTCGTCGGGCGCGTGGGCGTCGATCTCGATGTCGAACACGTCGATGTCGGCAAAGCGCTTGAACAGCAAGCCTTTGCCCTCCATCACCGGTTTGCTCGCCAGCGGCCCGAGATTGCCGAGACCCAGAATGGCGGTGCCGTTGGTGATGACGCCGACAAGGTTGCCCTTCGCCGTGTACTCGTAGGCCGCTTCCGGGCCCTCGGCGATCTCGTGGACCGGAATGGCGACACCCGGCGTGTAGGCGAGGCTCAGGTCGTACTGGGTGAGCGACGGCTTCGACGGCACGACCTCGATCTTGCCCTTGCGCCCTTCCGAATGGTAGCGCAGCACCGCCTCGCGCGTGACCTTTTCCATCGCCCGCCCTTCCCTCGTTCCGCGCCGGCGCGTGTGGCCGACCTCCCATTGTGCCGGATGCCGGCCCAAAGGAACAGGGGATGCGGTATTTATACCAACACAAATTGCTCGTTGGTTGCTAACGCTGCTCCCCGCTTGCGGGGCGGCTATGTTCTTAATTTTTCGAATGATTAGGCAGGGAAAATCTGAGGGTCACCCCTGGGGAAGTCTTTTGCCGGACGTAGCCCCGGTAGGCGACCACATAAACAACGTCTACCGTTTCACCGGAAACGGAGGAAGGATCACAAACATCGGAAGACAGGTCGCCCCTCCCATTTCCCCACCCCGACGCGGGCGCGCCATTGCACACAGGAGGATGCAGCCGTAGCTAACTCTGCGAAAGGAGACCTCGCCCAGGCCCGACACCGCTGATCCGACCACAGTTGTCACCTTCCCCAAGTCCGGCAAGCGCCCGCCGTCCTCGACCGAACGCATCTGGGGCAAGGCCGTCATCGGCCATGGCTACACCGGCGTTCCTTCGATCCTGATTCAGGCCCAGAACCGCCTTGGTCTGTCGCCGTTGCAGATGAACATCGTCTTTCAGCTTCTCGATTACTGGCGCGATCCCGCCCGCCGCCCCTTCCCAACCAAGAAGGAACTCGCGAACCGGATCGGTGTCACCGACAAGACGATCCAGAATAACGTCCGCGCGCTTGAGAAGGCCGGGTTTATCCGCCGCGAGATGCGCAGGACGGCCGCCGGCGACTGGAACAGCAACATCTATCACCTGGACGGGCTCGTCGAGCGCGTGCAAAAGATGGAGCCGGATTTCGCTCAGGCGCGCGAGAAGAGGCGGGAGGCCCGGCGGCGGGTCGAAACGCCAGCGGGGCGGCTTGGCGCCTGACTTTCGTGCAAAAAATTACCCCGGCCGCATGCCGAGGGCAGAGACGGTACCGGGGTTTCCATACATGGAGATATAATGGCGCTTGCCCGAGGGCAAGCGAAATCGGGTAGTGTGTTGAAATTTAATCATGAAATAGAACAGGCCCTGTCGCTCGAACGGTTCGCCCGCTACCGGAAATGGGCCGGCGGCGATGCCGAGCGTGCCCTTGAGCTGTACGCCCTGAACACGCAGCTTTCCGAGGCGCTCTATACGCCGATGCAGATGCTCGAAGTGGCGCTGCGCAACCGCATCCACTCCGTCATGACCGGGGCCAAGCATGATCGCTGGTTCGAGGACGACGGGTTTCCCGTTGTCCAGATTCAGCGCGATCAGCTCGTCAAGGCCGTCGCGGACATTCGCGCGAAGAATAAAGAGCCAACGCCGGGGCGGATCGTTGCCGCCCTCACCTTCAGTTTCTGGACCTCGATGCTCAGCCCCGTCTACGAAAACCTCTGGCAGACGACGCTTCATCACATCGCCTGCCGCGAGGACGGCAAGGGCCTTCGCCGTAAGGATTTTTCCCGTCCGCTGAATGAGATCCGTGTGCTGCGCAACCGGATTGCCCATCACGAGCCCATTCTTCACTGGGATTTGCCGAAGCATCATGCCAACATCATGCAGCTTACCCGCTGGCTTTCTCCTGCCGCCGCGGACTGGTGTGCGCTCTACAACCGTTTCAATGTCGTTCACCCACCTGAACGAATCGTCCTTAGATCACTGCGCTAGTCCAACTTAACCCTCTAGTTTTGTTGCATATATTTTCTCAGGGATTTCTGAAATAAGCCGCGCCGCAAATTGTCGGCACTTCTGCCCCTATTCACGCACTTGGTGTGGCCGCGTAGATCCTGGCCGTCCGCTGCCGCAGACACACCTAGGACCCGCCCCCACATGCGCGAACTCGTCACCATCTTCCTCACCGTGTTCCTGGCCGAGATCGGCGATAAGACCCAGCTCGCCACCGTGCTGTTCGCCACCGACGGGGCCTTGAGCCGGCTGGGCGTGTTCGCGGCCGCAGCGCTCGCTCTCGTGGTCTCGACCGCGATCGCGGTGATAGCCGGAGCCGCCGCCGAGAATTACCTCGCCGCCATCCCCTTGAAGCTGATCGCGGGCTTAGGTTTCATCGCCATCGGCCTGTGGACCGTGTTTCAGCACTTCCACGGCGGCTGAGGCACAGAAGCCTGGGGGCGCGTCGGCCCCCGCGTTTCTCTCCTACAACGGCAATCGCAGCCTTGCGCGCAGGCCGCCCAAGGTGCTGTCTTCGAGATAGATGTTGCCGCCGTGGCCGCGGGCGACGTCGAGCGCGATGGCGAGGCCAAGGCCAACGCCGCCGGTGGTCGGGTTGCGAGAGACATCGAGGCGATAGAACGGCTTGAACACGTTGTCGCGCTCGGCCGCCGGAATGCCGGGGCCGTCATCGTCGATGGTCACCTCGATGGCGCGTTCGCGCCGCATCGCCTGGACCATGACCGTGCGCCCGTAGCGCAGCGCGTTCTCGATCAGGTTGGTCAGGCACCGGGTCAGGGCGCCCGGCCGCATCGGCAGCATCAGCCCGGCCTCGGCCTTGAATTCGACGACCGTGCCCTTGCGCCGGCTTTGCCGCACAATCTCGGCGATGAGCGCGCCCACGTCCCGGACTTCCGTGCGCTCGCCGCCCTCGCCGCGGGCGAAGGCCAGGTAGCCTTCGAGCATATGCTCCATCTCGCCGACGTCTTCCTTCAGCTCGATGACCGCTTTGCCCGGGCGCATCATTTCGAGCTGGAGCTTCATGCGGGTCAAAGGTGTGCGCAGATCGTGGGAGACCCCGGCCAGCATTGCCGTGCGCTGGCTGATCTGGCGCTGCAGCCGGTTGCGCATGGCCAGAAACGCGAAACCAGCTAGGCGCACCTCGCGCGCGCCCTGGGGACGGTAATCGGCGACATCCTGACCCTTGCCCAGCGCGTCGGCAACGCGCGCGAGCCGCAGCACCGGGCGAACCTCCTTGCGCATGACGTAGGCGGCGACCCCCAGCAGCAGCAGGGACGTGCCGACGGTCCACAAAACGAAGAGATAGGTGGTCGGGCTGAACAACCGCGTCTTGGGCGCAGAAAAGCGGAGCACGCCCTGGGCGAGCTGCACCAGGATCAGGAGTGCAGCGCCGTCGTCCGCTTCTTCGACGCGAAACGGCTTGGTCAAGCCGCGAAAGACCAACGCGCGGCGCAACTCGCCTTCGAGATCGGACTGGCGCTGGGGCGCGTTGGGCAGGATCTTGCCGTCCTCGAAGGTCACGGTGAGCTCGCTGTAGCGTGCCGCGCGCTCGAACAGAAGCGTGCGCTCGCCGGCGTCGGTGAGCTCGGCATAGCCATCGACCACCGCGGCGATTTCGCCGGCGAGCCCGCGGGCGAGCTGCTTGCTGACCTGGTCCCAATGGCTTTCGTAGAAAACATAGGCCGAAAGCACCTGCATCAGAAGCAGCGGCGCCGACGCGATCAGGAGCGCGCGGCCCATCAGGCTTGCCGGCAGGAAGCGCTTCCACATCGCCGCCGCCGCTCCCGTCAATCCGGCTTGAGTACGTAGCCTTTGCCACGCACGGTCTGCAGATAACGCGGCTCGCGCGGATTGGGCTCGATCTTGCGGCGCAGCCGGGTGACCTGGACGTCGACGGCGCGATCGCCACCGAGGCCGCCGGTCAACTCGTTGAGCGCATCGCGCGACATCGGCTGGCCGGCGCGTGCGGCCAGCGCCCGCAGCAACGCCCGCTCCACCGAGGTCAACCGGATGATCTCGTCTCCGGCACGCAACTCGTCCCGGGCGAAATCAAAGACGAGGTCACCCATGATGACGTCTTCGGGCAGAAACTGCTGGCGTGGCGCGCGGCGGATGATGTTGGCGATCCGCAACAACAGCTCGCGCGGCTCGAATGGCTTGACCAGATAGTCATCGGCGCCGCGCTCCAGGCCTTTGATGCGATCCTCGGGCTCGCCCATGGCGGTCAGCATCAGGATCGGCACCGTGCTCAGCTTGCGACACGCATGCGCGAAATCGAGGCCGCTTTCGCCCGGCAGCATCAGATCGAGCACGATCAGATCGAAGGCGACGTTGGCGATCTTGGCGCGCGCGTCCTGGGCATTGGCGGCGGTCGCCACCAAATAACCATGTTCAGCGAGAAATCGCGCCAACAGCTTGCGCAACTTGTCGTCGTCGTCGACGACGAGGATGTGCGGCTGATCGAAGCTCATATCACGGGCGATGCGGCCGGGGCCCCGCGATCGGCGCCCTTTGTGTCAGTCACGTTGACACATATGCCCCGCAATGTTACGGGGAGCAATCACCATCATCCGCACAGGCGGCGAAGATCAGGTCCTGCGAGGAAGGCAGCGCAGGATGAGGGCGACGGCAAGCCATGGGCACCCAACCTTATCACGATCGCGACGGCTTCATCTGGTACGACGGCGAGATGGTGCCCTGGCGCGAGGCCAAGCTGCATGTGCTTAGCCACGGCCTGCACTACGCGTCAGCCGTCTTCGAGGGCGAGCGCGCCTATAACGGTGAGATTTTCAAGCTCACCGAGCATTCCGAGCGGCTCGATGCGTCCGCGAAGATTCTTGGCTTCCACATCCCGTGGGGGGTGGATGTCATTGATCGCGCATGCATTGAGGTGTGCCAAGCCAACGGCATCAGCGACGGCTACGTGCGTCCGATTGCTTGGCGCGGCTCGGAGATGATGGGTGTCTCTGCGCAGAACACCAAGATTCATCTCGCCATCGCGTCTTGGCATTGGGGAACGTATTTCCGCGAAGACGCGCTTGCCAAGGGCATTCGCATGAAGACCTCGCATTGGCGCCGCCCGCCGCCGTCAAGCGCGCCGGTGCACGCCAAGGCGACGGGTCTGTACATGATCTGCACGATGTCCAAGCACGCGGTCGAAGGCGAGGGCTACCACGATGCCCTGATGCTCGACTGGCGGGGCCAGGTCGCCGAAGCCACCGGCGCCAATATCTTCTTGCTGATGGCCGACGGCCGCCTGCACACGCCGACGCCCGACTGTTTCCTCGACGGCATCACCCGGCGCACCATCATCGATCTCGCCAAGGCGCGCGGCATCGAAGTGGTGGAGCGGGCGATCCTGCCCGGGGAACTGAAAGGCGCGCGCGAAGTGTTCCTCACCGGCACCGCCGCCGAGGTCACGCCGGTCGGCGAGATCGACGATCTGCGCTTCACGCCGGGCGAGATCACCCGGCTCTTGACCGAGGATTACCGCAAGGTCACGGGACAGTTGGCAGGCGGCCGTTTCCCGGCGGCGAAGGCGGTCGGCGCCGCCTGAGGCCGGCCCGCGCCCGCTTTCACAACTGCCCGCCGTCCGACGTTATAATTGCCCGCCGGGCAACCCTATAGCTGCCCGCCGGGCTGGGCGAGCGCATTCTCGGTCAGTTCGCGGGTGATGTAAGAAAACGCGTCGTCGACACTGTCGGTCCGATAGCAGAGATCGAGGTCTTCGGCCCCGATGGTGCCGAACGCGACCATGGCTTCCAGCGACAGCACCTTGTCCCAGAACTCGCGACCGTAAAGCACGATCGGCAGGTGCTTCTTCAGCTTGCGGGTCTGCACCAGCGTCATCACCTCGAAGAACTCGTCCATGGTGCCGAAGCCACCGGGGAACGCGATCAGCGCCTTGGCCAGATAGACGAACCAGAACTTTCGCATGAAGAAGTAGTGGAATTCGAAGGCGAGGTTGCGGGTGATGTAGGCGTTACCCTGCTGCTCGTTGGGCAGCGCGATGGTGAGCCCGACGTTCAGTCCCTTCGCTTCCGATGCGCCACGGTTGGCGGCTTCCATGATGCCGGGGCCGCCGCCGGTGCACACCACGAACCGGCGACGGTTGTCCTCCAGGCCCTTCGACCATTCGGTGAGCCGGCGCGCCAGCGCCCGGCACTCCTCGTAATAGCGCGAGGTCGAGAGCGCACGCTCGGCGGCGGCCACATCGCCGCCGGTGGCGCGGGCGCGGTCGAGCTGGGCTTCGGCCCGGTCGCGTGGGATCAGCCGCGACGAGCCGAAAAAGACGATGGTATCGCTGATGCGCAGCGCCTCGAAGCGAGCCTCGGGCTGGGCGTATTCCGCTAAGATTCGCAACGGCCGGGCATGCCGGCTCGCCATGAAAGCCTTGCTCTCGAAGGCCTTACCCGGGCCGGGCGGGGCGCTGTCCGAAGCCATGGCGGCGGTTCTCCTTGAAGCCATTGTCGGAACGAGGCCTTGCGCGCCGGGCGCCGGCTGGTGCTCAGACGGCGAGGCCTTCGAGATCGCAAACGATCTCCGTGCCGGGCGGAAACGGACTCGGCTGGCCGCGGGGCACCCGGCCGATAAAGCGCAGGCCCGTCACCACGGCCGCATCGTAATCGGTGCGCGCGTCGCCGATAAACACCACGTCCCGGGCGGCAAGCCCGTGGCCCTTGAGGATGCTTTCGATGATCGGCGGTTTCTCCGGTGGTGAACCGTAGATCGCCGTGAACGCGTCCGCCATCCCCCGCCGCCGGACGATGCGCGTCAATTCGTCGTGTGGGGTGCCGGAGACGATGAACAGCGGCAACCGCTCGCGCTGGTGGGCAAGGAAATCGGCGGCGCCGGCGACCATCGGTGCGGCGACCACGGCATCCTCGACGAGGCAGGAGAAGTGCGCGCACAACGTATCGAGCGCTTGCGTATCCAGCGTGACGCCCAGCTCGCTTGCGTGAATGTGGCGGATCTTGCGGCGCCGCGAGATGCCACCGTTGGCCTGGTGATGGGCGACCGCGGCCGTGACCACCACCACCCCGTAAGGCTGGTACAGCGCCCGGAAGGCGGCGGTCTTGATGTCGGCGGATTCCACCAGCACGCCATCGAAATCGAAGATCACCGCGGCCATGCCATCGGGGCGCATCAGCGGTCACCTCCGGCATCGGCGCCGGGCAGGAGCCAACGGGCGGCGGCCTCCTCGTCATCGGCGCGCGCCTCGACCCAGCGCCGGCCGTGGGTGCCGACTTCCGCCTTCCAGAACGGCGCCTGGGTCTTGAGCACATCGATCAGGAAACGACAGGCGGCGAAGGCTTCCTCACGGTGTGTCGCCGCCGCTGCGACCAGGACGATACGCTCGCCGGGCGTCAGCCGGCCGACGCGGTGGATGACCAGCGTCTCGACGCCGGGCCAGCGCGCTTGCGCTGCCGCTTCGATCCGTTTGAGCGCGCGGGTGGTCATCCGGGGGTAATGCTCAATCTCAAGGACGTCGAGTGCGTCTGGGCCGGCAAAATCGCGTACCAAGCCGATGAAGGCGCACACGCCACCCGCTTCGGTGCCGTCTGTGGTCAGCCGCGCGAGTTCGCCGCCGACATCGAAGTCAGCCTCCTGGACGCGGATCACCGCCGCCCCCCCGTCACCGGCGGGAAGAAGGCGACCTCGTCCTCCGCCGCCACTGGCGCATCGAGACCGACGTGCTCGCAGTTGACCGCAACTCTTACCCGGGAAAGATCGGCCAGTGCCGCCGCGGCACCGGCATGCGCGCCGCCGAGCCAGCCGATCAGCTTCTCGACGCTGTCGACGCCAGCGGGGGGTGTCACGGCCAGTTCAGCGCATCCCGCCCGCTCCTTGAGCCAGGCGAAGAACAGGATCTTCACCGCAACGCTCCGAACCACACCGACCGCGGGCACCAGACAAACGTCCGCTGCACACATTTACGCATCGAGCGCTTGTTCTGCCGCCAGCGGCGCCAGGGCGGCCTCGCCGATCGGTGCCCCGCTTAAGTGGCTGAAGCTCGCGCGCAGGTAGTCATAGCCGGTAACAAGCGTGAGCACAGCCGCCGCCCACAGCCCGCCAATGCCGAAGTCCGCCATGCCCATGGCCCCGACGTGGGGCCCGTGCCCAGCGATGACGAGGAAGCCCAAGGCCAGCATCTGCAATGTCGTCTTCCACTTCGCGAGTCGGGAGACCGGAACGCTGACGCTCAGCTGCGCCAGGAACTCGCGCAGGCCGGAGACCACCATCTCCCGGCATACGATGACCAGCGCCGGCAACAGCGCGAAGCCGCGGATCCGGTCGATGCCGACGAGAACGAGCAGGAGAGCCACCACCAGGAGCTTGTCCGCGATGGGGTCGAGCATCTGGCCGAAACGGGACTGCTGGTGGTGACGCCGGGCAAGGTAGCCGTCGAAGAAATCGGTGATACACGCGTAGATGTAGACAGCAAGCGCCAGCCAATCGAGTTGGGCACGATCGTAAACGAGGAGCACACACACCACCGGCACGGCGACGATGCGCGACAGCGTCAAGGTGTTCGGCAGATTGACTTGCATCGGGCGTGTTTCGAGCGGGCCTGCGTCGATGTGTGTGGGGACCCCGAGCGGTCTCGGCATTCTAGCCCTGGGGGCGGAACCAGTCATAGATCTTCTTTGCCATTGAGCGATTGATGCCAGGAACCGCTTCGAGATCGGCGCAACCGGCGCGCGTGATCGCGTGCACCGAGCCAAAGTGGTGCAGGAGCGCCTTCTTGCGCTTGGCACCGATGCCGGGGATCTCATCGAGCTGAGAGCGGGAGATGCGCGCCGACCGCTTGGCGCGGTGGGTGCCAATGGCGAAGCGGTGCGCCTCGTCGCGCAACCGCTGCAGGAAGTAGAGCACCGGATCGCGCGCTTCAAGGGCGAGCGGCGGCCGATCGGGCAGAAAAATCCGCTCGCGGCCGGCGTTGCGTTCAGGGCCCTTGGCGATGGCACCGAGCGCGAGGTCGTCGAGGCCAAGCTCGGCAAACACTTCACGGGCGGCGGCGAGCTGGCCGAGGCCACCATCGATCAGCACCAGATCCGGCCAGCCGGACCCGCTGCGGTCGGGGTCTTCGGCAAGCGCCCGGCCGAAGCGGCGGTTCAATACCTCACGCAGCATGGCGTAGTCGTCGCCGGCGGCAATGGTTTCGCTGCGGATGGTAAACTTGCGATAGGCATTGCGGATCAGGCCGTCGTCGCCGGCGACCACCATGGCACCGATGGCATCCGCACCCGAGATATGGCTGTTGTCATAGACCTCGATCCGCGAAGGCGGCGCTTCGAGCCCGAGCGTCTCGGCGAGCGAGTTCAGGAGCCGTTGCTGGGAGGCGCTTTCGGCCAGACGCCGGCTCAAGGCGTCCTTGGCATTGGCCAGGGCGTGCTCGAAGAGGCGACGCTTGGTGCCGCGTTGCGGGGCGATCAGGCGGACCCTTCGCCCGGCACGCAGCGTCAGCGCCGCTTCGATCAGCGCGACGGACGGCGGCAGGGCGCCGACGATTACCGTCGGCGGCGGCGCGCGCTCGGCGTAGAACTGGGCGAGGAATGCCTCGATGACCGCGTCCAGCGCGTCTTCGGCGCCGTGCGCCGGGAAGTAGGCGTGGTTGCCGTAGTTGCAACCGCCGCGGAAGAAGAACACTTCGATGCAGCTTGTCCCGCCCGCCTGGTGAGCGGCGACGACATCGGCGTCGCCCAGGCCACGTAAGTTGATTTCCTGCTGGCTCTGCACCGCGGTCAGCGCCCGGATGCGATCGCGCAGGACGACCGCTTCCTCGAAGGCGAGCGCGTCGCTTGCCGCTTCCATCTTCAAGGCCAGGTCGCGCTGAATGCGCTGGCTGTCGCCCCTGAGGAAGGCGCGGGCCTCGCGCACGAGGGCGGCGTATTCGTCTGAGCCGATGCGTCCGACGCATGGCGCCGAGCAGCGCTTGATCTGGTAGAGCAGGCAGGGCCGCGTGCGCGCCTGGAACACCGTATCGGCGCAACTGCGCAACAAGAACGCGCGCTGCAGGGCGGCAAGCGTCTTGTTGACCGCCCAGCCCGAGGCGAACGGGCCGAAGTAATCTCCTTTACGCGATTGCGCGCCGCGGTGTTTGGCGACGCGGGGAAACGGATGATCACCAGTGAGCAGGATCTGCGGGAATGACTTATCGTCGCGCAGCAGGATGTTGTAGCGCGGCTTGAGCCGCTTGATCAGGTTGGCTTCGAGCAGCAACGCTTCGACTTCCGTGTGAGTGGTCACGAATTCGAGCGATGCGGTTTCTGTGACCATCCGCTGCAGGCGCGGTCCCAGCCGGGCAAACTGGGTATACGCAACGACGCGCTTGGCAAGGTTGATCGCCTTACCGACGTAGAGAACCTCGCCTTGGGCATTGAGCATACGATAGACGCCGGGTGTGACGGGGAGCGTCGGCACCACGGCAGCAATGGCGGCGCTGCCCTTCGCGGGCGGTGTGCCCGGTATCGCCAGGACGTGCGGGGGAGCGTCGACCATCACGTCATATCTGCGGTGTCGCCGCCAATGCGTCAATCGAAGGGGGGTGTCTTGCAACCCAGCCAGACGGGTCGGCCAGCGGCGCGCGTTGTGGATAACTGTGTTGAAAGTTGACCGCTGCCGGCCGCCAACCACTTCTTTCGTCGAGAACATTAGGTGACCGTTCCGCAGCAGGCGGTCAATTTTATCTGCCTGAAGTGGTTGCTTTTTTCCGGGAGGTGCCGCAGCGAGGGCAACTCGAAGGTACGATTATGTCAAGATCTTGACAAGGACTGGTAGCCACCCGTGAGGTGTGCACAACTCCCGCTGGGAAATTTCGCGAATCGAAGTTGCGCAGTGCACCTGCTTGTCCAGCATCGGCAACCCACCACGGCGCGCTTATGCTGGCTGGAATCGCTCGATCTCGACGCCGACGCTTGCCGCATCTGCAAAAACATCGAGCTTTTCGATACGTACGCGTACCGAGCGCACGCGGACATCATCAAGGCACATCGCTGCGATTTCTTCGGCGAGCGTCTCGACCAGATTGATGTGGCGGCTCGCGGTGATCCGGCGCACGCCATCAGTCAGGCGTTCGTAGCAGACGACATTGGCGAGATTGTCTTGGAGGGCGCGGTCGTCGCGCACCGCCAGATCGAGGTTGATGCGCACCCGTTGCGGCGCGGTCTGCTCGCTGCGGTGCACGCCGATCCGGCATGTCAGCACCAGATCGCGCACGAAGACGTGGCGGATGGCATTGCGTGCGTCGGCGATGCGCAAGGCCGGCGCACCGGATGCCGCGGCTCCTCCGGGTGCCGGCGTCGCCGGACCCAGTGATACCGAACCGGTGGCAGCCGGCTCCTTCGGTCGCTGATACATGGCGCTACTCATCGGGCGGCATCGCCGCCGCATTGCCAGCCCAGGCGAGGTGCTGGCCGGCATCGATGGCGATCATCTGCCCGGTCAGCGATTGCGCGTCAAGCAGGAAGCGGACGGCGGCGCAAATCTCCTCGGGCGCCACCGGCCGGCGCAGGGGTACCGACTGCCACTGGCGGGCGAACTGCGCCTCCGATTGCCTCGGGCTCGGCAGCGTCGGTCCGGGACCGATGGCGTTGACGCGCACTGTGGGCGCGAGCGCCATGGCCAGCGTGCGGGTGAGTGTCCACAAGCCCATCTTGCTCACGGTGTAAGACGTGAAATAGGGCGTGAGCCGCCAGACCCTCTGGTCGAGGATGTTGATGATGTTCGCCTGCGCACCGGCCGGCAGCCGGCGGACGAGTTCCTGGCTCAGCACGAACGGTGCACGCAGATTGACCTCCATGTGCCGATCCCACGAGGTTCTGGTCGCGCTGAGGGCCTCATCCGCCTCGAACACCGAAGCGTTGTTGATCAGGCACGAGAGCGGTCCGCCCAGCGCGTGCGCGGCGGCTTCGATCAGCGCCGCACTGTCGTCCTCGCGGCCAAGATCGGCGCGTACACTCACCGCCCGCCCGCCGGCGCTGCCGATGGCAGCACAGGTCTCCCGGGCGGCGTCGGCCGAACGGTGATAATGCACGGCCACCGCCCAGCCGGCGGCGGCAAGATCGATGGCGATCGCCCGGCCGATGCGCCGGGCGGCGCCGGTAACCAGGGCGCAGCGTGCACTCTCCCCACTCATGGGCGGTGAGGATGGCGTCCGCGGTGCCGGCGATCAAGGGCGGTGGTGCGCGGCGGCGAGGTGAGCGAATTCGCTCGCGATCCGTTCGTACAGCGCGCGCTTGAACGGCACCGCCAGCGCCGGCAGCGATGCGAGTTCTACCCAGCGCCAGGCATCGAACTCCGGGTGCGCGCAGGCGCCGACATCGATCTCGGCATCGCTGCCCGCGAAACGGAGCGCGAACCAGCGCTGCTTCTGACCGCGGTACTTGTCGCCCCAGGCGCGCCGGGCCAGTTCCTCGGGCACGTCGTAGGCAAGCCAGCCAGGAATCTCAGCGATGATCTGTGCATTCGCGGTGCCGGCTTCTTCTTCGAGTTCACGCAACACCGCCTCGCGTGCGTCTTCGCCCTTCTTGAGGCCACCTTGGGGCGGTTGCCAAGCGCCGCCGGGGACGTCGGTGCGCCGGCCGACGAAAACGAGACCCTGAGCATTGAACAAGATCGCGCCGACGCCCTTGCGGTAGCGCGCCTTCACGGCAACACCTGGGCGTCGGCGGCGGCCGAGACGGGGGTGAGCGTGAAGTTGCGTTCAGGCAAGCCCGGCCACCACGCGGCCAGCCGGTTGAGCGTGCCCGGATCGAGCCCGCACACACCGACGGCCAGCCCCCGGCTCTGCGCGATCTTTTCGAGAGCGGCAAGCTGGGCGTCGATGGCGGCGGCCGTCGGCATCGCATCGAGGATGATGTCCGCCTGGACGCGGGGCAGGTCAATCTCGCCCGCGAAGCGCATCGCCGGTCGGCCGTCCGCGAAGGTGGCATCGACGAACATCAGGCCCCGGCCCTGCACGGCAGCGAGGATCGGACGCAGGCTCTCGACATCGCTTGCGAAGCGGCCGCCATCCCGGGCGATCACGCCGACGTAACCACTGGCCGCGGACAGGAGCGCTTCGAGCCGACGCAGGTTGTCGGCGGCTCCGAGCGTGGTAAGGAGCGCACGCGGGCCGGGATCGATGTGGTCGCGATCCGCCGGCTCCAGCGGCAGGCTCAAGAGAATCTCGTGGCCGTCGTGACGGGCGCGCGCCGTCCAGCGCGCACCATCCTGGGCATAGGCATCAAGGGCAAGGCCGACCGGTGCCGGCAACCGTGTGATCGCAGCTTCACTGACGGTGCGGCTCAGGCCAAAACCTAGGGCGATGACGACGAGGCGCGGCCGATCGTCGTGGAAGTCGAAGGGGCGCGCGTAGACTTGCCAAGACCGCCTGCCATCGGCGCCGACTTTGGGAAGGCTGCGGCCGCGAACGGTTTCGACGAGCTGTGCGTCGGGAGCCGGCACCAACGGCTCTCCCGCGGGGGCGAGAGGGATCGACGCGTAGGCTTCGGCATCGACCGCGCTCACCTCGACTTCGGCCAGCGTGCGCGGGCCGGCCGTGGGATGGTCGCCGCCGGCAGCGTCCACCGCTCCCGGTGCCGGCGGTGGCGCCGCGGCCTCGAATGCGGGAGACGGCTGCCGCTCGATGGGTCGTTGACTGATGGCTAGGCCAAGAAAGGCGATGAGGGCCAAGCCGGCGGCAATGGCGGCAGCGGCGAGCGCGCGCCGCCAGGAGGACCTCCTAGCGGCGCGGGCGGGCGTGGGCGACACTGGCCGCCAAATCAGCGCTCTTGGGTCGGGGCGGCGGCCGTGCGCTGACCGTAAAGCGCGAGACCGCGGACAAGATCGAGCGCGCGCACGAGCTGATAATCCTCGATCTTGGCTGCAGCCGAGTCTTGGTTTCCGCCGGTGCCCTGCTGGCCGTCGGCGCCTTCCTCGTCCTCGTCCTCGGTTTTGGGCGGCGCCGCTTCGCCGCGCCGGTCGAGCGCGCCCCGCAGATCGGCCTCGCGGCGCTCGCGGCCGGACTTGATCTGCTCGACGCGTGCCTGCTCGACGACGATGTCGGGCTCGATGCCGACCGCCTGGATCGAACGGCCCGAAGGCGTGTAGTAACGCGCCGTCGTCAGCCGCATTGCGCCGTGGCCGGACAACGGTACGATGGTTTGCACCGAGCCCTTGCCGAAGGATTTGGTGCCCAGGAGCAAGGCGCGGTGCTGGTCCTGCAGGGCGCCGGCCACGATCTCCGACGCAGACGCGGAGCCCGCGTTGATGAGGACGACGATCGGCAGTCCCTTCGCCAAGTCACCCGGCTTGGCGTTGAAGCGCTGGGCATCCTCGGGCTTGCGCGCCCGGGTCGAGACGATCTCGCCCTCGTCGAGGAAATCGTCGGCGACGGCGACCGCCTGCGAAAGCAATCCACCCGGGTTGTTGCGCAGATCGAGCACGATGCCTTGCAGGGCGCCGCCGGCCTGGGAGTTGAGCTTCTCAATTTCCTCCTTGACGCCGCTGTCGGTCTGCTCGTTGAAGGAGCTGACGCGCAGATAACCGATCTTGCCCTCCAGCCGCGAGCGCACCGAGCGGATCTTGATCACCTCGCGGGTCACGGTGACGTCGAAGGGCTCGCGGTCGGTGCGGCGGACGGTGAGCCGGATCGGCGTGCCCACCGCGCCGCGCATTTTCTCGACCGCC
This sequence comes from uncultured Defluviicoccus sp., assembly GCA_964401555.1. GTDB lineage: Bacteria > Pseudomonadota > Alphaproteobacteria > Rhodospirillales > Defluviicoccaceae > Defluviicoccus. The sequence continues at coordinate 117,976 of CAYNYW010000005.1, forward strand.
TGCGACAGGCTCATGCCGAGGACCTGCTCGCCGTCGAGGTGCGTGATCAGATCGCCTGGCTCAAGGCCAGCGCGCGCGGCCGGTGTCTCGTCAATGGGCGAAACCACCTTGACCAGACCGCCTTCCATGGTCACCTCGATGCCGAGCCCGCCGAAGGCGCCTTGGGTCTGCACCCGCATCTCATTGAAGCGCTGCGGATTGAGATAGCCGGAATGAGGATCGAGCGCGGTGAGCATGCCGTTGATAGCGGCCTCTATAAGCTGTTCGTCGGTGACCTGATCCACGAAGTCGGCGCGGACCCGTTCGAACACGTCGCCGAACAGATTGAGCATCTCGAAGGTGTCGCTGGTGCCACCTGAGTCCTCGTCGGGCTCAGCCGCCACGGCACAGGCCGCCACCAGCAGGAATGCCGCGGCAATAAAGGCAACAACGCGCTTTTCCATTGACGATCCTTCTTGCCAGTTTCGACCGGCCACGCCGCCCTTAATCGTGGGGGCAGGGGGCGCAAACGATGCCGGGACCGCGCCCCCTGCTTCGGTGAGCGAGCGGCGCGGCCCTGATCCGTTACGCCTTGCCCTGCGCGGCCACCGCGGCGGCAGCCGCCTTCAGGGTGGCTTCATCGGCCAAGTACCGGTCGGACAACACGTTGAGGTCCCGGTCGAGGGTATAGACGCGCGGCATGCCGGTCGGGATGTTGAGTTCGATGATGTCCTGATCGGAGATCTTGTTGAGATGCTTGACCAGCGCGCGCAGGCTGTTGCCGTGGGCGGCGATCAGGACGGTCTCGCCGCGCTTCAGGTGCGGTACGATGGCATTCGCCCAGAACGGCATGACGCGATCGAGCGTGATCTTCAGCGATTCGGTCGAGGGCAGGATCACCGGATCGAGGTTGGCATAGCGGCGATCGAAGCGGGGGTGCATCGGGCTGTCGAGATCGAGCGGCGGCGGCGGAATATCGAAGCTGCGCCGCCAGACTTTCACTTGATCCTCACCGAACTTGCGTGCCGTCTCCGCCTTGTTCAACCCCTGCAGGCCGCCGTAATGCCGCTCGTTGAGCTGCCACGCCCGCGTCACCGGCACCCACATCTGATCCATTTCATCGAGCGCGAACCACAAGGTGCGAATAGCCCGCTTCAGGACCGAGGTAAAAGCGACGTCGACTTGGACTCCCTCTGCCTTGAGTTGCACGCCGGCCCGCTTGGCTTCCGCGCGACCCTTCTCCGAAAGATCGACATCGACCCAGCCGGTAAAGACATTGGCCAAGTTCCATTCGCTCTCGCCGTGGCGGAGCAGGATCAAGGTTGCGGTCATCTGTGTCTCTCCCCTCCTCGGAAACGCTTGAAAATTCAGTGATCCGTGACGATTTGCCGGCAGTCTAGCCGGTTGGTCGCGCACCTTCAAACGTGATTGCGGCGAGACGGGGAGGCGGGCATCGGCGATCCGTTGCGATACGACACGCCGGCAGCCCGTACCGGGGCCAAGGTGCGCGCACCTTAGAGCGCGGGGGCCGACCAAGCCTGCGGCTGGGGTCGCGCGAACGGCGTCGCCCCCCACAGTCGTTCCAGCGCGTAAAAGGCGCGGACCTCCGGGCGGAACAGGTGCACAATGACGTCGACGGCATCGATCAGCACCCAGTCGCCGACGCTGGCACCTTCGATGCGCACCAAGCCGTAGCCCGCCGTCTTCAACATCCGCAAAAGATGGTCCGCCATCGCGCCGACGTGCCGGTGCGAAGTCCCACTGGCGACAACCATATGATCGGCGATACTCGACTTGCCCGCGAGATCGATGGTGATGACGTCCTCGGCCTTATCATTGTCTAGCGAGGACAGGACCAAAGACAGCGTATCCAGTGCCTTTGGCGCCGTTGCCATGCTGGCTTTAATGGCTCGATCCTTCCCATTGTGGACATCGCTACCGGCGGGCTCGCCTAGCCGTTGCGCTGGCGCGCTCGGATGCGTGTCGCCGATCCGGCATGCGGACGGGTGTGCAAAAACACCCACACCGGCGGTTTCATTCCCGCCAACGCCCGCGCACGCGCTTCCGGCAACCGCACCCCCGCGAAGGCTCGGGCCGCTCTGCCTGCCAAGGCGAGCAAAGAATACGGCGGACGGGCAAAGACCGCAATGGGCACGCCGGCGAAGATCTCCCGCCAGCCCTTCCACGACGCGATCTGCTCCAGATTGTCCGCCCCCATCAGCCAGACGAAACGGCATCCCGGAAACTTGGGCATCAGCGCCCGCAGCGTATCGACGGTATAGACGGTGCCGAGCCGGCGCTCGATATCGCTCACCCGGATGCGCGGATGCCGGGCGATGCGCTTGGCTTGGTTGACGCGCTCAGCGAACGGAGCCATGTCGCGCGTCCCCTTCAGCGGGTTCTGCGGCGAGACCAGCCACCAGACCTCGTGCAGGCGGAGCCGCTTCAGCGCCTCGAGCGAGATGTAGCGGTGCCCGTCATGGGCCGGATTGAACGACCCCCCCAGAAGGCCGATGCGTTTGATCATGCCGCCCGATGTTCGCCTCTGTTCACGCTTTTCCCGCCCCTAATCTTCGATCACCCGCCGAATCACCGCCCGCCCCGCAAGCGGTTAGCGGGATCACCGCCGCCAAGTCAATGCCCTAACGATGGCTGCCGCAGACGATGCAGCCGTCCGCCCCAAAGGGGTTGGAGGGCGGCAACAGTCACTTGTGGGACGCCGGCAGTCAAATCGTGTTTCACGACATTGCAGGTAAAGTCGGTGCCGTTGACAGCGCAATTTGCGGTGCACAATAAGAATGACAAGCCGCGCCCGCCGGATGGGGCCGCGTTAACAATCACTCGTGCGTCGCGGGGTTCTTGGATGTCGTTAGCTTCTCATCGAGCGCTTTCTTACTCGGCCGCGGTGGCCGAGGCCACGGCACCGATCTTCGAGCGGGTCAAACGCGTGATCCCCGCCATCGAGTGGCCGGTGCATGCGCCGTACGTCGCCGGCATCGAGCGGCTCAAGCAGGCGCGCAACGCCATCATCCTCGCCCACAACTACCAGACACCCGAAATCTACCACGGCGTCGCCGACATCGTGGGCGACTCGCTCGCGCTCGCCCAGCGCGCCCAGGACACCGGTGCCGACGTCATTGTGCTCGCGGGCGTGCATTTCATGGCCGAGACGGCGAAGCTGATCAATCCGGACAAGACCGTGTTGATCCCCGATGTCGGGGCGGGCTGCTCCCTTGCCGAATCGATCACGCCGGAGGACGTGCGCCAATTGCGCGCCAAGCATCCCGGCGTGCCGGTGGTCACCTACGTCAACACGTCGGCCGCGGTGAAGGCGGAGTGCGACATCTGCTGTACGTCCGGCAACGCGGTGAAGGTCGTCGAATCCCTCGGCGTCGACGAGGTGATCTTCCTGCCCGACGAGTATCTCGCCAAGTATGTCGCTTCCCAGACCAGGGTGAAGATCATCCCGTGGCGCGGCCACTGCGAGGTGCACGAGCGTTTTTCCGCCGAGGAGATCGGCCGGTTCCGCCAGGGCTTCGATGATCTCGTTGTCATCGCCCATCCCGAGTGCCCGCCGGACGTGCTGGGCGCCGCGGACTTCGTCGGCTCGACCGCGCAGATGATAGATTTCGTGCGCGGCCAACGCCCGCCCAAAGTGCTGATGGTGACCGAATGCTCGATGAGCGACAACGTCGCGGCCGAGATCCAGGACGTCGAATTCATCCGGCCGTGCAATCTCTGCCCGCACATGAAGAAGATCACGCTTGAGAAGATCTACGACAGCCTGGAAACGCTGACGCCGGCGGTCGAGATCGACGCAAGCGTTGCCACGCGGGCACGGCTCGCGGTGGAGCGCATGCTCGCGGTCGGTCGCTAACCCGGCCGCTGACAAGGAACGCAACATGGGAATGCCCCTGCGACCGTCGGTCTGCCAGGATTGGCGGACCAATATCGTCGTCATCGGTTCGGGCATCGCCGGGCTCGCCTGTGCCCTGGCGCTGGCGCCGATCCCGGTGGCCGTCATCACCAAAACCGCGCAGCCAAAAGGGGGATCGAGCGCGCTGGCCCAGGGCGGGGTCGCGGCCGCCGTCGGCCCTGAGGACACGCCCGAAGAGCACGCCCGCGATACCATCGAGGCGGGCGCCGGCCTCAGCGATCCTTTGCGCACGGCCGTGCTCACCGCGGAAGGCGCCTCGATCATCCGCCGGCTGATCGCAGATGGCGTGGGTTTCGATCGCGATGCCGAAGGTGCCATCGCCTTCAGCCGGGAAGCGGCGCACTCGCGCGCCCGCGTGGTGCATGCTGGCGGCGATGCCACCGGCTCCAATCTGATCCGTGCGCTCCTGGCCATCGCGCACGCGACGCCTTCGGTCCGCATCATTCCGTCGTGCTTTGCCCTGGAGCTGCTGACCCAGCGCGGCCGTATCACCGGCGTGCTGGCGCTGCAGCGGGCCCTGGGGCTGGTGCAGATTCACGCCAACGGCGTCGTGTTGGCGGCGGGCGGTACCGGCGGGCTGTGGCGTGACACCACCAATCCGCCGGAATCGACGGCGGATGGTCTGGCGCTCGCCGCCCGCAGCGGTGCGCGGCTCAGCGATCTCGAATTCGTGCAGTTCCACCCGACCGCGCTGGTCCCGCGCGACAGCAGCGCCGGCGGCCAGCGGCCGCTGTTGACGGAAGCACTGCGAGGTGCAGGCGCGCTCCTGCTCGATGCCAACGGCAACCGGTTCATGCCGGCCGAACACGCGCTCGCCGAGCTCGCTCCGCGCGATGTGGTGGCGCGTGCCATCGGTCGGCGCGCGGCGGCGGGAGAACGAGTCCTCCTCGATCTTCGGCCGGCACTGGCCGCTTCGGGCGCGCACGCCTTTCCACAGGCGATCGCGACCTGCCTGCAGCACGGCTACGATCCGTTTGCCGAGCCGGTGCCGATCACGCCGGCGGCGCACTACCACATGGGCGGCGTCGCCACCGATCTCGACGGCCGCACCTCGGTGGACGGCTTGTGGGCTTGCGGCGAGGCGGCGTGCACCGGCGTGCACGGCGCCAACCGATTGGCCAGCAACTCGCTGCTGGAGGGGCTGGTCTTCGGGGAGCGGGTCGCCGCCGACATCCGCCGCGAGCGCGCCGCACCGGGTCCTGCCGCAGACGGCCTGACAGGGTTGCTGCCGCCAGCCAACGTCGATCCCGACCGCATCGCCGCGCTGCGCGCGTCCTTGCGCGCCATCATGGCACGCGACGTCGGCTTGGTCCGCTCTGAAGCGGGGCTCACTCGTGCCTGCGCTGAACTCGTCGACCTGCAGGCCGCCTTCGATCACCTGGGCGCCCGTCCAGCGGCGTCCGAAGCGGCCGTGTCGTATGCCACCGCCGTCGCTTGGGGCGAGCTGCGCAACATGCTGATCGCGGCGCGACTGATCACAACGGCTGCGCTCAGGCGCACCGAGAGCCGCGGCGCGCATTTCCGCAGCGATTATCCGGAACCCAGCGTTCAGTGGCTGCACCGCCAGATCCTCGACATCGCCGATCTCGGTGCAGAGGGCAATGGGCAGCGCGGCGCGCCGACCGCAGACGCCCTATCACTCGCGACCAGCGTGCCCTGAGTGCTGGCGCGGACGCCGGAACTGGCTCGCACCGGACAATCAAGGGAAGGGACGCTTTACGATGGCCGAAGTCGCCACGCTACATCCGCTTATTTGCGAGCCGATCATCCGTCGCGCCCTCGAAGAGGATCTGGGCCTTGCCGGCGATATGACCTCCGACGTCGTCGTGCCCGAGCATGCCCGAGCGCAGGCCAGGCTCGCCGCCCGCAAGCCGGGGCGCATCGCCGGGCTCGCGGTGGCGCTCGCCACCTTTCGCCTGCTGTCGGCCGAGGTGGCGGTGCACGCGCTCTATGACGACGGCGCCGATGTCGCCGCCGGCTCGACGCTGGCGCGCATCGATGGCCCGGCGCGGCCGATCCTGACCGCCGAGCGCACCGCTCTCAACCTCGTCTCGCTGATGTCCGGCATCGCGACGGCGACCCGCGCGGCGGTCAGGGCAGTCGAAGGCACGACGACGCGGATCTCGTGCACGCGTAAGACGACGCCGGGCTTACGCGCGCTCGAAAAATACGCCGTCCGTGTCGGCGGCGGCATCAACCACCGCTTCGGCCTCGACGATGGCGTGCTGATCAAGGATAACCACATCGCCGCCGCGGGAGGCATCTCGGCCGCGGTAACGCGCGCGCGCGAGAGGCTCGGCCACATGGTCAAGATCGAGGTCGAGGTCGATACCCTGGCCCAGCTTGAAGAGTTGCTGCGCGTTAGCGCCGATGCCGTGCTGCTCGACAACATGACGCCCGAGCAACTGACGACCGCGGTCAACATGGTCGCGGGCGCGATGATCACCGAGGCCTCGGGCGGTATGACCATGGAGGCGTTGCCCAGGGTTGCCGCCTCGGGCGTCGATATCATCTCCATCGGCTGGCTCACCCACTCGGCGCCGATCCTCGACATCGGGCTCGATATCGAAACGGTATAGGGAAGGCCGGCGCAGGACCGGCGTCACACTTCCGCGTCCGGCGGCACCGGCGTGCGCACCGACGCCAGCAGCAAGGCGCCGGCGACGAACAGGATCAGGATCACCCCGAGGCCAGCCCGCTGGCTGCCCGTCGCGGCGGTGACCCAGCCAAAAAGAGCGGGGCCGGCAAAGGCGGTCGCCTTGCCGGACAGCGCATAGAGCCCGAACATCTCGGTCTCCAGGTGACGGGGCGCCATGCGGGCCATCAGCGTGCGGCTCGCCGATTGCACCGGTCCGAAAAAGATGCCGAGGGCGAGCGCGAACACCCAGAACCAGGGCTTGGTCTCGATGAAGGTCAAGCCGCCGCCGAGGGCGGTCATCGCCACGAGCGCGATCAGTACCGTCGGTTTGGCCCCGACGCGATCGTCGACCCAGCCGAAGGCAAACGCTCCGAGACCGGCGGTCACGTTCATGGCGATTCCGAACACCAGAAGCTCGTTAAAGCCCATCTTGAAGGTGACCGCGGCGTAGATGCCACCGATACCGAACAGGGTGTTGAGCCCGTCGGTGTAGACCATGTGTGCGATCAGGTAGCGGGCGATGTCCCGGTAGCGCCGCACGTGGTGCACGGTGCTAACGAGCGTCGCCCAACCGTGGCGCACGGCGGCCGCCAATGGCCGCGTTCCGCCGGCACGCTCGGGTACCAGGACGAACAAGGGCAGCGCGAATATGGCAAACCACAGCGCAACCAGGACGCTGGTGGCGCGCACCGGCTCGGCCCGCGCGGCATCGAGGCCGAACGGTGGCACCGGCGGCGTGATGAGGACGCCGAGTGCGATCGCGAGGCAGACGAGGCCGCCCGCATAACCGAGCGCCCAGCCCCAGCCCGAAAGCCGGCCCAGGCGCGCGGGTGGCGCCAGGCCCGGCAGCATGGCGTTGTAAAAGATGGTACCGATCTCGAAGGCGAAGTTGGCCAGCCCCATCAGCACCAGGGCGGGGGTCATCCACGTCGGATCGGGCGTGACGAACCATAGTGCCGCCGATGCGGCGACGCAGACGATGGTACTCAGGCCCAGCCACGGCTTGCGCCGGCCGAGCGCGTCGGCGATCGCGCCCAGGAACGGGCCCACGAGTGCGACCGCGCCCATCGAGAGGCTGACCGCGTAGGCCCAGGCGCTCGTCCCCGTGACCTCGTCTGGCGCCACCTTCTTGGCGAAGTAGGCGGCGAAGACGAAGGTGAGGATGACGGTGGGAAACGCCGAGTTCGCCCAGTCGTAAAAGCACCAAGCCAGCATCGCGCGCCGATCGCCCGCGTCCCCGTTTGTCGGTCTACTAGCCGTGCTGCCGCTCACCCGCCTGCTCCGATCAGCGCACGCAGCCGGCGGCTCGCCACGCTCAGCACGGCAAGATCGGGGGGCCCCGCGGCCTGGACCTCCGCCATCAGGGTTTGTGCCGCCTCCAACGCCCCGCCGCTTGCGACCGACCAAGCCGTGAGCGCCGCCATCGTGTCGTCATCGGCGATGGCCACGAGGGAGCCGGCAACGGCCCGACATTGGTCGTCGAGGTCGTCGATGATGGCATCGATCGCCGCGCGCTGCCAGGGTCCACGCGCCTCCAGCCCTTCGGCCTGGGTACGCAGTGCCGCGAAGCCCAGCATATCGGCGCACAGAAAGAAGCGCCGGGCAACGCCGAGCACCGGATGGCCACTTGCCGCGGCGAGGCGTGCGATCTCGAAGGCGGGTGTGAGCGCCGACAGCGCCGCGATGCGCTGGGCGAGCCCGTCTGGCACGCCGTCCGCGGCGAAGCCGGCGGCGCGGCTGGCAAGGCTGGCCTGCCCTGCTGCCGGCAGCACGTCCGCGATGGCGGCGGCCAGTGTGGCGATGGCATCGGCAAACGTATCGACATGATCACCGATCGTTGTGGGTGGCGTCGCGTTGCGCAGGAGCCACGGCGTCACCTGCATCACCAGATGCCGGATCGCCTCGAACAAAACGGCCTGCACACCAGGCGGCACTTGGCCGTCGAGCGCCTCGATCTCTTCCCACAACCCGCGTACGGCAAAGACGTCACGGGCGATGACGTAGGCACGCGCGATTGCCACCGGCGATGCCGCGGTCCGCTCACCAATCTCGACGAGGAAGCGGCCGCCCATGCGGTTGATCAGGCTGTTGGTGATCGACGTCGCGATCAGCTCGCGCCGCAGCCGGTGGGCGGCGATGTGCCGGCCGAAGCGCGCGCCGATTTCAGGCGGGAAATAACGTACGAGTTCCCCTGCGAGGTAGGGGTCGTCCGGCAGATCGGAGATGAGGATCTTCTCGTTGAGCCAGATCTTGGTCTCGGCGAACAGCACGCAGAATTCGGGCCGGCTCAGGCCCTCGCCCGCGGCCTGGCGACGGCCGAGCTCGTGCGCGTCGGGCAGCACCTCCAAGGCGCGGTTAAGGCCCCGATCACGCTCAAGCGTGCGGATCAGCCGCGCCTGAGCGTCGAATGCCGCCGCGCTCTCGGCCGCCAGCAAGGAAATGGCACGGCCCTGCTGGGCAATGTCGCGCAGGACGAGGCTCGCCACCTCCTCGCCCATCGCCGCCAACAGCCGGTCGCGCTCGTCCCGATCGAGCTCGCCCGCGGCGACGCAGGCGTCCAGCAGGATCTTGAAATTGACTTCATGATCGGAGGTATCGACACCGCCGGCATTGTCGATGAAGTCGGTGTTGATCCGGCCACCGGCGCGCGCAAATGCGATGCGCGCGCGCTGGGTCAGGCCGAGATTGGCACCCTCGCCGATCGCCTTGCAGCGCAATTCCTCGGCATCGATCCGTATCGCGTCGTTGCCGCGGTCCGCGGCCGCAGCGTGCTCCTCACCGGCCGCCTTGATGAAGGTGCCGATCCCGCCGAACCACAACAGGTCCACCGGCGCCCTCAGGATTGCCCGGATCAGCGCGTCCGGCCCGAGGCGGGTCGCGCGCAGATCCAGGCGCTCGGCGGCGATGGCGGACAGGGTGATGGTCTTGGCTGCGCGCGAGAAGACGCCGCCACCCGCAGACAATGCGTCCGCCGCGTAGTCCTGCCACGACGATGACGGCAAGGCGAACAGCCGGGCGCGCTCGGCGAGGCTTTTGTCGGGGTCGGGGTCGGGATCGATGAAGATGTGGCGGTGATCGAAGGCGGCGATCAGGCGGAGGTGCGACGAGAGCAGCATGGCATTGCCGAAGACGTCGCCCGACATGTCGCCGACGCCTGCGACGGTAAACGCCTCTCGGTCGATGTCGCGGCCCAGCTCCAGGAAGTGGCGGCGCACCAGCTCCCAGGCGCTGCGGGCGGTGATCCCCATGCGCTTGTGATCGTAGCCGTGGCTGCCGCCGGAGGCGAATGCATCGCCGAGCCAGTAACGGTATTCGGCGGCGACGGCGTTGGCGATGTCGGAAAAGCGCGCGGTGCCCTTGTCCGCCGCCACCACCAGGTAGGGATCATCATCATCGCGACGTACGACGTCCGCGGGCGGCACCACCCGCCCCGCTTCGAGATTGTCGGTCAGGTCCAGAAGCCCGGAAATGAAGGTGCGATAGCAGGCGATCGCCTGGGCGTCCGTAGCCTCGCGCGCGGCACCGGCGAGCGGCTGCTTGACCACGAAGCCGCCTTTGGCGCCAACTGGCACGATAACGGTGTTCTTGACCATTTGCGCCTTCATCAGGCTCAGGATCTCGCTGCGGAAATCCTCGCGTCGCTCCGACCAGCGAATGCCGCCGCGCGCAACCTTGCCGCCACGCAGGTGAATGCCCTCGACCGCGGGCGCATAAACGAAGATCTCGGCCATGGGGCGTGGCGGCGCCAGGCCTTCGAGCCGCCGGCTGTCGAGCTTGAGCGAGAGACACGGCCCGGGTGTCCCGGCCGCGCTGCGCTGGAAATAGTTGGTGCGCAGGGTACAGAGGATCGCGTCAAGAAAACGGCGCAGGATGCGGTCGTCATCGGCGCTGGCAACGGCGTCGAGCGCCGCGCTGATCGCGGCAACGAGACCATCGGCACGCCCGGCGCGGCCCGGCGGTGCCTTGGGATCAAACAGCGTCTCGAACAGGCGGACGAGCAGCGCCGCCACCGCGGGCGAGCGGCCGAAGGCGTGTTCCATGTAGGTTTGGGAAAACAACAGCCCGGCCTGGCGCAGATATTTCGCATAGGCGCGCACGATGACAACCTGGCGCCAGCCCAGATCCGCGCTCAAGACCAGGGCATTGAAGCGATCGTTTTCGCTTTCGCCCGTCCACACCGCAAGCAGCGCGGCTTCGAAGCGCGCGTTTGCGGTTCGCGGGTCGATCGATGCCCCGGCGTCACTCTCGATGCCAATGTCGTGGATGATGACTGCGGCCGCGCCGTTGTCGGCGCGGCGGACCACGTAGGGCATTTCATCGATGACGCGCAGGCCGAAGTGTTCGAGGACCGGCACCACCGCCGACAACGCAATCGGTGCGCCAGGGTGGAACAGTTTCAGGCGCAGCGCCTGCTCCGGCGCCGCACTCGGCCGGAACAGCGCGATCTCCAGCCGCTCCGAGCTTGATGTGCGCTCGATGGCTGCGATGTCGGCGATGGCATCTTCGGCGGAGAAGCGTTCGCGGTAGGCAGACGGGAACGCCGCACGGTAGCGCGCGAACAGCGCGTCCGCGTCATCGTCACCGTGAGCCGCCGTGAGCGCCGCCTGAAGGTCGTCGGCCCAGGTCCGACTCGCGTCCGCGATCGCCGCTTCGAGGGCATCGTGATCGAAAGCGGGGATGCCGGCCTCGCTGCGGACGTACACCAGAAGCCGCGCGTGCGGTGCATCGCCGAGCGAGACATAGCGCGCAACGGCATGGCCGGCGAAGGCGGTCTCTAGGAGGCCCTCGATGCCGAGACGCAATGCCGTGGTGAACCGATCCCGCGGGATGTAGACGAGGCAGGCGACGAAGCGCCCGAAGTCGTCGGCACGCACGAAGAGAGCAACGCGTTGGCCTTCTCTTAAGGAGAGGATGCCAAGCGCTGCCGCCAAGAGGGTGTCGTCTGCGATCTGGAACAGCTCGTCGCGCGGGAAGGTCTCCAGCACATGGCGCAGGGCGCGGCCGTCATGGCTGGCGCGATCGAAGCCGGCGCGCTCGAACACACGGGCAACCTTGCCCTTCAGCCATGGAATGCTCTCGGTGGTGCAGTTGTAGGCGGCGGCCGCAAACAGGCCCGCGAACAGATGCAACCGGCAGCCGCCGTCCACGGTCCCCTCGCGGACGAGAACCACGTCGATGTGCACCGGGCGGTGGACGCTGGCGACGTGATCGGCCTTGATCACCAAGAGCGCATCGGTTGCCGCGACGAACGCCTGCAACGGTACCGGCAGCGGCCGCTCATCGGCGAGATCATCGATCAACGTGCAGTGCGGATCGGCGAGAAGTCCGGCTGCGGCCGCGCTTTCGGCGCGTGCAACTGCGGCGGGCGCTTCGATGTCGTAGACGCGGTAGCCGAGGAAGGTGAAATTGTCGCGACCGAGCCAGCCGAGGAAGGCGGCGACCTCAGAGAAGCCGCGGTCGAGGGCCAGCGCGCCACGCAGCGCTTCGAGGCGGGCGCGCATGGCAGGCCAGTCGGCGACGACGCGGGCGACGTCTGCCAGCACGTGCGCGATGGCGGCCTCGATTTCGGGCAGGGCCGCGTCCGCCTGGCGGGCGATGGCGAAATGGATGAAGGCTTCGCGCTGTTCAGCGGTTCCCTTGGGCCCCAATGCCGGTTGCGTGCTCGACAGCCGGCCGGCGGTGTCGCGGCGCACCCGGAAGATCGGATGGACCAGGAGCCGCACGCTGAGCTTCCGTCGTTCGAGCCAAGCGCCCACGCTGTCCACCAGGAACGGCATGTCGTCGCTCGCCACTTCGATGATGGTATCGGCGCACGACCAGCCGTGTTCCGGCGCGCGCGGATTGTAGACGCGGATCAATGGCGCACGGGAGGTTCGCTGCAGGGCAAGGTTTAAGTGCGCACGTGCCCGCTCGGCGAGACTCGCCGCCGACATGGTGGCGAGGGCGGCCCGGGGGACGCGCGCGTAGTAGTGGGCGAGAAACGAGGAAAAGGACGGCCCGGCGGCGTCGGCGCGATCGGGCACGACGGTGACCAGCGCGTCTTGGAGCATCGCTGGCGTGAGGCCCAAGGCAAACGCCGCCAAAGCCCGCCCTTTGCTGTCCGGCGCCCGGCCGCTAGTGCAGCCGCGCATTCAAAGAATGCGCGGCCGCCGCACGCAACCTATTGTTTCTAGTGCACATCTAACCCCTTCGGCTGAATCATCCGAATGGGTTTGTGCACTAGCCGGCATCCGCCCGTTTGCAGCACTGTCAACGGCAGCGCCGACGCCCGCGTCTCCGCACCAGAGCTGGAGAAAAGAACGTGCGGCCCGAAGGTGATGGAGCGGGCGAAGGGATTCGAACCCTCGACTTCAACCTTGGCAAGGTTGCGCTCTACCCCTGAGCTACGCCCGCGCGCCGGACCGGTGGTCGGCAAACGCCGATAATAAGGGATGGGCCGCCGTTTGCAAGCGCAAGGCGTACCGTAGCGCGCGCCCCCCCAGCGCGCCCGGCACACACCGTGCTGACGTGCCTCAAAGCGCGTTGGCGTCGGTATCCCCCGTGCGGATGCGCACCGCCCGCTCGACATCGATGATGAAGATCTTGCCGTCACCGATCTTGTCGGTGCGTGCCGAGGTTTGAATCGCCTCGATAACGCCTTCGAGCATTTCGTCGGTGACGACGAGATCGATCCTGACCTTGGGCAGGAACTGCACGACGTACTCGGCGCCACGGTAGATCTCGGTCTGCCCCTTCTGGCGGCCGAAGCCCTTGACCTCGGTGACGGTCATGCCCTGCACGCCGACACCGGTCAGCGCCTGGCGGACATCGTCCAGCTTGAACGGCTTGATGATCGCAGTGACGAGTTTCATGGCACTTTTCCCTTCTTCCTGGCGTCGTTGGCGATCTTCTCGCCGCATACCCCTTCGACCGACCGGCACCGCGCAGGCGCGATCACCGGCCGCGACGGGCGGGCGCAGACAACGCCCCGCCCGCCCGGCTCTTCCTTTTCAGGTGCTGCCTCTTTTCAGGAATCGTGCCATCGCCGTACACTAAGGGCGCAAACGCAGGCGGCAGCGGTGCTTCGAGACGGTTCGCTGGTGATTGCCGGCCGCCGGATCGGCGTGGCTGCAGCGCTATTTGCGGGCAACTGCCCAGTTTGTGGGCAGCGCCAGCGGGCAGGGAGGAATGTGATGGGCGAAAACCAGACGTACACGACAACAGCCGGTGCCGCCCGGAGCGTGTTCAACACCGACGTGCTGATCGCAGGCGGCGGCTTCGTCGGCGGCGCGCTGGCGTGTGCGCTGGCGCAGGCGGGGTTGAGCGCGGTCGTCATCGAGGCCGAACCACCGGCGCTCGCGCTTGCCGCCGGCTTCGACGGCCGGGCGTCGGCGATCTCGGCGTCGTCCCAGCGCCTTCTGCATGCGATCGGCGTGTGGGATACCCTTGCCGACGATGCCGGCCCGATCCTCGAAATTCGCGTCACCGACGGCGAATCCCGGTTGTTCTTGCATTACGACCACCGCGACGTCGGCGCCGAGCCCTTCGGCTTCATGCTGGAAAACCGTCTCCTGCGCCGGGCGATTCTTGCGCGCATGGCCGAACTCGCCGAGGTGCGTCTCGAAGCGCCCGCGCGCATCGCCGACCTTGAGCGCACCGCAGGCGGCATCGAGGCACGACTTGTCGACGGCAGGCGCATCCGCGCCCGGCTGTGCGTCGCCGCCGAGGGCCGCAACTCGGCACTGCGCGAATCGGACGCGCGGTTCCGGATCACCCGCTGGCGCTACGGCCAGACCGCCATCGTCTGTACCGTCGCGCACGAGAAGCCGCACCACGGCATCGCGCACGAACATTTTCTGCCGGCGGGGCCGTTCGCCATCCTGCCTTTGACCGGCAACCGGGCCTCCATCGTCTGGACCGAACGCGACGACCTCGCCCCGGTGATGGTGGCGCTCGACGATGACGCCTTCGCAGACGAGCTTGGCCGGCGCTTCGGTGATTTCTTGGGCGCGCTGGAGGTGGTCGGCCCACGCTGGAGCTATCCGTTGTCGCTGCAGTATGCCGAGCCGATGTTTCACCGCCGGCTGGTGCTCGCCGGCGATGCCGCGCACGGCATGCACCCCATCGCCGGCCAGGGCCTGAACATGGGCTTTCGCGATGTCGCTTCCTTGCGCGATGTGCTGGTCGAGGCGGCGGCCGGCGGCCGCGACTTGGGCGACGACAAGGTCCTGCAGCGCTATCAGCGCCTGCGCCGCTTCGACAACCACCTGATGCTTGCCGCCACCGATGGCCTCAACTGGCTGTTCTCCAACGACATCGCGTCGCTGCGGCTCGCGCGTGACGTCGGGCTGGCGGTGGTCAATGAGATCCCGCCGTTGAAGCGCCTGTTCATGCGGCACGCCATGGGGCTGGTCGGAGCGCTGCCAAGCCTGATGCGAGGGTGACGCCGAGCCCTGCGACGGCCCAGCGGCGGCTCACGGTTCGCGCGTCAGGCCGCGGGCGGCAAGTGCCGCGAGGTACGCCTGCCACAGCGCGTCCTGCTCTGCACCTAGACGATAGAGCCAGTCCCAGCTATAGAGCCCGGTATCGTGGCCGTCATCGAAGGTGAGTCGCACCGCGTAATGGCCCACCGGCGCGATGGCGGTGATGCGCACAGTACGCTTGCCGCCGACGATGGTCTTCTGCTCGGCGCTGTGGCCCTGGACGTCGGCCGATGGGCTCTCGACGCGCAGCAATTCCGCCGGCAGTCGGAACGAGCGACCATCCTCGAAATCGATCTCAAGGATCGCTTCGTCGCGTTTGAGCCGGATCTCGCTCGGCCGATGCCGGCTGCCGGTGGGGTCTGCCATGTTCGCCTCGCGCGTCAGGTGGCGCCGCCGGACGGCGCCTGCTCGGCATCGAGCGCGCGCGCCTCGTCAGGCAGCATGATCGGGATGCCGTCGCGGATCGGATAGGCCAAGCCGGCCTGGGCGCTGATCAGTTCCTGGCGATCGGCGTCATAGCTGAGCGGCCCCTTGGTCAGCGGGCAGACCAGCACCTCCAGGAGCAACGGATCGACGATCTTCAGGGCCATGTGTGCTGTGTCCTCCCTGGCAATGGCGCTCTTCCGTCGCTTCGGCCCGGCCGCTCGTCAGTGCCGGCTGCCGGATGGCGCGCTTTCGGCTTCCAGGAGCGCCATGGTGAACAACGAGATCAACAGCTCCGAGCGGTCGGGGAAGCCGGCGCACTCCAGGAGTGCCTGCTTCTCGCGCGGCTCGAACGGGCAGGTCATGGCAAAGGTGGTGACCAGCGCCGCCGTCGGTGCCGCTTCCACCGCCTGCCAATCACATTGGATGCTCTTCAACGCGAGGTAGGACCGGGCCGCTTCCAGGAGGCGCTTGCGATCGATGCCCTCGTCGTTCATCCGGCCGAGATCGCACCGATACACCGAAAAATCCGGGGTCACCCGGCGGAAGCCGCGGTGCAACGGCAGCTCGGCCGCCACCTTGAACCGGCAGACGCCGCGCAACGTGATCAGGAACCGGCCGTCTTCGGTCTCGGAAAACGAGATGATCCGCCCGGCGCAGCCCGAGGGAAAGATTTCCGCATCGTCGGGCAACGGCTGCGCATAGGAGCGCTTGGGCTGGACCATGCCAAGCATGCGGCCCTGGGCCAGCGCGTCCTCGATCATGTTGCGGTAGCGCGGCTCGAAGATGTGCAGCGGCAGATGGCCGTGCGGCAGCAGAAGCGAGCCTTCGAGGGGGAAGATCGGCAGCACCGACGGCAGCCGCACCAGCGGATCGTCGACGATCTCTTCGCTCATGAGAACAAAATCGACGACAACTTGCGCCGGCCCGCGGCGGTGGCCGGATGCTTCGGCCCCAGCGCATCGAAGATCTTGACGAGCTGCTTGCGCGCCGCATCCTCGTTCCACTCGCGCTCGGCACGCACGATCTTCAGCAGTTCATCGATGGCGGCTTCGACGGTGCCGCGCGCATAGAGTGCGCTGGCGAGATCGAAGCGCGCCTGGTGATCGTTGGGGTTGGCGTCCAGCTTCTTGCGCAGCGTCGCGACATCGCCGGCGTCCTTGGCGGCCTCCGCCAGCTCAAGGGCGGTCAGCGCGGCGGCGACCGCGCCGTCCTTGGCGATGATGGCCGACAGCTCGCCTGCGAGCCGGCGCGCCGCCTTCACGTCGCCCAGCGCGAGGCGGGCGCGGATCAGGCCGGCGGCCGCCTTGGCGTTGTCCGGCTCCTGGGCATAGAGGCGCTGAAACAGATCCGCCGCGCCGCGGGCGTTCCCTGCGTCCAGCAGCGCCTGGGCCTGCTCGATGGGCCCCTGTGCCGGCTCGCCCATCTGCTGCAGCAGGCGGTCGATCATCGCCTTGATCTGGCTTTCCGGCTGGGCACCGACGAAGCCGTCGATCGGCCGGCCGCCGGCGAACACGTAGACGGTCGGCACCGACTGGATGCGCAACTGTGCCGCCAAGCCCTGGTTCTCGTCGATGTTGACCTTGACCAGGCGCACGCGGCCCGCCGCCCGGCGCACCTCGCGTTCCAGTATCGGCGTGAGCTGTTTGCATGGCCCGCACCACGGCGCCCAGAAGTCGACGATCACCGGCGTCGTCATCGACGCATCGATGACGTCGGCGTTGAAGCGCTTGGTATCGGTGTCCTTGACCACGTCGGCGCCGGCGCCGCCTTGGGGGGAGGGCTTGTCGAACAGCATCGGTTCCGCTTTGCGGCTGATTGATTGTCCTTAGATAGTCGTAAGCGATGGCAGCGTCCAGCACTCGGTCCCGCTGTCCCTACAGATCGATCACGAGTGGCGGATGACCGGTGGCGGCGAGGAACGTCACGAGGTCGGCCGGGTCGATCGCCGTGGTCGCGGTGTTGGCGAGCGGGTGGAAGTTGAGGATGTCTGCCGCCAGCAGCGCGGCATCGAGCGCGACGGTGACCCGGTGGTCCACATCGTTGATGACTGCGAACGGCGTCACCGAGCCGGGCTCGACGCCGAGGGTTGCTTGCAGGAGTTCGGCGGAGCCGAAGGATAGCCGCCCGCAGCCGAGCCGGGTGTGCAGCGTCTTGAGGTCGATCGGGCGGTCCTCGAGAGCGACGACGAGGAACAGCCGTCCCTTCTTGTCCTTCAAGAACAGGTTCTTCGAATGCGCCCCCGGCAACGCGCCGCACACGCGCTTGGCCTCATCGACGGTGAACACCGCTTGGTGGCGGTGCGTGGTGGTGCGGATGCCGAGGCGGTCGAGGAGGGCGAACAGCGCGGCTTCGGATGCGGGCATGGAGCTCCTCGGCTGAGACTGAGGCCCCACTCTAGCCGCCACAATTGCGGCGTAAACCCCGCCTTGACGTTGATTTCACTTTCTTTCGCGGCAACAATACCGCAACCGGGGAGGAGCGATGGGGGAAGCGTCATGGCCAACGAGGAACAGCTTGCGATCCTAAAGCAAAGCGTCGCGGCGTGGAACGCCTGGCGCGAGGCGCATCCTGATGTTGTTCCCGATCTGCGCGGGGCGAACCTCGAAGGCGCGAATCTCGAAGGCGCGAACCTCTACCGGGCGAACCTCCAAGGGGCGAAACTCCTTTGCGCGAACCTCAGAGAGGCGAACCTCGAAAGGGCGAACCTCCAAGGGGCGAAACCCCAACAGGCGAACCTCTACCGGGCGAACCTCCTAGGGGCGGACCTCACAGGGGCGAACCTCGCAGGGGCGAACCTC
>CAYNYW010000005.1:136315-139193 GCA_964401555.1 uncultured Defluviicoccus sp.
GGCGAACCTCCTAGGGGCGGACCTCACAGGGGCGAACCTCGCAGGGGCGAACCTCGCAGGGGCGAACCTCGCAGGGGCGAACCTCGCAGAGGCGAACCTCGCAGGGGCGGTGCTGAGCGCTGGCTCCGATGGCTACCGGGCGGTGCTGACGATCCCGCTGCACTTGCGGGTGCCGGCCCGCGATCTCGGTCTCATTCTCAATGGCCTCGCCGACCTCTATGCGGTGGTGTTGGACCAAGGCGGACGAGCCGGCGCGGACACGCTGATCGCGCAGCGTATCGTCGTCGGCACCCCCAACGAAGTCGAACTGATCGGCATGCTGCCCCAGATCACCTTGATTGCCGCCGCGCTGGTTGCGGTCCTCAAGGTTCCCAAGGCCATTGGCGAGGGTGCGGAGAAGATCGCCACCGCCAGAAAAACCTGGATCGAAGGAACGCTGCTGAAGGAAAAGATCGGCAAGGACGCGCAAGCCCCAGACAAGCTCGCCGAGGCCACCGTGACCCGGATCGAGGTTGCCTTCCAATCCCTCGCCCACGGTAAGGACGTCGTATCCGGCGAGCCGAAGCTCCGCATCGTGGCTGCCAAGAGTGCGCAAGCCGAAGATGATTCAGCGGCCGACGAAATGCCCAGACGTGCCTGATTCCCCCATGCCCATCGTCTACACCCGCGAAGCCACCCTTGGCGTCGAGGCGTTCGTCGATATCCTCGAACGCTCAGGCCTCGCCGCGCGCAGGCCGGTGCACGACCACGCGCGGATCGCGGCGATGCTGGCAGGCGCGTCGCTGATCATCACCGCCCGCGACGCGGCCGGCCGGCTCCTGGGGGTTGCGCGGTCCATCACCGATTTCAGCGCGTGCTGCTATATTGCCGACCTCTGCGTCGATGTTGCGCATCAGCGCCAAGGCATCGGTCGCGAATTGTTGCGCGCCACCCACGCCGCAGCCGGCGGCGAGGTGGTGACGTTGCTCCTACTCTCCGCCCCGGCGGCGCTCGACTATTACCCGAAGGTTGGCCTGCCCCGGCTCGCCAACTGCTTCGGTATCATCGCGCCGCTACCGCAGCCGCCCGCGCGTTAATAATCCCCAAACGGGGCACTGACCGGCAACAATGCACTTGCGTTGGTTGTCGTGTTGGGGCAGACACACGCCCATGCGTTGAGCGTGTCGGGGGGCGTTGGCCATGATGGCGCGCGTGCGGACCATGGCGTTCCACGGCATCGGCGTGCGCGATGTCGACGTCCAGGTGCAGATCGCGCCGGGCCTGCCCAGCTTTGCCGTGGTCGGCCTGCCGGACAAGGCGGTCGCCGAGAGCCGGGAGCGGGTGCGCGCCGCGCTCGCATCCATGGGCTTGGCGCTGCCACCCAAGCGGATCACCGTCAACCTGGCGCCGGCCGATCTCTTAAAGGAGGGCAGCCACTTCGATCTGCCGATCGCGCTCGGCCTCTTGACCGCCCAGGGCGTGCTCGCCACGGACGAGATCGCGGCGTTCGCGGCGCTGGGCGAACTCGCCCTCGATGGCGCCATCCTCGGCGTTGCCGGCGTGTTGCCGGCGGCGGTGCACGCGTCCGCGCAGGGCCTCGGCCTGATCTGCCCGGCGGCGCAAGGGGGCGAGGCGGCGTGGGCGGCCGGCATTCCCATCCTGGCGCCGTCGTCGCTGCTGGCGCTGGTCAATCACTTCAAGGGCAGTCAGGTGCTGACGACACCGGCACCGAAGATGGACGGCACCGACGCGCCCGATCCCGAGCTTGCCGACATCAAGGGCCAGGAGAGTGCAAAACGCGCGCTCGAAATCGCCGCGGCCGGCGGCCACAACTTGCTCATGGTCGGCCCGCCCGGGGCGGGAAAGTCGATGCTGGCGCGCCGGCTGCCCGGCCTGCTGCCGCGCCTCGAACCGGCCGAGGCGCTTGAGGTCAGCATGATCCACTCGGTCGCGGGGACGCTGAAGGCCGGCGCGCTGATCAGCCGGCGGCCGTTTCGCGATCCGCACCACTCGGCCTCGGTGGCGGCCCTCGTCGGCGGTGGCCTGCGCGCCAGGCCCGGCGAGGTCTCGCTGGCGCACTTGGGCGTGCTGTTCCTCGACGAGTTACCGGAATTCCCGCGGCCGGCCCTCGAAGCGCTGCGCCAGCCGCTGGAAAGCGGTCAGGCGGCGGTGGCGCGCGCCAACGGCCACGTCAGCTATCCTGCGCGCATCCAGCTCGTCGCCGCGATGAACCCCTGCCGCTGCGGCCACCTCGACGACGTCGGTCGGGCCTGCGGGCGGGCGCCGCGCTGCGCCGAGGACTACCAGGCGCGCATCTCCGGGCCGCTGTTCGACCGCATCGACTTGCACATCGAAGTTGCGGCGCTCTCGGCCCAGGATTTGAGCTTGCCGCCGCCGGCCGAGCGCTCGGTCGAGGTGGCGCGGCGGGTCGCCCGCGCCCGTGCCGTGCAGCGCGAGCGCCTGGCGAAGGCAGCCCCTGCCGGCGTGGTTCTGCGCACCAACGCCGAGGCCGACGGCGAGCTGCTGGACCGGATCGCCCGGCCCGATGCCGCTGGTCAGAACCTGTTGGGCGAAGCGGTCGAACGACTGCGCCTTTCGGCGCGCGGTTATCATCGCGTCTTGAAGGTGGCGCGCACGCTCGCCGATCTCGAAGGTATCGACGGCGTGCGCCGGGCCCACATCGCGGAAGCGCTGTCGTACCGAAGGCTGCCACCGGCGCGCGCCAGGGCAGGTTGAGGGGGGAGCGGACCGAAGGGACGGAGCCGGCTTCCATTGCTTGGTTCGAAGCCACCCGCCACGCCGGCACCACACCCGCCGAAGCTTTGGTACACGGTTGCCGATTCAAGTAACCATCCGGCGAGGGCCGTCTTCCGGCTGGCGTGAGAATATGGCTTGTCTT
>CAYNYW010000006.1:0-34610 GCA_964401555.1 uncultured Defluviicoccus sp.
TCCGGCGCGCCGCTCACCGACAAATTCCACCATCTCCGTGGACGCTAACTCGGCGCGTGCTCTCTGAAACGAAACCCCGGTGCACGCGGGTAGGCCGAACCTACCCCAAACGCGTGGAAAACTACCGTATTTGTCCCCGCAGAGCCAAGCCCCTTCTGTTTGATATAAGTGGAACGTCGACAAAATATCCGCGAGATGCGACATCGCCGCCATCACTGCTCGCGGGCGTTGCGAATCAGACACAGAGCCACCTTGCCAGCGCGCAAATGCTGCGGCGACAGCCAGCGCCCTCCTCCACCCGACCCCTTGCTTGGGACACCTGCGTTCCTTGCACGAGACAGCAAATGGTGTGCGGCACGGTGGGTGGCGAGAGCGTACTCGGGGCATCAAGCGTCCAGATGTGCAGCAGCACGCTCGCGCGCAAGCTAAAGAGCGCGCCGGAGCCGCCATACGATCCCCCGCTTTCGCACGAGGGGCTCGATACAACAAACCGATGGCTCGCATCCCTTCGCCGCGAAGCACGAGGCCGGCGCCGGTCGGGAATGACACACTCGTTCGCTTGTCTAAGCGGCGGATCCGTCCGGCGTCTGGACAACCGCATGGCCATTGTGTTTTGCTTCAACCATCAAGCGTGTGTTGGCGTCATCCCGATTGTTTGCATTCCAAGTTTGTCTGCGCTGCAACTCAACGCGAAGAAAATCGTGATGCGGATCCCGCATCGGTTTGGTGCCCGGCAGAATCAGTGCCGTTTCCGCCCCACCGAGGGCATCTCGCGCGTGGGCCGGGGCCGGATGGGAATTATCCATGGTGCGTGACGTGTCTCGTCGCGGCGTCGATCTGGGCAATGGCCGGCGACAAAGGCTTCGCTGCGTAGCACTGGTCGCGGCGCTAATGGTCGGCGCGGCACACGTTGACGCGGCGGACGACACCCCGGCCGCCCTGACCCAGCGCTTGTTCGACGCCATTCAGAGCAACGATCTGCAGGCCGCGCAGGCGAGCGTGGCGGCCGGTGCCAATCTCGACGCCAGGGATCGTTGGGGGATGACACCGATCGAACTCGCCATCGACAAGGGCTACTTCGCAATCGCGCATTTCCTGACGTCGGCGCGCAATTATCGCCACCAGACCGCCTCGCCCAGCCCGCAGTCGCCGGCGCCGTCGACCGCGACCGAAGGCAGCCCACCGGCGCTGGCCACACCGCCGTTGCGCGACGTGCCGCCCGGCGCCGGCAAGAAAGCGGTAAAGTCGAGCGCGTCACGCCCCGTATCGCCAAAGGGAACGCCGGTGCCGCGCGCCTGAGCGCCACATCGGAAGAAGAGCCCCATATCGGCAACTGACGCCCACGCCTGCAGCCGGAAGGGGAATGCCCAGCCTTGGCCATCGATGTTCTGCGCCGCGGCCTCGACGAAGATTTTTCCCTGATGCCTTCTCTGTTTCCGGCGGCGCTGCGCGGGGACGTCCGCGCCTTCAGCCGCTTCGTCCGTCTCGCCGATGGTCTTGCGGACGACACTTTCGTGGCGCGCGACGAACGGCTTCGCCGGCTTGAGACACTCGAACGCGCCTTGAGCGAGGATCTCGACATCGATTGGTCCGAGGAGGCGCGCTCGGTTGTCGGTGCGATGCGCGCGAGCCTGCGCGCCACGGGCGTCAGCGCGGATTACCCGCAGCGCATGGTCCAGGCCTTCCGCCGTGATCTGATGGCCGGCGCCAGTGCGACCTGGAGCGAACTGATGGTCTACTGCCAGTTCGCCGCCGCCCCCATCGGCCGCTATCTGCTGGCGCTGTTGGGCGAAGACATCGACCGCTGCGGCCACGCGTCCGATGCCTTGTGCGCGGCGCTGCGCATCCTGAAGCAACTGCGCGACTGCGAGGATCCGGCGGCGCAGTTCGCCCGGCTGTGCATCCCCGAGCGCTTCCTCGAAGATGCGCTGATCACGGTTCAGCACCTGCACGCCGCGTCGGCGAAGGGACAGACCCGCGCCGTCATCGATCGCGTACTCGACAGCATCGAGCACCTGCTCGTCGATGCCCGGCCGCTGCCCGGCCTCGTGCGCAACCGCGGCTTGCGCATCCACATCCACATCGTCCTGTGCCGGGCGCACAAGCTGGTGATCCAGTTCCGCGCCCTCGATCCTTTGCAGGAGCGCGTCGGCCTCAGTGCCGGCAGCAGACGGCTGTGCCTGTGGCTCGGCTGGCTGCGCGGCGGATTGCGCCTCGACCCGGCGCCGCGGTAACGCCGGTGCTGAACGGGCACCGCGTGCCGGGACGTCGCGCCCTTTTCATCGCACGAGCGAGGCCATATGTTCAACGGACCTAGATCGACCGGACAGGGATGAGGTCATTATGGCATTCGAACTTCCAGCGCTGCCCTACGCCAAGGACGCGCTCGCGCCGCATATCTCGGCGAACACCCTCGATTTTCATCACGGCAAGCACCACAACGCCTACGTCACCAACCTCAACAACCTGACCAAGGATTCACCGCTGGCGCAGCGTGGTCTGGAAGAGGTGATCGCAGACTCCGCATCGGATCCGGCCAAGGTGGGCATTTTCAACAATGCGGCACAGGTCTGGAACCACACCTTCTACTGGCACTGCATGAAGCCGGGCGGCGGCGGCAAGCCCGCCGGTCCGGTCGCGGCCGCCATCGACGGCGCCTTCGGTTCCTTCGATGCGTTCAAGGAGGCGTTCAAGAACGCCTGCGTCACCCAGTTCGGCAGCGGCTGGGGTTGGCTGGTGGTCGCCGACGGCAAGCTCACCGTGGCCAAGACGGCGAATGCCGATCTGCCGATGGTCCACAAGCAAACGGCGCTCCTAACCTGCGACGTCTGGGAGCATGCCTACTACCTCGATTACCAGAACCGCCGGCCCGATTACGTCCAGGTCTTCCTCGATCACCTGGTTAACTGGGATTTCGTCGCTGCCAACCTCGCCAAGGCGTAGGACAGCAAGCCGAACCGGGCGCCGCCTCCCGCCAGGGAGAGGGGAGCCGGGGCCGGCACACGAAGCACTATCAGCAGGGCTGGAGCGGGCGTCGCCAGGGGATCGGTGGCGCCCGCTACGCGAGGGCGATCAGCGCCGCCGCAACGGGCCGCCCTTCGCTCAACAGGACGTTGAAGGTGCGGCAGGCGGCACCGGTATCCATCCATTCGAGCCCGATGCCGCGCGCCCGCAGCGCAGGCGCGAGCGCGGGCGGTGGCGGCGTGAAGCGTGCGCCGCAGCCGACGAGCAGGATCAGGCCGGCCTCGGCGTTATCGAGCACGGGCGCCAGCGTCGCCTCGGTGATCCCGGTGGCCTCGCCGACCGCCCAGCCTTCGCTGCGCTCCGGCCAGACGAGCATCGAGCCCCGATAGCGCTGTCCCGCGATCTTGAAGCCGCCGCCGCCGTAGCTCTCGATCCGCTGGCGGCCGGCTGGCAGCCTGGGCGTGATGTCAAGCCCGGGCATCAGGGGGAGACGGCGCTTTCGGGGATGTCGCTCGCGCGCGCCGCGGGGCGGTTTCGCACGCCCAAGTGAATCAACAGCGGCACGGCGACAAACACCGAGGAGTAGGTGCCGACGATGATCCCGAACAACATGGCGAAGCTGAAGCCGCGCAGCACCTCGCCGCCGAGGAAGTATAACGCGAGAATGGTGAGAAAGGTGGTCATCACGGTCAGGAACGTGCGCGACAGCGTCTGGTTGATCGACAGATCGAGGAGCTCGACGAACGGCATCGTCTTGTACTTGCGCAGGTTCTCCCGCACCCGATCGAAGACGACGACGCTGTCGTTGATCGAATAGCCGGCGATGGTCAACAGCGCGGCGACGATGGTGAGATCGAACTCGTAGCCCATGAGCGCGAACACGCCGGCGATGGCGATCACGTCGTGCAACAACGACAGGACGCCGGCGAGCCCGAACTGCCACTCGAAGCGGAACCACAGGTAGACCATGATGGAGAGCAGCGCCGCGCCGAGCGCATAAAGGGCATCGCGGAACAGCTCGGCGCTGACCTGCGGGCCGACCACTTCGACGCGGCGGATCTGCACGCCGGCCCCGAGCGTTTGCTTCACCGTGTCGATGGCCGCCTGGCGCGCCGCCTCGCCGCCTTCGGGCTCCTTGAAGCGCAGGAGCAGATCGTCGGCCGCCCCGAACTCCTGCAGGCTGACGTCGCCGAGGCCCAGGCCATTGAGGCGCGTGCGCAAGTCACCGAGATCGGCCGCGCCCTGGGTGCGCACCTCGAACAAGATGCCGCCGCGGAAATCGATGCCGTAATTAAACCCCTTGAAGATGACGAGCAGGATCGAGGCGAGCACGATGACCACGGAAATGCCGAGGAAGACCCGCTGCAAGGACATGAAACGGATCTTGGTTCCGGCCGGAAAGAACTGAATGCCGCGCAACGATCGCTTCCCTATACTTAACTGGCCTATGCCTAGCCGGCCAATGCCTGGCTGGACCCGCTCAAATGGCGAGCGTCTTCGGCCGCGTGCGCTTGAGCCAGGTCACCACCATCAGCCGCGTCAGCGTGACGGCGGTGAACATCGAGGTGAGCACACCGATACCGAGGGTGACGCCGAAGCCGCGCACCGATCCCGAGCCGAACAGATACAAGAACAGGGCGGCGAGCAAGGTGGTCAGATTGGAATCGATGATGGTGGTGAGCGCCCGGGTGAAGCCGGCATCGATCGCCGCGACCGGGGTCCGGCCGGCGCGGATCTCCTCGCGGATATGCTCGAAGATCAGGACGTTGCCGTCGACGGCCATGCCGACGGTCAAGACGATACCGGCGATGCCGGGAAGCGTCAGCGTCGCGCCCAACAGCGACATCAGGGCGATCAGCA
Organism: uncultured Defluviicoccus sp.; assembly: GCA_964401555.1. Classification (GTDB taxonomy): domain Bacteria; phylum Pseudomonadota; class Alphaproteobacteria; order Rhodospirillales; family Defluviicoccaceae; genus Defluviicoccus. Next base: position 4,825 of record CAYNYW010000006.1, read on the forward strand.
AGATGGCGTTGACGACGAGGGCCAAGTTCGCGATCAACCCGAACGTGCCGTAGTTGATCAGCATGAACGCGACGACCCAGATGGTGCCGATGATCCCGGCACGTTTGCCGGCTGCGATGGAATCGTTGCCGAGACCAGGCCCGACCGTTCGCTCCTCCAGCACATGCAAAGGCGCCGGCAGGGCGCCTGCGCGCAGGAGCAACGCAAGATCTCGGGCCTCGGCCACGCCGAAACTGCCCGAGATGACGCCGGAGCCGCCCAGGATCGGCTCGCGGATCTTGGGCGCGCTGATCACCTGGCCGTCGAGCACGATGGCAAGCAGCTTGCCGACATTCTCGCGCGTGGCATCGCCGAACCGCTTTGCGCCGACGGTATCGAAGCGGAACGAGACCACCGGCTCGCCCTGCTGAAACGTCGGCTGCGCGTCGACCAGATTTTCCCCCGAAACGACGACGCGTTTGCGCACCAGGACTTTCTGCGGGCTTCCGCGTGCGGATTTTTCCGCCATCGGCAGCAGCGTGGTGCCCGGCGGCGCGCGGCCCCCCGCACCATCGCCGACATCGACGCGATCGTCGACCAAATGGAAGGTCATCTTCGCCGTCTTGCCGATCAGCGCCTTGATTCGTTCCGGATCGTCGACGCCCGGCAACTGGACCAGAATGCGGTCGGCGCCCTCGCGCTGGATGGTGGGTTCGCGGACGCCGGTCTCGTCGATGCGCCTGCGGACGATTTCGAGCGACTGTTCGACCGCCGCGCTTTGGCGCTGGCGCAGCGCCTGCTCCTTCAGCGTGATGGTAAGCTGGCCGCTGCCGGCGTCGGCGGCGACATCGGTGTCGGGATCGAGCTTGCGCAACATTCCTTGCGCCTCTTCGATCCGGTCGCGATCGAGGATGGTCACCACCGCCGCCGTATCTTCCGCACCCAGATTCTCGTACCGGATGCGTGCGTCGCGCAGACTATCACGGGTGGCATCGACGATGGCGTCGAGCCGCTCGCGGAGCACCGCCTTGGCATCGACCTCCAGCAGCAGGTGCGAGCCGCCCTGCAGATCGAGGCCGAGCACGATGCGTCGCTGCGGCAGCCAGCCGGGCAGGCCGTCGAGGTTGTCCTGCGGCAACAGGTTGGGCGCGGCGAACACCGCCCCCGCGAGGCAGGCCACGAGCACCAGAACGGCCTTCCAACGGGCGAAGCGAAGCATCGGGCGCGCCCGCTCAGAACCGGGACGGAAGGGCGCTAGTCACTCTTGCCCCCGAGCAGCCGCTTCAGACGCGTGCCGGGGCCGGCGGTTCCCTTGTCCGCTGCGCCGCTGGCGCCTGCAACCGGGGCTTGGTCGCCTGTCCCTTCCTCGTTACCCTGATCCTTGTTTGCCGGCTCCTTGCTCGGCGGCGCTGCTTCGGTCTTGGCGAGCACGCTGGAGATCAGGGCGCGCTGCACCCGCACCCGCACGCCTTCCGCAATTTCGAGCTGGACCTCGTTGTCGTCGATGACCTTGGTCACCGTGCCAACGATGCCGCCACCGGTCACGATCCGGTCGCCGCGCCGAATCGCCGACAACATGTCCTTGTGCTGCTTCATCTTCTTCTGCTGGGGGCGAATCAGCAGAAAGTAGAAGACGACGAAGATCAGGATGATCGGCAAGAAGGCTTCCAGCGCGCCGGGGCCGGCGGTGGGCGCAGCCGTCTGTGCCAGGGCCGGCGGTACAAGCATCGGACGCTCCTTCGCAAAAAGGCCGCTAAACGTGGGTCAAGGCTGCGGACTATACCGCGCGGCCCCCGCCTTGCAACCGCAATCGCCGCCCGCAGCGGGACGCGAAGGCATCGCGCGGCTCGACACCGCCCGCCAACCCGGCTGAGCGCGGCCCACGCGATGGCCGCGGCGACGGGATGGAGACGCGGCTGCCCAGCCCTGCGATGCGGCCTTACGAAAAGTGAAGCACGCACCTGTTTGCCGTGGCAATGCTGTGACGAAAGGCTCTAAGTCTGCCGGCATGGCCCGCGAACCTTTAGCTGTGCTCCTGACGCGGCTCGCGCAGGCGCTTGAGCGTCTGGCGCCGCCGCCGGCGGCGGGTGCCGCCCTCGATGCCGCCGATGCCTTCGTCTGGCATGCCGACGACGGCGCGTTGCAGGCCGTCGATCGCGTCAACCGGGTGCGGATCGATCTGCTCGTCGGCATCGATCGGCAGACGGACATCCTGGTCGGCAACACGCGGCGCTTCGCCGACGGTTTTCCGGCCAACAACGCGCTGTTGTGGGGCGCGCGCGGCACCGGCAAGAGCTCCCTGGTCAAGGCGGTACACGCCACGGTGAATGCCGAACGGCCGGGCACCCTCGCCCTCGTCGAAATCCACCGCGAGGACTTGGCCTCGCTGCCGAAGCTGTTGACGGCACTGCGGCGGACGCCCAGACGCTGCGTGCTGTTCTGCGACGATCTTTCTTTCGACCTCAAGGATGCGTCGTACAAGTCGCTGAAGGCGGTGCTCGAAGGCGGCATCGAGGGCCGGCCCGACAACGTGGTCTTCTACGCGACCTCCAACCGCCGCCACCTGATGCCGCGCGAGATGATCGACAACGAGCGCTCGACCGCCATCAACCCGGCCGAGGCCGTCGACGAGAAGGTCTCGCTGTCGGATCGATTCGGCCTGTGGCTTGGCTTCCACGGCTTCGATCAGGCGACCTACCTCGAAATCGTCCGCGGCTATGCGCGCGCCCACCATCTGCCGCTGGACGTTGCCGCACTCGAAACCCAGGCGCTCGACTGGGCGAACGCCCGCGGTGCCCGCTCCGGCCGCGTCGCTTTTCAGTTCATCCAGGATCTGGCCGGACGCCTGGGCTGCCGGCTCGGCTGAGCCCGGTCGGCCCCATTCCCCCTTAGGCGGACAACACCGATCAGCACCCGCTGTCTCGACCGCCGGATCTTCAGTGCCGCCAGTTGGGATCGTCGCCGGTAACGGCGGCATCGAGGAAATTGGCGACCGCCGTCTGCAGCAGGCTCTGGCCGCTGACCCCCCACAACCGGGCGAGGTTGCGCAGCTTGCGGTGATTGCCGGTGCTGAGCCGGAAACTGACGCGCCGCCAGTCGGGATCGTCGTCCGGAGCGTCTGGCGGCAGGCCGGCGCCCGCCATCTGCAGCCGCGGCGCCCGCACGTAGTCGGCGGCGTCGGCCTGCTCCTCTTCCGCATGCCCGACTTCCGCATGCCCGACTTCCGCATGCCCGACTTCCGCATGCCAGGTCATGGCGACCGACGACGGAACCGGGGCTGGGGTTGTGGCCGGCGCGGGCGGTGAAGCCAGGGCTGGCGCCGGTGACGCGCTCTGCGCTGTTGCAAGGGGCTGCGTCGGCGTGGCCTTGTCGTCGTTTCCGCGGCGCTGGATGAGGAAGGACAGCGCCGAGGAGACCCCTTCGCCACGCTTGGGCGCCGGATCGCGCACGGGGATGCCGGCCGGCACGGCCTCGCCCTTCTTGGCGAACAGTCGCTCGTTGAGCATGAGAGCAACCATCTTCAAGCTCTCCCGCCGTCAGCCTGCGACCGCAAGCGGGCCGGTGGGCTTGCGCCGGCCGAAGCCGCCGCGCTTGAGGAAGACACCGGTCCCCAGCGTCGGCCGGGCCACCGGCTTGTCGACGCGGGCGTAGATGTACGTCCACAGATCGGCGATCTCCAGCGCGGCCGCCGAGCCCGGGTCGGTCTCGCACACGGTCAGGCCGTGAATCATGCTGGTCGCGTAGATAGTGCGGTGCGCGAGGCAGATCGGCGCGACCGTGCCGTGCTGTGAGAGCGCGATCGCGGTATCGCTGGTGATCCGTGCCCGCGGGGTCGCGTCGTTGACCACGAACACCAGCGGCTTCATCTGGGAATCGATAATATCCAGCGTGGCGCCGACGGCACGCAGGTCGTGCGGCGACGGCTTGGTCGGGACCACCACCAGGTCCGCATAGGCGACGATGCGCCGGATGGTGTCGGTAACCGCCGGCGGCGTGTCGATGAACACCAGACGCACGCCGCTGCGCTCCAACTGGTCGAGATCCTCGTGCAGGTAATCGACCTGCGCCTTCATGAACAAAGGCGTCTCGACCGAGCGCGCGTTCCACCACTGGGCGAGGCTGCCCTGGGGGTCGGTGTCGACGAGTGCGACGGGGCCACAGCCGTTGAGATCCGCCTGCACGGCGAGGTGGCCGCACAGCGTGGTCTTGCCCGAGCCACCCTTCTGCGAAGAGACGACGATGACCTGCAGTCCCCGTGCGTCCGGCTCGCTCTGCACGACCTTGATCTCCGGCGCGTCATCGCCACCGACCGGATGAAACGTCACCATTTCCAGCTCCCTGCTGCGCCACCGAGTGCCGTAACGCTCGCCAATGATTTGGTGTTCACCAAAAAACAGACAGGCTATAACGCGCGGGCAACACCGGTTTCTAGCACAAGAGTTAAGGGAATGCGAAAAAATAGATTGTCACGATATTGCGAGAATTGTTGTTCAAGAGTTGAAGTTCCCGCGCGCCCATGTTCACGCTGGCTGGTGTACCTAGCTTCTTGGCGTCTGGCAGCGGCGTTGATTGCCGGCTACGTGGGCGACATCCTTGGCGGCACGCGTGACCTGGCGCTCGATCTGCGCGATTTCCTCGTCGGAAAGCTCGGCAAGCTCCTTGATCGCGCCCACCCATTCCTTGAGTTCCCGCCACTGATGACCGCACAAGACGCGGCCGAGATCGCTGAATTCGCGGCGCTTGTTCACCATGATCATCCCCGTTGCCACTGAATGCGATAGACTACACGAACATAATAGGAACTTTAGCCGAACACAACGTGATTTTTGTCACGTCTTGAGGAAAATTCACCTGGAGGCGCCGGGCCGCTCGTTAGCGGTCCATCAACGGTTGCCGGGTTACAACCACGCACACACCTGGCAGCGGAGCAAGGAGCGCCGATGGATGACGACACCCCGGCGATAGGTCACCTCGTTTCGATCAATGGCGCCAAGCTCACCGGCGTGTACAATCCGCTGGTGCACACCCGGCCGTCGATCGCCCTGCGCAACGGCAGGGGCCTGCTCGATGCCGAGTTCGGCAGCCTGGTCAAAGTGCACACCCGCGCGTCGTGGGTGTTCGGCATGGTCACCGCCCAATGGATTCCGGATGTGACCGCCGATCTCGAAATGGCGCAGCAGATGGTGACCATCGAGCTGTTGGGCGAAGTGCCGACCGCGGGCGAGGCGGTGGGCGTCTTTCGCCGCGGCGTTTCGGTTTACCCGAAGCTAGGCGCCGAGATCTTCCTTGCATCGCGCGATGATCTCGCCCGGATCTACGCCAAGCCGCAGGCCGCATGCGTGCCGATCGGCACGGTGAGCGGCGATCGCAGCCTGGCGGCCTATCTCGCCGTCGATGGCCTGCTGGGCAAGCACTTCGCCGTGCTCGGCACCACCGGCAGCGGCAAGTCGTGTGCCGTCGCCCTGATCCTGCGCGCGATCCTAAGTCAGCACGCCAATGGCCACGTCGTCGTCCTCGATCCGCACAACGAGTACGCCGCTGCCTTCGGCTCGCTCGCAGAGGTGATCAACCCGACCAACCTGCAGCTCCCCTACTGGCTGATGAATTTCGACGAGCTTGCCGGCGCTTTCGTCTCCGCCGACGGCGCCAGCCGGCAGACCGAGATGACCGTCTTGAAGCAGGCGGTGCTGGCGGCGCGGCGCAACTTCATCGGCGACGAGGATGCGGCGGCGCACGTCACCGTCGACACGCCGATCCCCTTCCGGCTCGGCGAGTTCGAGCAACTGATCCGCAACCAGATGGGCCGCCTCGACAAGGCCGACGGCACCTTGGCTTACCAGCGCCTGTTGGCGCGGATCGAAACCCTGCGCTCCGACCGGCGGTTCGAGTTCATGTTTTCCGGACTCGTGGTGCGCGACACGATGTGCGAGGTGTTGAGCCGCATCCTGCGCGTGCCGGCGCGCGGCCGGCCGGTCACCTTGATCGACTTGTCCGGGGTACCGTCGGAGATCGTCGACGTCGTCGTCTCGCTGTTGAGCCGGATGATCTTCGACTTCGCCTTGTGGAGCGTCGAGGCCCAGGCGCTGCCGGTGCTCATCGTCTGCGAGGAGGCGCACCGCTACGTCGGCCAGGACGAGACCGGCGGCTTCGCGCTGAGCCGCATCGCCATCTCGCGGATCGCCAAGGAAGGGCGCAAGTACGGTGTCTCGCTCTGCCTGGTCAGCCAGCGCCCCGCCGAGCTGTCGACGACCATCCTTTCGCAGTGCAATACGATCTTCGCGTTGCGCATGGCCAACGAGTACGACCAGAATTTCGTCCGCCGGGCGCTTCCCGACAGCGCCAGCGGCCTCTTGGCGGCATTGCCGGCACTGCACAGCCGCGAGGCCATCGCCGTCGGCGAGGGGGTGCCGGTGCCGATGCGGCTGCGTTTCGCCGAGCTCGACGCGGTCCATCGCCCGAACAGCGCCACCGCGCGCTTCTCGCTGGCCTGGGATCGCGATCAGCTCGATCGCAATTTCGTAAACGACACCATCTTGCGCTGGCGCTACCAGGTGCGCGACCACGCGCTTGGCGACCGCGCCTGATCCGCGCCCGCGCTGCGGTGCCAGACGGTCCCCCGGCGGTTGGCATGACGGGTTGCTGACGCCGTTCGTTCAGCCGGCGTCGCTCGCGGTGTGCGCCACCGGCCGGAACCGCTCGTCCAGCGCCTTGGCGAGCTGCCGGTCCCGGTCGTAGATGTCGGGGTTGAAGCGAACACCGCCGTTGGCATTGGCGTCGGCCTCGACCGTCCAGTACAACAGCAAGATCGGCATCGGCTCGCTCAAGTGTACGGTCTTGGTTTTGGCCGTCTGCCACAACCCCTCGATGGCCGGCTTTGTCCACTGCGGATCGCGCGCCAGCAGGCGCTCCGCCAGCTCCAACGGCTTTTCGATGCGAATACAGCCGGAGCTGAAGGTGCGCGCCGGTTGGTTGAAGAGGCTTTTATCAGGCGTATCATGTAGATAGACCTGATGGCTGTTGGGAAACATGAACTTCACCCGCCCCAACGGGTTCTTTTTTCCCGGTGGCTGGACGATCTGGTAGGCGAAGGTCTTGGCGGAGACGCCGGCCCAATCGATGCCGGCGGCCGACAGCTTCAGGCCGCTGCGGTCGACCAGATCGAAATTGTTGTGGGCCAGATACGACGGGTCACGCTTGAGCTTGGGCAGCAGGTCCTCGCGGAAAATGGTGGGCGGCACCGTCCAGGTCGGATTGACCACGAGGTAGGTGATCTCCGAGCGGAACATCGGCGTTTCCCGGAAGGGTTTGCCGACGATGACCCGCGCCGTCCATTCCGGCGCACCGTCGTGCACCAGCGCCGCCGAGTAGCTGGCGACGTTCACCGCCAGGAAGTCCTGACCCAAATCGTTCAACACCCAGCGCGCCCGCTCCAGGTTGGCGCGAATCTGTTCCACCCGCACGTCTGCCGGAATGTTGAGCGCAGTAAGCGTCGCCGCGCCGATGACACCGTCGCCGACCAGGCCGCTCCGTGCCTGAAACCGTTTCACCGCGGCGACCAGCCGGTCTTCGTAGACGATCCCCGTCTCCTTCCCGGCCTTGAGGTCGCCGCTCGCCTGCAACCGCTTGCGCAGCGGCGTGACCCGCTCGTCCTCCATCCCCGGTTCGAGGGAAGGGCCCGGCGGCACCGTCGGCCAGCCACCGGCGGCCTGCAGGCCGCGATAGTATTTCAGGGCGGCCTTGAGCCGCTCGTAGAGCGGATGCGCCGGGTGCAGGGCGCGCAGCGCTTCGGCGACACGCCCGTCGCGCAACACACCTGCGATGAACTGCGCCGGCTCCTGATCAAGGAGTGGCCGATTGAACCGCCAGTCGGCATGCCCGGTTTCGGCGTCAACCTTGCCGTAGCGAAGCTGATAGGCAAGCCGGACCAAGCCGTCCGTCAACAGGAGATCGAGATCGGCGCGGGCGCCCGGCTCCTGCTCCGGTGCCTTGCGCTGCAGCTCCTTCAGGACGGGGAGATGGAAGTCGGACGGGTTGAGCCCGTCGTCGGCGCTCGCCTCGATGTTTCCGATCAGCGCCTGGACATCGGCCGGGCGCGTCCATGCCGGACGGAACTGCAGCTCCGCGTAGACGGCGGGCAAAATCTCCACCGCGGCGACCGACGCTCCCTCGATGTCGAGGCGGCCGTCGAGCTGCAGGCGCTCGATCCGCTGGCGCAGCGCCTCTTCGACGGGGTCGGCGGCCGCGGCACCGCCCCAGGCGAGGACGACGCCAACGCACAACACGAGAACGAAACAAACCCGATCCCTGCAGCCCATTGGCTTGGTGTCCCGACCTCCCGTTTATTCGCCGCACCCGGTTGGGTTGCGATCATCCCGCAGCGCGCGCCCGCCACAGTCGCCGGCCCCTCGCCCACCCGAGCGACATCCGGCGCCGCGTGTCCGTTGGGTCCCGTCCCTGCCGACCTCAAAGGTCAACCATCGGCCGATTACAATCCTGGCGGCCGCCGGTTGCGGACGTTGTCGAAGACGCGCAGGTAGCGCGCGAGCACCGCACGGTTGCTGAAACGCGCCTCGACCTTCTCGCGGGCCAACCGGCCATGGCTGGCCGCCAACACCGGGTCGGCCAGATAGAAGGCCAGCGCCGCGCCGAGACCGCTACCGTCGGCGGCGATGATGCGGCCATCGACGCCGTCGTCGATCAGATCCTTGGCGCCGGAGATATCCGTGTAGACGCAAGGAATCCCGCACGCCATCGCCTCCATGATCACGCCCGGCAACCCTTCGCTGGTCGACGGCAGGGCCAGGACGTCGGCGGCGCGCATCAACTCGCTCATCCGTTCGGTAAATCCGAACCAGACGACGCGGTCGGCAACCCCGAGGGTGTCGGCATCGCGGCGCATCTGCTGTCCGTAGGCTTCGTCTTCCTCCGGGCCGGCCAGCACCACCTGGCAATCGATGCCGCGTTTCTTGGCCTCGGCGATTGCCGGAATCAACAGATGTGGCCGCTTGCGCGGCACGATGTGACCGGCAAAGACGCAGGACGGCCGATCGGCGAGACCGAGCGCGCGGCGCAGATCGGTCTTGGTCTCTGTATCGCCCAGCGGCCGGAATTCAACGGTATCGACGCCGCACAACGGCAGCTCGACGATCTTTTCCGCCGGCACGCGCAGGGCGAGGAGTTGTTCGCGAATCTCGCGGCTGATGGCGACGAGCGCGCTCAGCTTCGGCAACAGGCCCAGGCGCCAGCGGTGTACGCCGAGCGCGCGGCTCAAGGGGCTGCCGAGCGTGAGCTCCTCCAAGATCACCGTGGAGATCACCGTCGGCAAGCCACAGCTTTCGGCGTAGGCGGCCGGCGCCAGGGTATCGATGTGGGCGCCGAGGCCATGAAAAACGTCGAATCGTTTCGCATTGGCGGCGAGCCACGACCGCGCCTTCAGCACGAACAGCCCCTTGCGCACGATGTTTTCGTAGCGATTGCGCACGAGTTCGACCTCGGCCGCCCCCGCCGGCGCCTCCTTGGCGCCACCCGAGCGGGCCGCATCGAGAAAGAACATCGGGGAGACAAGCGATTGCTCGTCAAACACGTCCCGGTCAATCGGCTGCAGGCACGAGGCGTGCGCGAGAGTCAAGGACGTAGCTTGATGATCTCTGCATCGATAAAGGCGGTATGACGCAATAGCGGGGCCACCATAATACTTGGTCGTCGATCCTTTGGCCGTCCACAATAAAATCTTTATCTTTTCCATTCCTCCGCACTTCTGCCTTATTGACCCTGCCGCGCCGCCGGATAGCCATTCGCCCCAGGTGAAAGCGATACCATGCGAGACCCGCCTCCGCCCTGAATGGTCTTGGGAGCCCTCGATGCTACCTTGCTCGCGCGGGCAACTACATGATGGATATCACTGGCGTCGGCAAGGCCCGGGATTGGTCGCGCCGGTTGCGACCGATCGGTAAGCTCCCCTGACATCGGTTGCAGCAAGCCTGATGACCGAAGGTCCGCCGGCGAAATCACCAGGACACCGCCGCCGGAATCTCCTCCCCGGCGTGCTCCAGAATCTCGCGCGCCTCGTCGATTTGCTGCTGGTGCGCCCACAGTGTCGCATAGCTGCCACCGGCGGCCAACAGTTCGCTGTGGCGGCCGCGCTCGATGACGCGGCCCTCCCCCAGCACGATGATCTCGTCGGCATCGACCACGGTGGAGAGGCGATGCGCGATGATCAGCGTCGTCCGGCCGCTGGACACCTCACGCAGGCTGGCCTGGATTGCCTTCTCGGTCTGGCTGTCGAGGGCCGATGTCGCCTCATCGAAAACCAGGATGCGCGGCTCCTTCAAGATGGTCCGCGCGATGGCCACACGCTGCTTTTCGCCGCCGGAGAGCTTGAGCCCGCGCTCGCCGACGACGGTGGCGTAGCCGTCGGGCAGCGCGGCGATGAAGTCGTCGATGCGGGCGATCCGTGCCGCCGTCTCGATGGCGGCCTTGTCGGCGCCCGGCCTGCCGTAGCCGATGTTGTAGAAGATGGTGTCGTTGAACAGCACCGTGTCCTGGGGAACGATGCCGATCGCCGCGCGCAGCGACGCCTGGGTCACCTCGGCGATGTCCTGGCCGTCGATGACGATGCGCCCGCCTTCAATATCGTAGAAGCGGTACAACAGCCGCGCGATCGTCGATTTGCCGGCGCCGCTGGCGCCAACGATCGCCACCGTATGCCCGGGCGGCACCACGAAGCTCACGCCATCGAGAATCGGGCGTCGGCCATCGTAGGAGAAGGACACCGCATCGAAGACGATCCGGGCACCGCCGACGGCAAGCGCCCGCGCCCCCGGCCGATCGGTTACCTCGACGGGTGCGTCGAGCAGGCTGAACATCTGCTCCAGATCGGTGAGCGACTGGCGCATCTCCCGATAGACGAAGCCAAGGAAATTGAGCGGCAGGTAGAGCTGGATCAGATAGCTGTTGACCATCACGAAGTCGCCCACCGTCATCGTGCCGGCGGCGACGCCGCGGGCGGCCATCAGCATCAGCGCGATCAGGCCCAAGGCGATGATGCCGCCCTGGCCGACGTTGAGCAGGCTCAAGGTGACCTTGCTCTTGATCGCCGCCGCCTCGTACGCCTTGAGCGCGGCATCGAAACGCCGCGCCTCGTGCTCCTCGTTGCCGAAGTACTTGACCGTCTCGAAGTTGAGCAGCGAATCGATCGCCTTGGTGTGGGCATCGGCGTCCGTTGCGTTCATCTGCCGGCGAAACGTCGTGCGCCATTCGGTCACCGACACCGTCCACGCGATGTAGCCGAAGATGCACAGCAGCGTGATCAGCGCGAAGAAATAGCCGAACAGCGCCCACAGGATGCCCGCGACCAGGGCGATCTCGATCAGCGTCGGCAGGACGTTGAACAGCATGAAACCGAGCAGGAACTCGATGCCGCGGGCGCCGCGCTCGATGGCGCGGCCGACGGCGCCGGTGCGCCGGTCGAGGTGGAAGCGCAGGCTCAAGCCGTGCAGGTGGCGAAAGGTGTTGAGCCCCGCCTCGCGGATCGCCCGCTGCGCGACCTTGGCGAACACCGCGTCGCGCAGCTCACCGAAGGCCTGCGCGCCCACCCGCGCGACGCCGTAGGCGACGAGGATTCCCGCCGGCACCACCACCAGACCGCCGCGGTCGCCGGCGCTCAGGGCGTCGACGGCATACTTGAAGAAAAACGGCACGACGACGTTGGTCGCCTTCGCCGCGGCCAGGAACACCAGCGCCACCACCACCCGCAGGCGGAATTCCGGCGCATCCTTGGGCCACAGATACGGCAACAGCGCGGCGATGGCATGCAGATCGCGCGCCCTGCCGCCGCCGGCCGTGCCGGTGGCGCCGGGCTCATCGCCGTGTGTCGCCGCTCGCCGCCTGCGCCCGTGCACGTCTTTTTCTTCCCTCTCCCCTCCCCGCCCGACGCGCCCGCCGGCCGCGGCGGTCACGTGGTCCCGGCAACGGCGGGGAACACCATGCGTAGGAACAACCGCGGCCCGCCGGCGGTCAAGCCCGTCGCTAGTCTTCGAGACGAAACGCCAGCAACAGCGTGCGCTGGAAGGGGCTGAAATTGTCGTCGGAGACGACGAGGATGCGGGTCGAACCGTCGGCGCCACGGCAGGCGTCGAGCCCTTCCATGTTGTCGACGCTGAAGCCGCCATCGAGCCTCGCGATCTCCTCGCCGGCGAGGCGGGCTCCCTCGACCAGCGTGCCCGCGGCAAGCAGACGAACCCGCGCGGCCGGCGGCAGCATGCGCCTCTCCAGCACGAGGACGCGGCCGTCTTGCAGCGTGGCGGCGGCGGTGGGGCGAAAACCCGACCCGGTGAGGAAGGTCAGCGCCACCCACGGCCGGTTCAGCCCGCCGACCCAGCCGCGCACGCCACCTTCGACTTCCAGTTCCTCGGCGATCGCCAGCAGGCGGCCGTCCTTCAGGACGGTCAGCGCCTCGATGCCGCCGTTGCCCGGCGCGGTACTCAATTCGGGCGGGATGGCGACCGCCACCGGCCGCGCCGACCACGTGGCGTAACGCCAGAAGCGGTGCCGTCCCTCGAAGGCGACGACGATGCCGCCCTTGGCCAGACGCGCCAGCGATTCCGCATCCTGGCCGGCGCTGCCGCCGAGCGGCCGGCCGTCCATCCCCGGCAACGGCGCCATGCGCACGGCATCGAGCCCCCGGAAGCGACCGTCTGCGTCGAAGAGCACGGCGCCCTCGAAGCGGTACCCGCGGTCGGAGATGGCCTCGAAGCGCCGGCAATCCGCGCTCAGCAGCAGCCCCGACAGGCCGCCGAAGTGGGGCTCGGTCGAGCGCAGGGCGAACCCGCCCAGATAGCCGAGCCGGCCGACCCGCTCGATGTCGGCGTCGGCGTTGTTGAGCGGCACCGGCCGCGCCTCGATCGTGACCGGCTCGGTGCGCGCCGGCTGCGCAGGCCGGGGCGCGGCGCCAAGCGCCGCGGTCCAGGCGAGGCTGCAGCCCAGCGCCAGCCCCACTGCCGCCACTGCGCGCATGATCGCCCCCCTCTCTCGATGCCGACGGCACGGCCTTCCCGAACCGCGCCGTCATTCCCACATCTTTGCCGCCGACAGCAACGACAATGACAGCAAGGGAGGCTCGTCGCCGGATGTCCGCATCATTCAGCCGCCGCCAGCTCGTCCAGGGGCTGGCCGCCGCCGCTCCGCTCTCCGCCATTCTCGCCGATGCCAGGCTCGCCCGTGCCGCGGCCGCCGGGTTGGAGCCGGTCTCGCACACCACGGCGTCGGGACGCACCGTTGCGGGCGTGCTGGCGGTGCCGGCGCCGGCCAAGGCCCCGGCCGTGCTCCTCATCCACGAATGGTGGGGCCTCAACGACCAGATCAAGGCGATGGCCGCCGAGCTGGCCAAGGAGGGCTTCCTCGCCCTTGCCTGCGATCTGTACGACGGCAAGGCGACCGCCGATCCCGACGAGGCGAACCGGCTGGTCAAGGCGATCGATGCCGCCCAGGCGACCGAGACGCTGGCCTCCTGGATCGACTGGCTCGCGGCGCAGCCGCGCGCAACCGGCAAGACGGCGAGCCTCGGCTGGTGCTTCGGCGGCGGCTGGTCGTTGCGCGCCGCCCTCGCCCGGCCACTGGCGGCGACCGTGATCTACTACGGCCGGGTCGACGTGCCGGCGGGCCAGCTCGCGCGCCTGCACGGCCCCGTGCTCGGCCATTTCGCGACGCGCGATCAGTGGATCAACAAGCCGATGGTCGACAGCTTCACCGATGCGATGCGCGCTGCCGGCAAGCCGCTGACCGTCTACTGGTACGACGCCGACCACGCGTTCGCCAATCCGTCCGGCGGCCGTTACGACGAAGAGGACGCCAAGCTGGCCTGGGGACGCACGCTGTCGTTCCTGCGCGACAATCTGGCGTAAGCGTCGCGCCAAGTCGGCCGGAATCAGAAGCGCGGCCGGCCGGCGACACGCCCGGTCGGCGATGGCATCGTCCGGTATTTCGGCTTCAGATGCGCGTCGAACAGCTCGGCCAGGTTGTGCAGCATCGCGCCGCCCAGGTCCTCGACGTCGACCAGGGTGACGGCGCGCCGGTAGTAGCGCGTGACATCGTGGCCGATGCCGATCGCGGTCAATTCGACGCGGGAACCGGCTTCGATGAACTGAATGACCTCGCGCAAATGGCGCTCCAGGTAATTGCCCGGATTGGCCGACAAGGTGGCGTCGTCGACCGGCGCGCCGTCGGAGATCACCATCAGGATGCGCCGCTGCTCGGGCCGGCCGAGCAGCCGGTCATGCGCCCACAACAGCGCCTCGCCGTCGATGTTCTCCTTCAAAAGCCCCTCGCGCAGCATCAGGCCCAGATTGCGCCGGGTGCGCCGCCACGGCTGATCTGCGGCCTTGTAGATGATGTGGCGCAGGTCGTTGAGGCGGCCCGGCTGCCGTGGCCGGCCGGCGGCGACCCAACGCTCGCGCGAGAGCCCGCCCTTCCAGCCGCGGGTGGTGAAGCCGAGAATCTCGACCTTGACACCGCAGCGCTCCAGCGTGCGCGCAAGGATGTCGGCGCTCATCGCGGCAACGGCGATGGGCCGGCCGCGCATCGATCCGGAGTTGTCGATCAGCATCGTCACGACGGTGTCGCGGAACTGGGTTTCCTTTTCCTGCTTGAAGCTCAACGGGTGCACCGGATCGACGACGACCCGGGCCAGGCGGCCGCAATCGAGCAGCCCTTCTTCGAGATCGAACTGCCAGGCACGCGTCTGCTTGGCGAGCAGGCGGCGCTGCAGGCGGTTGGCGAGGCGGGTGACCACCCCCTCCATGTTGGCCAGAAGCTGGTCGAGCTGAAAGCGCAGGCGCACCAGTTCGTCGCCCTCGCACAGGGTCTCGGCGTCGACCACCTCGTCGTACTGGGTGGTGTAGGCCCGGTATCCCAATCGCTCGGGATCGTCGTCCGGACGATTGCGCGGCCGCCGGGCGCTGGGGCCAGCGGGCTGCGGACTGCCGGCGCCCGCCAGCGCGTCCTCGCCCGCGTCCTGATCGAGACCCGCCTCGCCGTCTGCCCCCGCGCCGGCGGCACGCATCTCGCTGGTCTCGGCGCCGGCATCGCTGCCGTGCGTCTGCGCGTCCTGCTTGCGTTCCTGATTCTCGCCGCTGTCGGCCTCGTCCTCGTCGTCTTCGGGGTCCGGCTCGTCCTCGCCGAGCAGGTCGAGGGCGCGCAAGAGGGCGAGCGCCGCATCGGCAAACGCCGCCTGATCGGCGACACTCTCGATCATCATGGCGAGCTGTGCGGCGGCGGCGCGCGCGTCGAGCCGCTCACGGAAGGGATCGACCAGCGCCGCCGCCGCCCCCGGCAGTTGATGCCCGGTCAAGCGTTCGCGCACCAGAAGGCCGATGGCCTCGCTGGTGAGCGTGTCGTCCTTGACCTCGATGACGCCGTATCCCTTGGCACGGCACGTCTGATCGAGGAACGCATCGAGGTTGGCGGCGACCCCTGCCAGCCGGCGCCCGCCCAACGCTTCCACCCGCGACTGTTCGAGCGCCTCGAACAGCGCGCGCGCCGGCTGGCCGACGGGGAGCCGGCGGCGGTGCACTCGCTTGTCGTGGTAGCGGACGGAAAGCGCCAGCTTGTCCGCGCTGCCGCGCAGCCGCACGATGTCCTCGCTACCGAGGCGTGCGGCCGGCGCCTGCAGGCGCACCCGATCGTCCCGGACCTCGGCGGTACCGGCCGTGAAGCCGACGGCGAGGCCGGGGCGCGCGGCCACGGCGCGCACCGCAGCGGCGGTGACGCGTCGGATCATGCCCTGGGGATCGTCGTCGCGCGGCATGTGGCGCCGTCAGCGATGCAACGCGTGCGCCGCCGATTCGGCAAGCTCGGCGCCGAAGCAGCGCTGGTAGTACTCGGCCACGGTGGCGCGTTCCACCTCGTCGCACTTGTTGAGGAAGGTCAGCCGGAAGCCAACCCCGACATCATTAAAGATGCGCGCGTTTTCCGCCCAGGTGATCACGGTGCGCGGCGACATCACCGTCGAGATGTCGCCATTGATGAAGCCGGTGCGCGTCATCGCGGCGAGCTCGACCATGGCCGAGACCTGGTCCCGTCCCTCCTTGGAGGCGTAGTCGGGAACCTTGGCCAGCACGATCTCGACCTCGGCGTCGTGCGGCAGATAGTTGAGCGTCGCCACGATGTTCCAGCGGTCGAGCTGCCCCTGGTTGATCTGCTGGGTGCCGTGGTAGAGGCCGGTGGTGTCGCCGAGCCCGATGGTATTCGTCGTCGCGAACAGCCGGAAATAGGGGTGCGGCCGCAAGACCCGGCTCTGGTCGAGCAGCGTGAGCTTGCCTTCGACCTCCAGCACCCGCTGGATGACGAACATCACGTCCGGCCGGCCGGCATCGTACTCGTCGAAGCACAGAGCGGTCGGCCGCTGCAGCGCCCACGGCAGGATGCCTTCGCGGAACTCGGTCGCCTGCTTGCCCTCGCGCACGACGATGGCGTCCTTGCCGAGGAGATCGATGCGGCTGATGTGGCTGTCGAGATTGACGCGGATACAGGGCCAGTTCAGCCGGGCGGCGACCTGCTCGATGTGCGTCGACTTGCCGGTGCCGTGGTACCCCTGGATCAGCACGCGACGGTTGTGGGAGAAACCGGCGAGGATGGCGAGCGTCGTATCGTGATCGAAGCGATAGGCGACATCGACATCGGGGACGTGGTCGTCGGCGACGCTGAAGGCCGGAACCTCAAGCTCGCAGTCGAGCCCGAAGGTCTGGCGCACCGAAACCTTGATGTCGGGCGCGTTCATCTTGCATCCGGCGGAAAGAGTGTCGGCGTGACTCGCTGATATCATCTCGCTCTCGTCCCCGGTCTGATTGCGTCCCCGGTCTGATTGCATCTGCGGTCTGATTGCATCTGCGGTCTGATTGCATCTGCGGTCGGCAGCGGTCACCGGCCGCACGCGGCCCTCAGGGCTTGATGGCGCGCATGACGCAGCGGTAGGCTTCGCTAACCTCCTTGAAGCGTTCCTCGGCCGCCTTGTCGCCGCCGGTGACGTCGGGGTGATACTGCTTGACCAGTTCCTTGTAGCGGGCCTTGAGCACCGTCACCGTCACCGGTGGTGTCAGATTCAAGACGAGCAGCGCCTGCTGCTCGGGGCTCGGGCGCAATGGCGGTGCATGCCGTTCCCCACCGCCGGTAAAAAAGCCGAAGCCATCGCCGATCCGCGGCTCGCGGCCCAAGGGGCCGGCGCTGGTTCCGAGCGGCCAGGACGGCCGCTGCCAGACGGTGTCGGCGCGGACGTCGGCCTCGATTTCAAGCTCGGACATGCCGGCATAGTAGTTCCAGGTGGCATTATACTGACGGACGTGATCGAGACACAGCCAAAGATAGTCGCGCAACCCCTGGCGCGAGCGCGGTGCGGGAAAGGTGCCATCGCACCCGCAGCCGGGCCACGCGCAGCGCTGGCCGATGGGGCCCGCGGCATCCGGCAGGCAACAGCCGGAGGGAAACGCGCTTCTGCCTCGTGCGGCCATGGGTCTACTATGGGTTCTCGTCCGGTGCTGCGCAAGCGCACGAGCCGCCCCCTTCCTCCCCCAAAAGGCGGGTGGCGCGGGACCTGCGCTCTCGGCTGCGCAGTGTAGCACCGATCCGTTAGAAAAGCCCTGTGCGATGCGGGCGGAGGCGAGGCCATGTCGATTGCCGCAACCATACGAGCGAAACTCGAAGGGGCGCTGACGCCCGAGCGCCTCGACATCTTCGATGAATCCCGCCGCCATGCCGGTCACGCCGGCGCACGGCCCGAGGGCGAGACCCATTTCCACGTCCGCATCGTTGCCCGCGCCTTCGAGGGGCGCTCGAAGCTGGAACGGCACCGGCTGGTCAACGGCCTGCTCGCGGACGAGCTGCGCGGCCACGTCCACGCCTTGAGCCTGAGCTTGCTCACCCCCGACGAGGCGGGCGACGCCTGACGCCAGCCAGGGAGCGCCGCCTACGCACCCGCCTTATCGTCGGTGCCGGTATAGAACGCCGGCCACTCGCGCTTGACGATCGGGCCATCGCTGGCCAGCGCATGGCAGCGATCGAGGAGCGCCGGCTTGCTGCCGCCGGCACCTTCCTCCTGACGGCGCCTCCTCGCGGCGGCCACCGTCTGCAAAGCGGTGGTGGTGAGCGGACCGAGCAGCAGTTCGGTTAAATGGGTGCAGCCATGCACCCCTTGCATCCTGGCGAGCACGGCCTTGCGCCAGCCGCTTGCGATGGAAAGCCCGATCAGCGTGGCAAACCGCGGCGTAATGGCCGGGCACATGGAGAACGGCCCCGCCTCGGTGACGGCCTCGGCCGCGCGGACCACCATCGTGTCGTCGACGGTCAGCCGGATGCGCATCAGGTGGATCGGCTCGCCGGCGGAGATGCCGTCACGGTCGCGGTTGGCAAACGCGTAGGCCTTGGTGTCCTCCAGTGTCGCCTCGATGTCCCACAGGCCGTCGTCGCGCCGGTACCCGCGGCAGCGGATCTCGCGGCTGTGGACCAGGCTCCGTGCCGAGGCCTTGCTCAATGGAAGCATCGCCGTCGTTCCCTTTACCGCTTTGGCGGCGGCCTTTCAGCGCTGGCCGAAGACGTCTTGCTGCAGGCGGGCGAACCCGCGCTCGATCTCGGCGCGGGCCAAACGCTGCAGATCGCTCAGGCCGACGATGCCGACGACGCGGCCGTCATCGACCACCGGCAGGCACTCGACGCCGCGGATCTCCATCAGCGCCATCGCGTCAAGCGGACAATCCCCCGGCAGCAGGCGATCCGGGCCGGCGGTCATCACCCGCGCCACCGGCGTTTGCCACGGATCCTCGCCGTCCGCGATCAGCGCCAGCAGGCGGCGCCAGCCGAGGACACCCGCCAGCGCGCCCGCGTCATCGACGACGGCGCAGCCGTCGCTGCCGGCGGCCACCATCGCACGCGCCGCCTCGCCCGCAACGCCTGCGAGCGCAACGGTGACCGGCCTTGGGTCCGGCAACACATCGGGGATGATGGCAAGACCGATCATCGGGCTCCGCGTGCCCTCGCGGTCATTCCGCTTTCCTGGTGTCGCAGCGCTGGTCGCCGCCGCCGTTTTGGCATCGCCGTCCTTCACGTGTCGTCGTCGCGCGCGGGCTGCCGCGAACCGCTCGCCGCCGCGTCGTCCTCGCTGCCCTCGCCGTGCGTGCCTCCTTCGCCCGCCGGCGGGCTGATGCGGATGGTGGCGATCTGGTGGTGATGGCGGTGCACGATTTCGAAGCGCAGCCCGTAAAACAGGAACTGCTCGCCGACCTCGGGGATGCGCTTGGCCTCGTGCAGGACGAGGCCGGCGATCGTCGTCGCCTCCGCGTCGGGCAGGTCCCAGCCCATCTCCCGGTTGAGATCGCGGATGGTCACCGCGCCCTCGACGACGACGCTGCCGTCGTCCTGACGGGCGACATCCGCGCTGGCGATGTCGTGCTCGTCGGTGATGTCGCCAACGATCTCCTCCAGGATGTCTTCGAGGGTGACGATGCCCTGCAGGCTGCCGTATTCGTCGACGACGATGGCGAAATGCTCGCGCCGGCGGCGGAACGCCTGCAACTGATCGAACAGGGTCGTGGTGTCCGGCACGAACCACGGCTTGCCGGCAATGGCGGCGATGTCGAGGCCGACGACGGCGCCGCCCTGGCTCTGCACGGCGCGCAGCAGCGCCTTGGCGTGGACGACGCCGATGATGTTGTCCGGCTCGTTGCGCCACAACGGGATGCGCGTGTACGGGCTCGCCAGCACCTCGGCGACGATCGTCTCGGCCGGTTCGCTGGCATCGATCATGATGACGTTCTTGCGGTGGATCATCACCTCGCCGACGGTGACCTGCGCCAGATCGAGGATGCCGTGCAGCATCGCCCGCTCGTCGCCGCCGTCGCCTTCACCGGCATGCAGCTCGATGGCGCCGCGCAGTTCCTCAGCACTGGGGCCGATCCCGCCCGAGCCGTCGCGATGCGCACCGAATGCCCGCAAGGTCAGGCTCACGACCATCTCGATCGCCTGGGTGATCGGGGAGAACAGGCGGACCAGCCGGTGCACCGGCTGGGCGACGCCGAGGGCGACCTCGTTGGCGCGCCGGAAGGCATAGGTCTTGGGCAGCACTTCGGCGAAGATGAGAATGAGCGCGGTCATCGCCAGTGTCGCGTAGGCGATGCCTGCCTCGCCGAACAGGGGCAGGAGCACGCTGGTGGCCAGCGACGAGGCCAGGATGTTGACGAGGTTGTTGCCGAGCAGGATGGTTCCGATCAACCGGTCGGTCCGCTGGCGCAACCGGTTGACCAGCGCCGCGCGCTGATCGCCGCCTTGCTCCATCTGGTGCATCAGCGGTCGCGATGCCGCGGTCAGCGCCGTCTCCGAGCTGGAGAAGAACGCCGAGATCACCAGCAGCAGCAGGATTGCGATGGAGATGATGACGATCTGTTCGGACATGGTGACGTAGGCAATCCCGCCTGTTCATGATTCCGTGTGCGCGTGCCGGATGTGCGCACGCAAGACGGCTTCCACGCTTGCCGGTGGCACCGCGCGGCTGACCCGCGCCCGGCCGATGCCATCGAGCACGACGAAGCTCACCGTGCCATCGCGAACCTTCTTGTCGTGCTGCATATGGGCGATGAGGGCGTCCGCCGACCACGCGCGCGGTCCGATCGCCGACAGCCGCGTCGGCAGGCCGACCGCTTCGAGGTGATTGCGGACGCGCACGGCGTCCGCGCGCGGGCACCAGCCGCACTCGACCGAAAGCTCGCAGGCGAGCACCATGCCGAGCGCCACCGCCTCGCCGTGCAGCAGCACGTCGGAAAACCCGGTTTCCGCTTCGAGGGCATGGCCGAAGGTGTGGCCGAGATTGAGGAGCGCGCGCTCGCCCGCCTCGCGCTCGTCGGCGGCGACGATGGCGGCCTTGGCGCGACAGCTCGTCACCACGGCGTGGCGTTGCGCGGACCGCTCGCCCGCCAGCACGGCCGAGCCGTGGTCTTCCAGCCACGCGAAGAACGGCGCATCGTTGATCAGACCGTATTTCGCCACCTCGGCGTAACCGGCGCGCCGCTGTCGCGCCGCCAAGGTGTCGAGGCTGGCGACGTCGGCGAGCACGAGGCGTGGCTGGTGGAACAGGCCGATCAGGTTCTTGCCGTGTGCGGTGTTGATGCCGGTCTTGCCGCCGACGGAGCTGTCGACCTGGGCCAGCAGCGTGGTCGGTATCTGCACGAACGGCACGCCGCGCAGCACGATGCCGGCGGCAAAGCCGGTGAGATCACCGATCACGCCGCCGCCGAGCGCGACCAGCGTCGTCGTCCGCTCGATCCGCGCATCGAGCAACGCCGCGCACAACCACTCAAGGTGGCCGAAGTTCTTGGTCTCCTCGCCCGCCGGCAGGACGACCGCGTGTTGGGCGATGCCCGCCTGGTCCAGCGCCGCGCTGAGCGGCCGAAGGTAGTGCTCCGCCACCGTGGCGTCGGTGACGATGACGACGCGCGGGCGGCGCAGCACCGGGTGCAGCAGCGCGCCGGCGCGCCGCAAGAGGCCGTCGCCGACACAGATGTCGTAGGAGCGATCGTCGAGGGCGACGCGTACCCGCTCGAACGCGGCGGTGTCTCCTGCCTGGGCGCTCACCGCGATGATTCCGGGCAAGCCGGCGCCGGCGCTGCGGCATGGCTTTCGAGCGCCGCCAGCACGCGCCTTGCCGTCGTGTCCTTCGAATCATCGCCGGTGACCACCGTCAAGTCGGCTTCGGCATACACCGGGTAGCGCACGGCGAGCAGCGCGGCGAGCGCGGCTTCCGGGTCGGGGCGATTGAGCAGCGGCCGGCCGGGGCGGCCACGGGTGCGATGGATCAGCACGTCGAGATCCGCCTTCAACCACACCGAGACCGCGCGCGCGCGGACCAGCGCGCGGGTGCCGGGATCGAGGAAGGCACCGCCGCCGATCGCCAGCACCTGCGGATCGGCGGAGAGAATCCGCGCGATCACCCGCCGTTCGAGATCGCGGAACGCCGCCTCGCCGTAGATCGCGAAGATGTCCTCGATGGTCATCGCGGCTTCCTTGGTGATCTCCTCATCCGAATCGACGAATCCGACGTCCAGAAGCCGCGCCAGCCGGCGCCCGATCGTGGTCTTGCCCGCCCCCATCAAACCGACCAGCACCACCGATTTTCGCATCTGCCATGCGTGCAGCCCTGTCATTGTCGCGGATTCCTCACCGCGCCGGGGATACATCGTGTCTCGAAGAAGAAAACATTGCTCCGGGTCAACATCGTGCTAGAGGTGGCGCCTACGGGCCGTGCGACGGCTCCTTGAGTGGAGGCTGTTTCCTTGCGCATCCTCGTCATCGCGCTTGCGGTCGTCTTCATCGGTGGCATCGGGTTCCTTGCCGTCTGGGAGATGCCGCCGACGCGCACCCATGTCGAAGTTGTCGTCCCCAATGAACGATTCCAGCCCTAGCGAAGCGGGCGTCCCCCTTATCTTCCGATATACGAGAGCCGCGCCGCCAGCGCGAGGGCCATCTGCTCGGTGGCGCTGATGGCGGGCCAACGGCGCGCCGATGGCGCCCGCGCCGAAGGCCTCATCGAGATGTTTCTTGAAATGCTGGTGGTCGAGCGCGGCGCCGCGGCCAATACCATCGAGGCCTACCGGCGCGACCTGACCGCATTCGCCCGCCACGCCTCCCGCCACGGCGTTGGACCAACCGAGGCAGGCGCCGAGACCATCCGGGGTTTCGTGCACCGGCAGACCGCGGCCGGGCTTGCCGGCCGATCGATCGCCCGCCAGCTCTCGGCGCTGCGCCAGTTCTTCTCGTTCCTGTACGGAGAAGGCCTGCGCGCGGACGATCCGTGTTCCACCATCGACCGGCCGAAGCCGACACAGGCCCTGCCGCAATGCCTGAGCGTGGCCGAGGTCGACCGGCTGCTGCGCGCGGTGCGTGGGCTGCCGGGTGTACGCGGCCTGCGCATGACGGCGCTCCTGGAGATCCTCTACGCCACCGGCATGCGCGTCTCCGAGCTGGTGGGGTTGCCGCTGTCCGCGATTTCGGGCGACGAGCGCATCGTCATCGTCCGCGGCAAGGGCGGCAAGGAGCGGATGGTGCCGCTGACCGAGGCCGCCACCGCCGCGCTTCAGGCCTATCTGCAGGTGCGCGCAGGCTTCCTTGCCCAATCCGGCACGCGCGGCACCGCGTCCACGCCGTGGTTGTTCCCGTCGCGTGCGGCCGGCGGTCATCTGACCCGCGCCCGCTTCGGCCAGCTCCTGAAGGAGACGGCGGCGGCCGCCGGCATCGAGCCGACGCGCGTCTTCCCCCATGCCCTGCGCCACTCGTTTGCCAGCCACCTGCTCGCCAATGGCGCCGATCTCCGCAGCGTCCAGGAGATGCTGGGTCACGCCGACATCGCGACGACCCAGATCTACACGCACGTGCTCGCCGAGCGGCTGAAAAAGCTCGTCAATTCCGCTCATCCGTTGGCACGGGAGCCGTCGTCCTGAGGGAATGCCCGGTTGACGGCGTCGCCCCTTAGGGGTTGACGGCCGCCGCGCTTCCGGTGTAGCGGCGCCATGCTGTCCCGCCCCCAGACCCTTCCGGGCCGAACCACGCGCATGGGCATCTTCCTCGATTTCGAGAAACCGGTCGCCGAGCTCGAAGGCAAGATCGCCGAGCTTCGGCACCTGAGCAGCACCAGCGATCTCAACATCGCCGAGGAAGTCGGCCGCCTGCAGCTCAAGCTCGAAGCGATGCTGCGCCAGATCTACGGCAAGCTGACGCCGTGGCAGCGGGTCGAGGTGGCCCGCCACGCCGAGCGCCCGCACACCTCGGACTACATCGGCCGGCTGATCGGCGAATTCACCCCGCTCGCCGGCGACCGCGCCTTTGGCGAGGACGCGGCGCTGATCGGCGGTCTCGGCCGTCTCGGCACCGACGCGGTCATGGTCATCGGCCACGAGAAGGGCCACGACACCGACAGCCGGCTCAAGCACAACTTCGGCATGGCCAAGCCGGAGGGCTACCGCAAAGCACAGCGGCTGATGCGCCTGGCCGAGCAGTTCGGCCTGCCGGTGCTCACCTTCATCGACACGCCCGGGGCCTATCCCGGCGTCGACGCCGAGGCGCGCGGCCAGGCCGAGGCGATCGCGCGCTGCATCGAGACCTGCCTCGCGGTCGCCGTGCCGCTGGTCGCGGTGATCATCGGCGAGGGCGGCTCCGGCGGCGCGCTGGCGCTGGCCGCGGCCGACCGCGTCTTGATGCTGGAGCACGCCGTCTATTCGGTCATCTCCGCCGAAGGCTGCGCGTCGATCCTCTGGCGCGATGCCGAGCAGGCGAAAACCGCCGCCCAAGCGCTGCGCCTTACTTCCGACGACCTCAAGGGCCTGGGTGTCATCGACGAGATCATCGCCGAGCCGCTCGGCGGCGCCCACCGCAACCGCAACGACGCCATCGATGCCGTGGGCGTCGTGCTCAAGACCACCCTTGCGACGCTGGGAGATCAAACCGGCGCCGAACGGCTCCGGCAGCGCCGGGAGCGCTTTCTTGCCATCGGTCGTGCCGGCTGAGCCACCGCGCGCCGCCACTTGCCCGCTACCGCCCGCCGGAATTCACGTTCTTCCCCAACAAAGCGCCGAAACCCGCCCGATTGAGGACTTGTAAAGGTTTCTTGGCGACAGTCATTGTTCGGCCCGCCCGAGGAGAGGATCCCCCCCATGAGCAATGTGCCCATGAGCAATGCGCCCATGAACAGTGCCAACGTTGCCGTCGTCACCGGCGGCGCCGGCTATATCGGCAGCCACATGGTGCTCGCGCTCCGCGACGCCGGCTGGGCGGTCAGCGTCATCGACAACCTGTCGACCGGTCGCCGCGAGGCGGTGCCCGCCGACGTTCCGCTCATCGAAGGCGACATCGGCGATGCCGTCCTGGTCGGCGCGACG
Source organism: uncultured Defluviicoccus sp. (assembly GCA_964401555.1). GTDB lineage: Bacteria > Pseudomonadota > Alphaproteobacteria > Rhodospirillales > Defluviicoccaceae > Defluviicoccus. The sequence continues at coordinate 29,709 of CAYNYW010000006.1, forward strand.
CTCGCGCGCTTGCGGCCGGCGGCGGTCCTGCACTTCGCCGGCTCGATCGTGGTGCCGGAATCGATCGCCGATCCGCTGAAGTACTACTCGAACAATACGTGCAAGAGCCGTGTGTTGATTGAAGAATGCGTCCGCGCCGACGTGCCGCATTTCATCTTTTCCTCGACGGCCGCCGTCTACGGCAACCCCGCTTCCTCGCCGGTCGACGAAACGGCGGCGACGCAGCCGATCAACCCCTACGGCGTCTCCAAGCTGTGCACCGAGTGGATGCTGCGCGACACCGCGGCGGCGACGGCGCTGCGCTACGTCGCGTTGCGCTACTTCAACGTCGCCGGCGCCGATCCCGGCGGCCGCACCGGCCAGGCGACACCCAACGCGACGCACCTGATCAAGGTTGCCTGCGAAACCGTGACCGGCAAGCGCAGCCACGTCGAGATCTTCGGTGACGACTATCCGACCGCCGACGGAACCTGCGTGCGCGACTACATCCACGTGAGCGACCTCGTCGACGCGCATCTGGTGGCGCTCAACTATCTGCGCGCGGGCGGCGCCAGCGGGGTGTTCAACTGCGGTTACGGGCACGGCTACTCGGTGCGCCAGGTCGTCGACGTCGTCAACGCGATTTCCGCCGGCAAGGTCCCGTGGAAGATGGGTCCCCGGCGCGCGGGTGACCCGGTGCAGCTCGTCGCCGATTCCAAGCGGCTGCGCGAGGGGCTCGGCTGGCGGCCGAAGCACCAGGACCTGCGCTTCATCTGCGAGACCGCGCTGCGCTGGGAGCGCCACCTGCAGGGCTTCGCCTAGACAAAACCCGCACGCGCCCCACCCTCCCGCCTCACCAGGCTCGGCCTTGCCTTTGCCAGAGCCGATACTATGCTTGCTTGCGCCCGAGAGGGGGGAAACAACGGATGGGTGAGTGAGAGATGGACGACGCGCGCGCGATCCTGATCGGCAAGGCGGCCGAGCCGGTCTCCCTTGCCTATCGCTACGCCAACCGCCACGGCCTGATTGCCGGTGCGACGGGCACCGGCAAGACGGTGACCCTGCAGGTCCTGGCCGAGGGTTTCTCGTGCGCCGGCGTGCCGGTGTTCCTCGCCGACGTCAAGGGTGACCTTTCGGGATTGTGCGCGGCCGGTGATCCGGCATCGAAATTCGCCGCGCGCGCCAAGACGCTCGGCCTGGCACCGTTCACGCCGCAGGCGTTTCCCGTCATGTTCTGGGATCTGGCCGGCGCCGACGGCCATCCGGTGCGCGCGACGATTTCCGAGATGGGCCCGCTGCTGCTGGCGCGGCTGATGGAGCTGAACGAGACCCAGGCCGGCGTGCTCAATCTCGCCTTTGCCGTCGCCGACGACGAAGGAATGCTCCTGCTCGATCTCAAGGACCTGCGCGCGATGCTGGCTTACGTCGCCGAGAACGCCCAGGCCCTGCAGGCGCGCTACGGTAACGTCTCGGGAGCATCGGTGGGCGCGATCCAGCGCCAGCTCCTGGTCATCGAGCGCGAGGGCGGCGAGAGCTTCTTCGGCGAGCCGGCACTCGCACTCGACGATCTGATGCGCCGCGATCAAGACGGCCGTGGCTTCGTCAGCATTCTCGTCGCCGACAAGCTGATCAACAAGCCGAGGCTGTATTCGACGTTCCTCCTATGGCTGCTCTCCGAGCTGTTCGAGGAGTTGCCCGAGGCGGGTGATCTCGACAAGCCCAAGCTCGTGCTGTTCTTCGACGAGGCGCATCTGTTGTTCGACGGGGCGCCGCGCCCGCTTCTGGAGAAGATCGAGCAGGTGGTGCGCCTGATCCGTTCCAAGGGCGTCGGCGTCTACTTCATCACCCAGAGCCCGAGCGACGTGCCCGACAGCGTGCTGGCCCAGCTCGGCAACCGCGTCCAGCACGCCTTGCGCGCGTTCACCGCCCGCGATCAGAAGGCGGTCAAGGCGGCGGCCGCGACCTTCCGCCCGAATCCGAATTTCGATGCCGAACAGACGATCACCGCGCTCGAAGTCGGCGAGGCGCTGGTCTCGACCCTGGAGGAGAAGGGCATTCCCGGCATCGTGCAGCGCACCATGATCTGCCCGCCGACGGCCAAGGTCGGGCCGGCGTCGGCGCCCGAGAAGGCGCAGGCGCGTCGGGCAAGCCCCATCGGCACGCACTACGACCAGAGCGTCGATCGCGAATCGGCGTACGAGCTTCTGAAGGGCCGCGCCGATGCCGCGGCGCTAGCGAAGTCGGTCGCCGGCGCGGCGCAGACGACGACCCGCGCGGCCGGCCGCCAGCCGGCGGCGCCGACGCGCGTGCGGGCACCGGCGCCGGGAATCGCCGAGACCTTCGTGCGCAGCGCGGCGCGAACCCTTGGCAGCCAGCTCGGCCGCCAACTCGTCCGCGGCGTCCTCGGCTCGCTCCTGCGCGGCCGCTAGAACGGACGCTTCACCCGGAACATCATCGTGCTCTTATCGCTAGCCACTCCCGAAGCGCTGACCGCGCTCGTCTCCGTGGTGCTGATCGATGTCGCGCTCGCCGGCGACAATGCAATCGTCGTCGGCATGGCGGCGGCGGGGCTGCCGCCCCGTCATCGTCACCGCGCCATCGTTGCCGGCGTCGCCGCCGCCGCGCTGCTGCGCATCGCCTTTGCCAGCGTCACCGTGGAACTGCTGCAGGTCGTCGGCCTGCTGCTGGCCGGCGGACTCCTGTTGCTGTGGGTGTCCTGGAAGCTGTGGCGCGAGCTGCAGGCCGGGCACATGGCTTCGGAAGCACAGGCCGAGGCCGTGCTCGAAGACGGACCGTCGACGGCGCCCATTGAGAAGAGCTTCGGATCCGCCGTCGCTCAGATCATCGTCGCCGATGTCTCGATGTCGCTCGACAACGTGCTTGCCGTCGCCGGCGCGGCGCGCGCGCACGCCACCGTCCTCATCATCGGTCTCACCCTGTCCGTCGCGCTGATGGGCTTTGCCGCCACCCTGGTCGCGGGGCTGTTGCAGCGCCACCGCTGGATCGCCTACGGCGGCCTCGCGATCATCCTCTACGTGGCGCTGCGCATGATCTGGGACGGCGGGCACGAGGTATGGGCCGCCCTTTAGAAGGCGACGCCCGACGTCCGCGTGCGCAGCAGCGCGCCGCCCGCCTCGCGCGGTCGGCTTAATGCCCGCCCTGCTCGTCGAACACCTGCTTGATCTGGAAGAAATTGAACAGCACGGTGGCGACGAAGAAGCCGAGACCGCTGTAATACATGACGGCATCCTCGGCCCGTGAGGCGAGGTACAGCGCGAACAGACCAATCACCGTCATCATTGCGCCTACGATCCATCGGCCGGCCTGATGCATCCCGCTCCTCCGTTCGCTGCACTGCATCATACCTTGCTTATTCCGCGAATCGGCGCAAGCCCTTTTCGCCGGTTTCCGCCGCCTTGCCGCGCTTTCGCGCGCGCGCCGCGCGGGGCGTCCGCCGCGGCGGCCAGGCGATGCGGAAGGTGGTTCCCTGCGCGCCGGTGGCGACAAGCAGCAGGTCGCCACCGTGGTCGCAGATGATCTCCCGCGCGATGAGCAAACCGAGACCCGAGCCGCCGTCGCGCCCGGAGCCGGCGAACGGCTGGAACAGCCGCGGCTGCAGTGTCTCGGCGATGCCGGGGCCATCGTCTTCGATGTCGATCGCCTTGCCGCCGCCTTCGCTTCTCACCCGAACCGTGATCCGCCGCGCGCCGGCCTGGGCGGCGTTCAGCGCGAGGTTCGAGAACACGCGGAACAACTGGTCGCGATCGGCCTGCACATCGAGGTCGGCCCCACGGTACTCCAGCGTGCAGGCGGATGACCCGGACGCGCCGTCCGTCGTCGGCAGGCTCGCGGCCACCTCTGCCACCAGCGCCTTCAGCGGGAACCGGGATTCCTGCAGCGACGGCTGGTCATCGCGGGCGAACGTCAGCGTGCGCGCGCACAAGGCGACGGCACGGTCGATCGCATCGTAGAGCTTGGGCGCCACCCGCCTGACCTCGGGATCGGACAGTTGCGTCAGCCGGTCCGAGGCGAGCACCGCCGTTGCCAGCGTGTTGCGCAGATCGTGATTGATCTTCGCGACGGCCCCGCCCAGCGCGGCGAGCCGCGTCTTCTGGCGCAACGCGGCGCGCAGATCGTGCTGCATCGTCTGCAGTTCGCGCTCGACCAGTCCGATCTCGTCGCGCCGCGCCGACGGCACGACGATGGCCCGTTCATCGTCGGGATTGGCGCGAAAGCGCATCATGCTGTCGGAGATGCGCAGCATCGGGCGCACCAGGAGCCGGTGCAGGCTCAGATAGACGAGACCGGCGGTCAGGAGCGAGATGATGACGGTGAGCTGCACGATGCGCCGGGAATAGCCGAGCATCGCTGCGCGCAGCGGCGCCTCGTCGATGACGATCTCGATGGTATCGGCGGGGACCCTGGGCGAGTTCGCGATGATGCGCAGGATGCGATTGTGGCCTTGCGTCAGCGTGACGAAGGCCGCGTAGATCATGTCGAACGCTCCCATGCCACGCAGATCGTAGCTGGCGTCGACCGCCGGCTCGTGATCGGTGCCCAGCATGCGGATCCGCCGCTCCGGGGTGGTCAGCAGCAGGGAGTAAGCGCTGGCGTGGAACAACAGATCGCGCTCAAGCTCCGGCGAGACCATGTTGTCCGGCGTCGCCTCCAGGGCAAGCACGGCGATATGCGCCCGCGCGACGTGCTCTTCGAGTTGGGTGTGGCGAAAACGCGCGATCGAGGGGACGTAGATCAGGACCTCGGACACGATGACGAACAGCGCCGTCAGCGCGAGCAGGCGCGCCGGCAGTCCGCTCGCCCATCCCGGCCGATGCTGTGCGCTGCCTCCCGTCATGGTGCAGGACTATAGCGCGCTTCAGCCCTTGCGAGAGCCGAAAGCGTACGGACAGCGGCCATCCTAGG
>CAYNYW010000006.1:34710-130786 GCA_964401555.1 uncultured Defluviicoccus sp.
TCAGGGCCATCCTAGGTCAGGGCCATCCTAGGTCAGGGCCATCCTAGGTCAGGGCCATCCTAGGTCAGGGCGGGCCTAGGTCAGGGCGGGCCTAGATCAGGGCAAGTGCGACAACCAGCGGACGAGCCGGCGCGTGCGTGCGCTGAACAGCGCCGGCGTGAACGCGCTGCCGGCGATCTTCTTGTTGATCTCGCCGTAGCTCGGATAGGGGGCGATCATCGTCGCGACGCGCCCGATGCCCAACCGCGCATGCATGGCGAGCGACCAGCACTGGATCAGCTCGCCCGCCGCCGCGCCGACGATGCCGGCGCCGAGGATCCGGCCGCGCCGGCCGATGATCACCTTGGCGAGCCCGTCGGAACGTCGCTCGGCCCGGGCGCGATCGATCTCGTCGTAGGGCCAGCGCAGCACGCGGATGCCGCGCTCCCCTGCCCGTTCCCCTGCCCGCGCCTCGGCCTCGGACAGGCCGACCTGGGCCAGCTCCGGGTCGGTGTAGGTCACCCGCGGCACCAAGCGATGGTCGGCGCGCGCCGGAACGCGGAACAACGCGTTCTTGATGACGATGCCGGCATGATAGCCGGCGACATGGGTGAACTGCGGCCCGCCGATGACGTCGCCGATGGCGAACACCTTGCGGTTGCTGGTGCGCAGCCGGGCGTCCACCCCAATTCCCGAGCGGGTGTACGCGATGCCGGCACGCTCCAGATCGAGATCCTCGACACACGGCCGGCGGCCGGCGGCAACCAAGAGGTGCGAGCCCGTGATCCGCGTCTGCCGGCCGGCGTGCTCGATGACGACGGCAAGGTCGCCGGCACGTCCCGCCACCGCCCGCACCGCGACCGCCTCAAGCAGCGCGACACCGTCTTCCCGCAACCGCTCCCGGACGACGGCGACCAGCTCCGGATCGTCGCGCGGCAGGATCGAGGCCATTTCCACCACGCTCACCCGGCTGCCGAGCCGGGCGAACGCCTGCGCCATCTCGATGCCGATGGGACCGCCGCCGATGACGATCAGGTGGGCGGGTGCTTCGGTCAGCTCGAACAGGGTCTCGTTGGTCACGAAGCCGGCGTCGGCAAGGCCGGGGATCGGCGGGACCGCAGGCGCGGAGCCGGTGGCGACCACGAAGCGGCGCGCCGCGATCCGCCAGTCACCGGCGACGACGGTGCCGGCATCGGCGAAGCGGGCATGCGCGCGCAGCACCCGCACGCCCAAGCCCTCGAACCGCTCGACCGAATCGTTGGGCGCAATGCCGGCGATCACGGCGTGGACGTGTCGGTGCACGGCGACGAAATCGACGGATGCGCGCGGCAGTCCGATGCCGAAATCCGGTGCGCGGGCCGGCAACGCCGCGATGTGTGCCGCCGCCAGCAGCGCCTTCGACGGCACGCAGCCGGTGTTCAGGCAGTCTCCCCCCATTCGGCCGCGCTCGATGAGGACCGTACGCGCGCCCAACTGCGCGGCTCCGGCGGCGACCGAAAGACCACCGGCGCCGGCACCGATGACGCACAGATCCGCGGTGAGCGTGTGCACGTTGCTGCTCCCTTGCCCCCCACCTCGCCTAGCGAGGCGCCCCCTATTCGCCGACGCGAGCGCCGTTGCGGCCGCGCCAGCATCTGTAGAGCGACGGCAGCGCCGAGAGCACGGCAAGACCGAGCAGGCTCGCCACGATCTCCGGCGACAGCACGCCGGCGAGCGAGATCTCCTGATTGCTGGCGAGGACGTTGCCCAGGCCGGCGCCAAACACCGTATAGACGGCCGTTCCCGGAATGATTCCCAAAAAGGTGGTGACGATGTACGTCTTAAGGGGAACGCCAAGGAACGCAGGCGCAACGTTGACCAGCCAAAACGGGAACAACGGCACCAGCCGCAGCACCAACATGTAGCTGACCGCGTTCGCGCGGAAGCCGGCCTCGATCCGCCGAATGGCCGGCCCGGCCCGCGCGCGCAAGCCTTCGGCGAGCGACATCCGCGCGGCAAGGAACAAGAGCGTCGCACCGATGGTCGCACCGACGACCACCAGCACGGTGGCCCATGCCCAGCCGAACAGGAAGCCGCCCGCGACGGTCAGCACCGTTCCCGACGGCGGCACCAGCACGGTTCCCGCGGCATAGAGCGCGACGAAGGCGAGCGCGGCCACCGCCCGGTGCGCGCCGATCCAGGCCTCAAGCGCGCCGCGATGCTGGCGCAGCGTCTCGAAGCTGACCCACCGATAGGCGCCGCTGGCAAAGAGCACGGCCGCCACCCCGGCCAGCACCAGAAGCGGCAGCCAGCGTGCCAGCCGTCGCCGTGTGCCCGCCGCTACCGGCGGTCGCGCGCACGCGTCCAGCGGTCCATCGGCCGGATCGATCGGGTGTGGGGTCGCGGGTTGGGCTGCGTTCATCGCGTCCGAGCTTAGGCCAGCGCACGGCGTCGATGCCATTCAACACCGCTCACCACGGCGTGATCGCCGCCCCGCGGCGCAATGCCGCGGACGGGAGGTGGCGTTGACACGCTCCGATGGAGCCCGTATACAGCGGGCCGACTTTCCCGACGGAGCGGCGCCGTGAAGCGCACCTATCAACCAAGCAAGCTCATTCGCAAGCGGCGTCACGGTTTCCGGCACCGTATGGAGAGCGTCGGTGGGCGGCGTGTTCTCTCCAACCGGCGTCGCAAGGGACGCAAGCGCCTGTCCGCCTGATGCGCCCGTGACATGCGGTCTTCCGCACCTCAAGCGCCGCGCCGAATTCGTACGCATCGCCCGTAAGGGGCGGTCCTCGGCCTTGCCCGGGCTGGTTCTGCAGGTTTTGCGCCGTAGCGCTGAGGGCGATATGACTGAGATTGCTGATCAGCTCCGCCTCGGCGTGACCGCGACCCGCAAGATCGGCAATGCCGTCGCCCGCAACCGCGCCCGCCGCCGTTTGCGCGCCGCCGCGCGCGAGGTGCTGCCCGCCCTCGCCATGCCCGGCTTCGATTACGTGTTGATTGCCCGCCAGGCGACGTTGCAACGTCCCTTTGTTCAGCTCGTCGCCGACGTGCGGTCCGGCCTGCAGCGCTTAGGTGTGCTGCGCCGCGCCGCGCGTTCGCCGCGCTGAAGGAAGGATGGAGGATCGTTGGCCATGCGACCACTCTCCTTTCTTGCGCGTGCAGTGATCATCGCCTACCGCTACCTGTTGTCGCCCCTGTGGCCGGGGGTGTGCCGCTTCCAGCCGACGTGCTCGGCCTATGCCCTCGAAGCCCTGCGCCGATACGGCTTCGTGCGCGGCGGCTGGCTCTCCGTGCGCCGGATCGCGCGGTGCCATCCGTGGGGATCGTTCGGCCACGATCCGGTTCCGGATCTTCCGTGCCGTGGAGCCGTCGTCCACCCATCGCCACGCCCCCCTTCGCGCGCAGCCGGACGCGCATCGCCCGCGACGAGGCCCGCGCCATGACCGAGAACCGCAACGTCATCCTTGCCATCGCGCTGTCCGTCCTCATCTTGGTCGGCTTCCAATACCTCTCGGACAAGCTCTATCCCAAACCGCCGGCACCACCGCCGCCACCTGCGAGCGGCGAGCTGACGCAAGCCCCGGCGGGCGAGACGACGGCGCCTGCGGCGGTCGTCCCCGCCGCGCCGACCGATGTCGCGGCACCAACGCCGGCGCAACCGTCCCCGGTCGTGCCGTCGGCCAGGGAAACGCGTGACCAGACGCTTGCCGCCTCGCCACGCGTGCGCATCCGCACGCCACGCCTCGATGGTTCGATCGCGCTGATCGGCGGCCGCCTCGACGACCTGATGCTGGCCGATTACCGCGAGACCATCGCCCCGGACAGCAAGGAGATCGTGCTGTTTTCACCGGCGGGAAGCAGCGATGCCTACTTCAGCCAGTTCGGCTGGGTCGATACCGGCGCCACCGGCGGCCTGCCCGACGCGCAGACGCTGTGGACGGCCGATGGCGACACGCTGACGCCCGACACGCCGGCCACCCTGTCCTGGACCAACCCCGCCGGCGTTACCTTCAAGCGAACGTTCAGCGTCGACCGCGACTATTTGTTCACCGTCACCGAAGCCATCGAGAACCATTCGGCGAGCACCATCACGGCAAGCCCGTACGCCCTGGTCTCGCGCTACGGAACGCCGCATACCAGTGGCTATTACATCTTGCACGAAGGCCCGCTCGGCGTGTTCGACGGCACGCTCGACGAGATCAAGTACAAGGATCTCGACAAGTCGGGCAGCGTGCAGAAGAAATCGGTGGGCGGCTGGGCCGGGATCACCGACAAGTACTGGCTCGCCGCCCTCATTCCCGGAACGACCGAGGCGATCAGCGCCCGCTTCCTGCACGAGCGTCCGGCAAACCAGGACCGCTACCAGGTCGATCTGGTCGGCCCGGCGGTCACGGTGGCGCCCGGAGGGAGCGCGCAGGCAGCCACCCGCGTGTTCGCCGGGGCCAAGGAGGTCCGTCTCCTTGACCGCTACATGGACGAACTGAAGATCGAACGGTTCGACCGGGCGATCGACTTCGGCTGGTTCTATTTCCTGACCAAGCCGTTGTTCTTGTTCCTTATCCACATCAAGGAGTGGGTCGGCAACCTCGGCATCGCCATCCTGCTGCTGACCGTCACGGTCAAGGCGCTGTTCTTCCCGCTCGCCAACAAGTCCTACGTGGCGATGAGCAAGATGCGCAAGCTGCAGCCGGAGATCGCGCGCTTAAAGGAGCGCCTCGGCGACGACAAGATGCGCTTCAACCAGGAGATGATGGCGCTCTACAAGCGCGAGAAGGTCAACCCGGCGTCGGGTTGCCTGCCGATGTTCATCCAGATCCCGGTGTTCTTCGCGCTGTACAAGGTCCTGTTCGTCACCATCGAAATGCGGCACGCGCCGTTCTTCGGCTGGATCAGGGACCTCTCGGCGCCGGATCCGACCTCGGTGTGGAACCTGTTCGGCCTGATCGCCTGGGACCCCGCCACGACGATTCCGGCCGTGATTAATCTCGGTGCCTGGCCGTTGATCATGGGCATCTCGATGTGGCTGCAGCAGAAGCTCAATCCGCAGCCGCCCGATCCGGTGCAGGCGAAGATGTTCATGCTGCTGCCGGTGGTGTTCACGTTTCTGCTGGCGCATTTCCCGGCGGGTCTCGTGATCTACTGGGCCTGGAACAACACCCTGTCCATCATCCAGCAGTGGGCGATCATGCGCCGCGCCGGCAAGCCGCGTTGAACGGCGGTGATGGCGGCGGTGGCGGGCCGGCGGCCATCTCCGACGACGCGCTGTGCGAGGCCGGACGGTTGTTGTGCGCGCAAGCCTGCCGTTTCGTCCTCGGCGCCACGCGGATCGAGCAGTTGCCGGCACCGGCGTTGCCGGAACTGGCGTTTGCCGGGCGATCGAACGTCGGCAAGTCGAGCCTGATCAACGCGCTCACCGGCCGGCAGAAACTGGCGGCGACGTCGGTGACGCCCGGGCGCACCCGCCAGCTCAACTTCTTCAATCTGGGCGAGCGGCTGATGCTGGTCGATCTGCCCGGCTATGGCTACGCCGCCGCGCCGAAGGCGATGGTGGCACAGTGGACCCGGCTGATCGAGGCCTACCTGAGCGGCCGGCCGTCGCTGCGCCGGGTGTTCCTGCTCGCCGACGCCCGCCACGGCCTGAAGGAGATCGACGGGCGCGTCGCCACCCTGCTCGACCGGCGCGCCGTGTCCTACCAGCTTGTCCTGACCAAGTGCGACAAGCTCGACGATCGGACGCTGGCAGCGCAGCGCAGGGCAACCGCCCGTGGCCTCGCCGCGCATACCGCCGCCCACCCCGACGTGCTGTGCACCAGCGCGCGCACCGGCACCGGCATCGCCGCGTTGCGCGCCGAGCTTGCCCGCCTGGCCGACTGGGCAGCGGAGCCGTCTGTTATCGTACCGCCTACGCCGTAGGGTGCGACACTGGCAGGCGGGCAGCACGGAAGACAGGCAGTGAAGCCCGACGACTGCACGCGCGCCCCAAAGCGAGGGAGAGGCTGGACCGCAGCGCCCTGGAAAGCTAGACTCTGTCGGAGAAGCTCGCTTTTGGCATGTCGTGAAGCAAGGCGCTCGGCGCTGCTGGGCGGATGTGCGGACGCTGGCAGTGACTTAGCGGCGCAGAACAAGCGCCGCCGGACCGCCGGACGCCTTGAAAGACGAAGGGAGCGAACGATGCGGGCGATGCGGGTTCTCCTCGGGACTTTGGCGCTGTTCGCGATGGGCGCAACTGCCGTTGCCGATGACGGTCCCGATTACCGCGCCACACTGACCGCCACCACGGTGCCGATGTCGGTCAACACACCGGCGCACGGAGAGGCGCTGTTCTGGCTCACCAAGGACCGGCAGGCGATACGCTACCGGTTGAGCGTTGCCGACATCGAGAACGTGACGCTGGCCCACATCCACCTGGGCAAACCCGATGCGACGGGGCCCGCGGTGGCGTGGCTGTATCCCGATCGCCCGCCGCCGAAGCTGATCAAGGGCACGTTCACCGGCGTGCTGGCCGAAGGCTCCATCGCGGCGGGCAACCTGGTGGGGCCGCTCGAAGGACGGTCGCTGGACGCGTTGATCGCCGATCTGAAGGAGGGCGACGCCTACGTGAACGTCCATTCGAATCGCTATCCCGAAGGCGAGATCCGCGGGCAGGTCCAGTAGGACACGTGGCGTCGCTGCGCCCGGTGCGCGCTTGGCCGCGTCCGCGACTGCCCGCTTACGCGCCACGGAAGCGCGGCGGCCGTTTGCTGCGAAAGGCTTCGAGTCCTTCCTGATAGTCGTCGCTGTCGTAAACGACGCGGCGCATTCCCTGCATCCGCTCGAACAGCTCCGGCGTGATCGAGTGCGCGCTCGCCAGCAGTCGCAGCTCCTCCTTCATCACCGCAATCGCAAGGGGAGCGTTGGCCGCGATCTGCCGCGCCATCTGGTGCACGAACGCCTCGATCTGATCGGCCGGCCTGATGTAGTTGATGATGCCGAGGTTGAGGGCCTGCGCGGCGGGGATCGGCTGGGCGGTGAACAGCATTTCCTTGGCCACCGGCAGCGGCACGGCATTCATCAAGGTGAGCACGCCGCCGAGATTATACGGCAGGCCGAGCTTGGCAGGGGTGATCGCGAAGGTCGATTCCGGCGTCGCGACGAGCATGTCGCAGGCCATCGCCACCTCGCAGGCGCCGCCCCACACCCCTCCTTCGATCAGGGCGATGACCGGCGCCGGAAATTCCTGCATGGCGCGGACCAGCACGCGCAGCGGATCGCTCCAGCCCAGCGGATCGCGGCCGGCGTCGGGAAGCTCGGAAACGTCATGCCCGGCCGACCACACCTTGCTTCCCGCCGGCGCCCGCAACACCAGGGCGCGCGCCTTGCGCCCCCGAAACGCCTCGCAGGCGCCGAGCAGCTCTTCGATCAGCGCTTCGCTGAGCACGTTGCGCTTTTCCGGATGGTTGAGCACGATGGTGCCGATCGCCTCGTCGAAGGCGGTGAGAATACGCGTCATCTCTGTCTCCTTGCTGCCGTCCGCGGCAGTGCGGCGGCGACTGTTCACCCACAAGAGCGATCCTGGCGCCCCGCCACCCGGCTGCAACCGTGCCGAACGTCTTGCCGGTGGACCGAACGTGCTCCTTTGGTTACTCGTGGTTACTCGCGCAGCTCCCGCAACAGGTCGTGGAGCGCGCCCAGGATCACCAGGATGTCGCCCTCGGCGATCCGGTAGTCGGGTCCTGGCACGATCGGCGGCGTATCGTCGCCCGCCGGATCGACCGCGATCACGTGCAACTGCGATCGTTTCAGGCGATTGAAGTCGCCCAGGGTCCGCCCCACCCACTGGTCGAGCGCGGTAAGGGCGACGATGCGGACTTGCCGGCTCAAGATGGCATAATCGACCAGCTTGGGAAAAGTAAGCAACGCGGCCTCTTTGGCAGCAATGTCCCGATCGGGCTGCACGACGTCCGTCGCTCCCACCAGAGCCAGGATCTTGCCCTGTTCCTCGTCGGCGACCTTGACGACGATCCGCGGCACGCCGGCCTGCTTCAGGTAGTGGGTCACGAGCACCAGCGATTCTAGGCGCCGGCCGATGCTGACCAGGACGACATCGACGTGGCCGATGCCGAGCTCTTCGAGCGCGGCGCGGTCGGCGACGTCGGCGACCACCGCCTTGGTGACGTAGTCCTTGATCCGCTGTACCGGCTCGCGGTTGCGATCGACGGCAATCACCTCGTTGCCGATCTCGTGCAGCTTGAGCGCGAGCGGATAGCCGAAATCACTGAGACCGAGGACAGCGACGCGCACGACGAGTTTCTCCTTGCCCCATACGCCGGTAGAGCCGAACGCCGAGCGCCACGCGGCGCCCTACCCCGCCCTCAGCCGATCATCACCGCCTCTTCGGCGTACCGCAGACGGACCGGCCGGCTCCGCCTCGAAATCGCCACCGCCATGGTGAGCGGCCCCAGGCGGCCGATGAACATCAGCACGATTAGCACGACCTTGCCGGCCGCGGTCAGTTCGGGCGTGATGCCCGTCGACAATCCCACGGTTCCGAGCGCAGACACCGCCTCGAAAAACAGCCCCAGCGACCAGTTGACGCTTTCCGGATGGGGATGATCGCCAACCTCGAAGGAAGCAAGCAGGATAACGCCGGTGATTGCCGTCAGAATGGCGAGCGTGAACACGGTGGTCGCCTTGCCGATCGCTTCGGCCGGAATCCCGCGACCGAACAGATCGATGGTCGGCCTGCCCAACAGCCGCGCCCGGGCCATCGCGTACATCACGCCCACCGTCGTCGCCTTGATGCCGCCGGCGGTCGAGCCGGGGCAACCGCCGATCAGCATCAAGAGAATCGTGAGGTAGAGCGTGGCGGTGGTGACGTGGTCGTAGGCGACCGTGTTGAAGCCGGCGGTGCGCGGTGTCACCGCGGCGAACAGGCTCGTCAGGAACCAGTCCTTGCTGCCCGCCTCGCGCAGCAGGTTGTCGCGCTCCAGGACCGCGAAGCCAAGCATGCCGATGACCAGCAGCACGCCAGTCGCCGCGAAGACGAGCTTGCTGTGCAGGCTGAGCGGCCGTCGCTGGCGGCGCGGCTTCTTCAGCCAGCCGACGGTCTCGGTCAGCACGGAGAAGCCGAGGCCGCCCAAGACGATCAGCACCGCGATCGGCAGCACGACCCAGGCATTCAGCCGGTCCGCGGTCAGATTGTCCGGACGCAGGCCAAAGCCCGCGTTGCAGAACGCGCTGACGGCGTGGAACACCGCCGACCAGATCGCTTCGTCGAGCGGCAGGCGCTTGACCTCGGTGACAAACAGCACCGCGGCCCCCATGGCCTCGATTGCCAACGTCCACAGCAGCACCCGGCGCAAGAGCGGGCCGATTGCCGTGCCGCGCCGGGTCGTCAGGGTCTCGGCGACGGCCTCGGTCGAGGTCAGCGAGGCGCGTTCGCCCATCAGCAGCAACAGCGTCGTCGAAAGCGTGGTGATCCCGACGCCGCCGCACTGGATCAGCAGCAGAATCACCGCCTGGCCGAAGCCGTTGTAGCGGCTGCCGGTATCGACGACGGTCAGCCCGGTGACGCAGACCGCGCTGGTGGCGGTGAACAGGGCGTCGAGGAAGCCGACGGGCGGCCCGTTATGGGCAATGGGCAGGGCCAGCAGCACGCTGCCAATCGCCATCGCGGCTGCGAAGCCGATGACGAGCACGCGGCTCGGGTCCCGGAACAGTCGCGTTCGCATCGCCGTCAGGCCCCGTCAGGCGCCCTCCGGACGACGCCTGCCGGCACCGTCGCCGTCATCGACGGCACGATCGTCGCTCGTACTGGATGGGGGGATGCCACGCTTTTCTCCCTGCCGCACGCGGCGCTGATCATCCGATCCTACGCCGTCGCGGCCGGTCGAGAAAAGGCCGTATTCACCGCCGACCGATCGCAATCGCGGCCGCCGCCACCTGGTCCACATCTGCGCTGCGCCGCTTGTTGACCTTCCCCAACTTGGCGAGCCCGCGCAGCGCATACCCTGGTTTGCCTGTGATCACAAAAACGGCGGCAGCACCGTTGGCTGCCGCCCCAGGATCGCAATCGCCGCCGACATTCAGGGCAACGACTGCCGTTCCAACGGCTCAGGTTACCTAACCACTGCTGGGACCGATGGCGAAAGCAAACACCCAGCTACCGAAGGTGATCGGCTCTGAGGTGTACGTCAATGTACCGGTGGGGATATTGAACTGCTTCGCCAAGATGATGGTTGAGCCGTTGGCGAGAACGAACGCCAGCGCGCCGGCCGCCACCTGGTCCATCTGCGCCGCATCGAGCGTGATCGGCTCTGCCGCCATCGCCGGTCCGGCCACTACCGCCGCGCCGAGCGTGGCCGCCGCGGCCATTGCCTTGAACTTGATCATGATTGCTCCCCCTATCGTGGTTTACACATTCTGACCGTGTGTAAACACCATGCATACTACCGCGCAGTCAGTTTGACGGCAATGCATTTCGGGCGCACCCTTTTTTGAACCGGCGAGGAGACAGTACTAAGCCGCCCGATAGCCATGGTGGCACGCGCCGTTAAGGCCCTCTGAAAGAAAGGCCTTCTCAAAAAAGACCGGCCGAAGGCGGCCTTGGCTGTTACACCCGCCACCTTCGGCCGTCAGCGCCAACCCGCCGGGCCGCTTCTTCGCACTTTCTGGCTTGGCTCCGGTCGGAACGACGGCGGTACCCGGGTGCCGGCCGCCGTCGGATTTCGCGATCGCCGCCGATGTTCAGGGCGACGCGTCCTGCTTGATCGGCCGCAGACTCTAGCTGGCGGGCCCGACCACGAAGGCAAACACGTAGGTGCCGAAGGTGTACACGGGCGAGACGTATGTCGCCGTACCCGTGGGGATATTGAACTGCTTCGCCAGGATGATGCTTGAGCCGTTGGCGAGAACGAACGCCAGCGCGCCGGCCGCCACCTGGTCCATCTGCGCCGCGTCGAGCGTGATCGGCTCTGCCGCCATCGCCGGGCCGACCAATACCGCCGCACCGAGCGTGGCCGCCGCGGCCATTGCCTTGAGATTCATTTCGAGTGTCCTCCCGAACGTCGTCCACAAACAAAGCCTGTATAGGCTGCGGTGCACTCTACGCGCGCCACCCGACCAGAACCAGTCCCAGTTGAGGTAAAATTTTATATACATCTTATACGTGATTTCTGAACCGCTGCGCACCAGGCAATCGGCTGGCGCATGCTCGACCTTCGCGACCGGCACCCTCGATCCGCTTGCGGCACCGAAAGTGGCCACACGCCATGCCGGGCGATTGGCAATCAACTGCCCGTTACAGGATACATGTTTGCAATAAAGACAACCAAATGGGGATTTTCATAAAATATGCAAATTCGTTATGGTGGTTCTCACGATGCCTGCGCGCATATGTGGCATCACCCTCGCTGGAGCATGACAATGAAGAAACTCGTCCTTGCGCTTCCCCTCCTCGGCGCGATGACCTCGGGGGCTTCGGCCTCCGCACTGACGCTGACCGATCGTCAACTGGACCTCGTCACCGCCGGCGCCACCACACCGGCCGTGACGACACCGACCTTGACTTCGCTACAATCGGCCTTGCTCGGACCGCTCGTTGCCTCGGCCGCCATCATCGCCAAGGTACCAACCAGCATGCCAACCACCATCTCTGGCCTGCCTGCCGGTCTGTTGGCGATCCTTCCGGCGCTGCCGGTCGCCATTCCCGGCTTAACGCTCAAGTAAGCCGAAGAATGTTGGACCCGGTCGCCGGTCGGGCGCGCTCCCAAGCCCGGCGGCCGGGTTTCCTTTTCTTTCTTGGGCGGTTCCCCGTTGCGCGGCTCTTGGCCACCCCGGGCCGCGACACGCGCCGCACCACCCCTTTTCATCGCCCCGATCCAGACCATATTCCTATTTATGTGACCCACGCGGCGGTTCGGTTGCGAACAACGCGCGATCGTACTCTCCCCTCCAGCCGTGATGCAGCGCGGAACCCATTGACGACATCGGACGACAGAAGGCGACGATCCGGAGGAGATGGATAGCATTATTCTTTAATAACAATATGTTATAACTTTTTTGCCGCCTTGAATCCGCGCTTCGGAGATCGACATCGGCTCGTGCCTTGTCTACGCTGCTCTTGCTGCCGTCCAGGAGGGCACCGCAGCATGCACATCGACCAGGGGCCGAGGGCACCTTCATGCAACGCACCGATGCGGATGCCGGCCGCTTTCGCTGGGACGATCCATTCCTCCTCGATGACCAGTTGAGCGAAGACGAGCGCTTGGTGCGCGATGCGGCCCGCGCGTTTGCGCAAGACCGCTTGATGCCACGCATCCTCGAAGCCAACCGCCGGGAGCGGTTCGACCCCGCCATCTACCGGGAAATGGGCGTCAACGGTCTGCTCGGCGCCAGCCTGCCACCGGCCGCGGCCGGGGCGGGCGCGAGTGAAGTGGCCTATGGCCTGATTGCGCGCGAGATCGAGCGGGTCGACTCCGCCTATCGTTCGGCGCTGAGCGTGCAGTCCTCGCTGGTGATGTATCCGATCTACGCCTGCGGCACCGAGGCGCTGCGCGGCCGCTTCCTGCCGGGCCTGGCGGCCGGCCGGCTGATCGGTGCCTTTGCGCTCACCGAGCCGGATTTCGGTTCCGATCCCGGCGGGATGCGCGCGCGCGCCGAGCCGGTGGCGGACGGCTACCTGCTGACCGGCACCAAGACCTGGATCACCAACGCGCCGATCGCCGATGTCATCATCGTCTGGGCCAAGTGTGAAGGCGCCATCCGCGGCTTCGTCGTCGAACGCGCCATGGCGGGCCTCGCCACGCCCGCGATCGAGGGCAAGTTCTCGTTGCGCGCGTCACCGACCGGCCAGGTGGTGATGGACGGCGTGTTCGTCCCGGAAGCCAACGCGCTGCCCGACATCCGCGGCCTCAAGGGCCCGTTCGGCTGCCTGAACAAGGCGCGCTACGGCATCGCCTGGGGGGCGCTCGGTGCGGCGGAATTCTGCTGGCACGCCGCGCGCCGCTACACCTTGGAGCGCCAGATGTTCGGCCGGCCGCTCGCCGCCAACCAGCTCATCCAGAAGAAGCTCGCGGACATGCAGACCGAAATCGCCATCGGCCTGCAGGCGTGCCTGCGCGCCGGCCGTCTCCTCGACCAGGGCCGCTGCCCGGCCGAGACCATCTCGCTGATCAAGCGCAATTCGTGTGGCAAGGCCCTCGACATCGCCCGTCAGGCCCGTGACATGCTGGGCGCCAACGGCATCGCCGACGACTACCACGTCATCCGCCACCTGATGAACCTGGAAACGGTGAACACCTATGAGGGCACGCACGACATCCATGCCCTGATCCTGGGCCGCGCCCAGACCGGCATCGCCGCCTTTTAGGACCGCCGCGGCTCAAGGCCGCCCGAGGCGGTGGATCAGAGACGTGATGTCGAGCCGACCGCCGCCCGCGTTCTGGACTTCCGCGTAGAACTGATCGACCAGCGCGGCGACCGGCAGGCCGGCGCCGTTGCCGCGCGCCTCGTCGAGGGCGATCCCCAAATCCTTGCGCATCCAGTCGACGGCGAACCCGAAGTCGAAGCGATCCTCCAGCATGGTCGTCGCGCGATGGTCCATCATCCATGACTGTGCCGCGCCCTTGCCGATGGCGGCCAGCACCTTGTCGCCGTCGAGGCCGGCGCGGGTCGCGAAGTTGAGCGCTTCCGCCAGCGCCTCGGTCAACCCGGCGAGGCAGATCTGGTTGACCATCTTGGTGAGCTGACCCGCGCCGGTCGGACCGATCAGGGTCATCGCCTTGGCGTAGGCTTGCATCACCGGCGCGGCCCGCGCGAACACCGCCTGGTCACCGCCCACCATGACCGAGAGCTGCCCGTTCTGCGCGCCCTGCTGGCCACCGGAAACGGGCGCATCGAGGAAGCCCAGCCCCCGCGCCGCCGCTTCGGCCGCCAGCATCCGGGCCACCTTGGCGGATGCGGTCGTGTGATCGACCAGCACCGCGCCCGCAGCCATGCCGGCGAACGCGCCGTCGTCACCAAGGACCACCGCCTTGAGGTCGTCGTCGTTGCCGACGCAGGTGAACACGAAATCGGCACCCTGTGCGGCCGCGGCGGGTGTCGGCGCCCAGGCGCCGCCGTACGCGCACGCCCACTCCTCGGCCTTGGCCTGCGTGCGGTTGTAGACGGTGACCGCATGGCCGGCGCGCGCCAAGTGCCCGGCCATGGGATAGCCCATGACGCCCAAACCGATGAACGCCGTCCTGATCGTCACGTCCGTGCCCCTCCTCTCGTCTTCGTCCGCGGCAGCGGCGCCTCGCCGAGCAAGGCATCGAGACCGTTCCACGCCGCCTCGTCGGGGGCCAGCAACAGGGTCTCTTCGGAGATCGCCGGCCCCGGCCGGTATTCTGCGCGGCTGCCGCGCAGCCGGACGTAACCACCGGCTTCGGCGAAGATCAAGACGCCCGCGGCGTGATCCCACGGCTTCAGCCGCCGGTACTGGGCGAAGTCGAGTGCCCCGCTCGCAAGTTCGATATACTCGCAGCCGGTCGAGCCGCGGCGGACACGCGCGCGCGGCACCGCCGTCAGGCTCGCCCCGCGCAGCGTCGCGAGCCTTTCCACACTGCGGTAGTCGAGCGCCCCTTCGAGATCCGCCAGCGAGCGGCCGGCCACGATGCGAAGCTGCCTTCGCCCGCGGTCGTCGTCCCGGAACGCACCCGCGCCATGGCCCGCCCAGACCATGACATCGGCCAGCGGATGGAAGCTCCATCCCGCCGCCATCGTCCCATCCCGGCACAGCCCGACGAGGACCGAGAAGTAGTCGTTGCCGGCCACGAAATTCTGGGTGCCGTCGACCGGATCGATCACCCACACCGGCGCCGCGCCAGCCAGGGCGGCGAGCACGCCCGGATCGCGCGCCGTCGCCTCCTCGCCGACGACCCGGCTGCCCGGCAGCAGGGCGGTGAGCGCAGCGCTCAGCCCCCGCTCGGCCTCCTCGTCGGCGGTGGTCACCAGATCGCGGGGATGGTCCTTCTGACGAATGTCGTCCGGCGCCAGCTTGCGAAAGCGCGGCACGATCTCGGCGGCCGCGACGGCACGGATGATGCGTGCGACCTCGTCGAACGCGCTAAACATCTTGGTTGCAGACCCCCAGCTTTGGTTGCGGGAAGCCGGCCGGCTTCAGCGGGGCGCCGCCTGCCGGGCGCCGTCGCGCTGGGCGAACCGCGCGGCTTCCGCCGGCGCCAGCCGCACCTTCAAGTGCACCGCCTCGGCGCCGTCGGCCCGTTCCAGCACCTCGCCGTGGCGGTACAGCCAAGCAATCGCGGCGCCATCGCCGGGCGACAGCGCATACTCCAGCACCTCCTTGCCGCCGGTCAGCCGCTCGTCAAGAACCGCGAGCAGCCCGGCACAGCCTTGCCCACTGAGCGCCGATGCGAGGACACACGCCACGGTGCCGCGCGCGGCGCGGTGGGCAAGCACCTCCTGATCCTCTGCGCCGACGCTGTCAATCTTGTTCAGGACCTCGATCATCGGCTGGCCGGCCTCGGGGCCGGCGCCCAGGCCGCGCAGCACGGTCAGCACGTCCTCGCGCTGCGCCTCGCTCTCGGGATGCGCGGCATCGCGGACGTGGACGAGGAGATCGGCCTCCTTGACCTCCTCCAGCGTGGCGCGGAAGGCATCGACCAGCTCGTGCGGCAGGTCCGAGATGAAGCCGACCGTATCGGAGAGAATGGCCTGCTGCCCGGACGGCAGATCGAGCCGCCGCATGGTCGGATCCAAGGTGGCGAACACCTGATCGGCGACGAACACCCCGGCCGCGGTCAGGCGGTTGAACAGCGTCGACTTGCCGGCGTTGGTGTAGCCGACCAGCGCGATGACCGGATACGGCACGCGCCTTCGCGCCCGGCGGTGCAGCCCCCGGGTCTGGCGCACCGTCTCCAAATCGCGCCGGATGCGCATCATCCGCTCGCCGATCAGGCGGCGGTCGGTTTCGAGCTGGGTTTCGCCGGGCCCGCCCAGGAAGCCGAAGCCACCGCGCTGGCGCTCCAGGTGGGTCCAGCTTCGCACCAGGCGGCTGCGCTGGTAGGCGAGCGCGGCAAGCTCGACCTGAAGTTCGCCCTCGGCGGTGCGCGCGCGGTCTCCGAAAATCTCAAGGATCAACCCGGTGCGATCGATCACCTTGGTCTGCCAGGCCCTTTCAAGATTGCGCTGCTGCACCGGCGTCAGCGGGTGATCGACGATGACAACCGCGATGCCCCCCTCGCCTGCCGCCTCTGCCTCGCCGGTGATCACGCCTTTCAGGCGCTCGACCACGCCCGTCCCGAACAGGGTCGCCGGCCGCAGCGACGAGACGTTGACCACGTCGGCGCATGCGACATGCAGGCCGATCGCTTCGGCCAAGCCGCTGGCCTCGGCCAAGCGTGCGTCCGCCGGCCGCACCCGTTCGGACATCGGCTTGCGCGTGTTCGGGTGAATGACGATGCAGCGATTGCGGTGAAGAGCAGCGCCGGCCGAAAGGTGGGCCACCCGCAACTCGCTCCGCTGGCGCTAGCTGCCGCCGCTTTCCTTATCGGGCTCGAACAGCTGGATCTGCACCGAGGGCATCACCGTGGATATCGCGTGCTTGTACACAAGCTGGGTATGGCCATCCCGCCGCAAGAGAACGGAGAACTGGTCGAACCACGTAATGATGCCCTGGAGCTTGACACCATTGACGAGAAACACCGTCACCGGCGTCTTGGTTTTGCGGACGTGATTAAGGAACACGTCCTGCACGTTTTGTGACTTCTCCGAGGACATGGGTTGAATCCCTTTCGCTTCTCCCCGTCTCGCCGCTTGCGTGGAAGTGGTATGCCCCCCGTTGGTCTGCGCAGCTGCATTCCAGGTGCGAGATGAGCGTCCTGTCCCCGCTGGCGAGTGAACTAGGGTCGTTTCGTTGTTGCTGCGCTTGTCCATCACCTTACAGGGTCCGCAATACCTTTAAAAGCGCCATGCAGTCCGGGACGTGCAGAACCGGCGGATGGTTCGCAGATTCCGCTGCCGTCGGTGGCTCGCCGCGCACCAGCACCGGCACGCAGCCGGCATTCTTGGCGCATTCGAGGTCGATATCGGCATCACCCACGAACCACACATCGTCACCCGGTGCAATACCGGTGTCTTCGAGGGCGAGCAAGACCGGCTCGATCGCCGGCTTGTCGCGCACGGCATCGAAGGCGCCGACGAGGCGGCGGAACCACGGCTGCCAGCCCAGCCGGTCGGCCTCTTCGCGCAGGTAATCGCCCTTCTTGTTGCTGACGACCGCAAGCGCAACACCGCCCGACCACAGCTCTTCGAGCAGTTCCGCAGCACCCGGCAACGGCGTCAGGGTTTCGAGATGGCGTTCGGCGAATCGCTGGTAGAAGATTCGCCCGGCATCCAGCCAACGCTCGCCGAATAGCTGGGGATAGGTATCGCGCATCGAGCCGCGCACCCGCTCCTTGGTCTCCGCCAGGGACCAGGGCGCCATGCCGAAGGCGGCGAAGGTGTGGTTTTGCGCGTCCTGGATCGCGTGCCAGCTATCGATCAAGGTGTTGTCCCAGTCGAACAGGATGGCGGCCGGTCGGGACAGACCGCGACCGCCGTATTGATCGCTTGGCGCGGTGTCATCCATCGCTCGGCGTCTCCGCCCTTTCGATGTGCGCGAAGTAGACCTCCAGCAGACGCTCGGTGATCGGGCCGATGCTGCCGGTGCCGATGCGCGTGCCATCGATGGCGACCACTGGCTTGACCAGCGACGTCGTGCTGGTCAGAAACGCTTCGGCTGCCATCTTCGCTTCCTCGACGGAAAAGGGTCGTTGCTCGCAGCGCATCTGCAGGCTTTGTGCCAACTCTAGCACCACGGCCCTGGTGATGCCGCTCAAGATCGCTTGATCGGCGGCGCGGGTGATCAGAGTGCCGTCCCGGGTCACGATCCAGGCGTTCGACGCCGAGCCCTCGGTAACGAATCCTTGCGCGTCGACCATCCATGCCTCGAACGCGCCCGCCTCGACGGCGGCCTGCTTGGCAAGCACGTTGGCCACCAGCGCGACCGACTTGATGTCGCAGCGACGCCAGCGCAGATCGGGCACGGTGACGACACCAACGCCGTGGCGCGCCCTCGCCAGGCTGGGCTCCGGCAGGCTGCGCGCGGTCAACACCAGGGAACTCTTCGCGGCGCGCGGAAAGGCATGGTTGCGTGGCGCCACCCCGCGGCTCACCTGGAGATAAACGATACCGAAGCCACCGATGCGGTTGCGCGTCACCATCTCGGCCAGCACGATACGAAGCGCGGCGCGCGACATCGGCCAACTCAGGCGCAGCTCGCTCAGGGAGCGGCCGAGGCGATCGAGGTGAAGGTCCCCGTCGACCAGCCGGCCGTTGCGCACGGCGATCACCTCGTAGCAACCGTCGGCGAACTGGTTGCCGCGATCCTCGACGTGCACCATCGCCCGGCGATGGGGAACGTAGCGGCCGTTGACGAAAGCGACAGCACCCACCGCCGGCCCGCCTAAAAGTACTCAAGGCGTACGGAGAACAGCCGCTCGACCTTGCGCACCGCCTCCGACGCCGCAAACAAGATGACGCGATCCTTGTTCTGCACGATGGTGGTTCCGCGCGGATTGATCACCTGGCCATTGCGCACCACCGCGCCGACCATGACGCCAGTGGGCAGTTTGACGTCGCGCAGGGGGGTGCCGACCAGGGGTGACGTCTCCAGCGCTTCGGCTTCGATCAGCTCGCCGAAGCCCTCGCGCAGGGCGTGCACGGCGTGAATGCGGCCGCGGCGGATCTGCTGCAGGATGGTCGATGCCGTGATGTTGCGCGGGCTGACCACGACATCGATGCCGAGCGTGCTGACCAGGGCCTCGTAGGTGCCCTTGTTCACCAAGGTGATCGCCCGGCGCGCGCCGTGCCGCTTGGCCAGCACCGAGGCGAGAATGTTGGTTTCATCATCGTCGGTGACGGCGACCACGGTGTCGCAGGACGCAACACCGGCCTCTTCGAGGATTTCCGGATCGAGCACATCGCCGTGCAACACCACCGTGCCGCTCAGCATGCTGGCAACCACCGCCGCGCGCGCGCCGTCGGCTTCGACGATCTTGGTGCTGATCCACGGATAGTCGCGCTCGATCTCCTGGGCGAGCAGCAAGGAGACGTTGCCGCCGCCACAGATCAACAGCCGTCTGGCGTGCGGCTCCTCATGACCGAAGGCGGTCATCGCCCGGCCCACCTGCTGGGTTTCGACGACGAAGTAGACATCGTCGCCGACCATCAGCTCGTCGGTGCCAGTGACGTAGGTCGGCCGATCGTCGCGCAGGATGCCGACGATGATCATGTTGAGATCGGGGAAGAGCTGGGTGAGCTGGCGGATCGGCGTGTTGATCAGCGGGCAGTTGTCGTCGCAGCGCACGCCCAGCAGCCGCACCTTGTCGTCAGCGAGCGGAATCATCTCGAAGGCGCCCGGCACCTTCAGGCGGCGCGAAATGGAGCGCGCAACCTCGATCTCCGGCGAGATGATCACATCGATCGGCAAGTGCTCGCGGGCATAGAGATCGGCCCAGGCCGGATCGAGATAGCTCTGCTCGCGGATGCGCGCCACCTTGATCGGCACCTGGAACAGGGAATGCGCCACCTGGCAGGCGACCATGTTCACCTCGTCGGACTGGGTGACCGCGATCAGCATGTCGGCATCGGTGGCGCCGGCGCGATCGAGCACGTCCGGCCGCGACGCGTGGCCGATCACGCCCTGCGCATCAAGATTGTCGTTGATGCGCCGGATCAGATCCGCGGAGACGTCGACGACGGTGACGTCGTTGTTCTCCATCGCCAGTTGTCGGGAAATGCTGAACCCCACCTGGCCGGCACCGCAGACGATGATCTTCATGGAATTCGCGTGCCTTTGCGGGTATCGCTGCCGGACACGGCACCGGGGGTGGCGTCAGCCCTCGGCCGCCGGCGCGCGCAACCTCTCGTCGGTCTGAATGCCGAGTGACTTCAGTTTGCGGTGCAGGGCCGAACGCTCCATGCCGACGAACGCCGCCGTGCGCGAGATGTTGCCGCCGAAGCGCGTCACCTGCGCCATCAGATATTCCCGTTCGAACAGTTCGCGGGCATTCTTCAGGGGCATGCCCATGATCTCGCCGGAGCGCTCGGAACGGCGTCCCACGGCAAACTCGCCGCACAACTCGGCCGGCAGCATGTCGGCGCGGATGGGATCGTCCGCGCTCCCCGGCGCCATGATCAGCACCCGCTCGATGATGTTGCGCAGCTCGCGCACGTTGCCCGGCCAATGATACGTCTGCAGGATCGCCACCGCCTCCTCGCCCAGCGATCGCGCGCGCTGCCCCGACACCTCGGCCGCGCGCTGCATGAAATGCCCGGCGAGCAACGGGATGTCCTCGCGCCGCTCCGTCAGTGCCGGCACGCGCAGCGGTACCACCGAGAGCCTGTAGAACAGGTCCTCGCGGAAGGTGCCGTTGCGGATCTCCTCGTTGAGATCCTTGGTGGTCGATGCGATCACCCGCACGTCGGCCTCGACACGGGTGCGGCCACCGACCCGGCTGAACACCTGCTCCTGCAGGACGCGGACGATCTTGCCTTGCGTGGCCGCCGGCATGTCGGCCACTTCGTCCAGAAACAAGGTACCGTTGTGCGCGGCCTCGAACAGTCCGACCTTGCGCTGGGCCTCGCCGCCGATGCCGCCGCCCTCGACGCCGAACAGCTCGACCTCCATGCGCTCCGGCGCCATCGCCGCGCAGTTGACGACAACAAAGGGCCCCTCGGCGCGCCGCGAGCGCAGATGGACCAGCCGTGCCACCACCTCCTTGCCCGACCCTGCGGGGCCCGAGATCAACACCCGGCTGTTGGTCGGCGCGACCCGGTCGATGGCGTGACGCAGGTGGCTGATCACCGGCGACTGGCCGATCAACTCGGTGACCGGGCCGGCGCGCACGCGCAATTCCTCGTTCTCGCGCTTCAACCGCGCCGCCTCGATGGCGCGCTGCACGACCAGGATCATGCGGTCCGCCTTGAATGGCTTCTCGATGAAATCGTAGGCGCCGAGCTTGATGGCCTGGACCGCAGTCTCGATGGTGCCATGGCCGCTCATCATCACCACCGGCACCATGGGGTGCTCGCGCTTCAGCACATCGAGGAGCGCCATGCCGTCCAGCGTGCTGCCCTGCAGCCAGATGTCGAGCAGCACCAGGCCCGGGCGGCGCGCGTTGACGCAGACCAGCGTCGCGTCGCTGTTGCCGGCCTCGCGCGTCTGGAAACCCTCGTCATTGAGGATACCCGCGACAAGGGCACGAATATCGGCTTCGTCGTCGACGATCAGGATGTCTTCGGCCATGGTCCGCGCAACACTAGCCATTGGCGGGAATCGTTTCCATCGCCGCGGCAACCGGCGCCGCCGTCCTTGCAGCCGTCACCACCGGCGTGGCCGCCGGCGCCGATACCGGAAACTTGAGCGTCACCCTTGCCCCTCCGCCCTCGCGGTCCTCCAGGACGAGACCGCCATGGTGGTCTTCCATGATCTTCTTGACAATAGCAAGACCAAGACCGGTCCCCTTCTTCCGCGTCGTCACGTAGGGCTCGCTCAAGCGCTCCCGGTTCTCCATCGGCAGGCCGCGACCGTTGTCCTCGACCAAGATCGAGACCGCCACCGGCTTTCCTGCGTCTTCGATGCGCCGCAAAGCGACACCGATCCAGCCGGGCGGCACCGGTGCGTCGCCGTCGGCCTCGCGACCGACGATCGCTTCGGCGGCGTTTTTCAGAACATTGATCAGGGCCTGCGCGACCTGCCGGCTGTCGCAGACGACCTCCACGCGGTCACCCGGCAACGACACCTCGATGCCGACGCCGGGATAGCGGTTGCGCTCCAGAAAGACGGTATTTTCGATGACTTCGCACATGTTTTCCAGATGCATCTCGGGCCGCGGCATGCGCGCGAACGCCGAAAATTCATCGACCATGCGGCCGATGTCCTCGACCTGGCGGATGATCGTTTCGGTGCAGGCGGCAAAGGTTTCCGGATCGCTGCGAATCTCCTTCATGTACTTGCGCCGCAAGCGCTCCGAGGCGAGCTGGATCGGTGTCAGCGGATTCTTGATCTCATGGGCGATGCGTCGCGCCACATCGGCCCAGGCCGCCTTGCGCTCGGCCTGGACCAGCGCGGTGATGTCGTCGAAGGTGACCACGTAGCCCATGACGTCGTCGCCCAACCGCTCGGCCACGATCCGCACGATGAACGTGTAGTTCGCCGGCCCGCGCACGACGCCGATTTCCGCTTCCCACAGCCGATCCGGCTGGGCGACGGCGTTGGCGATCAGCGGCGCCATCTCGGGCACGACCGCGGCGAGCGGCATGCCGACGGCGGTCTCCAGATCAAGCCCGAGGAACTCCGAAGCCGAGCGATTGGGAAGGTTGATCAAGCCGGCGCGGTCGAGCCCGATCACGCCGGCCGAGACGCCGCTCAGCACCGCCTCGGTGAAGCGGCGCCGCTCGTCGAGGCTGCGGTTGGCCAGGATCAGGCCGTCTTGCTGATTCTTGAGCTGGCTGGTCATCCGGTTGAAGGCACGGCCCAGAAGCGCGATTTCATCGAAGGCAGCCGTCGGGTTGACCCGAGCCTCCAAGTCGCCGGTGCGCACCCGCTCCGCGGCGCCGATCAGGGCGCTGACCGGCCTGGTAAGCTGGGTCGCGAGATTGAGGCCGATCCAAACGGCGGCCAGCAGCAGCAACAGTGCGACGACGATGAAGATCATCACGAAGGTGATCAAGATCCCCTCGCGGCTGGCTTCGAGCCGCCGGTACTGGGCGACCGCCAACTCGCTGCGCTGGATGTTCTGCAGCACGCTTGGGTCGATGTAGCGCGCCACCACCAGAAAGGCGTCGACGAAGCGGTTGAGCTTGATGGCGGCACGCACCTGGTCTTCGTCCTCGCCGGCGATGACCGCGATCTGTCCCAATGCCGCCTCATCGAAGGCCGATTGCGGCATGGGATTGAACTCAAGGGTCAGGCTGAGCGGCGAGCGCGCGAGGATCTGGCCGCTGGAATCGACGACGATCGCCTCGGAGAGCGAACGCAGGTTCGCTTCTGCCGTCAGCTTCTCGCGAAACAGGTCGGCGTCGCGCATCAGCGCCGGTGCCTCCCGGTTCAATTCGTTGGCAATCGCGAAAACATCGGCGCGGATGCTCTGCTGGTATTCCTGCAGATACGCATGCGCCACCACGCTCGACGCCTCGATCGCCGTGCGCACCCGCTCGCTGAACCATGCCTGCAGACCAAAATTCAGGAAGATCGCCGAGAACACCGCGACCAGAATCGCCGGCGTGACCGCGATCAGGCTGAACAGGACGACGATTCGCCCCTGCAGGCCGGAACCGGCGCGCCCCTTGCGTCGTTCCAGCCACAGCGTGACCAGACGGCGGACGACGATGGCGCCCAGGAGCAGGAGCAGGACGGTATCGAGATAGAGGAGGATGGCGACGGTGCGCGGTCGCGGCCCGAAGCCGGTGGCACCGGTCCAGATCGCCACCGTCGCGATGCCGGACGCAATCGCCGCCGCCGTGATCGCGATCGCGAACTTGCGCTCCAGGCCGTAGCGACGCGACCAGATCCGCGCCAGCAGCAGAAGCCGCTTCGTCCGCGAGCGGGGACGCCCCCTCACGGCCGGCCACCTCCACGCACGACCGGGATGTCGAGCTCGCGGATCTTCTTGCGCAATGTATTGCGGTTGAGCCCCAGGATCTCGGCGGCCCGGATCTGGTTGCCGCGGGTCATCTCCAGCGTGATGATGATCAGCGGTCGCTCGACCTCGCGCATGACGCGGTCGAACACGCCTGGCGCCGGCAGCGCGCCGCCGTGCGCGCTGAAGTAGGTGCGCAGGTGCCGCTCCACCGAACTCGACAGGCCGTCGTTCTCCGGCTCCGGCGGCGCCGGCGCGGCGTCGGCCAGCTCGGCCTCGATCACGTCGAGCCCGATCACCTCCTCGGAATAGAGCGCCGCCAGCCGGCGCACCAGGTTTTCCAACTCCCGCACGTTGCCGGGCCAGCGGTACAGCTTGAGGCGCTCCATCGCCGCGGCGTCGACGATCTTGGGCGGCAACCCCTCGGCGGCGACGCGCGACATGAAATGGCGGACGAATTCCGGGATGTCGGCCGCGCGCTCGCGCAATGGCGGCAGGCGGATCGGCACGACGTTGAGGCGGAAGTACAGGTCCTCGCGAAACGCCCCCTGGCGGATCAACTGCCGCAGGTCGCGGTGGGTGGCGGCGACGATGCGTACGTTGGCGCGGATCGGCGTGCGACCGCCGACCGTGGTGTATTCCCCCTCCTGCAGGACGCGCAGGAGACGGGTCTGCGCGTCGAGCGGCATGTCGCCGATCTCGTCCAGGAACAGCGTGCCGCCTTCGGCCTGCTCGAAGCGGCCGGCCGAGCGATGGGTGGCGCCGGTAAACGCGCCCTTCTCGTGACCGAACAGCTCGCTCTCGATCAGCTCGCGCGGAATCGCCGCCATGTTGATGGCGACGAACGGCCCGCCGCGACGCTTGCCGTAGTCGTGCAGGGCGCGGGCGACCAGCTCCTTGCCGGTCCCGGACTCGCCATTGATCAGCACCGTCAGATCGGTGCCCATCAGTCGGGCGAGCGTCCGATAAATCTCCTGCATCGCCGGCGAGCGCCCGATCAGCGGCAGCGTCTCCTCGACGCCCTCGTCTTCGCCCGGCGTCACCGTGCCCGTGCGCGCCGCCTCAAGCGCGCGGCGAACGACGGCCGTCAATTCATTGAGATCGAAAGGTTTCGGCAGGTATTCGAAGGCGCCGCGTTCCGTCGCCTTGATCGCCGTCAGCAGCGTGCTCTGGGCGCTCATCGCGATGACGCGCAACTCCGGGCGGATCTTACGAATTCGCGGTATGAGATCGAGCCCGTTCTCGTCGGGCATGACCACATCGGTGATGACGACGTCGCCCTGGCCGTCGCGGATCCAGTGCCACAGCGTGGTTGCGTTGCCGGTGGCGCGAACCTCGAAGCCGGCGCGATCGAGCGCTTGGCCGATCACGGTGCGGATGGCGCCATCGTCGTCGGCGACAAGGACCACCGGCGCGCTCACGGCCGTTCCTCCGCGGACCGCTGGATCGGTAGCATCACCCGGAACACCGTGCGCTTCGGCTCGCTCTCGAATTCGATGACGCCGCCGAGATCGCCGATGATCTTGGCGACCAGCGCCAGGCCAAGGCCGCTACCCTTCGGTTTGGAGGTCACGAACGGCTCGAACAGGTGCGGCTTGAGATCGTCCGGAATGCCTTCGCCGTTGTCCTGGATGCTCACCATCAGCGGCAGGTGCACCCGGGCATGTCGGCCGGGGATCGCGAAGCGCACGCCGTGACGGTAGGCGGTCGAGATCAGCACCTCGCCGCCGTCGCGGTCCGCCGCTTCCGCCGCGTTCTTGATCAGGTTGAGAAAGACCTGGATCAATTGATCGCGATGGCCGTAGACCAGCGGCAGCGACGGATCGTAATTCTCGACGAAGCGGAGCTGGCGCCCGAAGCCGCTTTCAGCCATCGTGCGCACGCGGCTTAGAACCTCGTGAATATTTACCGGTTCCCGAAACACGGGCACGCTGGCGGTGAACACCTCCATGCGATCGACGAGACCACACACGCGGTCGGCCTCGTCCTGAATCAGCCGGGTCAGCCGGCGGTCCTCGCTGCGCGCATTGGTCTCCAGAAGCTGGGCCGCGCCGCGAATTCCGGCCATGGGATTCTTGACCTCGTGTGCCAGCATCGCGGCCATGGCGCTGACCGAGCGCGCAGCGCCGCGATGGGTGAGTTGCCGGTCGATCTTGGCCGCGACCGAACGTTCCTGCATCGACACGACGACCCCTCCCGGCCACTCCGGCAGCGGCGCCGCCTGCAGATTGACCACATGCTGGCCAATGCGCGGACTGGACAGATCGACGTGGTATTCGCTCACACACTGGTTGTCATCGCGCGCCTGACGGATGAGCGCGAAGATCGGGTTGTCCGCGGGCAGGAGCTGGCCGAGCCGCTGCCCCTTCAGGCTTCTGGCACTGTTGCCGAAAAACTGTTCGCCGGCTGAGTTGACGTAGACGATCGCCGTCTCGCCGTCGACGACCGCGACCACCGTCGACAGCGCATTCAGCACCTGATCGAGATCGATGCCGCAGGCATGCACCGTTTCGGCCGGCGCCAAGCCCACGGCTTTCATCGCAACTGGCTGCGGGTCGGTCCCAACCGAAGATCGTCGTGACACTGCCTGTCCCTTACGCAACGAATCGCAAGGGACGCGTGCGTCCGTGACCGTCACGCGCCCCATCTGCCGTCTCACACTGCCGTACATGCGTGCCGCGCACTCGCCACCGCGACCGATGCGTCGCGGAGCGGCGAATGCCCACGACCTAGGCAACCCATACGCCGCCTCATAGATAGTGCCTTTGTTAAGGGCAGGCAATCGGGGAGGCTGCGGCGCCCGCGCTCGCCTCCCTTGGCAACCCGGTCCCGGCTGGGTAGCCTCAGGCTGCACATGTTGTTAAATGGCGTGCACGATCTGCACGGAACAGATGCCATCATCTGTCCCCTGCCAGTGCACTCGCCGCCGACCGCTGCCCGCCGGAGATCGGAGATGACCACAACCGCCGCTGTTATCGTCGCCGCCGGACGTGGCGCGCGCTTCGGTGGCCCCTTGCCGAAGCAGTATTTGCGCCTGGCGGGCATCCCGGTACTGCGCCGCGCCGTCTCGGCCTTCGCCGGGCACCCGCGCATCGATCGCGTGGTCGTCGTCATCAATCCCAACGATCGGGCGCTCTACGATCAGGCGCTGGCCGATCCCGCCCCGGGTCGGCCTGGTTTGGCGGAGCCGATCGTGGGCGGTGCGAGCCGGCAGGATTCCGTCCGCCACGGCCTCGAAGCCCTCGCCGATCGGCCGCCCGACTATGTCCTGGTGCACGACGCCGCGCGCCCCCTGGTCGATCACGCCGTCATTTCCCGCATCATCGACGCGCTCGCCGCCCACGCGGCGGCGGTCGCGGCCGTTCCGGTCACCGACACCCTGAAGCGCGCGAGCGCCGACGGCATGGTCGCCGCCACCGTTCCACGCGAGGGACTGTGGCGGGCACAGACGCCGCAAGGGTTCCACTTCGCGCCACTGCTCCGGGCGCATCAGGCGTGTGCCGGCGAGGCGCTCACCGACGATGCCGCCGTCGCCGAACGGGCCGGCATCCCGGTTGCCATCGTCGCAGGCAGCGAGGACAACGTGAAGCTCACCACCGATGACGATTTCCGCCGCGCCGAGCGCCTGCTTGCCGCCCAGACCGAGACTCGTACCGGCCTCGGCTTCGATGTGCATCGCTTCGCGCCCGGCGACCACGTGATGCTGTGCGGCGTGGCCGTGCCGCACACCGCCGGCCTCGAAGGCCATTCCGACGCCGACGTCGCCCTGCATGCCTTGACCGACGCCCTGCTGGGCACCATCGCCGCCGGCGACATCGGGGTGCACTTTCCGCCGTCGGACCCGCGCTGGCGCGGCGCGGCATCGGCCCTCTTCGCAACCCACGCCGCCGAACTGGTGCGGGCGGCCGGCGGCACCATCGTGCACGTCGATCTGACCATCATCTGCGAACGGCCGCGCCTGGGCGGCCATCGCGACCCCATGCGCGACGCCGTCGCCCGGATGCTCGCGATCGCCCGCGAGCGCGTCAGCATCAAGGCGACGACCACCGAGCGGCTCGGCTTCACCGGCCGCGGCGAAGGCATTGCCGCACACGCCGTTGCGACCGTCCGCCTCGCCGGTGCCGCGGGCTGAACGCCCCACCCTTCCAGACTTATCCCGGCCTTCCAGACTTATCCCGGCCTTCCAACTTAGAGGACCGAACGCGTCTCCTGGTCGATCCATTCGAGAAAGGCGGCGTTGCCGCCCTCGATCGGGACCGCCACCACGCACGGACAGACGTAGGAGTGCAGCTCCTTGATGCGCTCGGTCAACGCGGTGACCAGATCCGCCCGCGTCTTCAAGATCAGCACCGTCTCCGCGTCCTCCTGCAGGCTTTGTTCCCACCAGTAGATCGACGTCATGCCGGCAATGACATTGGCGCACGCCGCCCAGCGCTCGGCAACCACGCTCCGGCCGATGTCCAGCGCCTCCTCGCGCGTCGGCACCGTCACGTAGACGAGTGTCATCGGCATTCCTCTGGCTCCCCTTTGCTGTGCGGCCGGGACACGCCGGCGGCGGAGAACACCACTCGGCACACCGTAACGCCGTTGGCCCATTCTGGCTCGCTGCCGGACGGTGCAGGCAAAAAAAAGGGTCCGCGCTTCAAGCGCGGACCCGAAAGGTTTCCGGGTCTCTGAGGGGGCAACGTGGCGGCCTGTCGCAAGGCAGAAAGCGACGAGGCGGAGGGTAGGGGACACCTCGGTTGCCTGCCCATCATTTTGCAAGTGGCGTGCCAACTCCCCGCGCAAACGCGGCCAGCACCCCTCGCCGTCCCGTATCCACCCCTGAATGCACCCAATCTCCTGCCGGCGCACTCCACCATTCCGGACCGGAAGCCGGCTTTACTGCGCCGACGCGCGGCGTGGCCGGTGCATCTTGATCGAATTCGCGCCAGTTGCCGCCAGCACAGGCAATCACCCTCGCGCCGCCAGCGCGGGGTCAAGGCGATACCCTCTTGAGCAGGGCCGTGACCGTGCGCACCGCCTCGCCTTCGCGCAGGCGCAGAAACTTGAGCGCCAGCCCGCCATCGGCCAGGGTGCGATGGTAGACCTGCATCTCGTACCCGCCGTCATCGGTGATCAAGAGCGCGTACACCGAAAGGGTCGGCCCGTTCAGCCGTGCCCAGACGTAGGGCACGCCGCGCAGCGGATCGTTGGGCACCCGCTCGCCGAACATGTTGGTGCGCATCCGCGACGCAAAGATGCCCACCCGCCCGCTCGGCTCGAACTCGATGGTGTAGCTCTTGCGCCGGGAGGTGCCGTCCTCGCCGCGCACCGCGGTGGTCCAGGCGACGCTGAAGCCGCCGGCAACCGGCGCGATAGTCACGTCGAGATCGCGCGCCGAGAGTTCATGATCCGGATCGGCGACGCCCTGGCCACGGTAGGTCCCGAGGAACGGCGAGATCGGCTCCGCCGCCCACCCCGACGCCGCCAGCGTCAGGCACGCCGCCAGCACAACGACATGCCATGGCATGCGCGTCGTCACACCCGCCGCCACCGCCGGTCTCCTTCGCCCGTGCGAGATCATCGAGGTCGCTTAAGGCCATGGTCGGAGCGGCCGGACTCGAACCGGCGACCTCTAGACCCCCAGTCTAGTGCGCTACCAGGCTGCGCTACGCTCCGTTTGGCACAATGACTATAGCGCCATCGCCGGGGACTATAGCGCCATCGCCGGGAGCGCGGCAACAAACGCCCGAGGCTTGGGCTTACCGCAACGGATGGCCGAGCAGCGCGCGGACCTCTTCGAGCGCGGCCAGGATCTCCTGAAGGCTGCGCCGCACCTCGCCCGCCGACAGCCGTGCTGCCGGCGCATCGATCTCGGCCGCCGCGTCATCCGGCTCCGATGCGAGCGCTTGCTCGTGTGCGGGCGCGTGTTCGTCTGCTGGCGACTTGGCGAAGCCCTGGCGCAAGAGCTTCTGCACGCCGCGAATCGTGTAGCCGTCGCCGTACAGGAGGCCACGAATCCGTTGCAGCAGCAAGACGTCCTCGGGACGGTAGTAGCGGCGACCGCCCCGGCGCTTGAGCGGCTTGAGCTGGGTGAACTTGCTCTCCCAGAAGCGCAAGACGTGCTGCGGCAGGTCGAGTTCTTCCGCGACTTCGGCAATGGTCCGGTAGGCCCTGGGCGATTTCTCGCCCGAGCGGACGCTCGTTCCTTCTTCTGTGAGCACGCTCATCGGCGCTTAAGCCGACCGCAGGCTTTCATTGATGCGGTTCTTCAGAACCTGCGACGGCCGAAAAACCAGGACCCGGCGCGGCAGAATCGGCACCTCTTCACCGGTCTTGGGATTGCGGCCGACACGCTGGCCCTTTTGCCGGATCGAGAAGCTGCCGAACGACGACAGCTTGACCGTCTCGCCCTTGGCAAGCGCGCCCGCGATCTCTGAGAGCACCGATTCCAGCAGCTCGGCCGATTCGTTACGCGACAGCCCGACCTCCTGGTAGACGACCTCGCTCAGGTACGCCCGCGTAATCGTTTGACCCGCCATGCCAACTTCCCTCCCCGCCGTGGCAACCTAACCTATCGGCTCGTCAGGAATCCGTCAATATCAATGGGATGCAGTGAGCGTCCACGGAGAAAACCGCGGCCAGTCG
Organism: uncultured Defluviicoccus sp.; assembly: GCA_964401555.1. GTDB lineage: Bacteria > Pseudomonadota > Alphaproteobacteria > Rhodospirillales > Defluviicoccaceae > Defluviicoccus. The sequence continues at coordinate 64,968 of CAYNYW010000006.1, forward strand.
TGGATTTCACTACCAGCGGGCGAGGGCCGCCCCCCAGCTCAGCCCGCCGCCGATCGCTTCCATGAGGACCAGATTCCCCGGCCGGATGCGCCCGTCACGCACGGCCTCATCGAGGGCAAGCGGAATTGACGCCGCCGAGGTATTGGCGTGGCGATCGACGGTCATGATGACGCGCTCCATGGCAATGTCCAGTTTGCGGGCGACGCTCTCCAGGATTCGCACATTGGCCTGATGCGGCACCAGCCAGTCGACGTCAGCGATGGCCATGCCATTGGCCGCCAGCGCCTCGTCGGCCACCCCCACGAGGCAGGCGACGGCATGGCGGAATACTTCCTTGCCGGACATCCGCAGGTGCCCCACCGTCTGCGTCGCGGATGGGCCACCGTCGACATAGAGGATATCACGGTAGCGCCCGTCCGAATGCAGATGCGTCGACAGGATACCGTGTACCGGTTCGTGTTCGGCCGCCTGTAGCACCAGCGCGCCGGCGCCATCGCCGAACAGCACGCAGGTGCCACGGTCGCTCCAGTCGAGAATGCGCGAGTAGGTCTCGGCGCCGATGACCAGCGCGGTGCGCGCCTGGCCGAGCTTCAGGAAATTATCGGCGATCGCGAGCGCAAAGACGAAACCGGAGCACACCGCCTGAACGTCGAAGGCGCTGCCATGGCCGACACCGAGGTTCCGCTGCACCTTGGTCGCCGTGGCCGGAAAGGTGTCATCCGGTGTGCTGGTCGCGACGATGATCAGATCGACGGCATCCGCGGTGACACCCGCCGTGGCGAGCGCCCGACGGGCGGCTTCGCTGGCGAGATCCGATGTCAGCTCGCCCGCGGCGGCGATGCAGCGCTGCCGAATGCCGGTGCGTGCGACGATCCACTCGTCCGACGTCTCCAGGCGCGCCGCGAGTTCCGCGTTGGAGAGAACGGTCGCCGGCAGGTAGGACCCGCAACCGAGGATGTGCGAGCGAAGGGGTTGCATCAGCCGGCGGCACGCTGGGGATCGGGCGACGACGTCGAGTACAGAAAGCTGAAATCCTGCTTGATGCCCTCGATGACGCCATCTCTGATCAGCTCGATGGCGACGCGGATGGCGCTCGCAAAGCCCACGGCATCGGTGCCGCCATGGCTTTTCACGCACACCCCGTTGAGGCCGAGGAACATGGCGCCGTCGTGCTGACGCGGATCGACCTGATTGCGCATCTTCCGCAGTGCGGGCGCCGCCAGCCAGGCGCCCAGGCGCGCGCGCGGCGTGCTGAACAAAGCCCGGCGCAGGAAGTGGGTGTAGAGGCGGGCGGTGCCTTCGGCGGTCTTGAGCGCGACATTGCCGGTGAACCCGTCGGTGACGAACACATCGACCGAGCCGGCGGCGATATCGTCCCCCTCGACGAAGCCGCGGAAGGAGATGGACAACGGGCTTTCCTGCAAGGTGGCCGCCGCCTTCTTGACCGCGTCGTTGCCCTTGAGATCCTCCTCGCCGACGTTGAGGATGCCGACCGAGGGCTTTTCGAGCGCGAGCACCTTGCGCGCGAAGACCTCGCCCATGACCGCAAACTGAACCAGATTCTCGGCGCCGCACTCGACGTTCGCGCCGAGATCGAGAATCACCGAGCGGCCACGCAGGGTGGGGAACACGGTGGCGATCGCCGGGCGATCGACGCCGGGCAGCGTTTTCAGTACGAATTTCGCCATCGCCATCAGGGCGCCGGTGTTACCCGCGGAGACCACCGCGTGCGCCGCGCCGGTGGCCACGGCGTCGATGGCGCGCCGCATGCTCGAGTTGCGCCCGGTCCGCAGCGCCGCAGACGGCTTTTCGCCGGGGCCGACGACATCTTCGGTGTCGCACACGTCGGCGGCGGCGCCCACCCGCCGGCAGCGTTGCAACAGCGGAGCCAGTTCGAGCGCCCGGCCGAACAGCAAGAAGCGGGCGTTACCGTGCCGCTCAAGGGCGCGCTCGATCCCCTCCACCACCATGGTGGGCGCACTGTCGCCGCCCATCGCATCGACCGAAATCACCAACGAATTGACTGACACCGCCTTACCTGTGTTCGGCTGCCGGCACCGCACGCCCCCCCCAAGGGAACACGTTCGAGGGAACACGTTCAGGGGAACACGTCGGTATCGGCTAACGCAATGATCGCGGACGATCGTGCAGCAAGTCTAGTCGAGCAGGAAACCCAGCGCCACGGCCGTGGCAACCACATCGGGACCCATCGTCACGCCACTGGCACTCGCCGCCTGGCGCTTGGTTCGTGATCGCGCCTCGTTCGTGATCGTCACGGGTCCCGTCACCAAAGCCCACCGCGGCCGATCCGCCCGTGACGAGCGCCGCCCGTGGCTTCAGTTGACGGAGCTTTCCTTAATCAAAACGGCCCCCGCGGGCAAGCTCAATGCTGGGCCGGCCCTTCGCCGCCGGCCCGCGCATGCAGCGCCGCAAACGGCGAGGCGTCGGTTCCTGGGGGGGCTGCATCGCTCACATCCGCTGCCACCGCCAGCACCGCGCCCGGCTTGCGCGGGTACGGATCGAGTTCGAGAGCCAGATGCTGGGTCACCGCCTCGCCGACATCGATGCTGTCGCCATCGAGCGGCTCGCAGAAATCATCCGCATCGACGTCGTCGACCTCCGCCTTGCCGGGGCCATGCCGCTCCGCGTCCTTTGCGTCTGCCGGCAGCGGCCGGTAGACGCTCTCGAACGGCGCGTCGATGCTGGCGGTGAACGGCTCCAGCGAGACGACGCAGGTTTGCACCACTTCGCCCTGGAGACGGCCGCGCAAACGCACACCGCCGCCGCCGCACGGCGCGATCACGCCCTCGGCGCGCAGGGTGTGCAGCGCTTCGAGACCGAGGCGACACGCCACCGCCGCCCGTTCCGCGGCGTTGGCCTCGATCGAGAATGCCCGCCCGCCGACCTCCAGATCGGCCACCGCAACCGTGCGCGAGAACTCAACCGGCTCGGCCACCCCCTTCACCTCCCGTCACCCCCCTCCCCCACTGCCCCGCCGCCGGGCGGGAGGCCGAACCGCAGCGTGCCGGCGGCAAGCGCATCGAGCGGCTGCGCTTGCAAGGCGGCGGCCTCCCTCAGGACGTAGGCCGCCATCGCGGCGAGCTGCGCCGGCGAAGGCGTCGCCTTGCGGTACAGGTTGCGCCGCAGCGCTTCGCCGAGTGCGGATGCGTCTTTCGCACGAATCGCCGGATCGTAGGCGGCGAGCCGGCCGTAGAAGCCGCGGGCCATCGCCTTGATCCGCTTGCCGACCGCGAGATCGCCGACCCCCATCTCCCGCAGATTCTGATCGAGATCGGCGAACATGTAGTCGAACAGCGCCTGCGCCAAACGCTCGCTGCCCGCCGTCTCGCGGCCGAGCCGGCGAATGACCAGCGCCGCGTGCAACAAGATCATGTCGAAACGCCCGTCCGGGGTGTCGGCAACCCCGCCGGCCGTGTAGAATATCGGCTGGCGCGCCTGCACAACAATGGCCCGATACAGCTCTTCCGCTGTCCGGCTTGCAGACGAAGCCGAAGGCGCGCCGAACATCCTTACAGTCTTTCGACGGCAGCGGCCCGGCGCTTCGCCGGTTTGCCGATTGACAGCCGGGCCTTCGCAATGGGATTGATTTGTGTCATCGGTTCTTTATCGTCGTAAGCGAGCGTCGTAATGCCTTCTGTCAACTTTGCCCGTCTCCTGCGCAGCCGCCGTCGGCCCCTCGGATTGCGCGTGGCCAATGTCAGAACTGGCGAAACCGTCCGAAGAGCCTTGACGCGTGGGTTGCCTGCGGTCTTGCTCGGCTGCGCGCTCATCGGCTGCACGCCGCGCTCCGACATCCATGGCGATCCGCTGGTCATCCAGCGCGTCGACAGCATTGTCAAGGGCGTGCATAGCCGCGAGGACGTTTATGCCCTGCTCGGCTCGCCGTCCACCAACTCGGCCTTCGGCGACGAGACCTGGTATTACATCAGTGGCCAAACGGAGGAGATCGCCTTCCTGCCGCGCGAGGAGGTCGACCGCCAGGTGGTGGCGATCCACTTCGATGGTCGCGGCATCGTCCAATCGGTCGAGCACTACGGCAAGGAGCGTGGCCAGGACGTCGATCTCGTTGCCCGCGAAACACCGACCTTCGGCACCGACATCTCCTTGGTCCAGCAGTTCCTCGGCAACATCGGCCGCTTCAACAAGGACGAAACCGACCGCGGCGGCGGCCGGTAGAAGGCCTGCGCGCCGACCGACCGCGCTTCCCGCGACACGGCCGCGGGCATCAGACGCGGAGATCGCCTTCTACCGATCGCAGGGAGGCTCGGCAGAGGGCCTCACTGGCCGTGATCAAGCGTCACATCAAGGCCCGCAGTCCCCGAGCCTCGATCCCCCGAGCCTCGATCGCTTCATATCCCGATCGCTCAATAGAAGACCCCGCGGGGTAACAGCCCCGCGGGGTCAGGCTTCGAAGAGGCTTTGCGGCGAAATTCGCCCGTGCCTCAGTGCGCCAGTCTCTCAATGCGCCAGTCTCTCAGTGCGCCAGTATCGCCAGCAGCAGCAGTGCCACGATATTGGTGATCTTGATCATCGGGTTGACGGCGGGGCCGGCGGTGTCCTTGTAGGGATCGCCCACGGTATCGCCGGTCACCGCGGCCTTGTGCGCGTCGGAGCCCTTGCCGCCGTGATGGCCGTCCTCGATGTACTTCTTGGCGTTGTCCCAGGCACCGCCGCCGGCGGTCATCGAGATCGCGACGAACAGACCCGTCACGATCACGCCCAGAAGCATGGCGCCGAGCGCCGAGAACGCCGCCGATTTCCCCGCGATCCCCAGCACGATCACGTACAGGACCAGTGGCGAGAGCACCGGCAGCATCGAGGGAATGATCATCTCCCTGATCGCCGAGCGGGTCAGCATGTCGACGCAGCGGCCATATTCCGGCTTGGCTTTGCCTTCCATGATGCCGACGATTTCCCGGAACTGGCGGCGCACCTCGATCACCACCGAGCCGGCGGCACGGCCGACTGCGGTCATGCCCAGAGCGCCGAACAGATATGGCAGCAGACCACCGATGAACAGCCCGACCACCACGAACGGGTTGGACAACGAGAAGTCGATCTTGATGTCGGCAAAATAGGGGTACTTGTCAGGATTGAGGCTGAAGAAGTTGAGGTCCTGGGTATAGGCGGCGAACAGCACCAGGGCGCCCAGTCCGGCCGAGCCGATGGCGTAGCCCTTGGTCACCGCCTTGGTGGTGTTGCCGACGGCGTCCAGCGCGTCGGTGGTCTTGCGCACGTCGGGATCGAGGTCCGCCATTGCCGCGATGCCACCGGCGTTGTCGGTGACCGGCCCGTAGGCATCGAGGGCGACCACCATGCCGGCGAGGGCCAGCATCGAGGTCACCGCGATCGCGATGCCGAACAGCCCGGCGAGCAGATATGTGGCGATGATCGCGGCGCAGATGATCAACGCCGGAATCGCCGTCGCCTCCATGGAGACGGCAAGCCCCTGGATGATGTTGGTGGCATGCCCGGTCTGCGAGGCCTCGGCGATCACCCGTACCGGGCGGTACTCGGTCGAGGTGTAGTACTCCGTCACCCAGACGATCAGGCCGGTGGCGATGAGGCCGATGATGCCGCACAGCAACAGCGATCCGCCGCCGAAAACGTGCCCGGCGACCTGGAGATCCCGGCTGAACCCGACCGTGAACCAGGTGACCGGCACCAGGAGCACCGCCGACATCAAGGCGCTGGCGAGAAAGCCCTTGTACAGCGCGCCCATGATGCTGTTCGAGGCGCCGAGCTTGACGAAGAACGTCGAGGCGACCGAAGCGATGATGCACACCGCACCGATCGAGAGCGGATACATCATGACGTCGCGCATCAGGCCGGGATCGGAGAAGAAGAAGATCGAACCCAGCACCATCGTCGCCACGACGGTGACCACATAGGTCTCGAACAGGTCGGCGGCCATGCCGGCGCAGTCGCCGACGTTGTCGCCGACGTTGTCGGCGATCACCGCCGGGTTGCGTGGATCGTCCTCGGGAATGCCGGCTTCCACCTTGCCGACCAGATCCGCACCGACGTCGGCTCCCTTGGTGAAGATCCCGCCGCCAAGCCGGGCGAAGATCGAAATCAACGACGCACCGAAGCCGAGCGCAACCAGCGGGTCGATCAATTCGCGCTCTGTGGCGCCGATGGAAAGCAAGAAGAAATAATAAATGGCAACGGCAAGCAGGGCGAGACCGGCGACCAGCATGCCGGTGACGGCCCCCGCCTTGAACGAGACCGACAGACCGTTGGCCAGCCCGTGGCGCGACGCCTCGGCGACGCGGACATTGGCGCGAACCGAAACGTTCATGCCGATGTAACCGGCGGCACCGGAAAGTATCGAGCCGATCAGGAACCCGATAGCCACCTTCCAGCCGAGCACGATGAAAAGAATGACGGCGACGCCGACGCCGACCATGGCGATGGTCTTGTATTGGCGGTTGAGATAGGCGGCGGCGCCCTCTTGCACGGCACCGGAGATCTCCCGCATCCGATCCGTGCCGGAACTCGCCGACAGGACAGATCGGCTTGCGTAAACGCCGTAGGCCAGCGCTAGCAGGCCGCAGGCGATAACAAGAACGTACATCATCCTGATTGCCCCTTTGATGTTATGTTTTCGACGCGCCAGTGGTCATGTGCTGTTGCCCCTCCCCCCGGCAGTGCGCCGCAGAAGCCGACGACCGAGAAAGATCTTTAAAAAATGCCAGATGCTTGCCCCGTGTGCAACAGCAAGCTGTTGCAGCGCAACAATTGCCGCAAGCGGCGCTTCGGGGCTGGGCAAGCGCGGCCCCATCGACGCCGCGCCACCCGCTCAGAAGTGCCGATAACCGCCTTTGGCTGGGACGAACGGCCGCCCTTGGCGGTCGAATACCCGTACCGCCGGTTCTCCTGCACGGCGCGGTTCGATCCGACCGATCGCCGTCATGGCGAGACCGAGTCGGCCGGCGGTTGCGGCGATGCGCGCGGCATCCTCGGGCGGCGCGGTGAACACCAGCTCGTAATCGTCACCGCCACCGAGAATCGTCGCCAATAGCGCCGGCGCCGCCTCAACCGCGGCGCGAACCGGCATCGACAGCGGCAGCAGGCGGGCATCGAGCGTCGCAGCGACAGCGGACGCCGCGCAGATGTGGCCAAGATCGGCGATCAGGCCGTCGGAGACGTCGGCGCAGGCGTGCGCGAGACCGACCAGCGCCAGCCCCGCCGCGATGCGTGGCTGCGGCCGATGGTAGCGCCCGATCAGCGCTTCGGCGTCGTCCGCCGCCAGCGTCGTCAGCTCGCCCTTGAGTACGAGCAGGCCGAGTGCGGCATCGCCGATGGCACCGGTCACGTAAACCTCGTCGCCGACCCGGGCGCCGTTGCGCCGGAGCGCCCGGCCGGCCGCGACGTCGCCGAGCGCGGTCACGGTCAGGCTCAAGGGGCCGGGCGTGACCACGGTATCGCCGCCGATCAGGTGAACGCCGTGTTCGTTCTGCGCGTGGCGCAGGCCGGTCGCAAACAGCTCCAGCCAGTCTTCGAGGCCGCGCGCGCGCCATGCGTGCGGCACCGACAGCGACAGCAGGTAGGCCCGCGGTCGCGCGCCCATCGCCGCGAGATCGGAGAGGTTGACCGCAAGCAGCTTGGCGGCGAGGCCGTCCGCCGCGTCGCCCGCGAGGAAATGCACGCCCTCGACCAGGGTATCGATGGTGATGGCGAGTTCGCGCTCCGGCGGCACAGACAGCGTCGCCGCGTCGTCGCTCAGCCCGAAGGCACCGGGGAACCCGGCGGCGAGCGGCGCAAAATACCGCGCGATCGCCGCAAACTCGTCAAGGTTGGGCAACGCTCAGCGTCTCGGTGTGCGGCGCGCCGTCGGCCGGGCGCAACCGTGGCGCCAGGCGATCGAGCACGCCGTTGACCAGCATCGGCTCCTTGCCGGAGAAGAAGGCATGGGTGACGTCGACGTACTCGTTGATCACCACCTTGTGCGGAATCTCCGGCATGGCGAGCAGCTCGAACGCGCCGGCGCGCAGGATCGCCGCCAGCAGCACCTCGATGTGATCAAGGGCGAGATCGGCGGCAAGGACCGCCGCAATCGCCTCGTCGAGCCGGCAGCGCTGCGCACAGACGCCCTCCACCAGCCGCTTCAGATGCGCGCCGTCGGGTGCCGGCAGCGCCATCGTACCGCGCGCGTCGAACGAGGCGGTGCGCGCCAGGATGTCATCAATTGCCGCGTGCGGATCACCGCCCGCGAGTTCCATGCCATAGAGTGCCTGCACGGCCGCGATGCGTGCCGCCGTCCGCTTGCCGAGCCCTGTCTGCGTCATGGCATCCGGCCCCGCCGACCTCAGCCGACCACGTCGGAGAAGTGGCGCTTGAGCGCGATCATCCGCAAGCAGGCGGCGGCGGCATCGGCACCCTTGTTGCCGCCGTCGCACGCGGCGCGCACCCGCGCCTGCTCGTAGGTCTCGCAGGTCAAAAGCCCGAAGCCGAGCGCGATGCCGTGCGTCACGCCGAGTTCCATCAGGCCCCGGCTCGCCTCGCGGCAGACGTGGTCGTAGTGATCGGTCTCGCCGCGGATCACGCAGCCGAGCGCGATGAAACCATCGAAGCGCGGCCGTTCGCCGCCGGACGCAGACGCCTCCAGCGCGAAGCGGATCGCGGCCGGCAATTCGAAGCTGCCCGGCACCGCCTCGCGCGCATAGCCGACGCCCGCCGCCTCCAGCACGGCGGTGGCGCCCGCCACCATTTCGTCGGCGATCTGCGCGTAGAACCGGGCCTCGACGATCAGGACCCGCGGGTTTTGGTTCAAGGACGGGTTTTGGTTCAAGGACGGGCTCTCGTTCAAGGGACCAGCGCCGGTTCCGCGATGGAGCGCCGGCCGGTGACGCTGAGCCCGTAGCCCTGCAAGCCGACGATGGTGCGCCTGGAGTTGGACAACAGCGTCATCTCCTTCACCCCGAGATCGAGAAGGATCTGGGCGCCGATGCCGTAATCGCGCAACTGGCTGCCGCCGTCCTCGCCGTGGTCGAGCCGGGCTCGCAGGCGGTCCGAGACGCTGGTTCGCAGCGGCTCGCGGATCAGCACGAGGACGCCGCGGCCTTCGTCGGCGATCAGCCGCATGGCCTGATGCAGCTCCTCGGCCTTGCCGGTGGAAAGATCCCCCAGCACGTCCTCCAGGATGCCGAGCGCGTGCATGCGCACCAGCACCGGGCCGTCGCCGGCGAGATCGCCTTTGACCAGCGCCAGATGTTCGGCATAGGCGACCCGATTGACGTAGACGTAGAGATCGAAGCGGCCGCCGTGCACGCTCTCGAAGGGAACCCGCAACAGCCGTTCGACGATGCGGTCGCAGCGCAGACGGTAGGCGATGAGGTCGGCGATCGTGCCGATCTTCAGTTCGTGGTGACGGGCGAACCGCAACAGATCGGGCGTGCGCGCCATGGTGCCGTCGTCGTTCATGATCTCGCACACCACGCCCGACGGGTTGAGGCCAGCGAGCCGCGCGATATCGACCGCGGCCTCGGTATGGCCCGCGCGCACCAGCACGCCGCCGTCGCGCGCCGCCAGCGGAAAGACGTGGCCCGGCGAAACCAGATCGTCGCCGCCCTTGTTCGGATCGGTCGCCACCATGATCGTGCGCGCCCGGTCCGAGGCGGAGATGCCGGTGGTCACCCCCTCCCGCGCCTCGATCGAGACGGTGAACGCCGTTTCATGGCGCGATTCATGGCGACGCGGGATCAGCGGCAGCTTCAGCGCATCGACCCGCTGGCGGGTGAGCGCGAGGCAGATCAATCCGCGGCCGTAACGGGCCATGAAGTTGACGGCCGCAGGCGTCGCCATCTGTCCCGGGATGACCAGGTCGCCCTCGTTCTCGCGGCTCTCGTCATCGACGAGGATGAACATCCGTCCGTTGCGGGCGTCCTCGATGATCGCCTCGATTGATGAGAATCCGTCGCCCCGCGTCATTTCTTGTTTGCCTTAGGCTTTGTCGAGCAGACGGGCAACATAGCGCGCGAGCATGTCGATTTCCAGGTTCACCCGGTCGCCCACCCTCGCGGCACCGAAGGTCGTCGCGGCGAGCGTATGCGCAATGAGATTGACGCCGAAGCGGGCGCCGTCCGTCTCGTTGACGGTGAGCGACACGCCGTCGAGCGCCACCGAGCCCTTGGGCGCGAGAAATGCCTGCAGCCCCTCGGGCGCCGCGAAGACAAAGCGCCTCGATTCACCCTCGGGCGCGATGGATGCGATAGTCGCAACGCCATCGACGTGACCGAAGACGAAGTGTCCGCCCAACTCGTCGCCCACCTTGAGGGCGCGCTCAAGGTTGACCGCCGTGTCCACCCGCCAGTCGCCGATGGTGGTGCGGGCCAGCGTCTCGGCCGATGCCTGCACCGCGAACCAGTCGTCCCCGCGCTCGATCACCGTCAGGCACACGCCCGAGCACGCGATCGACGCGCCGATGCCGATCGCCTGGGCCGGAAAGCCGGACGCGATCTCGATCCTGAGGTCGCCCGTCCGCCGCAGCGCCCGCACCCGCCCCACGTCGGTGATGATGCCGGTGAACATCGCCCCTGCCTACCCGATTCGCTGATAGAGGCTGAAGATGTCGGTCCCCGCCCGTTCGAGCGCAAGGGTACTCCAGCGCGGCACGTCTGCGAGGGTGCAGAGCGGCAACGGGGCCACCGCCTGCCAGCCGCCGCCACCGAGCAGCATCGGTGCGGCAAACCAGGCGATGCGATCGATGAGACCGGCGGCGAGGAACGCCGCGGCGATCGCCGCGCCGCCTTCGATCAGCACCCGGGTCAGCCCGCATCGCCCCAGCGCCGCCGCGATCGCGGTGGGCGCCAGATGGCCATCCGCGCCTGGCGCGATATCCACTGGCTCGATATCAACTGGCTCGACAGCGATGAGACGGACGCCGCGGTCAAGCAGCGCCGCACGCCGATCGGCGTCGCCGCCGGGCCGGGTGAGCACCCACGTCGGCTGGTGCGCCGCGGTCCGCACCACGCGCGCCGCGGGCGGCAAACGCAAGCGGCCATCGGCGACCAGGCGCACCGGCGAGCGCGCCGCCATACCCGAAAGCCGGCAATCCAGCGCCGGATCGTCGGCGAGCGCGGTACCGGAACCGACCAGCACCGCGTCGTGGCTGGCGCGCAACGCGTGCGCGATGGCGCGCGCCTCTTGCCCGGTGATCCAGCGGCTCTCGCCGGATGCCGTCGCGATCCGCCCATCGAGGCTCGCCGCCAGCTTCAGCGTGAACAAGGGCCGGCCCTGCGTGATCCGCAGCAGAAAGCCGCGGTTGAGATCGGCGGCGGCCTCGGCGCCGGTGCCGGTGTCAACGGTGATTCCGGCGGCACGCAGCCGCGCGATCCCTTGGCCCCGCACGCGCGGGTCCGGGTCCTCGATGGCGACGACGCAACGCGCGATTCCGGCTGCGATCAGCGCGTCGGCGCACGGCGGCGTCTGTCCGTGGTGCGCACACGGCTCCAGCGTGACATAGGCGGTCGCGCCACGCGCCCGTGCCCCCGCCCGGCGCAGGGCCTCCGCTTCCGCGTGCGGCCGCCCACCGGCCTGCGTCCAACCACGCGCGACGACGACGCCGTCGCGCACCAGGACGCAGCCGACCGCCGGATTGGGCCAGACCGCCCCCAGCCCACGGCGGGCCAGGCGCAGCGCCGCCGCCATCGCGGCGGCATCGCCAGCGCCCGTGTCGGCTCTCGTATCGGTGTCGGTATCGGCGTCGGTCAGTTGGGACTGCCCCGCTCGCCGAGGCTCTCCACGAACTGCTCGAAGTCCTTGGCCTCGCGGAAGTTCCGGTAGACCGAGGCGAAGCGGACATAGGCGACCTGGTCGAGCTGGGAGAGTTGCTCCATCGCCATCTCGCCGATCACCTTCGAGGGGATCTCCGACTCGCCCAGCGTTTCGAGACGGCGCTGGATGCTGTTGACGATCCGCTCGATGCGCTCGTCATCGACGGGACGCTTGCGCAGGGCGATCTTCAGGGAGCGCAACAGCTTGTCGCGATCGAACGGCACGCGTTCGCCGGTCTTCTTGACCACGGTCAATTCGCGCAGGTACACGCGCTCGAAGGTGGTCCACCGCGCCCCGCAGGCCGGGCAGTAGCGGCGCCTGCGGATCGCGGCGTTATCCTCCGTCGGCCGGGAATCTTTGACCTGGGTATCGTCGTGACCGCAGAAGGGGCAACGCATCGGGATCGTCCTTGCTAGGCGCTCAATGGGGGGCGGGGCGACGCCGTTCCCGACTATAGTCCGGCATAGACCGGGAACCGGCGGCACAGGGCCAGCACGTGCTCGCGCGCGGCGGCCTCCGCTTCGTGGTTGCCGTCGGGATGGTTGGCGAGAGCGTCGAGGACGTCCGCGATCAGCGCGCCGACCTGGCGGAACTCGGCGGTGGAGAAGCCGCGGGTGGTGCCGGCGGGCGTGCCGAGCCGGATACCGGAGGTCACCGTCGGCTTCTGCGGATCGAACGGCACGCCATTCTTGTTGCAGGTGAGGTACGCACGCCCCAGGCTCTCCTCGGCCGCCTTGCCGGTCAGCCCCTTGGAGCGCAGGTCGACCAGCATCAGGTGCGAATCGGTGCCGCCCGAAACGATGGCGAACCCGCGCTCGACCAGCGTGGCGGCCAGCGCCTGGGCGTTGGCGACGATTGCCGCGGCGTAGCGCCGGAACTGCGGCTGCAAAGCCTCGCCGAAGGCGACGGCCTTGGCCGCGATCACATGCATCAGCGGCCCGCCCTGCAGGCCAGGAAACACGGCGGAGTTGATCTTCTTGCCCAGTTCCGCGTCGGTCGACAAGATCATGCCGCCGCGCGGCCCGCGCAGCGTCTTGTGGGTGGTGGTGGTCACGACGTGGGCGTGCGGCAGCGGGCTCGGATAGACGCCGCCCGCGACGAGGCCGGCAAAATGCGCCATGTCGACCATCAGATAGGCGCCGCAGGCGTCGGCAATCGCGCGAAACGCGGCAAAATCGATGATGCGCGAGTAGGCCGAGCCGCCGGCGACGATGATCTTCGGCTTGTGCGCGCGGGCGAGGCGCTCGACCTCGTCGAGATCGATCCGGCCGTCCTCCGCGCGCACGCCGTACTGCACGGCTTGCAGCCATTTCCCCGAGAGCGACGGCGGTGCGCCGTGAGTAAGATGGCCGCCCGCGGCGAGCGACATGCCCAACAGCGTATCGCCCGGCTGCATCAGCGCCAGATAGACCGCGCCGTTGGCCTGCGCGCCGGAATGCGGCTGGACGTTGGCGAATGCGCAGTCGAACAGCCGGCAGGCGCGCTCGATGGCAAGCGCTTCTGCGACATCGACGTGCTCGCAGCCGCCGTAGTAGCGCCGGCCCGGATAGCCTTCCGCGTACTTGTTGGTCAGCACCGAGCCCTGCGCTTCGAGCACCGCGCGCGAGACGATGTTCTCGGACGCGATCAGCTCGATATGTTCCTGCTCGCGTCGCAATTCGCCCGCGACCGCCCGGGCCAGTTCGGGGTCGGTTTCACCGAGCGACGCCTCGAAGAAGCGGTTTTCGCTCGGCGACGGGACGGAGGAGCGGACGACGGTCATGGCAGCGATTCTCTCTTTGTCTCTAACTCTGGGTCTCTAACTCTGGCTCTCTAACTCTGGCTCTCGTGTCTTTAACGTCTCTTCCGTGTGCGACATCTCCTCTATGCGACGGAGGGGGCTGCGCGATGCGGCGGGTTGTGGCGACCAAGACCCTGCCTCGGCTTCCCTTATAGTAGGCTTAGCGTGGGCTCGACAGCTTCTCGACGCGGCGAAGATGACGGCCGCCTTCGAATGCGGTCTCCAGAAATACCTTGAGGCAATCGCGGGCGACCTCGATCCCGATCATCCGGCCGCCGAAGCAGATCACGTTGGCGTCATTATGCTGTCGGCAGAGCCGGGCGCCAAGGGCGTCATGGACCAGTGCCGCGCGGATTTCGGCGTAGCGGTTGGCGGCGATGCTGACCCCGATGCCACTGCCACAGATCAAGACACCGCGCCCCGCCCGCCCCTCGCGCAGCGCCAGGGCCATGGCGAACCCGATATCGGGATAGTCGACCGGCTCCGACCCGTTCGTGCCGAGGTCGAGCACTGGCCGCGCCGCGGCGACGAGATCGTCCTTGAGGATTCGCTTCAACTCGTAGCCGGCGTGATCGCTGGCAAGAGCGATGGGCTGGTCGATGGTCATCGCGCTCCCGGTATCCTCACCGTCACCCGCGGGGCAACAGGTCGCCTTCTTATATCAGATATCAGATCTTGGCTTATACCAGATCTCGGACGCGCTCGCCACTGTGGCACAAATCCTCGACGCCAGCGGCCGTCACCGCCGGGCGAAGCGCGCAAGGCTGGCGCAAGCGCGCGGGGCCGGCGGCGGCGGGTTCCACCAGCACGGCGCGCGGCCGCATGCACCTTGCAGCCGCGAATGGGTACTTACTACAACCGAAGCCTTTTTCGCCAATCCCAAGACTCATTTGGTGTTGTCCCCGACCCTCAACCAACGAATACTGCGGAACTCTTTCTTTTTTTGTTGACATGCGCGCGCAATGCCGTGCTAAAAAGATGCAACCTTGGCTACTAATGGTTTCAGGCTTCAAATCGATGAGCGACGAAATTAACGACAGAGTATCTCACGAGGACGTGCTGCGGATGGCGGTGGACGTTGTCGCGGCGTACCTTAGCAACAATCAGGTTGCAACTGCGCAAATTCCGGACATCATCAATAACGTCTATAATTCATTGGTTTCGTTGGACACAAGGCCTGAAGAACCGCCGATCGAGGTGCTGAAGCCGGCTGTTCCGGTCCGCAAGTCGGTGACGCCAGAGTACATCATCTGTCTTGAGGACGGCAAGAAGCTGAAGATGCTCAAGCGCCATCTGCGTACAACCTACAACATGTCGCCCGAAGAATACCGGACCAAGTGGAATCTCCCGCCGGACTACCCGATGGTAGCTCCCAATTATGCGCAACAGCGCTCGGACTTCGCGAAGAAGATCGGCCTCGGCCGCAAGGGCTAGCACGGCACCAGCCACCACGCCGGCCGATTGACGCCGGCGTGGGCGTTGTCGTCATCGATCCTGGTCGCCGCAGGATTCTTTTGCCTGACTCCACGTCGGGCGTGGCGTCGCTGCTTTTTTGCGCCCCCTCCCCCTTTCTCATGCCGCCCTTTCCTGCCGGCAGCTCACAAATAAGCCCGGCAGCCAGCGGCCGCCGGGCTATCGGGGAAATGCTTACGACGCTTAGTCGGCGACGTAATCGTACTTGCCGTCCTTCCACTCGTAGAAGACGTAGCCGGGCGCGGTGACATCGCCCTTGGCATCGAAGCCGATGGTGCCGAGCACGGTGTCGAACTTGTTCGATTTGAGCGCCTTGACCACCGGATCTTCATCCGTCGTCTGTGCCTTGGTCACCGCCTCGACCCACGCCTGAACCGCGCCATAGGTGTAAAGCGTGTAGCCCTCCGGCTCGATCCCCTTGGCATGGAAGGCCTTGACCACCTCGGCGGCGTTGGGATTCTTGCGCGGGTCCGGGCTGAAGCTGAACAACGTTCCCTCCCCCAACGGACCGGTGATGCTCCAGAAGTCGTTGGACACCAGCGCGTCGCCGGAAACCAGGATCGTGTTCATGCCCTGCTCGCGCATCTGGCGCACGATGAGGCCAGCCTCAGTATAATAACCGGGATAATACAAGACATCGACACCGGCGGACTTCAGCTTGCTGACCAGAGCCGAATAGTCCTTCTCACCGGGCGTGATCGTCTCGTACATGACTTCCTTGACGCCCTTCTTGTTCAGCTCTTTCTTTGTCTCGTCGGCGAGCCCCTGGGCGTATGCGGTCTTGTCGTGTACGATCGCGATCTTGTTGTCGGCGAATTTCTTGGCCAAGAACTCGCCGGCCACCTGGCCTTGTTGATCATCGCGCCCGCAGGTGCGGAACACGTTCTTCTTGCCGGCCTCGGTCAGCTTCGGGTTGGTCGATGCCGGCGAGATCTGAATGATCTTCTCCTCGGCGTACACATCCGATGCCGGAATCGACGCGCCGGAGCAGAAGTGCCCGGCGATCAGCTTGACTTTCTTGCCGGCCATCTGGTTGGCGACGGCGACCGCCTGCTTGGCGTCGCACGCATCGTCACCGACCTCCAGCACCAGCTTCTGGCCGAGCACCCCACCCTTGGCATTGATGTCGGCCACCGCCTGCACGGCGCCTGCCTTCATCTGTTCGCCGAACGCAGCGTCCTTGCCGGTCATCGGCCCGACGACGGCGATCGGGATATCGGCCTGTGCCGTACCGACGATGGCAAGCATCGATGCCGTCGCCAGCAACGCCCCACAAAGCTTCCTCATCATCCTGATTCCCTTCCCTGCAGACAGCGCAAAATACGCGATCGCCCTTCCTACCCGCACACATGGGGCATTGCAATCGCCGACCGCCGAAGGCGCCGCCGCACGCAGATGTCATGACGAGCCGCGCTGGCGCCAGCCGAACAGCCCCTGGCGCTCGAACAGCCAGGGATACTGGGCTACCATCTTGCGCGCGCGTGTCAAAAGAAAGGCAAAGGATGCGATGCCGACGAGCAAGACCAGGCCGCAGAGGTACCCGCCCACGGAAAACAACACACCTTCGGCCAGCGCATAAACGAGGAATCGCGCGGCTCCCGCCAGCAACAGGCAATACAGCACAAGCTGCCGATACGGCCGCCAGGTGCCGGCGATCGCCTGGCCGGTCATGTATGCGGCGAACCCGATGATCCCGCCGGTGATGATGACAAAGGCGGCGAGCGAGGAGCCGAGAAGATCCGTCAGCGACATTGCGCGCTCCACTCCTCCTTTCGCCTCAGCGGCCGCCTTCGAGGTAGGCGGCGCGCACCTCCGGATCGGCGAGCAACCCGCTGCCGGTACCGCTGAGAGTCACGCGCCCGTTGACGAGGACGTAGGCGCGCGTCGCCAGCCGCAATGCGTGATAGGCGTCCTGCTCGACTAAGAACACGGTCACCCCTTGCGTCGTATTGATATCCTTGATGACGCGAAAGATCTGGCGAACCACCAGCGGCGCCAGCCCCAGCGACGGCTCGTCGAGCAGAAGCAGCCGCGGCCTTGCCATCAACGCGCGGCCGATCGCCAGCATCTGCTGCTCGCCCCCCGAGAGCGTGCCGCCGCGCTGGTTGCGGCGCGCCTTGAGAATCGGAAACAGCGAGAACACCCGTTCCAGATCGTCGTCGAAGTATTCCGGCGCCGAGGTCGTCGCCCCCATCAGCAGATTTTCCAGCACCGTCATTCGCGCGAAGATCCGCCGCCCTTCCGGGGATTGGGCGATCCCGGCTTCGATGATGCGATGGGTGGCAAGCCGGGTGATCTCGCGGTCTTCGAACAAGATGCGTCCCTTGGCCGCGCGCGGCTGACCGCAGATCGTCATCAGGAGCGTCGACTTGCCGGCACCGTTGGCGCCGATCAGAGTGACGATCTCTCCCGCGCGCACTTCGAGATCGACCCCGCGCAGGGCCTCGATGTTGCCGTAGAAGGTGTGCACGCCTTCGATGCGCAGCATCGTCAGCGCCCCCGATCCTGCCTGGTGACGTCGGCTTCGACCTCGGCTGGCAGGTCCTCGTCCTCTTCCTCGCCCAGGTAGGCGCGGATCACGGCGGGATCGGCGCGGACCTCGGCGGGCGCGCCGTCGGCGATCAGCCGGCCATAGTCGAGGACGACGACGTGGTCGGAAATCTCCATCACCACGCTCATGTCGTGCTCGATCAGGAGGATGCCGATCTTGTGCTCGTCGCGGATGGCGCGCAGCAAGGTGTTCAGTTCCGCCGTCTCGCGCGGATTGAGGCCCGCGGCCGGCTCGTCGAGGCACAACAGCACCGGGGCGATGCACATCGCGCGCGCGATCTCCAGCCGGCGCTGGTCGCCATAGGGCAACGACGAGGCCTCATCGTCGGCGCGTGCGGTGAGGCCGACACGGTCGAGCCAGTAGCGCGCGCGCTCGACTGCCGCCCGCTCGGCGCGCCGGTAGCGGCCAAAGCCCAGCAGCCCGGCGATCGACAGCATGGATGCCCGCATCAACACGTTGTGCTGGGCAACGATCAGGTTCTCGAGCACGGTCATCGCGCCGAACAGTCGGACGTTCTGGAAGGTCCGGGCGACGCCGGCTTCCTTGGGGATGCGGAAGCCCTCCATCCGTTCGAGATAAAAGCGTCTGCCGGCGGGATGATTGAGGGTCAGCCGGCCGACGGACGGTTTGTAGAAGCCGGTCAGGCAGTTGAACACCGTGGTCTTGCCGGCGCCGTTGGGACCGATGATCGCGGTGATTTCGCCGGTGTTGGCGACGAACGAGATGTCGTCGATGGCGACCAGCCCGCCAAAGCGCATGCTCAGGTGCTCGACCGTCAACAGCCGGCCACCGTGCGCCCCTGCCGGCGCAAAATCGGTGGCCGTAGCGCTCATCGCGCCGCCTTGGCGGCGACGGTGGCCAGCCGGATCGTCGGCTGGCGGTCCGCCAACAGGCCACGCGGACGCCAGAGCATGATCAGCACCATCAGCCCGCCAAAAGCGAGCATGCGGAATTCCTGAAGTTCACGCACCAGTTCCGGCCCGCCAATCAGGACGCACGCCGCGATGACGACACCCAACTGGCTGCCCATGCCGCCCAGGACGACGATGGCGAGAATGATGGCGGATTCGATGAAAGTGAAGCTTTCCGGGCTGATGAAGCCCTGCCGGGTGGCGAAGAACGAGCCGGCGAAGCCGGCGAACATCGCGCCGATGGCAAACGCGGTGAGCTTGGTATTGGTCGGGTTGATGCCGAGCGAGCGACACGCGATTTCGTCCTCGCGCAGCGCCTCCCAGGCGCGCCCCACCGGCAGCCGGCGGATGCGCATGGTGAAGAGGTTGGTCAGCAGGGCCAGCCCCAGGATGACGTAATAGAGAAAGACGACGCGGTGTAGCGGCGAGTACGCGATCCCGAACGTCGACGCGAAGGTGGCCTGTCCCTCGGCGGCGTTGGCGGAAAATGACAGCCCGAACAGCGTCGGTCGCGGCACGCCGGCCAGGCCCTGCGGCCCGTTGGTCAGCGACTGCCAGTTGTTGAGGATGATGCGGATCATCTCGCCGAAGCCCAGCGTGACGATGGCGAGATAGTCGCCGCGCAGCCGCAGCACCGGGAAGCCGAGCAGCATGCCGAAGCAGGCGGCGAGCGCGCCCGCGATCGGCAGGCAGGACCAGAAGCCGAGATCGAAGTTCAGCGCGAACAAACCGTAGCTGTAGGCGCCGACGGCGTAGAATGCGACGTAGCCGAGATCGAGCAGGCCGGCGAGGCCGACGACGATGTTCAGGCCCCAGCCGAGCATGATGTAGGTGAGCACCAGGATCGAGACGTCGAGCACGTAACGATCGACGAACGGCAGCATCGGCAGCGCAACGGCGAGCGCGATGGCAAGCGGGGCGGCAATGCGGGTGAACCCGACGCTCGAAGACGTGCGCGGACTTGATGCCGCCCGCGGTCCCCGCACCCGCGTCGCGACGATCAACAACAGCCGGCCGACGAAGACCGCGACGACCGCGATCGCCACCCAGGACCAGCGGGTCTCAAGGGCGAGGCCGCCGGTCGCCTGCACGGTCTTGAGACCGGCGAGCGGAACGGAAAGCACGAGCGCCACGAAGGCCGCCGCCACCGCTTCCCGCAGAGCCGCAACGACCCAGGCGGACGACGCGCCGTCGACCCGCGCCATCTCTCAGACCTTCTCGATTTCGGGCCGGCCCAACAGGCCGGTCGGCCGGAAGATCAGCACCAGGACGAGGATCGAGAACGCCGCGACGTCCTTGTATTCGATGGTGAAATAGGCCGACCAGAAGGTTTCGATCAACCCGATCAGCACGCCGCCCAGCATCGCGCCCGGCAGCGAGCCGATGCCACCCAGAACCGCGGCGGTAAACGCCTTAATCCCGGCGAGAAAGCCGATATAGAAGTCGATGACGCCGTAATATAAGGTGACCATGGTGCCGGCCACCGCCGCCAGCGCGGCGCCGATGACGAACGTGGTCGAGATGGTGCGGTCGACGTCGATGCCGATCAGCGCCGCCATCTTCATGTCCTCCTGGCAGGCGCGCTGCGCCCGGCCGAGCCGGGTGCGCGCGATCAGCAGCGAAAACGCCACCATCAGCACCAGGGTGAGCAAGATGATGATGATCTGCAGATAGCTCAGTTGCACGACGAAACCGTCGCGCTCCATCACGGTGAGCCCGCCCGGCAGCAGCGGCGGCAGCGGCTTGACCCGGGCGCCCTGCAAGATCTGCACGTAGTTCTGCAAGAAGATCGACATCCCGATCGCCGAGATCAGCGCCGCCAGCCGCGGCGATGCCCTGAGCGGTCGATAGGCGATCCGCTCCAGCGTCCAGCCGTAGACGGCGGTGACGAACATCGTCGTGAGCAGCATGATGAACAAGGCGAGTGGCAGCCAGCTTATGCCCAGCGCGCCGAGGACGAGAAAGGTGATCAGCGCCACGAAGGCGCCGATCATGTAGATCTCGCCGTGCGCGAAATTGATCATGCCGATGATGCCATAGACCATCGTGTAGCCGATCGCGATCAGGCCATAGATCGCGCCCAGTGTCAGGCCATTGATCAGTTGCTGCAGAAAGTATTCCACTCTCGCCCGTTTCGTCTGGCCCGTCTCGTCTGGCCCGTCTCGTCTGGCCCGTCTCGTCTGGCCCGTCCCGGTGCGGATGGCGGCCGCATCACGTCCGCGCCACGCCACGGCCCATGCAAGTCGCGGTCCGCTCGCGCGTCCTGTTGGCCGTGGGCGCCCCCTGGAGTCAAGAGAAAAGCGGTTTGCCGCGATGGACTTGCGGCGTTGCTTACTCTCGATATGGCTTCACTGCCGGCGATCGCGGCGACGCGCCAGCACAGACGCCAGCTTGCGCCTGGCCATCGCCTTGAGGACCGCTTCGCCGGCGCTTGCCGGCCCGACAACCACGACCTCGGTGTTGCTCGCCGGATCGATGGCGGCGATGCGGACGAGCGCTCCGATCCGCCGGCATTCGAACAGCACTTCGCGCGGCGCCCCGCCGTCGCGATCGTCGCCGTCTTCGGTCATGCGCGTACGCCTCGTCCGCGTTCGTTGCACACGGATCACGGTCCAGCTGACCGGTTCGTGGGCAAAAGCCTCTAGTCCACCACGTGAAACCCTGTATTGTGCGCGGCCGCTTGGGTCAGCGCCGCGCGGGCGCATCGTAACGGGAGAAAGAGCGTGAGCACCACCAGCCTGCACCCGGAAACCCTCGTCCTGCATGGCGGCTACCGCCAGGACGAGACGACCGGTGCCGTCGCCGTGCCGATCTATCAGACGACGTCGTACCAGTTCCAGGGCACCCAGCACGCGGAAGACCTGTTCGCCCTGCGCACGCTGGGCAACATCTACAGCCGGATCATGAATCCGACCTGCGACGTTTTGGAGAAGCGCTTCGCCGCGCTCGAAGGCGGCGCCGCCGCGCTGGCGCTCGGCTCCGGCCAGGCCGCCTCCACCTTCTCCGTGCTCAACCTCTGCCAGGCCGGCGACAATTTCGTCAGCTCGACCGATCTCTATGGTGGCACCTGGAACCTGTTCGCCAACACGCTCAAGGGCATGGGCGTCGAGTGCCGCTTCGTCGATCCCGCCGACCCGCAAGGATTCGCGCGTGCCACCGACGCACGCACGCGCTGCTACTACGCCGAGACCCTGCCCAACCCCAAGCTCAACGTCTTCCCGATCCGCGAGGTCGCCGAGATCGGCCGCGGCCTCGGCGTGCCGCTGATCGTCGATAACACCGCGGCACCATTGATCTGCCGGCCGCTCGACCATGGCGCCGCCATCGTCATGTACTCGACCACCAAGTACATCGGCGGCCACGGCACCTCGATCGGCGGCCTGATCATCGACGGCGGCACCTTCGACTGGGCGGCGAACCCGGAGCGCTTCCCCACCCTCAACCAGCCGGACCCCAGCTATCACGGCGCGGTGTGGACGGAAGCCGCCAAGCCGCTCGGACCCATCGCCTACATTTTGCGTGCCCGCGTCGTGCTGCTGCGCGACGTCGGTGCGCCGATGAGCCCGTTCAACGCGTTTCTATTCCTGCAAGGCCTGGAAACCCTGCCGCTGCGCATGCGCGCACACTGCGCCAACGCGCAAGCCGTCGCCGGGTTCCTCGCCACGCACCCCAAGGTCGCCAAGGTGATCTATCCGGGGCTGCAGACGGGCGAGCCGCGCCGGCGGGCCGATGCCTATCTCGCCGGCGGCCATGGCGCGCTGGTCGGCTTCGAGCTGCAGGCCGGGCGCGATGCCGGCCGGCGTTTCATCGATGCGCTCAAGCTGATCTACCACGTCGCCAACATCGGTGATGCGCGCACGCTCGCCATCCACCCGGCGACGACGACGCACTCCCAGCTCTCGCCGGAGGACCGGCTGGCGACCGGCGTCTCCGACGGCTACGTCCGTCTGTCGGTCGGCATCGAGCACATCGATGACATTCAGGCCGATCTCGCCCAGGCCCTCGATGCGGCGTGAGGCGTGACATTCCGTGACGACCGCCCGCCTGCCGTCGGCCTTCGGCCGCTATCCCGCCACCCGGATGCGCCGCATCCGCCGCGCCGACTGGGTCCGCCGCATGGTGGCGGAGTACGCGCTCACCGTCGACGATCTGATCTGGCCGCTGTTCGTCATCGAGGGTGAGGGACGCCGCGAGCCGGTCGCCTCGATGCCGGGCGTCGAGCGACTGTCGTGCGACTTGCTGCCCGAAGCGGTCGGGGCCGCCCGCGCCCTCGGCCTCCCCGCCGTCGCCGTCTTCCCCTTCGTCGAGGGCCACTTGAAATCGCCGGACGCCAGCGAGGCCCTCAATCCGGACAACCTGGTCTGCCGGGCGGTGCGCGCCATCAAGGCCGCCGTGCCGGGCCTGGGCGTCATCTGCGATGTCGCGCTCGATCCGTTCAACAGCCTGGGCCACGACGGCCTGGTGCGCGACGGCGAAGTGGTCAACGACGAGACCGTCGCGGTGCTGTGCCGCCAAGCCCTGGTCCAGGCCGGTGCCGGCTGCGACATCCTCGCGCCGTCGGACATGATGGACGGCCGCATCGGTGCCATCCGCGCCGCGCTCGATGCGGCGGGCTTCCAGAATGTGCTGATCCTTTCCTATGCCGCGAAGTACGCGTCGGCCTTCTACGGGCCGTTTCGCGACGCCGTCGGCTCCGGCGGATTCCTTGTCGGTGACAAGAAGAGCTACCAGATGGACCCGGCCAACGGCTTCGAGTCGTTGCGCGAGGTCGCCCTCGACATCGACGAGGGCGCCGACATGATCATGGTCAAGCCGGGGCTGCCGTACCTCGACATCCTGCGCCGGGTCAAGGACGCGTTCGGCATGCCGACGTTCGCCTACCATGTCTCGGGCGAATACGCCATGCTGCGCGCCGCCCACCTGAACGGCTGGCTGGACTACGACGCCGCGCTCCTGGAGACGCTGCTCGCGTTCAAGCGCGCCGGCGCCGACGGGATTCTCACCTACGCCGCGCTCGATGCCGCACGCCTGCTCAAGCGCGGTTGAGACAAATTCGCCTGCCCGGGAGCCTCCCCAATGCAACCAGCGAACACCGAGCTTACCGTGCGCTTCCAGAAGCCCCACGACTGGGCTGCGGGGGTACGCATCCACTTCTGGGATACCCACCCCAGGCACACCGCCAGCGCCTGGCCGGGCGAGACGATGGCCGATCTCGGCGACGGCTGGTACGAGTTCCGCTTGGAGGGCGTCGCCCGAGCGCGACTGCTGTTCAACGACGGCCACGGCCGGCAGACCGCCGATTTGGAGCGCAGCAGCCCCGGCTGGTTCGCCACCGATGGTCGATGGCACGACGCCAAGCCCGACGCTGCGCCGTCGTCGCCGCCCGCGGCCAAGCCCAAACCGCCGAAACGGCGGGCACCGAAGCCGGCCACCGGCGTCGCCGACTTCCGCGAAGAGACGATCTATTTCCTGATCACGACGCGGTTCTACGACGGCGATCCGTCCAACAACTTCTTCTGCCGCGATCGCATCAAGTTCAATCCGGTCACCGGGCAACCGGAGGACCCGCACTGGCGCGGCGACTTCAAGGGCCTGATCGAGCGGCTCGACTACATCAAGGACCTGGGCTTCACCGCGATCTGGATCACACCGCCGGTCGAAAACCGCTCCGGCCTCGATTACCACGGCTACCATGCCTATGACTGGACGCGGATCGACCCACGGCTGGAATCGCCCGGCGCCACCTACCGGGACCTGATCGACGCGGCGCATGCCCGCGGCATCAAGATCATCCAGGACGTGGTGATCAACCATTCCTGCCAATACGGCATCCGCGGCCAGGTGCACATCGATCACCTGCCGATCAAGTATTACGTGCCCCAGGGCTCGCAGCAGGGGCACGTCAACCACGGCCCGTATCAGGGCAACCTCGGCAACTACGCCTGGGCCAACCGCGACGA
This sequence comes from uncultured Defluviicoccus sp., assembly GCA_964401555.1. Taxonomy (GTDB): domain Bacteria; phylum Pseudomonadota; class Alphaproteobacteria; order Rhodospirillales; family Defluviicoccaceae; genus Defluviicoccus. The sequence goes on from CAYNYW010000006.1 coordinate 89,442, forward strand.
CATCAACAACCCGGTGGCGCCGCAGTGGTGGCGCGAGCGCCACGGCCGTGATCCGGCCGGCGTCGAACCGCTGGTCGATCCCAGGACCGGTGAGACGGTGCCCAAGCCCGGCTACAACCCGGGCCGCTTCTTCGGCATCGATGCCGGATCGCTCGATCCGAACTGGTATCACCAGGACGGCTTCATCTGCGGCGGCGACTGGGAGAGCGCGCACCCGTTGCAGGTCAAGCACATCGCCGGCGACTGCATCGACCTCGCCACCGAGCGGCAGAACGTCAAGGACTACCTCATCGGCGCGATCAACCGTTACCTCGACATGGGCGTCGACGCGCTGCGCATCGATACGGTCAAGCACGTCGAGCGCGACAACCTGCTGGAATACGTCAACGCCTGGAAGGATCATAAGCCGGGGCTGTTCGTCTTCGGCGAGAACCTGGTCAAGGGTTACGGCTGGGGCGACATGGGCGGCGGCGATAACGGACCGTCGCCGATCCGGCCGTGGTGGTACACCCGTTTGGGGCATGATCCGCGCAACCCCAACGCCGGCGGCGACTCCGGCTTCGCCGTGCTCGACTTCGGCCTGTTCTCGACCTTCCGCGATTCCTTGAGCCGCGGCACCTATGGGGGAACCGCCCAGGTGATGAGCATGGACTGGATCTACGGCGATCCGACCACGCTGGTCACCTTCCTGCAGAACCACGACGTCGGCCCCGACAACGATTTCAAGTACCGCTTCAAGGGTGAGGATTGGATGGCGGCGGCCGCCTACAACCTGATCTGGACGGTGCGCGGCATTCCCTGCCTGTACTACGGCGAGGAGATCGCGTTCATGAAGGGCGCGCCGCAGGACGTCGAGGGCGAGCGTGATACCCTTGACCAGACCGGCCGCGCCTACTTCGGCGACCACCTGAGCGATGAGCGGATCGGCGAGACGCAGAACCACCCGCTCTACCGGCACATCCAGCGCCTGAACCAGATCAGGCGCGCCGTCCCGGCGCTGCAAAAGGCGCCGATGCGCCAGATGGCCGAGTGGGGATCCGGCATCAGCTTCGTACGCGATCTCGACGACGGCGAGAGTTATGCCGTGGTCGGGCTCGCCATCGGCTCCGACCAGGACATCAGCGTGGGCGGCGTCCGCGACGGCATCTACCGCGATGCGGTGACCGGCCGCGAAGTGGGCGTTGCTGGCGGCACGCTCTCCTTCCACGTCAAGGCCACCTCGGCCGGCATCTACGTCCTCGACGGTCCCGGCAAGATCGGCACCGACGGTCCGTATTTAAGGTAACGCCGCCGTGAGATAGGGCGGTGTGGCGTCGGCCAGGAGCCGCGTCACCTCGGCGCCGACCAGCGGCCGGGCGAACAAGAAACCCTGGCCCTCGCGGCAGCCCTGGGCGCGCAGGAGGCTGAGCTGGCTCGCGGTCTCGATGCCTTCGGCGACCACCGGAATGCCGAGGCAGTCGGCCATGGCGACGGTGGCGCGCACCAGCGCCGCGTCGGCAGTGTTGGTATCGATGTCGCAGACGAAGGAGCGATCGAGCTTGATGCGGCCGACCGGAAAGCGCTTGAGATAGCCGAGCGACGAGAATCCGGTGCCGAAATCGTCGAGCACCAGAGCGATGCCGAGCGCAGCAAGCGTGCGCATAAATCGGGCGGTGTCGTCGTCGCTGTCCATGAAGGCATGCTCGGTGAGCTCGAACTCCAGCAGGGATGGCTCGATGCCGGCACTGCTGATGTGGCGGCCAAGCGTGTCCGTCCACAGCGGATCGCGGATCTGGCGGGGTGAGAGGTTGACCGCCATCCGGACCGGCGGCAGCGCAGCATCCTGCCATTGCCGGAGCTGGGCGCAGGCCGCTTCGAGGACGAAGGCGCCGAGCCGGCAGATCAGCCCGCTTTCCTCGGCGATCGGCACGAACACGTCGGGCGGCACCATGCCGAGGCTGGGACTGCGCCAGCGCAACAGGGCCTCGACCCCGACGATGCGTCCCGAGCGCAAATCGATCTGCGGCTGATAGACGACATGGAGCTGCCGGCGCTCGATGGCGAGCCGGAGCTGGGTCTCCATGTGCACGCTGGTGTGATGTTCCTCGCCGGCCATCAGGGTGGCGAACAGGCAGCACCGGTTCTTGCCGTGGGCCTTGGCCTGGTACAGCGCGGCATCGGCGTGACGCAGCAAGACCTCGGCGCTCGCTCCGTGCTGCGGGTAGACGCTGATGCCGAGGCTGGTGGTGACGTGCAGCTCATGGCCCTTGACCAGGAAGGGGCGCTGCATCGTCGCGATGACCTTGGCACCGATGGCGCGCGCCGCCTGTACATCCTCGATGTCCGGCAACAACACGGTGAATTCGTCGCCCCCCATGCGGGCGACCATGTCGTGCTGGCGCAGGCAGCGGCGCAGGCGCTTGGCGACGGCGACCAGCAGCGCGTCGCCGATCAGATGGCCAAGGCTGTCGTTGATGATCTTGAAGCGATCGAGGTCGAGAAACATCACCGCGAGCGGCCGTTCCGTCCGTCCGGCGCCGGCGAGTGCGGCATGCAGCCGCTGCAGGAAATGGTTGCGGTTGGGCAGGCCGGTCAGGTGGTCGTGGGTGGCGTGATAGACGATCTCCTGCTCGGCCGCCTTGCGCCGGGAGATGTCGCGCGCGGTGACGATGAACAGACGCCGCCCGGCGAGCCAGGCGCGCGAGACCGAAATCTCCACCGGGAACGGCCGTTCGCAACGGCGCAACCCCAACATTTCGCGCAAGTATCCGCGCGGCTCCAGGCTCAGATCGGCGAGGCCGGCGGCCTTGATCGCGTCGCGGCCGGCGGCGTCGGCGTTGACCGCGAACAACACGCCGAGCGGCTGGCCGACGACGTCTCCGGCGCGGACCTCGAACAGTCCTTCGACCGCCAGATTGACCGTATCGATGATCCCGGTGGCATCGACGGTGAGGATGGCGTCGAACACGGAATCCATGATGGCGCGCAGCCGCTGCTCGCTCTCCAGGAGCGCCTGCTCGTGCCGCTTGTCGGCGGTGACGTCGGTGAACAGGCAGACGTTGCGACCGTCCTGGGTGCGCGTCTGCCGCACCTCGATGCAGCGGCCGTCGATGAGCGACAGCTCGGTGAGGCTGTGCGGACGCGTGCGGTCCGCGCCGCGCTGCGCAATCCAGGCTTCCGCTGTTGGTGCGGACAACGGCGCGAACGCAAGGTGCGGAAACAGCGCCTCACCAAACGTCTGGAAGCCGAGGCCATGGGCGATCTGCGCGCCGATGGCCGAGAAGAGCGTGGCGAAGCGGCGATTGAACAGAACGAGACGGTCGTCCTTGTCCCAGACGGCGAAGCCCTGGGACATGGCATCGGTGGGCTCGATCAACAGATCGCGCGTGCGCTTGAGTTCCGAGAGATTGTGTTGCAGGCGGTCCACCACGCCCGCAAACGCGCGACCGAGCCGCGCGACTTCGTCGTTACCCGCGGTTTCGGCGATGATCGGCGCCCCATCCTCGATGACGCGGTCCGCGGCATCGGCCAGCCGCTGCAACCGGCGGGTGAGCACATAGCCGAGCCCGATGCTGGCGATCGAGGTCAGGATCAGGCCGCACGCGGCGACGATCAGCGCAAGCGCACGAATTTGTTCGTAGAGCGTGGCGAGCGCCGCATCGGAGTAGCGCACGAACAGGGCGCCCAACGGGTTCGAATGGCCACGGACGATCCTGGTCCGCCAATGATGATGTTCGTCCTCGGCGAGCGCCGGCATCGGTTTGCCGACGAGCCTGTTCTCCGTCGCCACCACCACCCGGCCGCGCCGATCGGCCAGGATCACGTCTTCGATGCGCGGGTCCTTGACGGTTTCGGCGATGAAGCTCTCAAGCTCGGCGTAGTCTTCGGTCAGCAACGCGGAGCGGCTGAGGTCGGCGATGAGCTGCAGCACGGTCTGCTCGCTCGCCGCAATCTGCGCGCTGACGCTGTGCCTGGCGTAGCTCAGCGTCACCCACAGCAGCGCCGCGATCAGAAGCGCTTCCAGAAGGAAGGTCGTGGCGGCGATTCGGACCTTGAGCGACATCGTTCGTACGTTAGCGCCGTCTGCCGCGCGCGCGATTTCTAGGGCGAGCGGCTTTCACGTCTGCTGCCGAAGCTGCTCTCCGCCAGCCGGTGTCGGATTTCATCGTAGTCAGCGTTCTGTGCGGCGACGAAGCCGGGCCATTCGGCATCGGCAAGAATCGCGCGCCCGGCGTCGCTCGCCGGCCAGCTCAAGATCGCCGCGCGCAGGCGCTCGCGTACGGCTTCCGGCACCCTCTGGTGCGCGACGATGGCGACACCGGGAACCGGGCGGCTCTCGAACACGATCCGGAGATTCTTCGTTTCCGCGGGCGGCAGTTGGCGCAAGGCGAATCGCGGCACGCCGCAGCCGGCCGCATCGCCGACGTCGATCGCGTGCAGGCACGATGCCTTGGACTGGAAATGGCGCAAGGTCACGTCGCGGCCGGGAATGAGGTTGGCGGCGAGCAACTCCGAGCGCATCAACTCGGTGACCGCCGCCAGCTCCGGCGGCAGGGCGAGAATCCTGCCGCGCAGGTCGTCGAGGGCACGCAGCGGCGACGGCTCCCGGGCAACGACGACGGCGGTCAGCGGCTCGTCGAGACGAACGACCGGCAGATACGCGTACTGATCGACGGCGGCGACATAGAAATACGGATGCACGAAGGCGAAGTCGTAGGTGCCGCGCGGCAATTCCGCGAGGAAGGCGGCGAAGGTCTCCTTGGTGCGCAAGTGCACCGGCCGGCCGAGGACCTCGCTCAGGTTACGCACGACCGGGGCGAACACCCGATCCAGCGACAGGGGCGGCAGGTAAGGGAAGACCCCGAACGTATAGTCCGCCACCCCGTCGGCCGGCGAAGCCGCGGCTTCACCGTCCGCAGACGGTGCGCCGTCGGCGGCCGCGCCCGCCGCCGTTGCCGACGCGATCCACCCGATCATCAGGACCACGACGCAAAGGAAGACCGGCAACCAACCGCTCAGTTCCCCGCCAGGACCCGCACGCCTGTTCGGCTGTGATCCACGCTGATACGCCGCCGGCCACTGCTCGCCACCGCGCCAAAGGGTGCCCATCTCCCGCCTTTCTCGCCCGGCGGTAGCACGCCTGCGACCCGGCTGGCCGCAGCCACACGGAACATGCGAGCCTTCCCCGCCACCTTCTCATGATTGCCGGCGAGTATGACCCTTTTGGGGCGGCAAAGGCAAGCCGTCCCGATCGCTATTGGCCGTTGGTTGTGGTCCTCAGGCGGCACGAACCTGGCTGAGAAAGTGGTCGACCAGTCCGCGCAACCGCGACGACTGCTCGTTGAGCGCCCGGGCGGCGTCGAAGACCTGGGCGGCGGTGGCGCCAGTCTCGCCGAGGGCGCGGGTGACGCCGCCGATGTTGCTCGACACCTCCTGGGTACCGCGGGCGGCCTGCTCGACGCTGCGCGCGATCTCGTGGGTGGCGGCATCCTGCTCTTCCACGGCAGCGGCGATCGCCGCGGCGATCTCGTTGATCTTGCCGATGGTGACGACCACGGCTTCGGTGGCGCCGACGGTACCCTCGATATCGTCTCGGATGGTACCAATCTGCTGGGCGATTTCCCCGGTGGCCTTCGCCGTCTGGTTGGCGAGCGATTTCACTTCCGAAGCGACGACGGCAAAGCCCTTGCCGGCGTCTCCGGCACGGGCGGCTTCGATCGTCGCGTTAAGCGCAAGCAGATTGGTCTGCGCCGCAATCGAGCTGATCAGATCGACGATGGCGCCGATCTTGCCGGCCGCGTCCGCCAAAGCCCGCACCGTGGCCTGCGTCTGCTGGGCTTCGGTCGAAGCGCTACGGGCGATCGTCGTCGACTCGCTCATTTGCCGGCCGATCTCGCGGATCGAAGCCGCAAGCTCCTCTGCCGCCGCCGCCGCCGTCTCGACGCTGCCCGACGCCTGTTCCGAGGCGGACACCACCACCGTCGCCTGGCGGCCGGTCTCGTCCGTCGAGGCGGTCATCGCCTGGGATGTCTCCTGCAGGTGGTCGGCCGACGTCGCCAGCGCATCGACGACGCCCTTGACCTCGGCCTCGAAGCTCTCGGCGAGCGCCTTCATGGCGCGGTGATGCTCCTCTTCGTTCAGACGCCGGATATCGGCCTGTCCCGCTTCGAGTTCCCGCTTCGCAATGGCATTGGCCTTGAACACGCGCACGGCGTCGATCATCGGCCCCATCTCGTCCTTGCGCGGGGCGAGCGTGACATCGGTGTCGAGGTCGCCGTTGGCGATGCTGGTCAACGCTTGCGAGAGCCGCATGAGCGGCCGGCGGATGCCGCGGGCCAAGAGGAAACAACCGACACCGAGGATGCCGATGATGATGAGAACGAACCCCCCGGCGATGCTGGCTTTCTCCGCAAAAATCTCATCAATGTCATGAATGTAAATGCCGGAACCGACGATCCAGCCCCATGGCTTGAAGCCCTTGACGTAGGACAGCTTCCGCACGGTTTCCTGCGCGTTCGGCTTCGGCCAGTAGTAGAACACGAAGCCGGAACCATTGCTGCGCACCACATTGGCGAATTCCACGAACAGCTTCACGCCCTTCTTGTCCTCGAACTGGCTCAAGTCCTTGCCGTCGAGTTCCGGCTTGAACGGATGCATGACCATGCGTGGCTGGTAATCATTGATCCAGAAATAGTCGTTCTCGTTGTAGCGCAGATCCTTTACGGCGGCCTTGGCAGCCTCTTGTGCCTGTTCCCGGGTCATCGTCCCGGCGGCCTCAAGGCTCGCGAAGTGGCTGATCACCGTGTAGGCGCTCTCAACCAGATTGCGCGCCTTGTCCTTGCGATCGTCGAGGAGAACGTCTTTCAGCATCAGCAGCATGAAGACAGCGGCTGCGGCGGTGGCGACACAGCCAGCGGCAACGAGAACATACAGCCTCTGCGATAGTGTGACGTTCCTCATGGACGGTTCCCTTGTTGGTCCGTGATCGATCAGAACGAACGGCAGCAAGCATTCCCCGCCACAAGCCCCCCGCCCTCGCGGGTATCGGAGGGCGCGGGCACACGCACTGCCGGTGACGCGGTTGCAATCATATCGCAACGAGGGTTAGGGATTGGTGAACGAGGGGCACGTGGCGACAGGACCGCCGCGCGCGGGCGCCGCGGCGAGCTTCGTTGCCTATTCAAACGGTTAGTGGTTTGCCGGTTGCCAGACGAACGGGAAGCGCTTTAAGTTCGCGGCGCGCCTGTTGAAGCGCACGGTTCGAACGTCGGCCGGAGCCGGTGTAGCTCAGTTGGTAGAGCAACCGCCTTGTAAGCGGTAGGTCGCGGGTTCGAATCCTGCCACCGGCACCAGCGAACACCAGGAATTGGGTTCAGGCGCGTCGTTGACCATAACGGCGAGAGTTGGGCCGTAGCTGGCCCCGCAGCCGGTTGACGATGTGGGGGATGTGATCATGTCGCAAACCTGGTCGGCCGATCGGTATGCCGAACATGCCGGTTATGTTCCGGCGTTCGGTGTCGAGGTTCTGGCGCTGCTCGATCCGCGGCCGGGTGAGCATATCCTCGACCTTGGCTGCGGCGACGGGGTGTTGAGCGAAAAGATCGCCGCCGCCGGTGCCGTTGTCGTGGGCATCGACTCGTCGGCAGAGATGGTTGCCGCGGCGTGCCGGCGCGGCCTGGACGCGCGGGTCATGGATGGCCACGCACTCGGTTTTGCCGAAATGTTCGATGCCGTGTTCTCGAACGCGGCGCTGCACTGGATGCGAGAGCCGGATCGGGTGATCGCCGGTGTCCGCCGGGCACTTCGCGCCGGAGGCCGGTTCGTCGGTGAAATGGGTGGAAAAGACAACATCGCTGCGGTGCGCCAGGCGTTGGGCCTGGCACTGGCGGAGCAGGGCATCGATGCGTCTGAGATCGATCCATGGTATTTCCCGTCGGCCGAGGAGTATCGCTGGCGGCTTGAGGACGCCGGCTTTGTCGTCGACAAGATCGTTCTCTTCCCCCGTCCGACGGTGCTGCCGACTGGCATCGACGGTTGGCTGGACACCTTCGCCGCGCCCTTCCTCCACGCCGTGCCGACCGCGGACAGGCAGTGCCTGCGCGCCCGGATCGTCGAACTGGTGCGCCCGCGCCTGCGCGCCGCCGATGGCGCCTGGCTGGCCGATTACGTCCGCCTGCGCTTTAAGGCGCGTTCGCAATCATTGGCCCGATAATTGGCCCGATACGTAGAAGGTGTTGTCACGTTTTTCGGCCATCCGTGCCCGGAGACGGCCGTCGCAACGTTGCCGGGGCGGCCGAGGCTATATGATCGCAGGAGGCGGCGCTGTCCTCTCGGCAGGCGCACTGGAGGGTCTGAGATGCGCTGTTTGGCACTGCTGACGGGACTGCTGTTCGCAACTCTGGTCTCGGCTCCTGCAAGCTGGGGGGCAGCGCAGCCGGGCATCCAGATCGTGTCTGATGGCCGCACCGTGACGTTGTCGCAGATCACGCTGCTGCAGCGGGCGGATCTGAGCGAGATCCGCATTCCGCGCGACCCGACTTACAAGCGGCCGATGTCGTACCGCGCCTTGCCGCTTGCAAGCCTGTTGCGCGAACTGTCGCTCAAGCCCGGTGACATGCCCGGTGATATGATCGAGGTGGTCGCCACCGACGGCTTCGTTACCCTGCTGCCTTGGGACCTCGTTTTCGCAAACACGGCTGCGGGCTCGGTTGCCTATCTCGCCGTCGAGCCCATGGGTGAGCCCTGGCCGGTCATCCCGGGCAAGACGATCAGCGCCGGGCCGTTCTACGTCGTCTGGCTCAGGCCGGAGGCGGCCGGCGTGCGCAGCGAGCAGTGGCCCTACGCGGTTGCCAGCTTCCGCGGCGCCGCGCCGGCGGTGCGCCGCTGGCCAGTTCTGGCCGTCGATGATGCTCTCCCGGCGGACTCGCCGATCCGTGCCGGCCAAGCGCTGTTCGTCACGCAATGCATGGTCTGCCACACCCTCAATGGCGCCGGGAATGCCCACGTCGGCCCGGATCTCAACATCCCGCAAAATCCGACGGAGTATCTGGCGCCGTTGGCATTGCACCAGCTCATTCGCAGTCCCGCGTCGGTGCGGCACTGGCCGGACATGAAAATGCAGGGGTTCGATGAAGATGCGTTGAGCGACCACGAGATCGATCTGATCATCGACTATCTGGCGCATATGGCCGGCCGCAAGGGGACCTGAGCGCCGGTCGGAGGGGTGGACCGGCGTCGGGGCCGGCCGCGGGCGGCGGGATCACCCGACACCCCCGCGGCGGCAGGGAGCACACGCGAGGGCAGCGGCGCAGGCGGCATCTTTTCCGCTGGCTTTCCGATACCAACCGCTTACAGTCCGCCGCCATGAGCAAGACGCACAAAAAAAACCGCGAGGAATGGCTCGCCCAGGCGCGAATCCTGTCCGAAGCGCTGCCCTTCATGCGCCGGCATTCCGGCGCCACCTTCGTGATCAAGTACGGCGGCCACGCCATGGGCGAAACGGAGCTGGCGCGCGACTTCGCCCGCGACGTGGTGTTGCTGCGCCAGGTCGGCATCAATCCGGTGGTCGTGCATGGCGGCGGTCCGCAGATCGGGCGCATGCTGGAGCGGCTGCGCATTAAAAGCGAGTTCGTCGATGGCCTGCGGGTGACCGACCGCGAGACCGTCGAGGTGGTCGAAATGGTGCTCGCCGGCTCGATCAACAAGGAAATCGTCTGGGAGATCAACGCCGCCGGCGGGCTTGCCGTCGGCATGTCCGGCAAGGACGGCAATCTGATCCGCGCCCAGCGCCTGCGGCGCACCAAGCGCGATCCGGCTTCCAACATCGAGCGCATCCTTGATCTCGGCCTGGTCGGCGAACCGACCGAAATCAACCCCCACATCCTGGAGTTCTATGAGCGCTCGGATATTACGCCGGTGATCGCCCCCATCGGGTTCGGCCCCAACGGCGAGACGCTGAACATCAATGCCGATACCGCCGCCGGCGCGATCGCCGCGGCGGTCGGTGCCGAGCGCTTCATCCTGCTCACCGACGTCGAGGGCGTCCTCGACGGCGACGGCCGGCTGATCCCCGAGATGACGGCGGCCGAGGCGCGGCGCTACATCGCCGACGGCACGATTACCGGCGGCATGATTCCCAAGATCGAAACCTGCCTCGAAGCCGTCGGCAAGGGCGTGGCGGCCGCGGTGATCGTCGACGGCCGCGTGCCGCACGCGCTGCTGCTGGAGCTGTTTACCGAACACGGTGCCGGCACCCTGGTGCGCGCCGCCTGAACGGCGTTGGCGGCACAGTGTGCTGCTCTCGCTGACGACGCGCGGTTGCTGCCCACCGCGGGCCTTTCCATGCGTTGGCAGCCGTCGGCGGACGGCTGCAACCGGCCCCCTCTCGGCGAGCAGCGAGTTCCGATTGGCGGTGGTGAAGCTTCGCCTACGCCCCCGACGCGGCGGCGTTGAAGCGGATGCGTTCCGGGAAGGCGTGGTGCGGCAGGCCTTCGAGGGTGCCATTGACGTCGCCGCGCGGCCGGCCGAAGAAGAAGCCTTGCACGAACTGCACGCCGCATGACCGCGCGAAGTCGAGCAGGCTCTCGTTCTCGATCATCTCGGCGGCGGTGGCGACGCCAAGCTCCCGGCAGAAGGCGACCAGCGCCTTGAGAAACGCCTTGCCCTGACGGGCGCTGAAGGCGGCGTGCAGGGCGGCACCATCGAACTTGATCAGATCGACATTGAGCTTGGCGAGATACTCGAAGTTGGCGGCGCCGGTGCCGAAATCATCGAGCGCGACACGGAAGCCCTGGCCGCGGATGCGCTGCACGAACTCGTTGGCGCCGTCAATATCGACGATGCGCGCCGATTCGGTCAGTTCGACGATGAGCCGGCCACGCAGCCACGGTGTTTCGCGCAACAACCGCTCGAACTGCGCCATGTAGGACAAGGAGCCGATGGAGCGGCCGGAAACGTTGATGCCGAAACAGGTCTTGCCGTTGACCGAGGTGTTTTTCTCGATCCAGCGCAACAGCTTGTCGAGCATGGCGATGTCGAACGCCGTGATCAGCCCGGCTTCTTCGGCAAAAGCGATGTGCTCGTAAATGTCGGCGCCGCCATAGCTCGCCGGGATGCGGGCGAGCGCCTCGTAGTAATGCACGGCGCCGGTGCGCGCATTGAGGATCGGCTGAAACGCGATCTCGAAGTCCTGGCGGCTGACCAGTTCCTTGAACTTATTGACCTCGGCGACGGCGGCATGGGCGAGCGTCGCGATGCTGGACGCCAGATCGCGCAGCACCGTCTCGCCGGACTTATCGTTGCGGAATCGATTCAAGGTGTAGGCGACGCCACTCGCCATGTCCTGGCCGGTTTCTTGGCCGGTGGCGTCATTGGTATCGATGGCGATCGTCGCCGATTCGGCCTGGATGCCTTCGGCGAGCGGGTCCGATTCGCGGGTCAGTTGCGAGATCCGGTTTTGCACGCCGGAGAGGTCCAGACCCGGCTGGTGCACCAGGCCGTAGCGGCCGGAACCCAGCCGCGCGGCGCCATCACCATCCACGGAGTTCTGCTGCAGCACCTCGCCGATCTGCGCCAGGAGTTCGACCTCGACGGCATCCACCAGCCGCGAGCGGAAATCCTCATAGCCGGGCAGGACGATCAGCGACATGCAGCGCGCCTCCTGCGGCGTACCGCCGGCGATCTCGCTGGTCACCATGTCGATGAATGATTCGCTGTCCAGGAGCCCGGTCTCTTCATCGCGGGTGCGCCGGCGCCCGAAGCCCGTCGCCTTTTGCCCCACCGCGGTATGGCGAAGCGCCAGGAAGAAATGACCGTTCAATTCCTGAAGCTGGTAGCCGACCACGCCCATCGGCGGCGTCAGGCCGCGCGCGCCGAGCAGCCGCAGGGACACGTTATCGAATCGCTCGCGCCGGCGCGCCAGGCCCAGGATATGCTTGAGCTGGGCGCGCTCGGTTGACGGCACGAATTTTTCGATGGACTGGCCGAGAAGGTCACCGACGCTGTGGCCGAGGAATGGCTCAATCGCGCCGGCGGCGTAGACAACCGCCTCGTCGCCATCAAGTTCGATGAGGATGTCGGCCCAGCAAAAGGCCAACGCGACGAAACGATCCCGTTCCGCCCGCACCGCGGACAGCGAAGAAGGGGGAGTGATGGCAAAGGTTCCAGTCAAGGCCGCCTACCGGTTCGTCCTGGGACAACGCTGCGCGCTTTTGTGGCACCCCCCCACTCTGCGCCAGAAATTCTAAGAGGCGGTTAAGATCGCTGGCTTCCACGCACGGGTCGGCTCGCTTCGAACGAGCGGGGACTGTCCTCAACTCCCGCCTCAGCCTAAATATGGCGGAGTGATCAACCGTTTGCCCACCCCCAAAGGGGCTGTTTGCAACCAAGAAATTCGCATGCGACCACGAGACGCGAAAAATTGGATCTTCGATCTGGACAATACGCTGTATCCACCAGGCGCTGCATTGTTTGCGCAGATTGACCTGCGCATGCGTGCATACATCGCCGCTTTTCTTGAACTCGACCTTGAAGCGGCGTTTGTCCTGCAAAAGAACTACTTTCGCGAGTATGGCATGTCGTTGCGCGGGCTGATGGACCACCACGGCATGGATCCAGCTCCCTTCCTCGCCGACGTTCACGACATCGATCTCACCGCCCTGGAGCCTTCGCCCGCGTTGCATGCGGCCCTCGGCGCACTGCCGGGGCGCAAGCTGATCTTTACCAACGCATCGGCCGCCCATGCCGAGCGCGTGCTGCGGCGCCTCGGCATCGCCGACCATTTCGCCGACATCTTCGATATCACCGCCGCCGATTACCGGCCCAAGCCCGAAGCCGATACCTACCTCCGGCTGATCGACCGCCATGGGCTCGATCCCCATGCCAGCGTGATGGTCGAGGACATGGCCCGCAATCTGCTGCCGGCGGCGGCGCTCGGCATGACCACGGTCTGGGTGCGCACCGACCACGAACTGGGCATACTCGGCGCCGACGGCGACCATATCGACTACATCGTCGACGATCTGGTCGAGTGGTTGGAAGCCGTGGTCGCACGCTAAAGACGAGGATCGGGCGGCGGGATCGGTGCGGCGCCGCGTTGACTTCGATCCCCGCCTCGCGCATCGTGCGCCGCCCCCCCCCGGGGGGGGGCGCCTGGTCCCGCCAGAAAGTTGCTCCAGTACAACGCCACCCAAGCAGAAAGCCAACCGAGCGATGACCACCGAGCTGCAAAACGCCATCGACGAGGCCTGGGAACAGCGTGCCGGCATTGACCCCGAGACCACCGGCCCGGTTCGTGACGCGGTGGCGCGGACGCTGAGCCTCCTCGATTCCGGTGCGCTGCGGGTTGCCGAAAAGACCGCGGCCGGCTGGCAGGTGCATCAGTGGCTGAAGAAGGCGGTGCTGTTGTCGTTTCGCTTGCACGACACGATTCCGATCGGCGGCGGCGCCGGCGGCGGTGCGTGGTTCGACAAGGTCGCGCCGAAATTCCAGGGCTGGGACGACGCGCGCTTTCGCGCCGCCGGCTTTCGCGCCGTCCCCGGCTGCATCGTCCGCCATTCCGCCTACGTCGCACCGGGGGTGGTGCTGATGCCGTGCTTCATCAACGTCGGCGCCCACGTCGACGCCGGCTCGATGATCGATACCTGGGCGACGGTTGGCAGCTGCGCGCAGATCGGACGCAACTGCCACATCTCGGGCGGCGCCGGCATCGGTGGCGTGCTGGAGCCGCTGCAGGCCGAGCCGGTGATCATCGAAGACAACTGTTTCATCGGCGCCCGCGCCGAGGTCGCCGAAGGCGTGCGCGTCGGCGAAGGCTCGGTGCTCTCCATGGGAGTCTACCTCGGCGCCTCGACCCGCATCGTCGATCGCGAGACGGGCAAGGTGCTTTATGGCGCGGTGCCGCCCTATTCGGTGGTGGTTTCCGGCACGATGCCGGGTAAGCCGCTGCCGGACGGCAGCCCCGGCCCCGGCTTGTATTGCGCGGTCATCGTCAAGCGCGTGGACGAGAAGACCCGCGCCAAGACCTCGATCAACGAACTCCTCCGCGATTGACGCACGACGACGCCCACCGGCCGATGACCGGGCCCCTTGCGCGCGCGGAACCGCCGGCCGAGGTCGATGCCATCGCCCTGGCCCAGGCGCTGATCCGCTGCCCGAGCGTGACGCCCGTCGACGCCGGGACGCTGGATGTCCTGGGCGCGGCCCTGGAGCCCCTGGGCTTCGCCTGCCACCGCTTGCGTTTCGAGGCAGACGGCACGGCGCCGGTCGACAACCTCTACGCCCGCATCGGCGAAGGCGCGCCGCATTTCTGTTTCGCCGGGCATACCGACGTGGTGCCGGCGGGACCACTTGAGGCGTGGTCGCGCGATCCGTTCGCCGGCACGCTCAAAGATGACAGGCTGTGGGGCCGCGGCGCCGCCGACATGAAAGGCGCCGTTGCCTGCTTTGCCAGCGCGTGCGCGCGCTTTTTGAAGGAGCGGCACGGCTCTCCACCCGGCTCGATCAGCCTGCTGATCACCGGCGACGAGGAAGGACCCGCGATCAACGGCACGCGCAAGGTTCTCGCCTGGCTCGCCGATCGTGGGGAACGACCGGACGCCTGCCTGGTCGGCGAGCCGACGTCGGCGCGCATCCTGGGCGACACGCTGAAGATCGGCCGGCGCGGCAGCCTGAACGCGGTGATCACCGCGTCGGGCGTCCAGGGGCACTCCGCCTACCCCGAGCTTGCCGACAACCCCATCCCTCCCCTCGTCCGACTGCTCGCCACGCTTGATGCCACGTCGCTCGACCACGGCAGCACGCATTTCCAGCCGTCGAAGCTGGTGATCACCTCGGTCGATGTCGGCAACCGGGCAACCAACGTCATTCCGGCGGCGGCGCGCGCGATGCTCAACATCCGCTTCAACGACATGCATTCGGCGGCCAGCCTCGAACGCTGGCTCGACCGCCAGATCCGCGCCGCCGGGGATCGCTTCACCCTGGCGTGCGAGTGTTCAGGCGAATCGTTCCTGTGCCCGGCCGGCCCGTTCTCCGCCCTGGTCGAGGCGGCGATCGCGCGCGTCACCGGCCGGCGGCCGGCGCTGAGCACGTCCGGCGGCACCTCCGATGCCCGCTTCATCAAGGATGTCTGCCCGGTGCTCGAATTCGGCCCCGTTGGCGAGAGTGCGCACAAGGTCGACGAGAATATCGCGCTCGCCGACCTCGCCGCTCTGACCAGCATCTACCACGCCGTGCTGACGGATTTCTTCGGCGCAGAGGCATGATCCCCGGCTTGAAGGAGATCCTCATCTCGCTGTACGGCGCCTGGCGTCTCGCCTGCCGCGACGTCGGCGCCATCGCCCTGTTCGATGCGTCGGCGGATGGCGTCCTGCGCTCGTTCTTCGCCGCCGTGCTGGTCGCGCCCGCCTACGCGCTGATGCTGGCGATGCGCTACGCAGCGCTGCTCGATCCACCGCCTGCCGTCGCCTTCGCACTCTCCGAGACCATCGCCTATGTCATTTCCTGGGTCGCCTATCCGCTGATCATGGCTTCGCTCACCCGCGCCCTCGGCTGCTTCGGGCGCTGGCCCCTGTTCGTCTGCGCGTACAACTGGTCGCTCGTCATCCAGAACGCGCTGGTGCTGCCGTTCGCCATCCTCTCGACCGCCGGCGTGTTCCCGCCTGAGGTGGGCGAATTGCTGTGGCTGCCGCTCCTCGCCGCGCTCGTCGCCTACGCCTGGTTCGTCGTGCGCGCCGCGCTCGGCGTCACGGCCGTTACCGCCATCGGCATCGTCGGCCTCGATTTCGCGTTGAGCATCGTGATCGACGCCGTCGCCGATGCTATGCATTAGCTTAGGTGCCGCCGTCTCCTTCCGGCATGGTCAGCACTGGGGCATGATCAGCACTGCGGCGCCGGTCAGCGCGCCCGCACGCAGGCGTCGCAACGCCTCGTTGGCGTCTGCGAGCGCGAAGGTCTCGATCTCGGTGCGGACCGGCACCCGCGGCGCCAGCGCCAGAAACTCTTCGGCATCGGCGCGGGTGAGGTTGGCGACCGAGACCAGGCGCTTCTCCCGCCACAACAGATCGTAGGCGAACGACGGGATGTCGCTCATATGGATGCCGCCGCAGACCACCGTGCCTCCCGGCCGCACTGCCCGCAGCGCCGCCGGAACCAGGGCGCCGACCGGAGCGAAGATAATGGCGGCATCGAGGGGCTCGGGCGGCGGCGCGTCGGCATCGCCCACCCATGCCGCGCCGAGCCGGGTGGCGAAGGCCTGGGCGACGGTGTCGCCCGGCCGGGTGAACGCGAACAGACGCCGGCCCTGGTGGCGGCCGACCTGGGTCACGATGTGTGCCGCCGCGCCAAACCCGTAGATGCCCAGCCGCTCGGCATCGCCGGCCAAGCGCAGGCAGCGATAGCCGATCAGACCGGCGCACAGCAACGGCGCCGCCTCGGCATCGGCATACGCCTCGGGAATGGGGAAACAGTACCGCGCGTCGGCGAGCGCGTGCGTCGCGTAGCCACCGTCTATCTGGTAGCCGGTGAAGCGCGCCTGTTCGCACAGGTTCTCCTGACCCGCCCGGCAATAGCGGCAACGACCGCAGGTCCAACCGAGCCAGGGGATGCCGACCCGCGTGCCCGCGGCGATGCCCTCGACCCCTTCGCCGCTGGCCACCACGCGGCCGACGATCTCGTGGCCGGGGACGATCGGCATTCGCGGCTCGGTAAGATCGCCATCGACGACGTGCAGATCGGTCCGGCAGACGGCACACGCCGCAACCCGCACCAGGATCTGGCCCGCGCCGGGCTGCGGCACGGGCCGGCTGATCGGAACCAGCGGCCGGCCCGGCCGCTCCAGCACCATCGCCCGCATCACCGCCCCGGTCATCCGCCGGCCGTCCCTTCCCCTTCAACCCGCTCCGGCGACCGGCCGTCCACCTTCGGCGCCGCCGCCCGCCACGGCCCCGGCCCCGCCCGAAACCGTTCCAGGGACCAGCGCACGCTCGCGAACGCCAGCGCCGACCACGGAATGTCCTCCCAGCCGAACAGGCCCACCGTCTCGCTCTCTTCGCCGGCGGCGCAGTCCGCCCCGGTCATCGCCGCGTGGTAGATGATGTTGACCTGGCTGATGTGCGGAATCTCGTAAATGCCGACCAGGCCTTCGATGCGCACCCGCGCCTGCGCCTCTTCCCAGACCTCGCGCGCCGCGCCCTCGGCCGAGGTCTCGCCCAATTCCATGAATCCGGCCGGGATGGTCCACAGGCCGCGCGCCGGCGTGATGGCGCGCCGGCACAGGAGCACGCGCGCGTCCCAGGTGCAGACGGCACCGACCACGATCTTCGGATTGGCATACGCGATGTAGCCGCAGTCGGGACACACCAGACGCGGACGGGTATCCCCGTCCGGCACCTTCTCGACCGAAGGACCGGCGCCGCGCTTGTCGCTCATCGCGCAAGTGTGCCGCGGGACCGGCGACGACGCAAGGCGCCGGCGCCGGCAGGCCGCGCTTTCTTCGCCCTACG
Source organism: uncultured Defluviicoccus sp. (assembly GCA_964401555.1). Taxonomy (GTDB): domain Bacteria; phylum Pseudomonadota; class Alphaproteobacteria; order Rhodospirillales; family Defluviicoccaceae; genus Defluviicoccus. The sequence continues at coordinate 106,919 of CAYNYW010000006.1, forward strand.
CCTTGCGCAGGACGGTCACTCCGGGCAACTCCTTGCCTTCGAGCCATTCGAGGAAGGCGCCGCCCGCGGTCGAGATGTAGCTGAACTGGTCCTCGGCGCCGGCGTGCGCCAAAGCGGCGACCGTGTCACCGCCACCGGCCACGCTCATCAGGCTGCCGGCCTTGCTCAGCCGGCCCGCCTCCTGGGCGACCGCGTTGGTGCCGGCATCGAACGGCGTGACCTCGAATGCGCCGAGAGGGCCGTTCCACACCAGCGTCTTGTAGCCGGACAACCGCTTGCTTAGCGCTGCGATCGATTGCGGACCGACGTCGAGGATCATCTTGTCCTCCGGCACCGCACCGACCGGTACCGTCTGCGCCGCCGCCCCCTCCTTGAACTCCGCCGCGACCACGACGTCGGTCGGCAGCACGATCTCGCAGCCGGCCTTCGCCGCCTTGTCCATGATCACCTGGGCGTTTTCGGTCATCTCGTGCTCGCACAACGACTTGCCGACGTTGACGCCCTTAGCGGCGAGGAAGGTGTTGGCCATGGCGCCACCGATGATCAGCTCATCGACCCGCGCGACCAGGTTGCCCAGCACATCGAGCTTGGTCGAAACCTTGGCGCCGCCGACCAGGGCGGCCACCGGATGCTTCGGATTGCCAAGCGCACCTTCGAGGGCTTCGAGTTCGGCCTGCATCAGGCGGCCGGCCGCCGACGGCAACACCTTGGCCAGTGCCTCGACCGACGCGTGGGCGCGATGGGCGCACGAAAACGCATCCGAGACGAGGACATCGCCGTTTTCGGCCAGCTTCTTGGCGAAACCGACGTCGTTCTTTTCCTCTTCGGCATAGAAACGGACGTTTTCCAACATGGCAAAATCGCCCGGCTGCATGGCGTTGACCACTTTGGCCGCCTCGGGGCCGATGCAGTCGGTGGCAAACGCCACCGGCCGGCCCAGCCGCTCGGCCAGGCAATCGGCCACCGGCTTCAGGGTGAACTGCGGGTCCTTCTTGCCCTTGGGCCGGCCGAAGTGCGCGAGCACGATCACCTTGGCTCCCTTGGCGCTCAACTCCTTGAGCGACGGAACCGTGCGGTCGATCCGCGTGGTGTCGGTCACCTTGCCGTCCTTCATCGGCACGTTGAAGTCGACGCGCATCAACACGCGCTTGCCGGCAACGTCCAGGTCGTCAATCGTCTTGAATTTAGCCATGACTGCTCAAGCCCTCTTCCCCCGGGTCAAACCGCTTCAGGCACTCCCGCGTGACAGACGGCCGGGCAGCGTCGGGTGCTGCCTTTGGCGCGGATGGGATGTTCAGAACAGTCTCGGCCGTACTCCCGGCGGGCGCGGCTTCGCTTTGCCGTCCAGTGCCGCTCGATGGTCCCGCTTTATGCTCAGAAGCCCGCGAAAAGGCAAGCGCTGCCTGCCGTTGGCGCAAGCACTTCGGCGCGAACGATCCGGCCGGCCAAAGCGGCCCGCGTGCCGCCTCGCAAGACGTGCCGCCCTCAAGCCGTCGCCGTCGTGCCTCTTACGGGGTGCTTCACTGGGCGCCGTTCACTGGGCGCCGTTCACTGGGCGCCACCCGTCGTGCCGGTGCGCGCCTGACGCAGCGCGTTCAGGCAGCGGTGCACGAACAACGCCAGCGACTCGCCGTCGATATAGCTCGCGGCGCCCGCGGACAACGCCACCGTTCCCAGCGCATGCGTGGTCGCCTTGTTGACGATCTGGCGACCGGCGAAACCGGCCTGGATCCGTTCGCCAATGGCGAGAGCTTCGGCGAGTTCGGTCTGTGGCAGGACCACGCCGAAGGCATCGCCGGCATAGCGGGCGACGAACCCCGTCTCGCCGACGATCTCGCGGATCTGCACCGCGACCATCTTCAACAGCAGATCGCCGTTGGCGCGACCGTGGCGGCGATTGAAGCCGGCGAGATCGTCGATGTCGATGATCAGCAGCGCCAGCGGCATCCGCTGCTCGGTCGCCTTGACCGCGAACCGGCGCAACGCCCCATAGAAGCTTTTCCAGTTGGCGACCTTGGTCAGGGAGTCGAATCCGCTTTCGACATAGGCCGCCTGCAGCGCCTCGCGGATCGACTGCAGCCTGACCTCGGCGCGCTCCACGGACTGGCGAAGTCCCTCGCCGCTTTCGACGATGCCGCTGGCGGCGGTCAGGACCGAGCGCACGGTGGCCGCCGGGTCATCGCTGCGATGCTCGCCCGCAGGCGGTGCGCACGCCTCGCGCAAACTGGCGCCGTACTTGCCCAGCGCGTCTTGGGTCTGTGAAATTTCGGTGCGCAGCTCGCCGAGCAGCGCATCGAGATGCGCGCATGCCTCCCGCGCGGCATCCTCCTGGGTATCGGCCGCGAAGTACTTGGCAAACAGCACTTCGCAGGCGCGATCATCGATCGTCTGGCCACCGGCGATCGCCTGATCGATCTCCTCGACGAGGTCCGGGCATTCGCCGCTGAAGTACGTGTACCAGACGTGAAAATTCTGCGAGTTCTCCGGCAGCTTGAGCTGGCGCATCCTGTCCAGCGCGCGCCCCGCCAACGCTTTGGTTGCGTTTACGAAATCGTCTTGTGCCACGGCACCCTCACCACTCCGACCGCATCGTGACACCGCTTTGCACCTGCCACCTTGCGCGGGCGTGGGCGCGGGCGCGCGCGCCTGCAACCCCCGGCCGTGGCGTGCGCTCAGGCATGGGACGCGACCAGCACCGGCCGTTCTGGCCTCATGAAGCTCTTCTCGAAGATGCCGGACGCGATCTCGTCGCTGGCCAGCGGATGGCTGAAATAATACCCCTGAAAAACGTCGCAGCCATGCTGGCACAGCACCGCGACCTGGTCACCGGATTCGACGCCTTCGGCCACCACCTGCAGCTTGAGACCGTGCGCCATCTGAATGACACCGCTCACGATCTGCGCGTCCGCATTCGAGGTCACGATGCTGCTCACGAACGAACGGTCGATCTTGATCGACGATCCGGGAAACGTCTTGAGATGGGTCAACGACGAGAAGCCGGTGCCGAAGTCGTCGAGGGCGACGCTGACGCCTAAGTCCATCAGCCGCCTCAGGATCTGGCGCACCACCTCCTGATCCTTGAGCAGACTGCTCTCGGTGAGCTCGATCTGCAGATATTCCGGCTCCAGGCCGGTCGCCGCGAGCACGTCCCTGACCGCGTTGAAGAAACCGCTGTCACGGCACTGCCGCGCGGCGACATTGGCGCTCATCTTGAAGCCGCGCCTGCCGCCGTCGATCCAGCGCTTGGCCTGCGCGCAGGCCTCGTACAGGACCCAGCGCCCCAGGGGAATGATCAGCCGCGTCTCTTCGGCGACTCCGATGAAATCTCCCGGCCTGACCATGCCGACGTCCGGCCGCTGCCAGCGCAGCAATGCCTCGAAGCCGACGACCCGCCCATCGACGCGGCCGATCTGCGGCTGGTAGCACAAGAAGAACTCGTTGCGCTCAAGCGCGCGGTGCAGATGCTTTTCCAGAGAGACGACCTTCGATGCCTTGAGGTGCATCGACATCGTGTAATACTGGAAGTTGTCCGATCCCGCCTCCTTGGCGTGGTACATCGCGGTATCGGCACTCTTCAGGAGATCCTCGATGTTATCCGCATCCATCGGATAGATGGCGACGCCGATGCTCGTGGTCGTATAGAACTCCTCACCGTCGATCAGAAACGGCTTGCGAATTGCCTGCAGGATCCGCTCGCAAAAATAGCCGACCATGAGCGGATCGACGATCTCATCGAGGACGATGGCGAACTCGTCGCCACCCAGCCGGGCGACGATATCGCTCGCGCGCACGCAGTCCTTGAGACGCTCGGCGACACCTTTCAGGAGCTGGTCGCCCGCATGGTGGCCCAGCGTGTCGTTGACGACCTTGAACCGGTCGAGATCAAGGAAACAAAGCGCAACCGGGCGGTGGTAGCGCTCGGCACGCGCCAGCGTCTTGCCCAGGAACTCGCGGAACAGCACACGGTTGGCAAGACCAGTGAGCTGATCGAATTTCGCAAGCTCGGCCAGTCGCTGTTCGCCGCGGTAGCGCTCCATGGCATAGCGCAACGCCCGGTCCAGGAGCGGCGCGGTCAGCTCGGCCTTGACCAGGTAATCCGACGCCCCGGCGCGCATCGCTTCCAGATCGACCTCGCGGCTGCCGTCGCCGGTGAGCAGAATGATCGGCGCCTGACAGCCGAGGTCGATGGCCTCGCGGACCAGATCGATGCCGTTGCGCTCGCCCAGGCGGTAATCGATCAGGTAGGCGTCGTGCGTCCACTCCATGAAATGCGGGATCGCCTGGTCCCACGAACTCACCCAGTCGATCTTGCAGCGCCCGCCGTAGATCTCCGTGAGCATGCCGCGGGTCAGGATGTAATCGTCCTCGTCGTCGTCGACGAGAAGGATGTCCGGCATTTCCCAGGACACCTGACGACGGACCTGGCGATTGCAACGCTGGCGGGCGAGCGCGTAGCGGATGGTGCGCTCGATGAGCACCGAGGTGATTTCGCCCTTGACCAGGTAGTCGGCCGCGCCGGCGCGCATCGCTTCGAGATCGACGTCGCGATCGCCGTTGCCCGTCAACAAGATGATGGGCACATCACAGCCGCGGTCGACCGCTTCGCGCACCAGCTCGATGCCGTCACGCCGACCGAGGCAGTAATCGAGCAGATAGACCGCGTGGCGGCGACGCCCGATCTCCGCGATGGCATCGTTCCAGGTGCTGGCCCAGTCGAGCCGGAAATCGGCGCCAAAGGCCTGGCGCAGGGTTTCCTGGGTTAAGAGATAGTCCTCCTCGTCGTCGTCGATCATCAGGATCGAAGGCGGCGCAATCGTCTCGCAAGGCACGTCTCCGGCACCCTCACCGCCATCGGCGGCACCCGGACGCCCCGCACCAGGCGCAACGGCATCCCAGAGGTCCATCACCCTACGCCTTCAACTGTCCAACCAATTCGATGCAGAGCGCACTATGCTCGGCGCCGCCGCCTGGCGCTCAGGCCAGCGAAGCCACGCATTCGCGCTGACATTCCGGCGGCAGCACCACGATCTCGATCCAGTAGTTGCAAAGCGTCTTGACGATCTCGACCAGGTCCTCGAAGCGAACGGGCTTGGTAATGAACGAGTTCACGCCGAGACCGTAGGTGCGCAAAATGTCCTCTTCCGCCTTCGAGGTCGTGAGCACGACGACGGGAATGCGGCACAACTGCGCATCCTTCTTGATTTCGCGCAGGGCCTCGCGGCCGTCGAGCCGTGGCATATTCAGATCGAGCAGGATCAGACCGGGATAGGGCTTGCCGGCCAGCGCCGTGTACGCGCCTTCGCGGCGCAGGTATTCGAGGAGCTGTTCGCCGTCCTCGACGAAATCGACGGCGTTGCTCAGCCGGTTCTGCTCGAAGGCCTCCTTGATCAGCCAGCGATCATCCGGATCGTCTTCGGCAACCAGGATGGAAATCGGCTTTGCTTGGCGGGTCATGACACATCCTTTTCGCGATTCTGGGAGACGGGAAGGACGATGGTGAACGAACTGCCGCGGCCGAGCGCGCTGTCGACGATGATCTTGCCGCCATGGCGTTCGGCGATCTTGCGGCAGGTGGCCAGCCCGATGCCGGTGCCTTCGTACTCGTTGCGCCCGTGCAGCCGCTGGAAGATGCCGAAGATGCGCTCGGCATATTTCATCTCGAAGCCGATGCCATTGTCGGCGACCTCGATGGCGGCGACGCTGCCCGCCTGCAGCCCGAACTTCTTGTGCACATCCACGCCGTCGTACAGCTTGGCGCTGATCTTGACCTCGGGCGCCACGTCGGGCTTACGGAACTTCAGCGCATTGGCGATCAGATTCTGGGTGAGAATGCGCATCTGCAAGGGATCGGCCTCGATCGGCGGGAACTGCCCCCAGGTGACCTGGCCACCGCTCTTCTCGATGGCGATCTGCAAGTCGATCGCCACGTCGGAGATGATCTGGCCGAGATCCACCGTCTCGAACGGCTGCGCCTTGGTCGTCACCCGGGAATAGGTCAGCAGATCGTTGATCAGCCGGCGCATCCGGCTCGCGGCGTGCTGCATGCGCTCCAGATAGACCTTGCCGTCGTCGGAGAGTTGCTCCGAGCAGCGATCCTTCAGCCGATCGCCGAACGCCTCGATCTTGCGCAGCGGCTCCTGCAGGTCATGCGAGGCAATGGAGGCGAAGTCCTGCAGCTCCCGGTTGCTGCGCTCCAGGGCAATCTCGCGCATCTTGATTTCCGAGACATCGGTATACAGCATGACCGTGGCGCCGGTCGCGGTGTGATGCTCGTTAATGAGGATCCAGCGGCCATCATCGAGCCGGCATTCCTCGCAGTAGCTGTCCTGACGATGGCGTTCCAGCCGCTGGCGCACGGCCTCTTCGAGGCTGGTCGCGTCGTCGCCGGCGCCGTCGACCTGCAAGCGGTGCGCGGCCCTGACGCGCATGACGTCCTCGTAGGTCGCTCCGGACTTGGCGATCCCCCGCAGGTAGGGGAACAGGTCGAGGAAGGCGGCGTTACACGTCACGAATCCGTCTTTCTCGTCGAACAGGATCAGCCCCTGCGGAATGCTCTCGATGATGGCTTCACGCGTCCGCGCCTCGGCCGCGGCGGTGGCAAGCTCCGCCTCCTTGATGCGGGTGGCATCGAGGATCACACCATCCCAGACGACGGAGCCGTCGGGCTGGGGCGAGGGCCGTGCGATCGCGTGGGTGTACTTGCGCTGGCCGTTGCGGGCGATGATCGTTGCCTCGACATCCCACAACTTCAACGCCTGCGAGGCGTTGACCAGCCGGTTCTGAAAGCCGTCGCGGTAGCTCGGATCGAAGCAGTCGAACAGCACGCTGGCATCGCGCAGAACCTCGTCGGGGGTGACGCCGAACAGATCCTTGACCGCTTCGCTGATAAATGTATAGCGGATCGCGCCCTGCGGATTGACGACGCGCTGGTAGACCACGCCGGGCACGGTGTTGGCGAGCGATACGAAACGCTCGTTGGCGGAGTGGACATCGGCACGGCGTCGCTCGTTGTCGAGGGCGAACCGCGCGAGGCCGGCGAGCGCCTCGATCACCCAGCAGTCCTGGCTGGTCGGCACCTTCTGCTCGCGGTAATAGATGGCGAACACGCCGAGGACGTCGCCGAGTTCATTGACAATCGGCTGCGCCCAGGCCGCCTGCATGCCGTGCGCGAGAACGGTGTCGCGATAGCGCTGCCAACTGCGGTCGAGCGCGATGTCACGGCAGATGACTCGGGTGCGCCGGAACGCCGCCGCGCCGAAACTCGCCTCCTGCGGCCCGATCTCGGCGCCGTCCAGCGCGCGCACCAAAGCATCGGGCAGGCTGGGGGCCGACGCATGCAGGAGCCGGCGGCCGAAGGGCTGTACCAGCATGATCGCCGCGCTGGCGGGACCAATCAGGCGCTCGGCGATCAGCGCGATCGACCGCAGGTTGTCTTCGAGCGGCTGGCCGCTGCTGATCAGCTCCATCACCTCGATCTGCGCCTCAAGCAGGCGCAGGAGCTGTCCGACCTCGGAGATGATCTTGCTTGGCGAGCAAACCGCCTGCGCCTGGGCAACCGGCGCGCCGCCGGCCGTGGCTTCCTCGCCGATCACCTGCGCCAGCATGGCGAGCTTGCCGCCGTCGATCCGGATCGGGGCGAAGCGGCACGGCACGTCGGTCTTATGGCCATTGTCCCGCACCGGCCAGACGCCCTCGAACGGGGTCGCCGTCTGCAGGAATGGCCGGCAGGCCGAAAGGTTGGCACGGTCGCCCTCGGAGAGCGTCGCCGCCTTCTTGGTCAGCCCCGGCAGATCCTTGACGCCCCAGAAGCGGATGGCCGCCTCGTTGCCCCACAGGATCCCGGCCTGATCAAAATCCCAAATCCACAACGGCGTCGAAAGCAGATCGAGGTGCGGCAGCACCTGGGTGCCGATCTCGCAAACCTTGCGGCTCATCGCAGCTTGTCTCCTCCTCGTAATCGGAGCGGCTGATGCAGGAACGTCACGCTTAGACCGACGGTCGGATCTCTCGGCGATGCGCGCGGGGGGCCAAGCGGGCGGACAGACGACGGCTGCCACCCGGGCCGGCCTTCCCGCGCCCGCCGGCGGTTAGGAGTCGCCGGCCATCAGCCGGCTGCTGGTACGCACCGGCCGCCCCTCGTAGTCGTAGACGTAGGACGCGCTTTCAAACCACGAGAACGGAATGGCGAGCCCGATCTGCCGTGCCTTCTGCATGTTGACGGCGATATCCGGCGGCGAGACGATGCCGACCTTGAGCTCGGAGACCTTCGCCTTGCCGGTCAGCACCTTTTCCGCAAAGACGGCGGCGACCTGGGCGTTGCTCTCGAAGCTGACACCGATCGACAGCACCGCGCTGTCGGCGCCGGCCTTGACCAGCTCAGGCACCACGCTCAGCACCGGCACCCGGTCGGCCACCGTATTGATGGTCTGCAACTCCTTGAACACCGCCGTGCTGCCGGTGACCCAAAACGCGCTCTGCTCAAGCTTCGGATCGCTCTCGCGCATCTTGGCGATCGCCTGCTGGACCTTGGTGGTCAGCTCTTCCTTGGCGCGGGCGGGACCGTCGATGCCGACGTCCAGGACATTGATGCCGCGGTCGCGCGCGTCCTGCTCAATGGGTTTGGCCTGGGTCTCGACGGCGCTGACGTTCTTGGAATCAACCAGCACGCTGAGATTCTTCAGGTTCGGCTTGAGTTCCAGGATGTACCCGAGCTGAACCTCGACCGGGGTGTTGAGCGAGGTAAAGGCAAAGTTGGTGCCCGAGCCGCGATCGTAGCCGGGCATCTGGCCCAGCACCACCGGGTCCTTCGAACAAACCGTGACCACCGGCAGCCGCTTGCCCCGGTAGTTTTCCCACAGCCAGGCGGTCGAACTCGACCCCATGGCGATGATCATGCTGTAGCCGCCCTCCGCCAAACGCACCGCCTCTCTGCCGGCGTCGGACTTGCCGCCGAAGGTGAAGGCGGTGAACTCGGCATTCAACCGGCGCTCGTTGAACATCTGCAGGATCGTGCTCATCGCGATGTCGTAGGCGGTCGATGCCGACGGGTACAACACGAACACGCGCTTGCGGGATTCCGTCGGCGACGCATAGCGCGGCGTGATGATCACCTGGTTCGGATCGCTCGACACCTCGGAGACCTTCCAGTTGTCCTCGATCGAAGGCGCCAGATGAAACCAGGTCGCATATGCCGGCTCGGCCGCTGCCGGCCGGGCGAGCCCACCCGCCAGGAGGCCGACCAGCAACAGCGAGCACAGGCGTGCCGCGCGTCGGTGGCGGGGAGAATTGGTGCGCAGGGTCATGATCTTGCTCCACTGGTGAAGGGGAGACGCTGGGAGACGCTGACGGTGACGAAAAGGATGCCGAACGCGATGATCCCCCAGCCGATCCATGCCAGGGTCAGCGGGTTCTGGCCGCTGAAGTAGAGGAACTGGCCGACGACGATGGGCCCCATGATGTGACCGACCCGTTCGAGGAAGCGGTAAGCGGCCGTTGCCGAGCTCTGGCCGACGCGGCCGGCGAGCGGCGAGTCGGCGACGTGGGTGACCACCGGCGCATTGACGAAGCCGTGGGCGAGACCGAGGATGACGATGCCAACGATGAGCGAAACCACGGACGCCGAAGGCAACTCGGCCTGCATCGAGGTCGACAGCCCGCTGGCAAATGGCGGTGGCATGGCCAACAGGACGCCGGCCGACGGATCGGTCGCATGGAAGCCGAAGCCGTCGAGGCCGAAGGCGCCGAGGATGATCAGGCCGAGGCCGCTGACCGCGGCGCCGAGGAACAAGACGTTGGTCGTGCGTCCGGTGCGGTCGACCAGCCGGGCGACCATGCCGCTTGAGATGATGACGGCGGCCGCATAGAGCATGACGATCTGACCGATGTCTTCTTGCGCGAAGCCGCGCTCGGTGAGCAGGAGCGGCAACGCGAAGGCGATGACACCGGTGAGCACCGCCTTGGCCGGCACGCCGATGAACATCATGGTCGACAGGAAGTCGAAATCGCAGACCGCGCGCGCGAGCGACTTGGCAAACCGGCCCCAGGACATCTCGAAGCCGGCGCGCGCCTCGGGCCGCCAGTGGTGCACCGGCAACGAAGTGAAGGCATAACCGGCAAGAACGAGCGCGACCGCGCCGCCCAGCAGGAAAACGTTGTCCGGACCGAGGGAACCGACCAACAGCGAGCCGATCGCCATGCCGGAGATCATGCCCCCCTGGTAGCCGAGCACGATCAAGGACGCGCCTTGCGTCTTCTTGCCGGCCGGCGCCACCATCAAGATGTACGACTGCACGCCGATGAACAGCACGCCCTGGCCAACGCCTGAGAGCATGCGCGCGATGGTGAGCGTCCACAGGTTGGGATCGAGCGCGAGCAGGATCAGCCCAAGTCCCGCCAGCACCAGACCGCTATAGATCAGGGGGCGCGGATTGAAGCGCTCGGCCAGAAAGCCCGCCGGGATCAGCACCAGCGCGAAGGCGAGCCAATAGGCGACGAATGGCGCCGAGACCAGGGCCGACGACAGACCCGAGGTCGCGACGATGCTCTTCACGAGCTGCGGCAGGAACGCGTAATTCAGGTGCTCGACGAAGATGGCGCCGAAAAACACCGGCTTGGCCAGGTTGAGGGCAAGATCCGATTGCAGATATCCGGCCGCAAGTGTCGGCCCCGCGCCTTTCTTGCCGTCGCGGTGCATGGACTGGGCGAGCTGCAGGAAGACGCTGGCTACGAACGCCGCCGCCACGAACAGCGCAACGAAGTTTTTCACGCAGCGCATGATCTTGCCGACCACGATCTTGACCGGCACCGCGACGGCGACTTCGATGCGGTTGTCGCTTTTCGGCGGCGACAGGTCCACGAGGTAGGTGTAGTCCTCCGGCCGGCCGGCCCAGCACGATCCCACCATGTTGTGGTTGGTGTGGATCTGCACCACGCCGTTGACGGTCAACGCCGCGTCGCTGATTTCCGGGTTGAGAAACCGATATTCGGCAAGCGTGCGATCGAGCCCCTGGATGTCCTTGATGTTGACGTTGAACGCGACGATGTCCGAAAGCCGCTGGCCAAGGGAATGCGCCAGACCGCGGGTCTTGGCCTGGGCTCCCTCGGCGTAAAGAATCACCATCACCGTGATGACCACCCCCGACATAACGAGGAAGGTCAGCGCAAACGCCCCTTGCAGCCAGGCGCCCTGCCAGCTTTTCAGGCGCGGCAGGGCGAAGCAGACGAAGCTGGCGAACGCCAACGACAGCACGACCGCCGGGATCGGCAGCACGCGGAAGCGCTCGTCAATACTTGCGGTAATGATGCGCCTTGGCACGGTGACCGCCAACCCACCCATTTGGGTGAATCGACTGCGCAGCGGAAGTATGACTTGCAGGATCTCGTCGCTCTGGCGGACCTCGTATTCGTTAGTGGCGCCGACGTCGGTCCGCGCGCTTTCCGGCAACACGGTGACCGCCTGATCGCCGCTGCGGAACAGCACCTCGCCCCGGCTATTGAAGACGATGATCGAGGCGATGCCGGGATCGGAAGAGACCAGGCCGCCGGCCACCACACCGAAGCCGGCGTACTGCTGCAGCGGGAAGCCGAGGCGCAGGTGCCGCTCCAGCGGGCTTTGCACGACGGCACCCTGCGCAACCACCTTTTCGATGTGGAACTGCTGGTAGGTGCGCAGGGCTTCGCCGTAGGCGACGTAGATCAAGAGCGCAAGCGACAGCCCCGCGACCAGGAACATGATCCCGCTGTCGATCAGCCGACGTCTGAGGACTGTTGCGCGCATGGGTTGGTTCGCCGACCGTCGCGTTGCGCTTAAGCTTCCAGGAGTTTGGCGAGTTCGTTGACCGTTCCGCGCCGGCAGGCAAACAACAGATCGATGCGGTCGGCCAACAACGAGAGGATCAGATCGTCGTAACTCATGCCGTAGGTCTGCAGGCTGGCGCAGACCAGGCTGGTCTTTTCCGCGGTCGGTGCCTTCAGATCCGGCTTGGGATTGGCTTCGAGCACGAACATGTTGCCGTGCTCATCGGCACGCACGTCGAGACGGACCAGCGTTTCCAGGTGCAACTCGTCGAAGACGCGGCGGCCCAGCGTGTGGAGCTGCTGAACCTCCGCCGCATCGGTTTCTTCGCCGAGTGCGCGCACGCGCGCGCCGGTGATCGGGCGGACATCCATCGAGGTGAAGATCCGCTCGTCACTTTCGAGCATGCGCTCGACGGCGGCGAAAACGAAGGGCTCGTCGTGACGACGCAGGGCGCCGCCCGCGGCGGTGACCGGCCCGCAGACCGCGACGCAATACTCGCGCCCGCCCAGATATTTCTCGATCAGGACGTGATTTTCGGTGGTGAGGTAGGTCTCGCTCACCGCATCGGTGAGATCGGCAATCGTCTCGACCACCTGGACACCATGCGATGCGCGACCGGAAACCGGCTTGACGATGAACGGACCCTGGTAGCGGCCGAACTGGCGCTTGAACTCCTTGTTGCGCGCGGCGACGAAGGGACCGCGCGCGAGGTGCCAGGTGATGAAGGGGGCCGTCGGGATGCCGCAGCCCTTCAGGGACTGCTTGAAGACGTTCTTGCTGTCGAGCAGCCCCGCGGTCAGCGGGTCGTGCCCGACGTACGGGATGCCGAACAGCTCCAGCATCGCCGACGCATGCGCCATCGAGTTGTAGCCCTGCACGCCGCCGGTATTCAACCACGCGAAATCGATCTTGTTGGCGCGCAGCCGCTCACCCAGGCGCATGTCCTCGGGCAAGAGGAGGACATTGCGGCAGCCGAGCCGGCGCAGCGCGTCGGCGATGTCGCCCGCCACCTGCTCGTAGCTCTTCCAGGAGCGCGGATTGCTCGTCTGATTGATGACCGCGCCTTCGTTGCTCTTGTTGCCACCGAAGACGACCGCGATGTTCATCCGCGCGCACAGGGTCTCGACCTGGCGCTGCAAATCGGCTTCACGCCCCTTGCGCCGGGACGGGACCACCTTCTTGTTGCGCTTGCTGGCCGTGGCGAGCTTGTCGGAAAGGATGACGTTCACTTTGCTACCTCGCCTGATAAACACACGTCGAGTCCGGCGGGGTCGGTTACGGCCATACGCGCCGCGCTCCTTGCCCTGCGTTTGGCGGTACTTTCTCAGCTTGCAGTAAAGACTGCGTTAAGGGGGGACGCGCGCCGCGAGGAGCCCGGAACACCGTGGCGTCGGTGCCTAGCGGGGGTGCCTACCGGGGCGGATCGATCCTGCTCAGGCGGAGCCGTGGCGCGTCTGCCTCATCGAAAAGGAAGAGCAGGCCCTGGCGCAGCTCGAAGCGACGGACGGCCGCAAGGGCGGCCAGGAAACGGCTTTCCTGGTTCATGATCGCTTCGGGACACATCCGCCGCGTCGTGGCGAGGGCACCGAAGCGCACCCGATCGCCATCAATCGTGGCCGCGCCGAAAAATCGATTGCAGCCCGCGTTGCCGCTGGCTTGGCCATCGGTCGAGAACGCAACGGTCGACTGCAAAGTGTCGATGACACCACGGCCGTCGATATCCTCGGCAAGCCACGCCGTCCCACCGAGATCGATGCGCGTGGTGTCCCCACTGCCCGCCCCCGCACATCCGCTCGCAATCCCCGCACTCACCATGACCAGCGCGAACCGGGCAGCCCGACGCCGCCAGACGCTCATCGCGGCACACCGTCGTGGTTTCGCCGCACCAGGCCGTCGAGACGGGCGGCAATCGTCGCGATCATCGCATCGGCTGCATCTGTAGTGTACGCACGCGGTGGAGCCTTGCCCCACACCGGCCCGGGCCACGCCGGATCGCCGATGCTGCGGGCGATGACGTGCACGTGGAGCTGCGGCACCACGTTGCCCAGCGCCGCGACGTTGATCTTGTCGGCGATGATCCTTGCGCTCGCGTCGGGGGATTCGCCCGACACCGGCGCCTCCGTCAGCGCCAGGCTCACCTGGGCGATCTCCTCGATAAGCAGCGCCCGGTCGGCCGCCGACAGCTCGTGAATCTCGCGCACCTCGGCTCGCTCCGGCACCAGGATCAGCCACGGATAGGTGGCATCGTTCATCAGCAACAGGCTGGATAACGACAGACGGCCGATGGGCAGCGTATCTGCGGCGAGCCGCGGGTGCAGCGTGAACAGTGATCGGGGCATGGCAATCGCCTCACTCCGGCTCCACCCGCTCGGTGACGGGCGGTGTTTCCTCCAGGATTCCGCTGGGACCGAGCTGGGTACGCACCAGCTCGGCGAAGGCTCCCCCCTTTTCGATCAGCTCACCATAGCCGCCGCGTTCGATGATCCGCCCCTTGCGAAAGACGAGGATGAGGTCTGCATCGCGGATGGTGGACAAACGGTGCGCGATGATGAAGGTGGTGCGCCCGCGCATCAAGATCTTGAGCGCCCGCTGCACCTTGGCCTCGGTCGCCGCGTCGAGCGCGCTCGTCGCCTCGTCCAGAACCAGGATCGGCGGGTCCTTCAACAGCGCGCGGGCGATGGCGACGCGCTGGCGCTCACCGCCCGACAGCGTCGTTCCCCGCTCGCCCACTAGCGTCTCGTAGCCGCGCGGCAGGCCGGAGATGAACTCATGCGCCTCCGCGCGCCTGGCCGCGGCGACCAGTTCGTCATCGCTGGCCTCGGGCCGGCCGATCCGCAGGTTGTCTGCGATCGACCGGTAGAACATCGTCGAGTCCTGGAAGACGACGCCGATGTTCTGGCGCAGGCTGTCGAGGGTGACGTCGCGGATATCGATCCCGTCGATGCGGATGGTGCCGGTCTGCGGGTCGGCCAGGCGGTGCAACAGCGCCATCGCAGTGCTCTTGCCGGCGCCGGTGGTGCCGACGAGCGCCACCGTGGTTCCCGGATCGACGCAGAACGTCAGATCACTGACGGCGGGCGTCTCGGCGCCGTAGCTGAAGCCGACGCCTTCGAAGCTGACCGCGCCCTTGACCCGGTCAAGCCGGATTGCATCGGCCTTTTCGATGACCGAAGGCGGCGTGTCGAGCACGGCGAAGAACTGGCCAAGCCCGTGCATCTGGAAGAACAGCCGACTGGCGAACCCCATCGCCTGCTCCAGCCGGCCGATGAGCATCGTGGCGAACCCCATGAAGGTGACGATGTCGCCGACCGACGCCTTGCCGTCGAGGTTCAGCCGCGTGCCCAGGATAAAGATGGCGATAACGGTGATCGTCGACGCCGAGCGGGTGAGCACGCTGACCAGCGCCCACAGGTTGAGCACGGGGTATTGCGCGGCGAGAACCCGGCGCATGACGAAGCCGAGCGTACGTGCTTCCGCCGCCAGCCGGACGTAAGAGTGAATCAGCGGGATGTTGCCGAGCGCATCGCCCGCCCGCATCGCGAGCTTGGAGTGATATTCCTCGACCGCGCCCTGCTTTTTTTCGGTGCGACCGATGACGAAAACGGTCATGCCGGCAAAGGCGATGATCAGCAGCACCAGGAGCGAGCCGAGCCGCCAGTTGAGTGTCAGCGACAATGGCAGCAGCACCAGGAGTGCCACGAAGGTGGCGAGGTGCTCACGGAAGAACGACAGCCACACGCCGAACAGGTGATCGACGCCGGTCAACATGACCTTCAGCAGGCGCCCGGAATGCGACTGCGCGTGGTAGGTGGGCGACAACGTCAGCACGTGACCGAAAAACAGCGCCATCGCCGCCAGCCGGCGACGGTGCGACAGCCGGTCGGCATGCAGCGAGACGAGGATGCTGGCGGCAATCCCGGCCAGGCCGACCGCCGCCCAGATCCCCAGCAGGCGCAGGCTCGCCGCCCACGTCTCCGCCGGCGGCCGCCCCTGGCCGCGGAACAGAACGTCGATGATGCGGCCGAACAGCACCGGCTCGACGTAATAGAGCGCGGCAACGGCGATATTGGCGACCGCGAGGGTGATCGCCAGCGGCCGCTCCGGCGCCAGCAGACCGAGCACCCGGCCGTAGACGCGAAAGAATCCCATGCGCTCCCTTGCCACGCCGAGCCGACGCCTGCCGCGCCCCGAACCTAGCCCCGCCCGTTGGGCAAGGGCTGCCGGGGCTCACCGCGGCGCAGCGCCAGCGCGCTCGGCAGTTCCTTGACCACGGCAAACGGCACCCCTTCCCGCTCGATACGGATGATCTCCTGGCCCGGCACCGTCTGGTCACAATTATCGCGCGTCGTCGAAATGTAGTACTGCGCCTGCGCCGCATCCTCGGTGAACGCGACCGAGTGCGGCAGGTACTCGTCGAGACCCGAATCATCGCCGCACACGTCGACCATCACCTGGACCGAAGGCGGCAGCGGTGCGAGCACCGCGTTCAACCCCTCGGCGGCCTCGGTCACCGCCGCCCCCCAGTATTCGGTCTCGAACAATCCCTTGGCGCCGGCGACGCCGCCGATCAGGTCGTTATAGAAAACGTACTCGTAAGGGTGGAGGCGGCGCAGCTCGTCGGTGTGGACGACGACGGCGAAAACGGCGATCGCCGCCGCCCATCCCCTGGCCGGCACCGGCATGCGGCGGCAGATCGCTTGCGCCACCAGCGCCAGCAGCACCGCCAGCGGCGGCAGCACGAACAAGAAGTGCCGCTCCGCATCATACAGCTCGGGCCGGAGCAACAAGACGTAGCCGAGCGGTACGACCAGCCCAAGGACGACCGGCACGACGGGTCGCGGCAGAGCAGACCAGCGCCGACGGCGCCAGAGGCCCACCGCACCCAGGCCCGCCGCCGCAAGGAGCAGGACGACCGCGATGTCCGGCAGCTTCAAAACGATATAGACCGGCAGGTAGAACAACGGACGATAGTTCTCATCGGCAACCTTGCCGAAGAACAGGGTCCCGATGCCCGGCTCGTAACCGGCGAAGTGCTCGTACGCCCGGAACGGATTGAGGAGCGGATTGATCTGGGCGTAGGGCCAGAACACCAGCATGACGACCCAGGCGATGGCGACGGTCGGCGCGATGACGCGGAGAGCGATCGGCAGCGCGGCGCGCAGCAGCCGTCGCGGGTCCGGCCAGGCGGCGGTCAGCACATGGAGCCCGACGACGACACCGAGATAGCCGAACAAGAGGAGGCCGCCGACACGGGTCGCCAGCGTGAGACCGGCGACGAGACCAAAGGTCGTAACCAGCCTGCGCGGGGGGACGGGCAACGCCACCGCGAGCCGGCTCAAGTAGTAGAGGCTCCAGACCATGCCGGTGGCAAACGGGATGTCCTTCGGATTGAAGAACATCATGCCGTACCAGCTCGGCATCAACGCCAGCAGGCACAGGCCGATGAAGCCCGCGAGCGCGCCGCCGAGATAGCGGCCGAGCTGCCAGCAGCCGGCGAGACCGAGCACGCCGACCAGCCCGTTGAGTAGATGGCGTGTCTCGTAATGGTGGAAGGGCGAAACCAGATTGAGGAGCGCAGCGACGGTGTCAAACAGGCCGCCGTAGAAGTAGAGATCGGCGAATTCGACGGCGGTACGGTCGGCGCCAAGGGTAGCGTACCAGGACAGAATGGACTTGCCATACGTATCCTGCACCCCTTCATCGAAGGTCACGCCATAGTCCGCGAACGTCGCCAGGACGAGGACGAAGATGCCCGCGAGCACGGCGATCGCCGCGAGATCGGCCCAGTGCGCAGTCTTGAGCCAACGGCGCACCGCGTCCGTTGCCGCCTTCGAGGAGCAGTCGCCTCCGACACGGTCGAGCATGTGTGTGTTGATCCGAGTTTCTGATGAAAGGCCGGAGATCCGGAGTGCCGTAGCGCCCTGCTGCCCGGAGACATCCGCCGGGTCGGCCTGGCTTCCGCAATCGCCAGGGTTGATCACGCGGGGCCTTCCGGCTCCTTATAACGCAACGCCCACGCAGAGCAATCGTCTTGGCGCCGCCGCCGGGTGCCGCTCGCAATGCGGGTCTAGTGCGAAAAAATGCCACCCTATCGTGGCGAAGTTATGACGCAGTACCCCCCTACCTGCGCCACAAATCTCCCCCGCTCGGGTAGCACCAGTACGGCTTCGATGCCCCGCCGCTGCTGCCGGCACCTTGGAGCAAGCATCCCGCCTCTGTTGATGCGGCAGATCGCTCAGTCGGCTATACTTAATGGCAAACTTGGGGTGATTCGCGGGCAAGCGCCGCCGCGGCACCTTTTTGTACTCCAACGCAAAGGCCGGCCAATGGACACCCTCTCCATTCCACAGTTCCTGTTCACTTTCCTTGCCGCCCTGGCCGCACTGTTTATTTTCGCGATCGGTTTGGCCGCCTTTGCGCTGGTTGTCCTCTATGTCCTCGACATCGCCCAGACCCGCCACGCCATCCGCCGCAACTATCCGGTCATCGGCCGGCTGCGCTATTTCTTCGAATATCTGGGCGTATTCTTTCGCCAGTACTTCTTCGCCATGGACCGCGAAGAGATGCCGTTCAACCGCGCCCAGCGCGCCTGGGTCTACCGCGCCGCCAAGAATCTCGACAACACGGTTCCCTTCGGCTCGACTCGCGAGCTCAAGACCGCCGGCACCATCTTGTTCGCCAACTCGGTCTTCCCGTCCCTGGCACCGGCGCCGGCCACGGCGAAGGCGCTGACCATCGGACCCGACTGTCCGCATCCCTTTGCCGCCCGCAGCTTCTTCAACATCTCCGGCATGAGCTTCGGCGCCATCTCCCGGCCCGCCATCCTCGCGCTGTCCAATGGGGCACGCATGGCGGGCGCCTGGATGAACACCGGCGAAGGCGGGCTCTCCTCCTATCATCTGGAGGGTGGCGCCGACATCGTCTTCCAGATCGGTACCGCCAAGTACGGCGTGCGCGATGCGGATGGCTGCCTCGACGACGCCAAGCTCAAGGCGATCGCCGCGCACGATCAGGTGCGGATGTTCGAGATCAAGCTGAGCCAGGGGGCGAAGCCGGGCAAGGGCGGCATCCTGCCCGCAGCGAAGGTGACGGCGGAGATCGCCGCGATCCGCGGCATCCCCGTCGGTCAGGACTCGCTCAGTCCCAATCGGCATCCGGACATCGAGACGACGGCCGATCTGTTCGACATGGTGGCCCGCGTGCGCGCGGTGACCGGCAAGCCAACCGGCTTCAAGCTGGTCCTTGGCGATCCCGTCTGGCTCGATGATTTGATCGCCGAAATCGACCGCCGTGGCCCCGCCGCCGCGCCCGACTTCATCACGCTCGACAGCGCCGATGGTGGCACCGGCGCGGCGCCGATGAGCCTGCTGGACTACGTCGGTCTGCCGATCCAGGAAAGCCTGCCGCGGCTGGTCGATGCGCTGGCGGCCGCGGGGCTGCGCCCGCGGATCAAGGTGATCGCGTCGGGCAAGCTGATCACCCCCGCCGATGTCGCCTGGGCCTTGTGCGTCGGCGCCGATTTCGTGACATCCGCACGCGGCTTCATGTTCGCGCTCGGCTGCATCCAGTCGATGCAGTGCAACAAGAACACCTGTGCCGCCGGCATCACCACTCACAATCCGCGCCTGCAGAAAGGTCTCGATCCCGTCGACAAGGCCGAACGCGTCAGACACTACATCGCCAACATGATTCGCGAGGTCGGCATCATCGCGCATGCCTGCGGGGTCGAGGACTCGCGTGACCTTGAGCGTCGGCACTGCCGCATCGTCACCGGCCCCGGCCGCTCGGCCGGCCTCGACGAGCTCTATCCCGCCAACGCGCGCGCCCACCGCCGGGCGGCCTGAAGCGGCGATCCGGCCTCTCTTGCCGTCAAGCAGTTGACTTCTGGCAGATGACATCCGGCAGTTGACTTCCGGCAGATGACATCCGGCGGCCGGAGCGTCCGGCCTAGGCGTGCCACTGGATGCGCTCGATCTGATCGAAGGTGATCTGGCCGCCGTTGTTGAACGTGATCGTCCCGGCGGCATCCGTCGACAGCACCAGGTGATCCGACGTCGTTTGCTGGATCGAGCCCGAGGTCAGGCTCAAGGTCCAGTCGCCGCCACCGTTGCCGGTGGTGAAGCCGCTCATATCGATGGTATCGGTCCAACCACCGCCGACGCCGCCGTGCACCACGTCGTTGCCCTGCTGGATCGCGAACAGGAACAGATCACTGCCGTCGTTGCCGGTGAGCGTGTCGTTGCCGAGGCCGCCTTCGAGGGTGTTGGCGTTGGCATCGCCGGTGAGGCTGTCGTTGTAGGAGGAGCCGGTCAGGTTCTCGATGCCCGAGAGTGTGTCGGTGCCGGCGCCGCCGGTGTTCTGCCCGCCGCTCGTGGCGAGGCTGACGGTGACGCCCGAGGTGGCATCGGCGTAGGACGCCGTATCGGTGCCGGTGCTGCCGACGAGGGAGTCATTACCCAGGCCACCCATCAGCGTGTCGTTGCCGGAACCGCCAGAAAGCGTGTCGTTGCCGGCGCCGCCCGAAAGCAGATTGTTGCCTCCATCGCCGGTCAGGCTGTCGTTGTAGGCCGAGCCGGTCAGGTTCTCGAAGCCCGAGAGCGTGTCGGTGCCCGAGCCGCCGGTGACCTGGCCGGTGGTCACGGCGAGGCTGACGGTGACGCCCGAGGTGGCATCGGCATAAGAGGCGGTATCGATGCCGCTGCCGCCGTCGAGCGAGTCATTGCCCGCCCCGCCCAGCAGCGTGTCGTTGCCGTTCTCGCCCGAGAGCAGGTCGGCCCCGGCATCACCGTATAACAGGTCGTCGCCGCCGCCGCTCCATATCGAATCGTTGCCATCACCACCGTAGACCGTCTCGACGCCCGTGGTCGTGTCGTTGTTATCGAAGGTGTCGGTGCCGGCGCCCAGCCAGTATGTTCCGCCGACGTCGCCGCCGACGATGGTATCGTTGTAGTCGGTGGCGACGATGTTCTCGATTCCCGACAAGGTGTCGCCCGCGGCGTCCCCGGCATACGCAGTGCCGGCCGCAAAATTGATGCTGATGGCGGCGGACGATCCCGAGTAGTCGGCGGTGTCTATCCCCAGGCCGCCGACGAGCGAGTCGGAACCGCTCCCACCGCGCAGCACGTCGTCGCCGTCGCCACCGACCAGCGTGTCGTTGCCGGCGCCGCCCGAGAGCGTGTCGTTGCCGGCGCCGCCGTCCAGCACATTTGCCCCGGAATCGCCGGTGAGACTGTCGTCGTAGGCGGATCCGGTCAGGTTCTCGACGCCACTGATCGTATCACCGAGCGCGTCGCCACCCGAGGTCGCGCCGCCGAGGGTAACATTCACCGCCGCGGTGGAATTGACGTAGGACACGGTGTCGATCCCGGCGCCGCCGGTGATGCTGTCGCCGGCCGAGCCGCTGATCAGCGTGTCGTCGTCGTTGCCGCCCGTAAGCGTATCGCCCGCCGGCCCGTAGCGGCCGAGGGCGTAGAGGGAACTGACGTCGCCCGCCGCAAGCGCGCCGTCGAAGACCGCCACTTCGTCGATGCGGCCGTCGAAGAACTTGCTGCCGTCGTTCTTCTCGCCGAAGGTCAGCGTGCCGGCATTGGCGAGCAGGTCGGCACTGCTGCTCCTGGTGCCAACGAGGGCGCCATCGTAGTAGAGCGCGAGCAGGCTGCCGCTCCAGGTCAGCCCGACGTGGTGCCAGGCGCCGGCGGTGACGCTACTCTTTTCTAGGGTGTCGCCCGCCAGGCCGGCGGTAAGCTTGCCGTCCTTGACGTAGATCTTGAGCTCGCTGCCGCCGCCCCGCTTCGAGACAAGGTAATGCTCGCCCGCAACGGTGTCGGCATTGAACCAGAGCTGGACGCTGCCGGTATCGCGGGCGAACGCGGCATTGTGGGCGACGCTGACATAGTCGTTGCTGCCGTCGAAATTGGCCGCCTTGTCGGCATCGTTGATCAGGCCGCCGGCGGCGCCGAGCGCGACCCCATTGACGTAGGTGCCGTTGAAGCCGCCGCTCAGGTCGGTGGCGGTGGTGCCGGACGTCTCGCCGAGCCGCCAGTAGCCGAGAGGGTTGAGGCCGGTGAGCTGCGTGGCGTAGGTGGTGCCCACCCTGCTGCCGACCACGGTGTCGTTGCCGTCGCCGCCGTCGAGGGAATCGCCACCGTCCTTGCCGGTGAGAAGGTCAGCTCCGGCGCCGCCCGCGAGCACGTTGGCATCTGCGTTGCCGGTGAGCGTGTCGTTGTAGGCCGAGCCCGTGACGTTCTCGATCTCGGTCAGCACGTCGCCCTGGGCGTGGCCGCCGCTGGCGGCGCCGGTCTCGAGATCGACGGCGACGCCGGCACTCGACGCACTGTAATCGGCGGTATCGCTGCCGTCACAGCCGCAGAGGGTGTCGGCGCCGGCAGCGCCCGCGAGCGTGTCGTTGCCAGCACCCCCTTGCAGCAGGTTGGCGCCGGCATCGCCGGTGAAGCTGTCGTTATACGCCGAGCCGGTCACGTTCTCGATGCCGCTCAAGGTATCGCCCGCCGCATCGCCGCCGCTGCCGGTGCCGCTGCCAAGGTTGACCGTCACCCCCGCAGCCGATTTCTGGTAGTCCGCGGTATCGATCCCCGTGCCGCCAACCAGCGAATCCGCGCCCGCGTCGCCGCGCAGCACGTCATCGCCAGCGCCGCCCACCAGCGTGTCGTTGCCGGCGAGGCCGTAGATCAGATCGTCGCCCGCGGTACCACTGATGGAATCACCGCCGGTGGTGCCGGTGTGGATGGTCATCGCCTCCGAGTAGGCGTGGCCGTAGGGATCGCTCACCTGCACCGTCAACGCGTAGGACTGCACCGAGGCGAAGCTGAGGTTGGAAGCGGCAACAGTGATCGCGCCGGTGGCAGCATCGATCGCGAACCGGCCGCCGGGATTGCTGGTCAGCGCGTAGACGAGCGTATCGCCTTCGGGGTCGCTGCCGGCGACCGTCGCTACTTGCGTGCCGACCGTTCCGCTGAGCGCGCCCGCGATCGCACCGAACTGGAGCGCGGTCGGCGTATCATTGTTGTCGGTCAGCGTGATGGTGAAGACCTCGTCGTAGGTGAGGCCGCCCTGATCGGTCACCCGCACCGTGATGGCGTGGCTGCCCGCCGTTTCGTAATCGAGGAGGCTGCCGTTGGCGACGCTGACCGCGCCGGTGGCGGCATCGATCGCGAACCGGCCGCCGGCGTTATCGGCGAGGCTGTAAGTGAACGTCGCCCCAGCATCCGGGTCGCTCGCGGCGACCGTGCCGACCAGCCGCCCGTTGACCGAATTCTCCGGCACGGTGAACTGGAGACTGGACGCGCTCGCCACCCAGCCGCTGCCGCTCACGTTGCCGTAGGTGAGGTTGCGCCCGGCAACCGCGTCCGTGGTCACGCCACCCGCGAAATCGTCCATCCGCCAGTTAGCGACCAGCCCCTGCTCGGAACTGGCGACCTGGTTAAACGCGTTGGTGCCGATCTCGCCCGCGGTGCGCACGTCGTTGAAGACGCGCACGTCGTAGATCGTGCCGTCCAGCGTGTTGAGGGGATCGAAGCCGCCACCGACGCTGTCCTGCTCCTGACCGATGGTGATCGTCCCGCCACCCGCCAGCGTCACACCGGTCGCCATGCTGGCGCCGCTGGTGGCCAACGTGCCGTCGACGTAAAACGTCCACGCGCCGCCGGTGCTGTTCCAGGTAAAGCTGACCCGGTGGTCGCGGCCGTCGAACAGCGTCGAGGGATCGAAGGTAGACGCCGGCACCACGTAGCCGGAATTGTTGACCTCGAGCCGCAGCGTCTGTCCCGAGCCGGTATCGTATGTAGCGACCTCGATCTGATCACCGACCGAGGGCGCGTGGTAGGAAAAGAAGGTGACGCCCTCGCCGAGCATGTTCTTGGACGCGAACTCGACCTCGACCGTGAACTGGGTCAGCCCGCCCACGATCGCGCCACCATTGCTCGTGTACAGGTAGCCGGCGTTGCCGCCGTCGGTATTGAAGTTGATGCCGGCGTTGGCGGCGAGCGTCAAATCCGTGGGCGCCTCGTTGACGTTGCTCACCGTGACCGCGATGTCCTGCGTGTCGGTCAGCG
>CAYNYW010000007.1:0-20532 GCA_964401555.1 uncultured Defluviicoccus sp.
CGTTTCCGCGGCCTTCCGCCGCCGAAAGGGCGCAAAGTGCAGAAGTTGGGCCTGAGATCCCCGTCGAGGCTGATGGTCGACAAAATCACGACGGTCGCCAGGGACAAACTCGGTGAGCGGATCGGCCGTCTCGACGACGAAGACATGGTCCGCCTCAACCGGGCGATCCTGGTCTTCCTCGGGTTGGCGTAACCGGGACAGCCGGAACCATGCGTGGCGCCTGCCGCCGCAACCTCCGCAGAATCCACAACCGGCAACCAAACGGCATGTCGTAACGCATTGACAATACAGGGTGAGAAGGTTGGTTTCGGGGCGCGTTCCCTCCGCCAATGACCCAAGAATATGCGTTACATAACAAGGCGTTGCTGAAACCGCCGCGGCGTCTGTTCACATTGCGTCTACCAACGTCTTAGCGAAGGAGCTGGGCGAGGGTCAGGCGAACCACCTCCTCGACGCGCGCCACGGGAACCGGAGCCTTGTTCGGCGGGCGGGTCTTGTCGCGCAACAGCCCGTCGACGCCGCTGTGCATGAAACGCTCTTCGCAGCGCCACACTGTCGTCTTCGACGTGCCGGTCGCCGTCAAGATGCCGTTCGTCCCGACGCCCTGGGCGGCTGAGCAGAATGATCCGAGACCGCCACACATGCTTCTGAGACGCGTCCCGGTTGGCGACGATCGCTTCAAGGCGCCGACCGTCGCCGTCCGACACGCTGATGGATATCCCCGTGCGCATCAGACATCATCGCACGCACAAACCTTGCGGGGAATCCCAAGAGGACTCTTCCGTCCCGGTCAATCCAATAGTCCCACCCCCCAGTAGCCGAATGCGCGCGGCCACCCCCAAGCGCCGCGGCTTCAGCCGTGGCTGGCGTAGCCGACCGGCGTCTGGTAGCCGCTCTGCGTGCGATTGGCCTGCTGCATCGCCCGCAACCCCTGCTCGGGCGTGAGCAGCACCGTCGTCGTCAAGGTGGTGTTGCCGCCGGCGCCGGTCAGCGTCAGGGCGCAGGCGGCGCAGGATTCGTTGTCGGGAAACTCGACGATCGCCACGCCGTCGCAATGGCCGAAGGCGTAGAAGAACTGATGCAGCCGACCGCCAAAGGCGTTCACCGCCTTGCGCAGTTCGGGCTCTCGATCGTGCGGCGCATCGCGCATTGCCTTGATCGCCAAGTCCCGGTAGGCCCACTGGTACAGAAAATACGCCATCCTGCGTCCCTCCCCGTTGCCGACGCCGATGTTCCGGCGTCCCGTTTATCTTGAAAGGAAATTGTAGCACATCGGCGCCCGCCGGTCGTGCCGATTGCTCGCCCGCCGGCCGCGGCGCCCGGGTGGGCGGCACTGCTAGAGAGGACGGCTCGGAGCGGAGGCTTTACAGGCGGGAGGCAGCATGCTCTTTCCTTTTTGGCGGCCACCCAAGCGAAGGGAGCGCAACATGCCCGCCATGCACCCGCCGGACCCCGGCTTTCAGGCTCTCGTGACCCGCTACGTTGCGCAACAAAGCTATCTGCGCCTCCTGGGTGTCGAGCTCGCCCGTCTGGAGCCGGGGCTGGTCGAATACCGCGTGCCGTTTCGTCCGGATCTCGGCCAGCAGGACGGCCTGTTCCATGGCGGCGTCGTGGGTGGCTTAGCCGAGGCAGTGATGGGGGCAGCCGCCGCAACCATGGTGGTTAGGGGGCACAACGTGGTCGGTGCCCAGTACACGGTGAACCTGCTGGCGCCCGCATCGGGCCGGGCAATCCTTGCACGCGGTCAAGTGATCAAGCCCGGCAGGCGGTTGATCGTCTGCCGCGCCGATGTGTTCAGCCTCGACGGTGAGGCTGCCGTCCCGCGTCTCTGCGCCATTGCTCAGGGCACGATGGCACCGGTAGCGCCGCCTGCCGATCCGCCGGCGCAGCTAACATAACCGGCCGGCACGCCGCGAACCGACTTACCCCCGCTGTCGGGACCGCCTATCGCATACGGATTTCGTCCGACCACTCGCGCGAATCGTGCCAGTCATCGATCGCCTCGGTAAGCTGCGCCCCTTCCAGCGGGCGCATCGCCGGCGCCCCCCCGCTGCCGAGAATGATGTTTGAGACGTTGGTGAACGGTTTGCCAATGCGCATGCCGCGGGAGTCGATCGTGTATTCGTGGACCGACTTCGAGTGCCGCGAGCCGCGCATCTTGATGACGGAAACGCCGCGGTGCAGATCGGGGCCGATCTCGACGTACCGCAACAAGATGATGGCATCGCTGATGGTCGAGATGTGTGCTTCGGTCACCGAGTCGCCGCCCGAAAGCCGTTGCGTCGTGCTGGTATAGAGGCTGCACAACCCCCGTTCCCGGCTGAACGCCGTGAGCGCGATGATGAATTCCCTGAAATAGCGGGACAGACCAATGTGCTCCATCGCCGACAGGCTGTCCATCACCAAGCGGCTGGGGGCGAAGGCGTCAATCTCGCGTTGGATCGCCAGCAGGTGATCTTCGAGACCCATCGCATGCGGGTACTGGCAGGCGATGCGCAGGATTCCCCAGTTTTCCCACTTCTCGAAGTCGAGCCCCCAGGATTGGGCATTACGCGACAACTGGGCCTGCGATTCCTCGTAGGCGAGCATGAGAACCCGCTCGCCTTTGGCGCAGGCCTCCGCGGCAAAGGTTCCGGCAATCAGGGTCTTGCCGCTGCCCGTGGGACCGCTGACCAGAACCAGGGAGTCGCGGAACAGCCCGCCGCCCACCATCTCGTCGAGATCGGCGTTGCCGGTGCTGACACGATCGCTGGAAGACGCTTGTTTGAGTTCTTGGGCCGAAAGCGGCAACACACTGATGCCGCCGCGGCTGATGGTGAACGGATATTCGCCGGTGAAGTGCGCGTCGCCGCGCATTTTCACGACCTGAATGGTGCGCCGCACCTTTTCGGCGCGCAAGACGTTGCGCAAGATGATGATGTTGTCGGAAACGAATTCCTCAACCCCGTAGCGCGAGATTGGCCCGTACTCGGTCAAACGCTCGGAGGTGAGCATGGCGGTGACGCCAAGCTCCCGGAACAGATGTACGACCCGATAGATTTCGTTGCGGATGGTGAACGCATTCGAGAACTGCTGGAACAAGGAGCCGATGGAGTCGATAACGATGAACTCAACGCCGTGCTCACGGATGACGTGGCGAATCTGCGCGATCAACCCTTCCAGATCGTACGCTCCGATTTCTTCGATTCGGACCGGCGGCGGTGACAGATCAACGATGATGAGCCGACCATCGCGGAGGAGCGTGTCCATGTCCCAGCCCATCCGCTTGACATTGCGTATGATTTCGGTCGCCGGCTCCTCCATGGTGAAATACGCTGCGCGGCGGCCGAATTCGGCCGCGTTGCGATAGGCGATCTCCATGGACAGGACCGTCTTTCCCGAACCGGAACTGCCACTCAACAGAGTCGGCCGCGCCTTCGGCAGGCCGCCCATGGTGATCAGCTCGAAGCCCTTGATGCCGGTCAGGATCTTTTCTTGTGGCTCAAGCCCGATCAGATTGCTGACGTCGCGACCCATTCCCGGCCTTCCTCTTCAGTAGACAGCGTCGATATCCTTCCGCACTTGCGCGATGCAAGTCGCTAGACCTTATGCGGCATGCCTGCAACCATCAATTGGTTTGGCATCAATCGACTGGCATGATCGCATTGACGAGCGTCACCTAATACCACGCCCGGTGGGGCGGGGCGGTTGTCGAGGGCACGACACCGACGACAGTTCCGCGACTGCATATCCGAAATGTATCGATTCGTGACAAGCGAGCGTCGCTCAACGGGCAACGGCGCCTTTGCCGTCGGCATCATGTGCAAGGCGCCTATCCCAGGCGCCTGCACGACGCGGCTGTGTCCACCGCTGGCCACGCACGAAGCGGCCAACCTTTCGCGCTGTTTCATCGTCGATGGTGCGGCCCGCATTCGTTGGCGGGGCGACGGTGTCGGCGGCGATGCGATCGCCGCTGTACTTCCCCCCCCCTGCCGCTGCCGCGGACGCGTTCGAGGGCGCACGGCCGTCGGGCCTCGCCATGCTGGCGCAGCGGGGCGACGATCGCGGTGGGGGAGTGTCGCATGCATTCGAGGACCGGAGCTGTTCGCCGTCAAAGGCGTTGGCGTCCGTCTGATGATGCCGGCTGCCCCACACGGCCAACTGTGCTGATAGTGCAGGCGCTTGCACCTTTGGGCCGGCTGGGCGCGCGAGTGGGGCTCGACGCCGCCGCCGAAGGCAGACCGCGCCGCCGCAACGTGATCTTTTTTGGTGACGAATTCTATGGCGAGGCGTTGACGCGGACGCCGTGCTTGTCCAGGAGCCGGTACAAAGTCACCCGCGAGATGCCAAGGGCGTCGGCGGCGACGGTGACGTTGTCACTGTGCTGCTTTAGTGCGGCGAGGATCAGCCATTTTTCCAGCCGTCGCCGGCTCTCAACCAGGGGCGGACAAGGCTTACCCTGTTGCATGGACAACACGAAGGTATCGGCGGGCCGCGCATCTCCACCGGCGTCTGTCGACGGCGCCGCAGCGTCGGGTTCGGGCCGCTCGGAGTGGGCGACCACACCACTACCGCCGTCGGAGCGGGCGCGCGGTGCTCGTCTGCGCTCAACCACGGCAAGCCCGAGATCCGCTGCGCTCAGGCATTCTTCCTCTCCGGTGACGACGGCCCGGCGAATGCGGCTGATAAGTTCGCGGATGTTGCCGGACCAAGGATGCGCGCGAACCGCGGCGAGCGCCTCCTTCGACAGCGCGCACGTCGGGCGGCCAAGCGCCAGACCGATACGACCGGCAAAGAACTGCGCCAGTAGTTCGATATCCTCGCCGCGCTCCCGCAGCGCCGGCATGTGCAGCCGCAGGACGTTGAGCCGATAATACAGATCCTCGCGAAAACGATCGTGGGCGACGTCCTGCGCAAGTGGCCGATGGGTCGCCGCGACAACACGGGCGTGAACAGGTACCGGGTGCTGGCCGCCCAGTCGCTCGATGGTGCCCTCCTGCAGGAACCGCAGCAGGTGCGGCTGCAACTCGATCGCCAGATCGCCGATCTCATCCAGAAACACGGTGCCGCCGTTTGCCGCCTCGATGCGCCCGATCTTTCGCTGCACGGCGCCGGTGAACGCCCCCTTTTCGTACCCGAACAACTCCGACGATATCAGTGTCGGCGGCAAGCCAGCGCAGTTGATCGGGACAAATGGCCCCGCCGCAAAGCGCGAGCGCTCGTGGATGGCGCGCGCGGCAAGCTCCTTCCCCGTGCCCGTCTCGCCGGTGATCAGTACCGGCGCATCGCACGCCGCGAACTGGCGGATTTCCCGGAAAACCCGCCCCATGGGCGCGCTTTCGCCAACCAGATAGCGCTCTTCTGCCGCGGCGGCAGCCTGCGGTGCCCTCGGCTTGGCATCCGCCCGACCGCGCAGGGATGCCTGCAACCGCACCGCGATGTTGGAATCGGCAGCGGCCAACTCGGCCAGCAGCGCGGCGATGCGCCCGGCGCCGAGACCCAGGATTTCCGCCGGGGACGGCGGTCCGCCATCCGCCGGCTCGATGCCGTCAACACTTCCGTCCATTGCGCCATCACAGAAAGGGCGTCGTCACCGCGTCTGGCGCGTCCACCGTCGACAAACGACAGCCCACGGCCGCATTGCCACTACCACGCGTTGTGGCATCCTAGCTCACGCAAGCACAGAATGCAATTATAAATTGTGAGTTAGCCCGAGCAACAATCGCCGATAACCAAATTCCTGTAAGGGGTTACATTACTTCCCCACCGTCGAATGTCCGACAAATTGTGTGGCGAGGACGAATTGATCCGCAGCCCTGCGGCGCGCCGTAAACACTGGAGGCAATTCTGCTACAGTATTTGCCGGCGTATCCCTTGGTCATCTTTTTTCGCCGCGATGCGGTGCGCACCATATCTCCCATTTGGGTTAACCCAAAAGGATGACACCGGGTGCCGGATCAACAAGCGCTAGAGTAATCCGAACGACTAGGATATAATCTCGAACTGACGCGAGTGTGGGCACATTTTGCTGATAACAAAAAGCCGAGGCCGACGTTCATCCCCCGGAGGTTCGAGCAACCGCGGGGCGGTTGCATGAACAAGGGGTACAGGCGGGAGGTCGCATGCAGCATTTCTCGGGGTACAACTTCCGGGCAATCACTGGACACAAAGAGGCCCATCGCGAGGAGCCGCGCGAAGTCACTCCGCGCGATGTCGTAGCGTTGATCGATTCCAGGCCATTCGTGCGGGCATCGGTGGAGCTGCTTCTGGAGAGTTGCGGCGGCGAATTCTGCGTGGTGCCGTTTTGCTCACCCGATGAGTTTCTGGCCAGCCTGCGCCAAGACAGCGGATTGGTTTCGGCGGTACTATACAATATCGGTGGCGAAGCGTTGGCCAGCCCGGAGGTCGAAGTCGAGGTCATCCGGCTGATCGATCACGCCCGGGCTTCGGCGCTGATCATCCTGTCCGACTGCGAGGACAAGGACCAAATCCGTCGGGCCTTTCGTCTCGGCGCGCGCGGCTACATCCCGTCGAGCATCGAACCACGGCTTGCCATCGAAGCGGTGCGCCTGGTGCAGGCGGGCGGCTCGTTCCTGCCGCCGCAACTCCTGGAAGATACCTTCGAAACGGCGCTCCCGGTTCCACTGCCAGCCCCAGAGCAGGACCCCGAAACCCATTCATCGATCGGCGGACTGACGCAGAGACAGTGGCAGGTGCTCAGCCTCCTGCGCGAGGGCAAGCAAAACAAGATCATCGCTTACGAGTTGAAAATGCGCGAGAGCACGGTCAAGGTGCACGTCCGCCAGATCATGAAGAAGCTGCACGCCAGCAACCGCACCGAAGTGGTGATACGCGCCGCCAAACTATTTGAGCAAACGGCCATGAACGTACGGCCAAGCACCGAGCCCGCCGCCGTATCACCCTCCTGAGGCGGCCACCGAGCGCCGGCCGCAGGGTCTTGGTGCGGTGAGTGCTATTCGCCGCCGGTTGGCGTAACGTCAACACTGACGCTCGCGGCCACCGGTCCCGCTTTTGTTGCGCGCTCTACCACCACTGGCGCTGCCTTCAGCGTCACCGCTTTGACCGTGCGCAGGACGACGGGCGTCAGCGCGCCGCTGACGACGAAGCTCGCGCCACCTGCCGTCACCTGATCAAGTGTGTCGGCCGCCAGCATTGCAGCTGTTGGACGTGGCCGCGGCACTGGCAATGGCGGCATCTCGTGCGCGCGTCGCGCTGTTGCAGCTGCTGTCGTCGTCGAGCTGCGCGCGACGGGCGTCACCGAAAACCCCCGCCTTGCCGGCGCGTGCTTTCCGACAACACGCCCGACGCTGAGTTGCGCCAGCTTCCCGTCGTCGAGGGGAGCCGGCCCCGCGAACGCCACCGCCAGCGGCGCGCCCGACAGCACGAGTGCCATGCCAATACGCTTGAGCATCCTATCCATCGACCACCTCTTCTGTCCCGCAATCGATTGGGTTCTTATGCACACCTCTTATTCTATGATGCTCTCTTCCTTCGACCAAGTCCCATGCCTCCTTCGGTGGCAGTGTGCGGGCAAGGCACGCCCCTACCCGGAAGCGCGGCTCTACGCCAAAAGATCGGCTATCCGCGCTTCCGCCTGGCCGGTAGCATAAGTCCGTGGTGGCTCGCCCGCGTTCTCGCGCGGCGAACGGTTACATGAACGGTTTGAGCGAAACGAAACAGAGAGAGATGGTGGGAGCTATGAAAAGGCTTGCGGTATCGTTGGTTGCGCTAGGCGCCCTGACTTCGGTCGCCTGGGCAGAGCCCGTCCAATTGTCCGAAAACGATCTCGATCAGGTGACGGCGGGAGGGCCGCTCACGGACCTGTTTGGCCCGATCATCTCTGGCGCGCTGTCGGCGCTGGCGACCGGTGATCAGACCGCCTTCCAGAATGCCTTCATTGCCGCGGGAGTGTCGCTATACGAGTTCCTGAACAGCTTCGCGCCAGCGCAGCCGACCACAGCCAGCTTCGCGGCGGTGCGGGCAGTAGCGGTCACTTTGCCGGATGGGGTTAAACTCACCGTCGGCAGCGCAACCTACCCGTAACCGACTGCGCCCACGGTCACAGAGGACGGGCGGAAGCATTCAAGAACCGCATCGATCCGCCGCCCGCCGCATCCTGCAACCCGCCGCATTTCGCCGCCCCATTGGCGCCCGAGCGGCGGGTGCTTCTTTCCCTCCAAAATCGAGTACACCAGCGCTGATCGCGTGCGGCGTCGCCGTGCCCATACACCAAAGGCTTAAGCCGTGATGCGATGGCGTTAACGCCCAAGGGATAGCTAGCGGCGTCCGCGCATCTGATGGTAGCGTCAACGCCAAAGCTAGTGGGCACGGGCCTGGGCTTGTTCCGGGTTCGAGAAGCGGAGGAGAGCTCTCAACATGCGCAAAATGTATGCACTTGCGCTGGTGGCGGGACTGGCAGCAGGTCCGGCGCTGGCCGACCCAGTGACACTCGCCGATCGGGACATGGACCAGGTCGTAGCGGGCGGGCTTTTGCAAGACCTTCTGAACGCCCTGTTCCCGACGCCAACGCCGGTGACGCCGCCAACTACCACGGTGACCGATAAGAAGACCGATGCCTCGGGAAACAGCACCGCGTCGTCAACCTCATCGACGACTGTGCCGGCCGGGTCAAATGCGACGACGACGCGGTCTTCCTTTGCACAGGCATTGCCGGGCTTCTCGACAGGGACCACCTTCTCGTCGATCACATTCCCGTAACCCGTTCGGCATCAATCTGAATCCTTCAGCAACAACCGTTGTTGCGCTTGCACCCCCCCGGGGTTGACGTCCTGGGGGGGTGTCGTTTGGCCCCAAGGCACCGCAGGCGCGGCTTACACGCAAAACGCGCGTAAGCCTAAAGTATGACAACCGCTTGATCGCTTGCCATCGGCCGGACGCCCGCGCACACTTGCTACAGGTGGAGCGCACGTAACATAACCACTGTCAATTTGGTTTTCCTGGAGTTTAGGGCGAGGTCAACATGAACAAGCTTCTGATCGGATGCGTCACGGCCTTGGCCGTGGGCACGGGGATGGCAGGCATGGCCGCAGCGGCAGACGATGGAGTGGCCCTGCGCTTGACCGTGGACCAGATGGACGCCATCACCGCCGGCGGTTCGGTTTTTGGCGGAAGCGTTTATACCGCGACTGCTACAGGTATTCCCCTCCTCGGTGGTCTCCTCCCGGCCTACGCGCAAGGTGAGAGCACCACCACTGCCACCGCGAATGCGGGGGGCGGGCAGATTACGACGTATGCCTGGGCGGTCGCCTTTGGTACCAATCCCACCACGACCGCGGCTTCGACCAAGGACCCGGTTTCCATCGGTTTGACGGGTGGCCGGACGATTGCCCTGCCCTTCCTCAGCATCTCGTATTCCTGGGCGGGTGGTCAGCAGGTGACGATTCCCGTCGTCACCCCCTAGAGACCCCACACCACACCTAAAAGTACTTCGGACAAGTTCGACCAACATCGGCGGGAGGCGACGCAAGTCGCCTCCCGCTCTGTTTTTGGTGCCAGTCATAGAGGCCTGGGCGCTTTTTCGTCCTTGAACGAGCCAGGGCTTAGCTTGCGGTCATGCTTGCGCTTGGTTTCGGTCGAAGCCGAACTGTGATCGTTTCGCAACACCGCCGGTGGTGACACCGGATGCCTGCCTTAACCTTAAGTCTATCCAACTCTTTGCCACGTTGCCTTTGCCCGGTCCTTCGCGCATTGTTATCACACGGCGGCCCAACCGGGGGTTGTAACCTTGGCAGTTCTGACGAGGTTGGGCCCTCAAACGTCGCGGGAAACAACGGACTGGAGGACCATCTAATGCATCGTATCGTTCCTGTGCTGGCAGGCGTTTCCATGCTCGCGCTCGCGGGCGCGGCCAACGCTGGCGAGCCGACCACCCTGACTGTCGCCCAGATGGACGGCGTCACCGCCGGTGCGAGCAGCGGTTTCACTTTGGGTGCCGCGCTGGGCATCGCCCTTGGTATCGTCAACGGCGTGACCGCCAACGAGCAAACCTCGACCAACACCGTTCACCCGACCGGTGGTGCCAATTCGACCAGCTCGGTGAAGAATACCGGCTCGGGCAACCTGCTCGCCGCAGTTGCCGGCGTGACCTTCGGCTTGGCGGCGTTCTCCAACTAACGCACCGCCCGAAGAGCTTTGTTCTTCCGGAATACGGTGCGCCGAGACTGACGCTACCCGTTCCGGAGCCGATAAGGCGGGCCCCGTGCGCAAGCGCGGGGCTTTGCTTTTTCTCACGTCGGCTGAACCGTGCCCTCGCATCCCTGCTGGAGCAAATGGGCCGGTTGTTCCTTTCCCGTCATCTCAGCCTAAAGTAGATCCGCCTCTTTGCCACGTTGCGCATCGGCAGCAAGTGCGGCAGTGTGGAAAGACACAAGCCCAACCGATGGTTGATTGCCGTCAGCGTGAACCGGTTGGGGCATTAGATCGCGGGAAATGACTGGAGGACAATA
This sequence comes from uncultured Defluviicoccus sp., assembly GCA_964401555.1. Taxonomy (GTDB): domain Bacteria; phylum Pseudomonadota; class Alphaproteobacteria; order Rhodospirillales; family Defluviicoccaceae; genus Defluviicoccus. The sequence goes on from CAYNYW010000007.1 coordinate 10,467, forward strand.
AGATGACGCGTTTCGTTCCTGTTTTGGCGGGCGTTTCCATGCTTGCCATGGCGAGCATCGCCAATGCCGGCGAGCCGGCGCAGTTGACTCTCTCTCAGATGGATGGCGTGACCGCCGGCGCGAGCAGCGGGTTCACCTTGGGTGCGGCTCTGGGCGTTGCCCTCGGCATCGTCAATGGTGTCACGTCGAACGAACAATCGTCGGCCAACACCGTTCACCCGACCGGTGGTGCCAATTCGACCAGCAAGGTGAAGGGCACGGCTTCCGGTAACCTGCTCGCCGCGGTTGGCGGCCTTACCTTCGGCCTGGCGGCGTTCTCGAACTAGGCAACGTCGTCGCACGGACGATCGGAGGGGCTTGGCGGACGAAGCCGCCCGATCGGCTCCCTGGGAATGATGCCTGAAAAATGCTTAAGGAGCCCCGCGCTTCGGCGCGGGGTTTCGCATTTGAGACGACCGCTTACTTGCACGGTTGACCAATTCCCTCGCCACGTTTACCTGTACGTGCAGCTTGATCTTTCGGAGCACGCTGCGGCGGTGCTGCCATCCGTCGAATTGCCATCATGACCACCGCTTCTCCCGCCGAAGCCGCCTACACCCTGCTGCAGGCCGGCAAGCTCGGCGAGGCTGAGACCCTGTGCCGCGATGCGCTCGCTGTTAACGGCAGCGACGCCACCGCCTTGCACATTCTGGGACGACTGACCTTCGCCCAGGGCAATCGTTCCGAAGCGATCGACTTGTTGCGCCGCGCCGCGGATAACGCACCGACGAGCGCACGCATCCATCACGATCTCGGCACCATGCACCTGTTGTCGGGTGCTCCGGCGGCGGCACTCGCCGCGTTCGATATGGCCCTCGAATGCAACGCGGATGCGGCCGCGACTCATGCCGGTCGCGCCGGCGCGCTCCTGCAACTCGGCCGACCGAAGGACGCACTCGAAGCCTGTACGCGCGCCATCACGACCGATCCAACGTGTCTGACCGCCCACACCAACCGGGGCCGGGCACTGATGGTCCTCGGCCGGATGGGCGAGGCGATAGGGGCGTTCGAAGACGCCCTGCGTCTGGCTCCGGACGACGTTGAAACCCTGTGCAGCGCCGGTCTTGCCCTTTGTCACCTGCGCCGCGCTGCAGATGCCGTGCCGCTGCTCCGGCGTGCCGTTGACATCGCGCCACAACACGCGCTCGCATGGGGGACTCTGGCCATTGCCCTCGCCGGGGTCGGCCACCGTGAAGAGGCGCTCGACGCCTGCCAGAAGCGCCTCACGCTTGATCCCCATAACGCCGAGGCTCACACCAACCTTGGCTACGTGCTTGCTCGCCTGGGGTGCTGGGCCGAGGCGCTGGCGGCACATGAGGCGGCCACCCGGCTGGCGCCCCAATTCGCCGACGCCTGGTGCGGCCAGGGTCATGCGCTCGATGCCCTCGGCCGCCAGGAGGACGCCTTGGCAGCATTCGACCGGGCGGTCGCCATCCGACCGGACCATTCCGAGGCGCTATGCGACCGCGCGGCACTGCGGCGTTCCGCCGGTCGGTTGCGCGAAGCCGCTGCCGACATCGAGCAGGCACTCGCCATCAACCCGCAGCTACCGGCTGCGCTCAATGAAAAAGCGCTGCTGTTGAACGCCCAGGGCCGGACCCGTGAGGCGCTGATCATCTTTACACACCTTTTGCAGGTCCGCCCCGACTTCGCGCCAGCCTACATCAACCGCGGCCTGCTCTGGCAGCAACAGGGTCAGCTCGACCAGGCGCTGCTCGACTTTGAGGCGGCCGCCAAAGCCGATCCCAACCTCGCCGAAGCCCATGACAATCGGGGCGTAATCCTAAGCGACCTCAAGCGGGTGCACGAAGCCGAAGCCGCATATCGCCAGGCATTGGAACTGGCCCCGCAGCTCGCATCGGCGCACAACAACCTCGGGATGATTCTCCTGGCGCAGGGACGCATCGGTGAGGCGGCGCAGTCCTTCCGTTTCGCCATCGACATCGATCGCACCTTCGCACTCGCGTATTCCAACTACCTCTGGTGCCTCGCCAACGACGCCGAGGTCGATGAAGACACGCTGTTCGCCGCGCATCAGCAATGGGCCGACGTATTCGTCCGTCCTCTCCCCGTCTGTGCGCATCACGACAACGTGCCCGACCCCGACCGCCGGCTGACCATCGGGCTGATATCGACTCAATTCGGCCGCGATCCGATCGGCCTTCAGATCGACGCACTGCTCGCCGCCGCTGCCGATACCAATCTCTCCTTCGTCTGCTACGTCACTCAGCCGCAAGACGACGACATCTCGCGCCGGGTTCGAGAGCGCGCAGGCGCCTGGCGTACGGCCGCCTCCTCAAGCGATGCCGAACTGGCCCAGAGCATCCGCGCCGACCGGATCGATATCCTCATCGACATGGGCGGACATACCGGCGGCAATCGCTTGTCCTGCTTCGCCCTGACACCGGCGCCGGTGCAGGTGGAGTGGGCGATTGGTTACCCATTCACCACTGCGGTGCCGGCCATCGATTACGCCCTTTGGGACGAGACGAGCATCGTTGCCGGTGGCGAGCGCTGGTTCACCGAAGAACTGGTTCGCTTGCCCTACACCCGCTTCTGCTTTCCGGTATTCGCAGATGCGCCTCCTGTGGCCGATCCGCCGTCGGATGCGCGCGGGTTCGTGACCTTCGGCAGCTTCAACAACCTCACCAAGCTCGGACCTAAAGTCGTGGCGCTGTGGGCGCAGTTGCTCGACGCGGTGCCGCGCTCGCGCCTGCTGCTGAGCTGGCGTACGCTTGCGGATGCCGACGAGCGCCGGCGGGTAAGCGAAATGTGGCGTCGCCACGGCGTGCCGCCCAGCCGGCTGGAGTTGATCGCGGGCAGTCCCGGCCAGCGCGGCGTGCTTGCCGATTATGCCGAGGTCGACGTCGCCCTCGATCCCTTCCCGTTCTCGGGCGGCTTCTCGACGCTGGAAGCGCTGTGGATGGGTGTGCCGGTGGTCACACTGCCCCAAAGCCGCCCAGTCTCGCGGCAAACGCTGTCTTTATTGCGGGCCTGCGGCCTCGATCACTGGGTCGCTCGTGACGCGACCGATTACCTGAACATTGCCCGTACGCTTGCCGTCGACCCCGAACGCTTGAGCGTGATGCGCTCGGAGCAGCGCGCGCTTCTCGCCGCATCGCCTCTGTGCGACACGGCGCGCTTCGCCCGCGATTTCGAAGCGACCTTGCGTCGGATGTGGCAAAAGTGGTGCACCGCCCAACATTCTCGGGCGGCCACCGCCGGCGAACGTTGACACCAGCAACCAAGCGATGTAGCGCTCGCCACAGAGGTTGCAACTCATGCCGTTGAACGCAAAGGGCTTTTTTCTCATACTCCTCCTGGCGATGCCGTTCCTGGTCGCACAGCAAGCGCGCGCCCAGCAGTCGCCACCGGTCCGTTCGCTCGTTGAGCAGCGCGAAGAGCATGTGGTCATCCAGAAGTGGGACCTGAGCTGCGGTGCCGCCGCGCTCACCACGCTCCTGCGCTACCAGCACGGCGACAACGTGAGTGAGCGCGACGTGGCGCTCAAGCTCATCCAGCGCAAGGAGTACGTTGAGAATCCCCAGTTGGTGCAAATCCGAGAAGGGTTCTCCCTGCTCGACCTCAAACGCTACGTCGACGGGCGCGGCTACGAGGGTATCGGCTACGGCAAGATGGACCTCGATAATCTCATCAAGAATGCCCCGATCCTGGTGCCGGTGAATACCGCCGGGTACAACCACTTCGTGGTCTTCCGCGGAGTCATTGGTAATCGGGTGCTTGTCGCCGATCCGGCTTTCGGCAACGTTACCATGACGATCGACACGTTCGAGCGGATCTGGATCGACTACGGCGCGGAGATCGGGCGGGTCGGCTTCATCGTCAAGCGCAAGGACGGCCTGACGCCGCCCAATCAACTCGCCCCGCGTCTGAGCGAGTTCGTCAACTTTCGATAGCATGTTTGTCGGGGGGTTGGAGGGGGCGGAGCGATGGCTTCTGCGAGAATCCGAATGAAGATCGCGGCTCGTTTACTGGCCGGAGGCGGGTTTGTGTGCTGGGCGACGATGGCGGGCCCGGTGGCACTTTTGCCGGCATACGCCGCCGACCCAGACCTTGAGAACCTGCAACGGCAACTCCAGGAGAGCCGTCGTCAGCTCGAAAACCGCGACGAGGTGATCAACGACCTCTTGCGCCGAGTCGGTGAGCTTGAACGACGCGCCGCGGCGTCGCCCGTGGCCATGCCGCAGCCAGATGCCTTTGCGCCCCTGGGGCCCATGCCGGCAGCGATGCGTACACTCCCGGAGCCGCCCGCGCGTTCACGGCGCTCACTACTCGCGCAACAGCCGGCCGAGCCTGCCGCTCCCGGCGCGTCAACGGCGCAACAGAGGCCGGGCCAAGCCCCCGGCACCGTCGACGTCGACGCGGAGGCAGCCGAGCGGGCGTTGGAGCGCACACTGGTCGCTGGTGGCGCCTTGCTGCTAACCGTCGGCCAAGCCGAATTCGAGCCTTCGTTCAATTACACCCGCCGCGAAAACGGTGTTCCGGCGCTCGTCGACCTCGGCGGCGATCTGGTCGCCCAGGATCAGAACGTGAAGCGCGATGAAATGACGTCGACGCTCGCGTTTCGTCTCGGCCTACCCTGGGATACCCAGCTCGAACTCGGCGTGCCTTACAACGTCGTGTACGAACAGCGTACGATCAACCTGGGCGCCAGCGGACGATTCAGCGAGGGCGATACGGGAAACGCCATCGGCGACGTGAGCGTCGGTATCGCCAAGACCGTCTTCCGCGAGAAAGGGTGGCGCCCGGACTTGGTGGCGCGCATTACCTATGACAGCAATACCGGTGACAAATTCGACAACGGTGTTCCGCTGAACGGCGGATTCAACGACTTGCAGGGCTCCTTGACCGCGGTGAAACGCCAGGACCCGCTTGCCTTCGTTGGCACCCTTGCCTATCAGCACTCCTTTGAGGACGACAACATCCAGCCTGGAGACGAGTATACCTTGTCCGTCGGCACGATCCTTGCCGTCAGCCCGCAAACCTCGTTGCGCTTTTTCCTGCAACAGCAATACGTCGATTCCGTCGAACTCAACGGCAGGAATGTCGAGAACTCCGATCAGCGGCTGGCAACCGCGCAAATCGGTCTGTCGACCGTCATGGGGCGGGGCGTGTTGTTCGACATCGTCGGCGGCATCGGCCTGACCGACGATTCACCCGATTACTTCTTGGGCCTGTCCCTGCCGGTTCGCTTCAGCATTCCGGTGCCGCAAAACATCATGCCGTAATCCGCGGCCCGCACCGCGCGGGCAGACGATCGCCACCCCACACGCTCCGTCGACCCCCCGGCGGAGCGTGTTGCGTTTTGGAACACCTGTTTCAAAGGTGTAACGGCCCTGTTACGCGGCTGATACGACGGCGCCCGCCGCATCCACGCGCGCGGCGCAAGCACGCCGTCCTGCCGAACATGAAACAATCATCAATACAATATGTTAACAAAATAACGTCCTCGATGGGCACGTCTGGCACGCAGATTGCCCTTAATGCGTGTGTTCGTCGCTAAATATTCCCGTACAGCGGCGGCCCGGAAAAAGCCAGGGGGTCCTGGTTTCGGTGAACAGCGGTCCTTCGAGGAGGTATGGATGAAGATCAATTTCGCCGTCATGAGCTCTGTTTCGGCGTTGGCGCTTAGCCTCGCCCTGTCGCCGGCCGCAATGGCCGATGATGCCCCGATCGCACTCAGCGATGCGGTGGCGACGGCCAACGATTCCCTGGGTGCCGGTGGTGCGGCGGCCAACGACCGCAGTGTTGCCACCGACGACAACCTTTTGCCGGTCAACGGCGCGGCGGCGACCGACGGCGCCTATGCGATCCAGAACGCCGGTTCGCTCGCCGATCGCGGCGGCATCGTCGACAACGACGGCTTCGAGCTTAACCTGAACGTGGGTGATCTCGTGGTCGAACTTGGCGCCGCCACGGCGACACTGTCCGGCACCAACGTCCTGCCGATCGGCTCCGAGACCGGATTCGCCACCGGTCAGTTCTTCAATGTCAGCCTGAGCAACTCCGAGGGCGTCAACGTCGTCAACGCCAACACCGGCATTGCCTCGCAGGCCACTCACTTCGGTTTCGCCGCCATCGTCAAGTGATGCCTTCGGTCGGGGCCGGTGGATTGCTGCCACCGGTCCCGGCCCGCTCACCCGACAACACCCCCAATTCGCTGATCCACAGGAGCAGAGAGCATGACACGCGCGCGCTTGTCCCGATTGTTGCTGGCGACCTGCCTGCAAGTGGGGATGACCTCGCTGCCTGCGCTGGCCGACGAGGCGTCCAACATCGACGGTAGCATCACGGCCGCCGAGGGCGTTGATCCCGTTGAACTGGCTGCACTGTCCGGTGGCGCCGAGACGCCCGCGCTCGGCATCGCCATCGACGATCTGCAGCTCACCCAGAGCACCACGGTTTCGTCGATGACCGGCAATGCCCTGAGCAACTTCACCACCGGCGCCGCCCTCAACAACGTGATGTCGAACGTCGAAGGCATTGGCAACACCATGGTGGTCAACACCGGCGTGCTGACGATGTCCAACAGCGTCAACCTGAACCTGATTTTGAACATGTCCAATTGAGCCGGATCAGGAGGCGGCAACGCCTCCAATCACGGCCGTTCTCGGACCCGCCTGCCAGCAAGGAAACGCATCATGGCAAGGACGATCAAAACCTCATCCGCAGTGTTAGGTGCCATCGGCGTTGCCGCGCTGATGGGCTTCGGCCAGCCGGCCAGCGCCGGCGAGGTCGGCCTCTTCCGCGGTGCCGGCGGGCAATTCAATGTGCATGTCACCAGCCTCAAGGAGTCTCGCTTCCGCACCGTGGTCAAGCAGATGTACGACTTTAGTTGCGGATCCGCCGCGCTCGCCACGCTGCTCAGCTACCACTATGGACAGAACCATAGCGAACCCGACGTCTTCAAGGCGATGTTCGAAGCGGGTGATCGCGAACGCATCGAGCACTTCGGCTTTTCTCTGCTCGACATGAAAGCTTACTTGAGCACGCTCGGCCTGCGCTCCGACGGCTATCGCGTCGACCTTGACACGCTCGCCCGGGCGGGCGTGCCGGCAATCACCTTAATCAACACCAACGGCTACAAGCACTTCGTGGTGATCAAGGGCCTGCGTGGTGACAAAGTGCTGGTCGGCGATCCGGCGAGCGGCCTGCGCATCTACGCCCGCGACCACTTCGAGCAGATCTGGGAAGGCATCGTCTTCATCGTCCGCGACGAGGCCACCACCGGCCGCGAGCATTTCAACCGCGATCAGGAATGGCGTTTCCGGCCACACGCCCCCATCGGCACGGCATTGGCGCAGACCAGTCTCGCATCGTTCACCGCGAACCTGCCCCCCGTCCATTTCTGAAGGCCCACCGTTCCGCGCGAAACGCGGCTGCCGAACACCGCCCGCAGAAGAGGAGCCCTTTCCGCCATGTCCGCTTCCTTGCGTTCACCCCTCCCTGGCGGCCCGAACCGGCTGCAGCAATCCTGCCGGCGGCGCCCCGGGCTGCTGCCGCTCGCCGCGGCAACGCTCGCACTGATGATCGCGGCTCCGGCGCATGCAGACCTCGCAGACGACAGCCCCGTCGCCGGACTCTTGCCAATCGCCGATTCTGATCTTGCGACCTTGTGCGGCGGCTTCCGCATCGGCAGTTACGAGTTCACCTTGGGCGCTGTCGTCAAGACCATGGTTTCCGATGCAGCCGGCCGCCTCCTCGAAGTGAGTTCCGCCTTTTCGGTGCCGGAAATCGGTACGCTCACCGCCCTAGGCACGACCATCACACCCGTGAGCCCCGGGACATCAACCCCAACGACCGGCACCCCGCAGTTGGCACAGACCAGCCAGCTTATTCCTTCAACGATTGCCGCGCCAGTGCCGTCGTCCGTCCTGCCACTCGACACGACGATCGCGTTGCCGGGAACGACGATCATTTCCCAAGGCCTGTTCAACACGTTCGTGGAGAACACCGCCACCGATCGTGTGATCACCCACCAGACCGATCTCAATCTGATGATCTCGGGGCTGGCGCAGCAGGCCATGCACGTCAATGCGGCCAAGCTGGCTCGTATCGCGGGCGATGCCCAGGTCATGTTCCTCGGGCATTGAGGAGGAGGTGGTGGCCGCAACCGGCAAGCTCCAGAGCCACGACGGCACGGTTCGATCGCTCTGGCGTGGCACCCGGCGTGACCATCCGTCGGGGTCTCGCGCCATCCTCCACCGTCTGAGCCTGGCGGTTCTCTGCGGAACGCTCGCCGCCTCCCATCCGACGGGGGCGATCGCCGATGCAGGCGTTAACGAGCCTTGGGTGGACAGTCTGCAAAGTGCGGCGGCCAAATCACCGGTCAGCCGTGAAGCCTCGCCGATCGACGGTCTGGCCGTGATCCTCTGGGACGAGTACCGGCCACGACCGACGCCAAGACCGAAACCACCCGCGCCGGCACCCACGCCTGCGCCGGAGAAATAGGCGGCCGCACTCGGCGCCGAAGCGCGTTCCGGCGGATGCCGCGTGAACCGGCCGCAGGCTACTCGAACAGGCCGAACGAGATGGGCACCCGAATGCTGACACGGGTGTCCGGCGCTTCGTCCGTGACACCCGCCGCAACGTTGACGTTGATCCCGACATTCTCCGAGATCGCGTAGGACAGCCCGAACAGCAGCGATCCGGCCTGGAAGTCGTCCGACTTGTCGTGCTGGGTGGGGCCGAACGGCCCACCACTTGGCGCCACCTCGAATTCCTGGTCGGTTCCGTCGATCCAGTCGTGCTCGTAACCGAGGCTGAGCGACAGCGCCTCGTTCAACGCGAAGCCGACGCCGAAGCTGGCACGCACCGAGCCCCCCGGTTGCACTCGGCCGATGCGGGTGCGATCGCCGGTGTCGGCGGTGAAGGTCTTACTGACGTCGTCGCCGATGCTGTAGACATAGCCGATATTGGCGAACAACACTGCCGGATCCGTTGGGTAGATCACGGTGAGGCTGGGCTCGACCGCCCAGAAGCCGGAGCCTGTCGCCACCTCGTCCTCTGGGTCGACATCGAACGATCCCTGGCCGGTATTCGACTTCACGCGAAAATTGCCGACAAAAAACGGCCAGCCTTCCTGACCTCGGTTGATCTGGTAATGTACACCGAATTCGACGTCGCCGAGATCGGCGTTGTCGAGGGTGTCCTTGCGCTGGTTGCCGGTCGAGACCTCCTGGCGCGTCAGATCGTCGTCGCGGTACACGAACGGTATTCGGGTATCGACCTCCAGCCGGTTGGAGATGCCATAGCGCATGTTGAGCGCTTCGGTGAACGTACGCCGCTGCGCGTCCGTGACCTGAATCTGGCCGACCAGAATCGAATCAATGACTTCGACACCGTTGAAATAAAATCGATTCTGCGTGTCGTACGCGTACTCGAATTCCGGTTCGACGACGAAGCGGCCTTTAGGCGTCAATACGCCGCCGACGTCGGCCAACAGGTTGACCGCCGGACGCTGTTCTTCCTTTACGGGCTTGGTGGTCGCCGCGCTCACCGCCGCGGGCTCCTTGGCCTTGGCTGGCGCCCCTTGTGCAGCCGCTGTCGCTGCTGCCGCTGGTTGTTCGCCTGCCTTGGGTGCCGTACCAAGCTGGCGCTCGAGTTCCATCAACTTGCGGCGTTGTTCGTCCAGTTCCGTGCGCTGTTGCTCTAGCGCCTGTTCCTGCTCCTTCAAGCGGCGGACCTGCGCGTCGAGGGAATCGCGAATGCTTTTCAGTGTTGCATCATCAATCGACGCACCATCACCTGGTGCGGCAATGGCTCCGTGCGCAACGGCGATGGTGATCGCGCTAAAAACAGCCCCCCGTCGCAAGCTTCGCGCTTTGATCATCGAACACCTGCTTCTGCCTGTATAGATCATCGTATTAGTTACCCCAATAGAGCCATCATCGGCCGCGTAGGGCCTAAGTCAAATTTTTTGTCGCCAAAGGGTTGCACTCTTGGTTGTAGTGGCGGTTCTGCCACAGTCGATCGGCGCCGACGCCACGGCGCCGACGCCACGGCG
>CAYNYW010000007.1:20632-130522 GCA_964401555.1 uncultured Defluviicoccus sp.
TGGCGGTTCTGCCACAGTCGATCGGCGCCGACGCCACGGCGCCGACGCCACGGCGCCGACGCCACGGCGCCGACGCCACGGCGGCGGCGTCTCAAGGCAGCGGGCGACGAACGGGCAGGGACGCGGGATGGCGGGAACGGGCGCCGAGCGCCAAGAGGCGAGCCGAAATGCCTATAGCCAGCCGCGGCGCTTGAACAACCAGTAGGGCAGGATCGCGGACATCACCATCAGCGCAAGAGCGAATGGATAGCCCCACGACCAGTCCAGCTCCGGCATCACCTTGAAATTCATCCCGTAGATGCTGGCAATCAGCGTCGGCGGCAGGAAGACCACGGCGACCACCGAAAAAATCTTGATGATCGCGTTCTGCTCGATGTTGACGAGACCAAGCGTCGCATCGAGCATCAACTGCAGCTTCTCCGACAATCGCTCGACATAATTTGCCAACGATTGGATATCCCGCTGCAGGTCCTTGATTCGCGAACGAGCGTCCTTGTTGCCGGTTTGGCGCAGTCCTGCGTCAAGGAAGATCAGGAGGCGCGACAGCCCGACTAGGCTCTCATCGACCTTTGAGCAGCGGATGGCATTGAGGCCTACGGCCTTCAAGGCGCTGCTGTAGTTCTTCGTTCGCGGCAACCCATCGTCGATGGGCTCGAAGATCGCCCTGGACAGCTCGCTGACCGTGGCATCGACCATCTCCAGGGTATCGGCGATGCGATCGACGATGGCATCGAGCAGCCCGACCAGTGCCGTTTCGGCAGTGGCGGCAAGCTGGGGCTCGCTCTGCAGCCGGGATGGAAACACGCGAAACGGCTGCGGGGCGCCGTCGCGCACGGTGATCAGCGTGCCGGCGACCAAGATGAAGGCAACGGGTCGGGTTTCCGGCTGGAAGGTCTCCGCGTGATTAAGGATGCTCGCGATCATCACCAGCGCGCTGCCTTCGCGGTACAGCCGGCTCGACGTTTCGATTTCGCGCATTTCAGACAGTGTCGGCACCTCCAGCCGGGCAAACGCCTCGACCATCGCGCGCTCTTCGGCCGTCGGGTCAAGAAGATCGATCCACAGCGGCCGCTCCGGCAGCGCGGCGCCAACTTCGACGCTATCGGCGACGACGGCGCCGTTCCTCACGTCGTAGACCCGCAACATGTTCGCCCCCGTCGCAGCGGCACCCAGATGCGCCCTGCCAACCGCCGCGCATTGGTTATTGATACCGTGCGCTTTTCTTATCCCAGTCTTCGCTAGCGCCGCCAAGGGTGGAAACGGCACGCCGGATCAGGCTACACCCTTGGTCGCCGGCGCGGCCGCCCCTTTTCCGTGCGTCCGTGCTCTTCTGCTCCGTGCACCTGGATGAGGTCTCGGTATCAACGATGGTCCAAGCGGTCGTCTTCGACGTCGGCGGCGTAATCCTGGACTGGAATCCGCGCCATCTGTATCGCAAGTTGTTCGCCGCCGACACGGCACGGATGGAGTGGTTCCTGAGCCATGTTTGCACCCCTCGCTGGAACGCGATGCAGGACCAGGGCCGCACCTGGGCGGACGCGGTCGACGAGCTCTCCGCCAGCCATCCGGAACATGCCGAACTGATCGCCGCCTACGCCCTGCGTTGGGACGAGATGGTGGCCGGACCGGTTGCCGGAACCATCGATCTCATCGAAGACCTCGCCGGTCGCGGCGTGCCGCTCTACGGTCTTTCCAACTTCTCGAAGGAGAAGTTCCCGGAGATGCGACGGCGCTACCCGGTGTTCGATGCCTTCCGTGGCATCGTCGTCTCCGGCGAGATCGGCATGATCAAGCCGGACGCGGCGATCTATCGCCATTTCCTCGACCGCTTTAGCCTCGACGCCGCGGCGTGTCTGTTCGTCGATGACCAGCCGGCCAACGTCGAAGCGGCCATTGCGCAAGGGATGCAGGGGGTGGTCTTCACCTCTGCGGCCGACCTGCGCCACACCCTCGGCACATGGGCGCTGCCGTGATCTCCGCCCCGTCACACCACCAGGATTAGCACCGAGATGAGCGCAACACCGCCCAGCACATACGACCTCGCCGGCAAGCGGGTCTGGGTCGCTGGCCATTGTGGCATGGTCGGCGCAGCTCTCGTCCGCCGGCTCGCCACCGAGCACTGCCAGATACTGACGGCAACGCACGCCGAACTCGATCTGCGGCGCCAAGCCGAAACCGAGGCATGGCTGGCGGCGCATCGGCCGCACGCGATGTTCCTCGCCGCCGCCACCGTCGGCGGCATCCTGGCGAGCGCGAGCCGGCCGGCCGAATTCCTCTACGACAACCTCGCGATCGCCACCAACGTCATCGAGGCCTCCCGACGCGCGGGCGTCGAGAAGCTGCTGTTCGTCTCGTCTGCCAGCATCTACCCGACGCTGGCCACCCAGCCAATCGGCGAGGACGCCCTGCTTACCGGCCCGCTGGAACCTGCCAACCAGTGGTACGCGATCGCCAAGATCGCCGGCATCAAGCTGGTGCAGGCCTGCCGCCGGCAGTGGGGGTGCGACTTCATCTCGATCGTGCCAATCAACCTCTACGGCCCCGGCGACAACTTCGATCCGGTCTCCGCCCACGTCGCCGCCGCACTGATGCGCAAGTGCCATGAAGCCAAGGAACGCGGCGACGCCAGCATCGAGATCTGGGGCACCGGCACACCGTTGCGCGAGTTCCTCTATGTCGACGACCTCGCCGATGCCGCGGTGCACCTGATGGCCGTCTATTCCGACGAAGAGCACATCAATGTCGGCAGCGGATCGGATCTGACGATCGCCGATCTGGCGTCGTTGATTGCCGAGGTGGTTGGCTTCACCGGCCGCTTCACCTTCGATAGGACCAAGCCCGACGGCACGCCGCGCAAGCTGCTCGACGTCGGCCGGCTGGCCGCACTCGGCTGGCGGGCGCGCACACCGCTCAGGAAGGGACTGACGGCGACCTACGCCTGGTACCGCGCCAACCTCGCCGAAGAGTAGCGCCTCACGCCGGGTTGTGGCTGCCCTCCCTCGGCCGCATGCGTTTGTGCCGGCGCCGGATACTATTCTTGACAGCAGGTATTTTTTCCTGTAGCTGTCTGCGCAAGCGCAGGACCGCCGGGACACCGGATTGTGTCCTTCCCGGTCATGACGGGGACGCAGGCGGGCACACCGTCACACTGGCGCCCCGGACCGTAACCACGGGCGAAACGCAGGTATAGGCGATGATTGAACCCATCATGACTCAGGTCATGCGTCCCCTCTTCCAAACGCTGTTCACAGCACCGGCGGCAACAGACGACGAATTACCGGCAGGCACCTATCTCGTTATTGGCAACGAGTACCTGTCCGGATCAAGTGGTGAATATTTCATTGTAGGGTAGTCCGATGGCAGTGCAAACAATCGACGTCACCGTTTCCGACAGGCTGAGCCGGGCGCTGGTTACCCCCGACGGCGGATCACAGGCCCGTCAGCTCGGCAGCCTCACCGGCGACATTCCGACCGCTGCGGCCTCGGTTTCATCCCTGCGCGCGCTGCCGCGACCGACCCGCGTCGGGATGACCGCATTCTTGCGCGGCCACGCCAGCGATAGCGATGGCGGCCACGATACCTTCGTCTGGGATCCGGCCTCGACCGTGGAAGACGACGGCGCCACCGTCCTTGCGCCTGATGCCGGTGGCTCCGGCCGCTGGAAGCGGCTGTTCCGCGGTGCCGTCGATGCCAAATGGTTCGGAGCAACCGGCGACGGCGTCACCGACGATGCGGGTGCGCTCAACGCGGCGGCGGCGGCGGCGCGCGCCGGCGGTCACGGTCGGCTGCGTCTCGGTGCCGGGACATTCAAGATCAGCACGATGGTTGATTTCTCCAATCTCCTGGTCGAAGGCGAAGGCCGGCACAAGACGTTGATCGACGCCAGCGTGATCACGACGGGACCTTGCGTGAGCGCCGCCGGCTCGGCCGTACAGGTCACGACGCTCGCGGCGGCCGCAGCCGAAACCGACAGCACCATCACGGTGACGGACGCATCCGGCATCGCCGCCGGGGACCTGCTCATCGTGTACAATCCGGCCGACTACAGCTTCTCGCCCTGGCGGGCGTACTATCGTGCCGGAGAGTTCCTGGAGGTGCAGAGCGTCGCCGGCACTACCCTGACGCTGCGTCGCCCCCTGTACGCTGCCTACGCCGTCGGTCTGCAGGTGCTCAAGGTCAGCCCGACATTCTTCGGCGCCGAAGGCCTCACCATCTTGGGCGCCGATGACCAGGCCGCCTACCCACTTCAGATCCAGTACGGCCAGGGCATCCAGCTCAGCAAGGTTGAACTCCGCGGCTCATCGAACGCGGCGCTGGCGTTGTTCAAGTGCTACGACGTCTCGCTGATCGGCGTGCGGGCGATTGCCAAGTACAATGATGCGCCGTTCGGTACTTCCTACGGCCTGATGATCGGCAACTGCCAGAATGTCAACGTGATCGGCGGTCGCTTTCATGCGTTCCGCCACGGCATCGCCATCGGCGGCGACGAAGTTGTCTCCATTCCCAACCGCAACATCCTGATCGAAAGCGCCCGGTTGTCGAGCCAGATCAATCGGGCCGCCGACATCCATGGCAATTCGGAGTGGGTGGTTTACCGCAACTGCACCTTGGAAGGCGGTGCGATGTTCAGCGGCAACCACACCACCTATTCGGGCTGCCGCATCTGGCACCTGATCACCAACGAGCCACAGACGGTGCCGGGCGGTGAACTGCTGGGCTTCGATCACACCATCGAGAACTGCGAGATCGTCGGCAAGAGCTTGAACGCCGCCTTCGCGCCGATCCTCGATATCAGCGGCAACAACCTGACGCTCACCGAAAAGACGCTCAAGGGCGGCACGCTGCGTTTCCGCGGCAACCGGTGCCGTGTTCTCACCGGCAATCTCTGTGTCTACGCCCTGCAGGTGCGCAACCGCGGTTGTACCGCCGAACTCGGCCTCGAATTCATCGACAACGTGTTCTCCGCCGATGACGCCGGCGCCTACAAGATCGCCTTCTTTTCGGACGTCTACGCCGGCGGTGATTTCAAGCGCCTCGAATGGCGCGGCAACCGCGGGCTCAACGGCGGGGTCGACGTCCGAAGCTGCGAGACGATTATCGCCCGCAATTTCGAGGCTTCGACCGCGGCCGACAACTCCCAGCGCGGCTTCAACGCGCTGAAGTTCAAGTATGCCGAGATCAGCGATGCCTATGTCCATGACACCAACGGCGCTGGTATCGTGCTCGACAAGGGCAGCGCGAGCGCGGCGGTGATCAGGGTCTCGGACGTCTACATCACCAACTTCTGCACGACCTACAACAGCGCGTCGTTTTACCGTACCGGGCTCACCGTCCGGGCGGACACCGTGGCCTTGAGCGACATCGTCTGCGGCAACCGCGGCGCCCAGGCCGTCACCGACGTCCGTGCCGATACCGTCACCACCATGCAGTCCTTCGGCGTGATCGGCCAGATCACGCGCTCGACCGTCACCAACGTCGTCGAACTCAACATTCAGTCGGGCAAGCTTCGCATCGATGGTCTGCCCACGGCGGTCGACGGCTTGGCCACCGGCTCCGTGTGGAAGGACGCGGCCGCGGCGGGCGTGCTCAAGATCGTGTAGCCTTCGCCCAGCCACACCCCCGGAGGCGCACCGTCCGCGTTGGCGGACGGTCGCGCCCCGGAAGCGGCCATCACCAAGGCCCGGAGGGCCTCCTTCACTGGTGGGCGAGGTCCTGCTGCCGGATCCGCTGATCACGGCGGGGTAATGCGCACGAACCATGTACCGAGCGCATCGGTTCGCTCGCGCCGATAATTTCCATCGAGAAACGCGACAAGCCGCGGTTCGCGCTGGTGCAACAGCACCTCAAGATCGAAAGCGATGAAGATCCGATGGGGCCGCGCCGCTTCCAGCATGTCCGGCAGCGGCCGCCAGATCCGCTCTGGCATATTTCGCCAGGCCCAGCCATGGATGGGGATCGCCTGATCGCGCCCGGACAACAGATAATAGAGCGGCGAGCCGAAAACGTAGATCGGCGCACCGTCGTCGGGCAGCAACCGCACACTGTCGGCGATGTGGGCGTAGCCGTCGCTTACGCGCCTGCGGTAGGCCTCGGCATCCAGCGTCCCGACCGGGGCGAGATCGGAGCACAGCCGGCCGATGCGCTCCACCGTGGGTACTGCCGCCGCCGCAGTGGCGACGAGGAGCAGCAGTGCCGGGAGCGTCGATCGCCGCGACGCCACGCCGCCACCGATGGCATCGCCGCAGAAGGCGTCGGCGCCGATGGCAGCAAGTGCGGCCGTCGGCACCGCCAACAGCCACATGTGATAGCCCCACCACGAAAATTTCTGCACCAGAACGACGGCGAAGGCGGTGACGAGCCAGACCAGCGCCAGAACGGATGCCGGCATCGCCGGCGCTCCCGAACATCGCCACGCCCTGCGGGCACCGAGAACGGCGAAGGGCAGCCATGGCGCCTGCGCGGCGGCAATCCAGGCAAGGGATTCGACCAGCCGGCCGACCGGTGCGAGCGCCAACTCGTCCAATGCCTCAAGGGGATAAAGGAACGTTACATCAAGAAATGGCTTCCATGCGCCGGCGCGCGCGAACACCACCGCCGTTGCGGCGAGTGGCAGCAATGCTCCGGCACCATAAGCGACGATCCCGCCGCCGAGCCGCACAAAGCTGAGCGAGGCGCCGGCGATCGCCCGTTGCGACAACACCGCTGCGGTCACGGCGATCGCCACGAAAATCGGCGCCAGCACCAGCTTGAACACCGCGACGATCCCGCCGCACACGCCTGCCGCGATCACGGCCGCGGCCCGTTTCGCTGCCGTGCTGTTGGTATCGAGGCTGACGCACAACAGCCAGGTGCTCAGCGCCGCCGGCAGGCCGACCAGCATTTCCAGCTGTCCGAGTGCCCAGAATGGCGCGAACACGAAGTAGGCGTGACAGACGGCGAGCGCGGCCGCTGCGGAGAGCCACGGCCGGTTGAGCCAACGGCGAAGCCAGGCCATGAGCACGGCGGCGAGCGCCAGTACCCAGAGGATTTCGAACGCACGCACGCCTTCCTGGGTAAAGCCGAACAGCCGGCCGCCCAGCCAGTAGAACCAGTAGATGCCGGGCTGCTTGTTGTCCCAGAACTCGACATAGAGGCGGGCACCGCGCGCCAGCGCCCGCGCGCCCACCAGGAACAGCGCCTGATCGCCATCGAGCGGATCATAGAGGCGCAACAGGCCCTGCACGGCGATCAGTGCGAGCGTACCGGCGAACCATAGGCCCTCACGGCAGGTATAGCGGCTGGCAAAGCGCAACGTCGGCACCCGGCATTGGCGAAGCGGTGGGAGACCTCCACCCTTGCTCGCACGTGGAAGGCGCCGGCGCAACGGCCGTGGACGCGCTTGCCCGCCCGAGCCCGCCGCTATCCACCGAAACTGTGGACAACCCTGTCGATAACACAAGGTAAGCCGCCCCAACCGCGCCAGCGCACTCGCAATTGTGTAAACTGCCTGCGCCGACGGCACGTCCATGCGCGCCTCCGCTCCCCATATTCTAGGGCGCGAGCGAGGGAGGAGGCCGATGGAAGACAAGATCACGTTCGATGCGGGCCAGGAGGACGGACCCGTCTCGGTGGCAGTGAGCCGCAAGATCAAACCTGGCTGCGAGCGTGCCTACGAGGAACTGGTCAAGGGCATCCACGAGGTGATGAAGGGGTTTGACGGTTACTTGGGCAGTCACATCCTGAAGCCCGCTGCGCCCAGCGATCCCGAGTACCGGATCATCTTTCGCTTTGCGTCGGTTGCGCACCTGCGCGCGTGGGAAACCTCGCCGGAACGGCGCGAATGGCTGGACCGGATGTCCGGCATGGTCGTCGGCCGGGCCGTTTACCAGGCGTTGTCCGGACTCGAAACCTGGTTCACGTTGCCGGGCGGCGGGCCCATCGTACCGCCGCCGCGCCACAAGATGATGGTGGTCACCTGGCTCGCCGTCTTTCCACTGCTGACCGGCTTCAACTATGCGCTGCAGCCGCTGTTGCAGGGGCTGCCGATCTGGCTCAGGGTGTTGATCGGGTCCGCCACGGTCGTTCCGGTGATGACCTACGTGGTGATGCCGCGCATGACCCGGCTGTTCAAAGCCTGGCTCTACCCGTCCGCAGCGTGAGCGCGCCGCTGCGTCTTGAGGGGCTCTCGTCCGGACCGTCGCCCGTCGCTACTGCGCGCGCATGGCCTGGAACCGCCGCTTGGTACCGGTGATCTGCGCATCGAAGGGATACCCTCCGGGCGCGCCGCCTTGCTGGACCATGCCTTTGCGCCAACCGCTCATGCCGCCATCGGCGCCGATCTCGAGGTGGCCCTGGCCGTCGGCCGCCGCAAAATCGACCTCGACGCCATCGTTGGCGGTCGGGCGGAAGGGCTGCTCGATGACGTTGGGCAGGTATTGGAAGGCCGCGCGCTTGTCCGGATCGAGGATGCGCACGAACACCTTCTTGTCGTCACTCAAGAGGCGCACCGGCAACGCGACATCCTCAAAGTGGTCGGCCCCGACGCGCAACACCTTCAGTTTGAGATCCCAGTCACCCAGCACGGCGGCATCGACGAAGAGGTAGTAGACGATCACTGGGCGGAACAGGTTCTTGGCCTTGGCCTCCGCATAAAGCTGGCCGGGATCGTGCCACGGCATCCAACTGACATCGAGGCTGATGCCGGCACCGCGATAGTAGGCGACGTGAACCAGCGAAACGCAGTCCAGCTTCATGTTCTCGTAGGACGTTCCCGACTGCAGCCAAGTAGTCGCAAGCTGCATGTGACTGTCTTCGTAAGGAACCTTGGCGTGCGCCGCCTTGAGCGCTTCTTCGATGATGCGCCAGCGCTTCGCGTCGTTGTTTGCCAGCTCTGGCCAGGCGACGGCGCCGCCCATGCCCCCTTCGAACCGCCGCGCGCCCTTGAGATCCACGGCCCGCGCACCCTTCGGCAGGTAATCGGTGAACTGCTCGACGAGCGGCACGAGGCGCACGCCACGGCCACCGTCGCTGTCGATGGCGAGGTAGGTGTACTTCAGCCCGATGTCCTGGGAGCGGATCAGGATCTGGTCATAAACGTCATTGTAGGTAGTGCGCAGCGGCTCGGGCAGCCGCCGCCACTTGCCGAGGTAGATGCCGACGTGACCGGGATAGGTGTTGGCGTGGCCGAGGATGAGATCGCCCGGGACCATCCCCGTTTCATCGGCCGAAGGCGGCGGTAGCACAGCCGTGGTCTGAGCGCGCGCATCCGTTAGGCACCATCCGGCAGCGAGAACAAGGATTGTCGCCGCATGCAGCCACGTTCGCCAAAGTGGTGACATGAGTTCTCTCCCTGTCCAGCTTCAGGGATTCTATCATGTCACACTGCGGTGTCGACGTAAGCAACCCATTGGCGACACGCGCGACGTCTCGGGCGAGCGTGGCCGCGAGGCAGGATCTCCCGCCCCGCGACCCGGTGCGTTAACGGTCGATCACGTCCTGCACGACGTGCCCTCGCAACCCAGGCAACGATAGATCAGGCCGCCGATGACGCCGCCTGCGATGGGCGCCACCCAGAACAACCAAAGCTGCGCCAGCGCCCAGCCGCCAACGAACAACGCCGGGCCGGTGCTGCGCGCCGGATTGACCGAAGTATTGGTCACCGGGATGCTGATCAGGTGGATCAACGTCAGCGCGAGGCCGATCGCGATCGGGGCGAACCCCGCCGGCGCCCGCCCATCGGTCGAACCCATGATAATGAGGAGGAAGAACGCCGTCAGCACGACCTCGGCAACGACGCATGCCACGAGCGAGTACTGGCCCGGCGAGTGCGCACCGAAGCCGTTGGAGGCGAAGCCACCGCCGACGAGATCGAAGCCGGGGGCGCCGCTGGCGATCACCGACAGCACGAAGGCGGCGAGAACCGCTCCCACCACTTGAGCAACCACGTACGGCACAATGTCGGACATCGGGAAACGACCACCGGCCCATAGGCCAATGGTGACGGCCGGATTGAAATGCCCCCCGGAAATGTGGCCAACGGCATAGGCCATGGTCAGCACGGTCAGACCGAACGCGAGTGCTACACCAACAAATCCAATTCCAAGCTGTGGAAAGGCGGCAGCAAGCACGGCGCTGCCGCAGCCACCGAACACCAGCCAGAATGTTCCTAGTGCTTCGGCGCCCATCCTTCGCGATAAGTTCATGGTTTTCGTGTCCCTATCCTATGAATATGTCTTGCTATGTACGGATCGTACTGCAGGATCCGCCGCTTGGCGCGGCTTTTTAGAGAATGAATTTGGCGAGATCGGCGGATTTGGCGAGTTCGCCGACGTTCTTGCGCACCACGTCTGCCGTGATGGTAATGGTTTCCCCCGAACGCTCGGATGCGGTGAAGCTGATCTCCTCCAACAGTTTTTCCATCACCGTCTGCAGCCGACGCGCGCCGATGTTCTCGACGCCGGCATTGATCTCGGCCGCGAGCGTGGCGATTTCCTCGATGGCGTCGGGCGCGAACTCAAGGGTGACATCCTCGGTTTTCATGAGCGCCTTGTACTGCTTGATCAGACTCGCTTCCGGCTCGGTGAGGATGCGCACGAAGTCATCACGGGTGAGCGCCTTCAGCTCGACGCGGATCGGCAGCCGGCCCTGCAGTTCGGGCAGCATGTCCGACGGCTTGGCGAGATGGAAGGCGCCGGACGCGATGAACAGAATGTGGTCGGTGCGGATATTGCCGCGCTTGGTCGTGACGATGGTGCCTTCGATCAGCGGCAACAGATCGCGCTGCACGCCCTCGCGGCTGACGTCGGCGCCGATGCGCTCGCCGCGCGCGGTGATCTTGTCGATCTCGTCGATGAAGACGATGCCCTGATTCTCGACCGCGTCGATCGCCTCGCGCACGACGCGTTCCTCGTCGAGGAGTTTGTCGGCTTCTTCTCCGACCAGAACGTCGTGGGACTGGGCGACCGTCATCTTGCGTTTCTTCTTGGGCGGACCGCCAAATGCCTTGGAAAACATCTCCGAAAGGTTGAGCATCCCCATCTGCGCACCCGGCATGCCGGGGATGTCGAAGGTCGGGAGTTGCAGGCCAGCCTGATCGGCAACCACGATCTCGATCTCCTTGTCGTCGAGCTGGCCCGCGCGCAGCATGCGCCGGAACTTCTCGCGCGTCTCGGCGGATGCACCTTCGCCGACAAGCGCGCCAAGGACCCGCTCTTCGGCGGCGAGCTCCGCCTTGGCGGCAACTTGGCGGCGCATCCGCTCGCGGGTCATGTGCACCGCGATCTCGATCAGATCGCGGATGATCTGCTCGACGTCGCGGCCGACGTAGCCCACTTCCGTGAACTTGGTCGCCTCGACCTTAAGGAACGGCGCCTGGGCGAGGTTGGCCAGCCGGCGCGCGATCTCGGTCTTGCCGACGCCGGTCGGCCCGATCATCAGGATGTTCTTGGGCAACACCTCTTCGCGCATCTGCTCGTCGACGTTCTGGCGGCGCCAGCGGTTGCGCAGCGCAATGGCGACCGCGCGCTTGGCGTCGTTCTGGCCGACGATGTGGCGGTCGAGCTCGGAAACGATCTCGCGTGGGGTAAAGCTGGTCATAGGCTCTCGACGATGACGCTCTCGTTGGTAAAGACACAGATGCCGGCGGCGATCTTGAGCGCGCGCCGGGCGATCGCTTCGGCGTCGAGATCATCGCGATCCATCATGGCGCGCGCCGCCGCCAGCGCATAGGCGCCGCCGGAGCCGATGCCGATCAGGCCGTCCTCGGGTTCCAGCACGTCGCCGGTGCCGGTCAGCACCAGCGAGACCGAGCGATCGGCGACCGCCATCATCGCCTCCAACCGGCGCAGGTAGCGGTCGGTGCGCCAGTCCTTCGCGAGTTCGACGCACGCGCGCATGAGCTGGCCGCGGTACTGGTCGAGCTTGCCTTCAAGGCGCTCGAACAAGGTGAAGGCGTCGGCGGTGGCGCCGGCAAACCCGGCGAGGATGGTGCCGTCGGCCAGCCGGCGCACCTTCTTGGCGTTGGCCTTGACGATGGTGTTGCCCATGCTGACCTGGCCATCGCCGGCGATGACCACGCCCGCGCCCTTGCGCACGCAGAGAACGGTCGTGCCGTGCCAGAGGCCGTTTTCTCGTCCCGACATTGGTTGCTTTGTGTCCGCTTGGCGTTGGCCCGACAAGGCCCGGATTGAGAAGGCGTCCGCGCCGGCCGCCTGTCGATGCTGGCGATTTATGCGCCGCGGACGCGGGGGTCAAGACTTGACGGCGGCGATCGGCGGTCCAACCACGGCGGCGATCGGTGCCGCGGAAACCGCCATCGGCTCCTGGAACGGATTGCCGTGGATCAGGATGATCGCCGCCGTCGGTGCGGCGGCGGTGGCGAACAAGATAATGGCGGCAAGCTCGGCGCGCGGCTGGTCAACATGGACCATGGCGATCGAGGCCATGGTCAGGAAGCCGAGGAACGCCATGCCCAACCATTTCAGCGGATTGACATGGGTCTGGCTCAATGCGATGCGCAGATCGCGCTGCGTGCGCACCTGGACCGCCTGCGCCAGCATCGGTGCGAGAACGCCGGGCTTGGCGACGCTCGCCACCTCGTCGCCGGCGGTCAGCGCGATCAGGTGATCCAGAGCTTCGTCGACCGCGGGACTGCTCGTGCGGCGCGCCAGTGCCGGCCACTCTTCATGCACGACCAGGCGGGTGTAATCGGTGATCGCCCTGCCGATATCCTCTTTGACCGCGTCGGGCAGGCTCTCGGCCAGGTCATGCAGGTTGTGCAGACTGCCTGCCTCCTGGAAGACGGCATTCAGCGCCCGGTCACGCGCCATCCAGGTGTCATTGGCGAGGAACGCCAGGTTGAGGGCGAAGATGACATTGATGACGGTGAGGAAGTTCTGGGCGATGCCGCGGAAGGAGTGCAGGAAGCCGGCGCACGGCGCGCGCTGGGTGAGCCAAAGCAGGCCACCGGCGGCGGCCCATGTGCCGGCGACCGCCACCGCCGCCAAGTAATATTGATCATATGGGCCGAGGCTAATATGCATGTCCACCCGGCCCGGGACGTGATCCCGACCGTCCGCGGGAACGATCAGGGCAGGACATCGAGCGGGCGCAAATTGGCGAGGTCGCGGCGCACGCCGCTGTCGCCTTCGGCCAAGACGTCGCCGGTGACGGGCTGTACTACCAAGGTCGCCAGCCGATCGGAATGCCCTTGGAGTTCGGCACCCAACTGCACGGTAAAGAACGTACGTTGCGCACCGCCCGCAGGCGTGATCGCGTCCGCCGCGTCCTCGATCAACACGAAGACGCGGCCGCCCTGGTCGCTGACGTGCTGCACCTTTGGCGCCAAGTGTTGATCCCGCTTCGCGGCCACCATCGCCGTGTGCAGGACCTGCGTATCATTGAGCCAGCAGGTCCGGGGACCGATATCGGCCGGCATTGGCCGGGCGGCGGCATTGCGGACTTCAAAGCGCACCGTCTTTTTCTTGGTGCCCGACGTCGTGTTCACCACCGTTGCAATCGCCTCGGCGCGGCACATCTGCACCACCGAAATGGTTGGTACACTCCCTGCCTGCATCAGCGAGACCGTCAGGTCCTGCGACCACTGCTTCCGGATGTCGGGGCCGGCGACGGTGAGCACCCACTCCTTGCCACTGCCACGCTGGACCACCCGCTGCAAGGTATAACCGGCTTGCGTAAGCACCTCTTTGACCGGATTCTGCCAGTTGACGACGTCCCAAATGACGCGATCGGAGGCAAACGCGGACGCAGGCAACACGAGGCGCACCACTAAGGCGGCCGCAACCAACAGTCTGATCAATGCGCATACTTTCAAAAAGTTGTCCCGAAACAACCGACTGCGCCGCGCGGCATTTGCACGCGGCCGCCCAGGTTCTGCGAATCACTGTAACGGTGTTGTCGCATCCGCGCTAGGGCCATCGCCGGAATGTCGCGCGCTGCGATCGCCCAAGGGATTGGCGCGGCGCCGACGGTGCTGTTACATAACGACCTTGAGCCCCCCGGAGAAGCTTGAGATGCGCACGGCCACCGTTACCCGTACCACCGCCGAAACGGAGATTACCGCTTCGGTCGACCTTGACGGCACCGGCAGGTCGACCATCGCCACCGGCATCGGCTTCCTCGACCACATGCTCGACCAGATCGCCCGCCACGGCCTGATCGACATCACGCTCGGCGCCAAGGGCGATCTCGACGTCGACGGCCACCACACAACGGAGGACAGCGCCATCGTGCTGGGCCAGGCGGTCGCCCGGGCGCTCGGCGATCGCGCCGGCATCCGCCGCTTCGGCGAAGCGCTCTCGGCCATGGACGAGACGCTCGTGCGCGTCGTCGTCGACGTTTCCGGCCGGCCGTACGTGATCTGGAAGGTGGCGTTTACCCAAGCGCGCCTTGGCATGCTGGATACGGAGCTGATCGGCCACTGGTTCCACACCTTCGGCGTTCACGCCGGGTTGACGCTGCATGTCGAGGCGCTCTATGGCACCAACAACCACCACCTCGCAGAGGCCTGTTTCAAGGGCTTTGCGCGTGCTTTGCGTGCGGCCATCGAGATCGACCCGCGCCGTGGCGCCACCGTGCCGTCGACCAAGGGCACGCTCGGCGCTACGTCTTGATTTCGTGATCAGGGGACTTCGGAACGGCGATCATGCGCTTTTACACCGTTCACCTGCGTCGGCCGCTGCACGATCCGACCGCCGACGTCGTCCTGATCAAGGAGGGCTTCTCCTGGCCCGCGTTCTTCTTTGCGGGCGTGTGGGCGCTGGTCAACCGCCTGTGGCTGGTGGCGCTCGCCCTCTTCGGCCTCGACCTGGCGACGGCACTGGCAACGCCCGTCCTGGGGCTGCATCCCTTCGTCGTCGGCGTGATTGGCCTTGGCCTCGCCTGCATCGTCGGCTTCGTCGGCAACGACCTCAAGCGCTGGACCCTTGAAGGTCGCGGCTTCGGGCAGGCCGCCGTGGTTGCAGGCCGCGACCGCGACGCCGCCCTTGAGCGCTTTTTCTCCCGCCACGACGTCCCGGCGGCGGGGCAGGGCCGGTGAACGTCGCCATCATCGATTACGGCTCGGGCAACCTGCGCTCGGCCGCGAAGGCGTTCGAGCGTGCGATCGCCGACGCCGGTCTGGCGATCGCGGTCGACGTGACCGCAGACCCACGAGTGGTGGCACGCGCCAGCCACGTCGTGCTGCCGGGGGTCGGCGCCTTCGCCGATTGCCGCGCCGGGCTTGATGCCTTGGACGGCATGGTCGAGACGCTGCAGCGCGTGGTCATCGAAAGTGGCCGGCCGTTCCTCGGCATTTGCGTCGGCATGCAGCTCATGGCCGACCGCGGCTTCGAGCATGGCACCCATGCCGGCCTCGGCTGGATCGCGGGCGATGTCGGATTGCTGGCGGCGGCCGGCTCCAAGCTGAAAGTGCCCCATATGGGGTGGAACGAGCTGACGCTGCGCCATGGCGAACATCCGGCGCTCGCCGGGCTCGGAGCCGGCGCCCATGCCTACTTCGTCCACTCCTACGCGATCCGCCCGCGCGATCCGGAGTGCACGCTGGCCACCACCGACTATGGCGAGGACGTGGCGGCCATCGTCGGCCGCGACAATCTGCTCGGTACCCAATTCCATCCGGAGAAGAGCCAGCGCACGGGCCTGACGCTGATCGCCAATTTCGTGCGGTGGCGGCCATGATCCTCTACCCCGCCATCGATCTGAAAGACGGCCGCTGCGTGCGCTTACAGCGGGGCGAGATGGCGACGGCCACCGTGTTCAACGATGATCCCGCCGCCCAGGCCGCCGCGTTTGCCGGCGCGGGCGCCGCCTGGCTGCACGTCGTCGACCTCGACGGTGCCTTCGCCGGCCGGCCGGTGAACGAGCCGGCCGTGAGCACGATCCTCGCTGCCTTCCGCGGCCCGGTGCAGGTCGGCGGTGGCATCCGCAATCTCGCCACCGCCGAGGCGTGGCTGGAAAAGGGCGTGCGGCGGGTCATCCTCGGCTCGGCGGCGGTGCGCACGCCAGAGTTGGTGCGAGAAGCATGCCGGGCCTTTCCCGGCCGGGTCGCCGTCGGGCTCGATGCGCGCGACGGCCTGATCGCCACCGACGGCTGGGCGAAAACCACCACCGTTGATGCCGTGACGCTCGCCCGCCGCCTGCAAGATGATGGCGTTGCCTGCTTCATCTATACCGACATCGCCCGTGACGGCGTGTTGGGCGGGCCCAACATCGAGGCGACGATGGCGCTCGCCGCCAATGTCACGGTGCCGGTGATCGCGTCGGGCGGCGTGGCATCGCTTGCCGATCTGGTCGCGCTCAAGGCTGTGGGTGAAGGGGTGCTCGACGGTGTGATCTGCGGGCGCGCGCTCTACGATGGCCGCGTCGATCTGAGGACGGCACTCGCCCTGTTTGGCACGCCGGTCAACGAAAGCGCACGAGCCGATGCTTAAGGTACGGATTATCCCCTGCCTCGACGTCGATCGCGGCCGCGTCGTCAAGGGCGTACGCTTTGTCGATCTGATCGACGCCGGCGATCCGGTCGAACAGGCACGCGTGTACGACGCCGCCGGCGCCGATGAGTTGTGCTTTCTCGACATCACCGCCAGCCACGAGAACCGCGACACCATCTTGGGCGTGGTCGCACGCACCGCCGAGGTCTGCTTCATGCCGCTGACCGTCGGTGGCGGTGTCCGCACATTGGACGACATCCGCACGCTGCTCCTGGCCGGTGCCGACAAGGTCTCGATCAACACCGCGGCCGTCCAGCGCAAGGCCTTCGTCGGCGAGGCGGCGGAAAAGTTCGGCGCGCAGTGCATCGTGGTCGCCATCGACGCCAAGGCGGTCGGACCCGGCCGGTTCGAGGTGTTCACCCACGGTGGCCGGCGCCCGACCGGCATCGATGCGGTGGCGTGGGCGCAAGAGATGACCGCTCTCGGCGCCGGCGAGATCCTGTTGACCTCGATGGATCGCGATGGCACCAAGGCGGGGTTTGACATCCCGCTGACGCGCGCGATCGCGGATGCGGTCAGTGTGCCGGTGATCGCTTCGGGCGGCGTTGGCACCCTTGACCACCTCGTCGAAGGCGTGCGTGACGGCCACGCGTCGGCCGTGCTCGCCGCCTCGATTTTTCACTTCGGTACCTTTACCATTGCCGAGGCCAAGAAACATCTGCGTGCCGCCGGCATACCGGTGCGACTGACCGACGAGGAGGACGGCCATGGCCCGTGACATCGAACCCGAACCACCGCTCGAGAAACTGTTTGCGGTCATCGGTAGCCGACGCAAGGCCGACCCCAGCACTTCTTACACGGCAAAGCTGTTCGCCAAGGGCCGGCAGAGGATGGTCAAAAAGATTGGCGAGGAAGCGACCGAGGTGGTGATCGCCGCCCTGGACGAGACGCCGCAACGCGTGGCGGCCGAAAGCGCGGATCTGTTGTACCACCTGCTGGTGCTGTGGGCGGACGTCGGCGTTACACCCGAGGACGTCTGGGCCGAGTTGAAGCGCCGCGAAGGGATGTCGGGATTGAACGAAAAGAACCAGCGGGGCAACGGCAAGTAAGGGAGGCGCGCCGCCATGGCCTATGATGAGACCAACATCTTTGCACGCATTCTTAGGGGCGAAATCCCGTGCAAGAAGGTCTACGAGGACGACTACGCGCTCGCCTTCCACGACATCAATCCGCTCGCCCCGGTGCATGTGCTGGTTATCCCCAAGGGGCCCTACGTCTCGCTCGATGATCTCACTTTGATTGCACCCACCGATTTTCTCGGTGGGTTCCTGGCCGCCATCGGCGCCACCGCCCGGGTCCTCGGCATCACCGAAAACGGCTACCGGATCCTTGCCAACAACGGCACCGACGCCCATCAGGAAGTCATGCACTTCCACGTCCATTTGTTTGCCGGCCGCCCGCTGGGACCGATGCTGAAACGCGCATGATGGCCTTCACCCGGACACGGGAGGGAACTGGGATGCAGGTTCCGGTCAAGATCGACTTTCAGAACATGGAACCGTCGGAGTTCATCGAGAAACGGGTGCGCGAGCGGGTGGACAAGCTGGAACGTTTTTGCGACCGGCTGGTCAGCGCCCACGTCAGCATTGAGGCGCCGCACCACCACCACCATAAAGGCAACGAATACCAGGTGCGCGTCGTCCTGCATGTTCCCGGCAGCGCCATCGTGGTCAGCCATGACCCTGGCAACATGCACGCGCACACCGATGTCTACGTTGCCATTCGCGATGCGTTCGACGCGGCCGAGCGCCAGCTTGACGCCCACGAACAACGGGTACGCGGCGAGGTCAAGAGCCACGAGGCGCAGCCGCAGGGCACGGTCGCGCGCATCTTTCGCGAGGAAGGCTACGGCTTCATCACCACCACCGCTGGCCGGGACGTGTATTTTCATCGCAACAGCGTGGTCGGCGCGGACTTCGCCACCCTCGAAGTGGGTGACGCCGTTCGCCTGGTGATCGCCGAAGGGGAAAGCGCCCAGGGACCGCAGGCGTCGACGGTCCAGCCGATCGGCCGCATGCGTCTCGACCCCGATGCCGGGTGAGACGGCGGCGCCGGCCGATCGGCGCCTGCTGTCGGCCAAGGCGATCCCTGCGGCCGAGCGGCTGATCGTTGCCCTCGATGTGCCGGGTGCAGCGGCCGCGCGCGCGTTGGTCGAGTGCCTGGGCGACGCCGTCTGCTTTTACAAGATCGGGCTCGAACTGTTCATGAGCGGTGACGCGTTCGCGCTCCTGGACTGGCTCGTGGCGCGCGGCGCCCGCGTCTTTGTCGATCTTAAGTTCTTCGACGTGCCACAAACGGTGGCGTCCGCCGTCCGTCAACTCGCGCGCACCGGTGCGACGTTTGCCACCGTGCATGGCAACGACGCGATCCTCGAAGCCGCGTGCGCCGCTAAGGGTCAACTCAAGATCCTGGCCGTCACCGTGCTGACCAGCCTTGATCGCGGTGATCTCGAAGCACTCGGCTTCTCGACCAACGTCGCGGCACTCGTGCTGTCGCGGGCGCGCCGGGCCTTGGCCATTGGCTGTGACGGAGTCGTTTCGTCGGGCCTCGAAGTGGCAGTGCTGCGCGCCGATCTCGGCGACCGGCTCGTCGTCGTCGTCCCCGGCATCCGGCCGGTGGAAAACAAGCCGGTCGATGACCAGAAGCGCACCGTCGACGTCGAAGAGGCGTTCCGCAACGGCGCCGATTACATCGTGGTCGGCCGGCCGATCAAGGACGCCCCCGATCCGCGCGCGGCGGCGCAAGCGATCCAGGCCCGCATCAAGGCCTTGTTCGAGGGCACGCACGGCCAGGGTTAAGCCGCGCCGGCGAGGGAACGCGGCCAACAGCCGACTGCAGCGTGGACGGCTGCCGGACCGTGAATTTTCGGTGTTCGCATCGGCGCCGTGCTTGACTTAAGCTCCCGCCTGATGACGGCGCCGCCCGGCGCGGGCGGCGGGACGTCGGGGAGGCACGATGGCCGCCACCAAGACGCACGAGAACGCTCTTCTCTATCAGGTCAACACCAGACTGTGGCTCAGCGAACTCACTGCCCAGCTCGGGCGGCCGACCACGCTCGATGACATCCCGGAAGCGGCGCTCGACCGCATCGCCGGCCTCGGCTTCAAGTGGGTGTGGCTCTTGGGCATCTGGCGCCTGGGTCAATTGGGCCCGCGTATCTCGCGCAGCCGCAACGACTGGCGCGAGGAGTTCCGGCGCATCCTCCCCGACCTCAAGGAAGCCGACATCTGCGGGTCGTGCTTCGCGGTCACCGGCTACACGGTCAACCCCGCGCTGGGTGGCGCCGCAGCCCTCGGCCGCCTCCGTCGCCGGCTCAGGTCGCGCAACCTGCGCTTGATGCTCGATTTCGTGCCGAACCACACCGCGCTTGACCACCCCTGGATGCAAACGCATCGGGAGTTCTACATTTGGGGCAGTGAAGCGGACATCGCCCGCGAGCCGCACAACTACGCCCGCCCGGCGGGCGACGGCATCGTCGCCTGTGGTCGTGATCCCTACTTTCCGGGCTGGCCGGACACCGCCCAACTCAACTATGGCAGCGCCGCCGTGCAGGCCGCGATGCGCACCGAACTCCTCAACATCGCTTCGGTATGCGACGGTGTGCGCTGCGACATGGCGATGCTGTTGTTGCCCGAGATCTTCGCGCGCACCTGGAGGATCACCATCGAGCCGTTCTGGCCGCGGGCGATCGCCGAAGTCCGCGCGTCGCATCCCGATTTCATGATGGCGGCGGAGGTTTATTGGGACCTGGAATGGACGCTGCAACAGCAGGGTTTCGATTTCACCTACGACAAACGGCTTTACGATCGACTGCGCGGGCAGAACGTCCAGGCGGTGCGTGACCACCTCAAGGCCGACCTCGGCTTCCAGCGCAAGCTGGTCCGCTTTCTCGAAAACCACGACGAACCGCGAGCGGCAGCGGCGTTCCCGCCCAGCGTGCACGAGGCCGCCGCCGTGTTAACCTACCTCGCCCCCGGCTTGCGCTTCTTCCACCAGGGCCAGCTCGAAGGGCGCCGGATCCATACACCGGTACACCTGTGCCGGGCACCGGTCGAGCCGGTCGATGCGCCGGTGCGCACCTTCTATCAGCGGCTTCTGCGGGTCTTGCAGATGCCTGCGGTGCGCACCGGGGACTGGCGGCTTCTGCAATGTCGGCCGGCCGATGACGACGGCAGCGATTGGGAGGGCTTCGTCGCGGCGCTATGGCAAAATCACGCCCGCGAGCGGGTGCTCGTCGCCGTCAATTACCGCCCGGCCGCCGGCCGTTGCAAGGTCGGCTTGCCGCAAGCCGCGGCGACGCGCGCCGCGGTGCGGGTGCGGGATCTGATGGCCGGCTCGGCGACCGATGCAATCGCCACCAATGGCGGCGACAGCGTAGCGTTGGACTTGCCGGCATGGGGCTATCGCGTCCTGCAGTTGGGATAGACGCGCCTCGCCGCTTCGCGGCCGGGGCGGCGCGAAATTCGCAATATATTCAATATATTGAAGGGTAGCATATTCCAGGGCAGTGCGGTTCAGGGACCACGCCGGGCCGAAGCTTCCAGTCGCGGCGATGCTTCCTGGGAGCGTGACGCCGTCGGCTGGGCAACCTCACGACTGGCCAGTTGTTCCAGCGCGCTGTGGGCGATCGCGCGCACTTTGGCGTTCTTGTCGCGCAGAGTGCCGTGCAAGGGCGAAACGGCAGCCTCGTCGCCGATCTGGCCCAGGGCGGCGGCGGCAGCCATGCGCAGCCGCGTGTCCTTTGCCTTGAGCGCCAGCAGCAAGGGTGCCACGGCCTTCGGATCACCGATTTCACCCAGCGCCCGCGCCGCCCGCTCCCGCACACGGCTCTGTGGGTCCTTGAGAGCCGCGATGAGCGGCTGCAATGCACCGCGGCCACCGATCTCGCCGAGTGCGGTTGCGGCTTCGCTGCGGACGATCGCGCGCTTGTCCTTGAGCGCGACGATCAGGGCGTCCTGCGCCGGCGCGCCGACGCCCGCCAGTGCCGCCGCCGCGGCCTGGCGTACCGCTCGTTGGCCATCGGCCAGGCGGCCCACCAGCGCCGAAACGGCGCGCGGGTCACCGATCATGCCAAGTGCCGCCAGCGCGGCGGCGCGCCCGACCGCGCTTTTGTGGGCGCTGGCTGCGATCAAAGGTTCGACCGCTGGCGCACCGATGGCAGCCAGTGCGGCGGTCCCCGCCTCACGCGTGCTCCGGTCCTTGCTGGCCAGCAGGCCGACGAGCGCTGTCACCGCACGGGGATCGCCGATCAGGCCGAGGGCGCCGGCGGCGAGAGTGCGCGCCTCCGTCGCCCGCCCGTCCACGGTGGATATCAGCGGTGTTACCGCCGGCTCACCAATCAGCACCAGCGCGCCCGCCGCCTGACGGCGGCAATCGGGATCAGCGTCGTCCAACATCTCGACCAGCGCCGGAACGGCACGCTCGGCACGCAGGCTGCCAAGACCGGTGGCGGCAACCGCGCGCACGCGCGCGCTGTCATCGCGCAATGCCGCAAGCAACGGCTCTTCGCCGCGCGGATCGGCGATGACGGAAAGCACCTCGGCCGCCGCCGTGCGCACCGCGGGGTCGGCGTGATGCAGCGCATCCAGCAGCGAAGGCGTGGCGGCCTCGCCAAGACTGACCAACCCTGCCTTTGCCGCAGCCCGGCTGTCGTCGTCCGCCGCCCTCAATCCTTCCGCCAGGGCATCCGCGCCATCGACGCTTCCGATGCGGCCAAGCGCCGACAATGCCACCACGCGGACATCCCGATTTTCGCTCCGGCTCGCGGCGATCAGCGACGGCAGCGCCGGCCGGCCGATGTGGGCGAGCGCCTGGATGGCTTCACCGCGAACGCCACCGGGGCGGACAACGCTGGTGCGGATACCGGCGCCGGCATCGACTGCGGCCAACAGCGGCCCGGCGGCACCGATCCGTTCGTAGGTGCGCGCCGCAAGCCAGCGCTGATCGACGTTATCGCCATTGAACTTGGCACTCAACATGGACAGGGCGTTTTCGTCCCCCAGGCGACCCAGGGTTTCGACAACCAACCATGTGAGATCCTCGTCGCCCCCGGTGCCGAGCAGGACACGCAGCGCATCGATGGCCGTGCCGCCGATCCGCGCGAGCGCTTCGGCAGCAAGCCCGCGTGCCTCGGGTGCCGTGCGATCGGCGAGCAGCGTAACCAAGGGCGCGACCGCTGGCGGACCAACCGCCACCAAGGCGTTCTGGGCGGCGACGCGCACGTGCCAATCCTCGTCTTTGAGCAGATCAGTCAGTGGCCCCGCCGCGCTCGGATCGTGCAGCGCACCCAGCGCGATGGTCGCCTCCTCGCGGACGAGTGAATCACTGCTCCTGATCCCGGCAAGGTGCCGGCGCACCACGCTATCGCCGCAACCGGCGACGACCACGAGACAGAACAGCGCGAGCACTCCCGCGCCGCGACACCACCAGCGGCGCGGGCCGGCCACCACCGCCGCCTTTGCCCCACGTACCTGCGCGCCGCACGCCCTCACAACCCGCCGCCCCCGCTCCCTCTGTTGTCTGCACCGCCTCGGCCGTTCAACCAAACCGGGCAAGCAGGCCACTCGGCGACTACTGCAAATCCACACCTTGTGGCCCGGACGCTTTGCGTATCCGACCGATTCTTCAATCGTGCTCCACCATCTGGCGTTTCCAAAGCCCCATTTGAGCTACCCCATAGCGTTGCCGGGGCGGTCCTCACCGTTTGCCGAAGCTCATCGGCGCGGCCCCTTGTATCCTCTGGCAAACGCCCGAACGGCGACTATCCTTGAGGAGCGCACACACTGCGCAACGATGGTTGGAAGGAGGCAACAGCATGCCTACGAGGAGCACCGCGGCCGCCGCAAGCGCACTTGTGCTCGGCATTGGCCTGGGCTTCGGCGTCGGCGCCGTAGGTCAAGACGATGTCTGCGCGCCCGCCATCGATGCGGCCCTGCGGCAGCACGGCTTGTCGCTCGCAGAGATCGTCGAGCCGAGCTTCGTCGTGCACCACTGGCAGGATGACCCCAACATGGCCGAGGATGACCGGCCGATCAGCGGTTATGGCTTCTATGGCCGCCCGGCTGTGTGCAGCACTGGCAGCATCGCCATCGACCTGTGGGAAAACTGCGACATCTCGGACATCCGCACCCGCGGCGGCTGCCACATCGAAGGCATCCGCCATGGCTGGCTCTAGCCATCAGATGGTAACGGACGTATCGCCCGCATGGGTCGCTGCACCAAGCGGATGCCGCAACGCAACGCTTTGTTAGCCAGCGACGCGCTCTATTACCAGGCGCAAGAAGGCGCGCGACCCCGTGCGCCCGCTGGTCAGGACGCCACGGATGGCCACAGGCAGTGCGAGGGTTCCCGCCGCGAACGCTTTGCTCGAAGTGGAACTGAAACACCACAAAGCACGCTGCAAAGAGCTGAAGGCAGTCCTCCACGGCCTGCGTTGCGCAGCGGTGCAGCCCGTTGCGATGTCAGCATTGCCGGAGGATTGTCCGCTGTGCGCGTCCTCGCGGCTCCTCGTCTCGGGCTACCCCGCGGAGCGCAGCGCCCTGTTCGCACGGGCATTGGTATGTTGGTGTGGCGGCTGTGGTTTTGGCTGGGTCCCGCAGCTTTCCTTTGATCTGCGTTCCTACTACGAGCAAGATTATGCTGCCAGCACCGGTGGCGTGCGCAGCATCGATCCGCACACCTTCTTCCACGGCGAGCCGAAGCCACTACGTATTGCGCGATTGTTCTCTCGCGCCGCCCGCCAGATCGGGTTGCTGGAACAAACGGTGGCGCTTGATCGCCTCCTCGACTTCGGCGCCGGTCCCGGTTACGCGCTCTTGCGGTCGCGCGCGGCATGCAAGCACGCCATTGAGCACGATCGGGCCTGTGAGAAATACCTTCGCTACATTGGCGCCGACATCGTCACCCTCGATGACCTGCGAGGCGATTTCTACGATGGCGTGCTCGCGTCGCACGCAGTCGAACACTTGACCGTCGAGACGATGTTTCCGGTTCTCGGGCGTCTGATCGCGGCGCTGCGC
The DNA here is from genome assembly GCA_964401555.1 of uncultured Defluviicoccus sp. Taxonomy (GTDB): domain Bacteria; phylum Pseudomonadota; class Alphaproteobacteria; order Rhodospirillales; family Defluviicoccaceae; genus Defluviicoccus. Next base: position 45,138 of record CAYNYW010000007.1, read on the forward strand.
GAAGGCGGGGTCCTCTATATTGAAGTACCGGCCGCGGGTCTGCTGCGCCATGTCGTCACCAGCAAGCAGGAGCCGCACACACTCTTTTTCACCCCTGAAGCAGTAAAGCGCCTACTCGATCGCCTGGGCCTGGTGCCGGTGTTCACGGGGGCGCACGGCGATGGCCTCTTGAAGCTGCGCGATGATGCCCGTGGCTACGTACCCGACGCGCGGGATCCGTTCTTCGTCTCCAGCGCGCCTCTGCTCACCGTGCTCGGCCGCAAACCCGCCCACTGGCAACCGCTACCGCGAAAGTGTTGAGCCTGTGGGCAGGCCATTCACCACGCTCCTCGCCGTGCCGCCGGCCCTCACCGGCGAGATGGATCGTGGCGGCGAGACGATTTGTCAGCCCGCTGGCCACGAAACCCGCTCCGATCGCCCGGCATCGCCGAAACGAACGCCGAGCGCCCTCCTCCTCGGACGGCGCCCGGCGCGTCAATCCACGAATTCCTCCAGCTTCATCGGCATCCGGCTAGAGGCTTGCCAGCATGGCCTCCGCGCTAGACTTCTCGAAGGTGCCGGGGGGGTCGATGTTGAGCGACTTGACGACACCGTCGTCGACCAGCATGGAAAACCGCTGGCAGCGCAACCCAAGCCCCTTGCCGGTCAGATCGAATTCGAGGCCGGCGGCCTTGGTCAGCGCCGCATCGCCATCGGCGACCATCGCCACCTTGTCGCCGACCGCCTGATCCTTGCCCCAGGCATGCATCACGAAGACGTCATTGACGGCGGTGCAGATGATGGCATCGACACCCTTCGCCTTGATCGCGTCCGCCTGCTTGACGAAGCCCGGCAGATGCGCCTCCGAGCATTTCGGGGTGAAGGCACCGGGCACGCCGAACAGCGCGACCTTTTTGCCCTTGAACAACGCCTCGGTGCTCACCGCCTCCGGGCCATTGGCCCCCCAGCGCATCAGTGCCACCGCAGGTATCCGATCGCCAATCTTGATTGTCATGCTCCTCCCCCGGAAATCGGCCCATTGATCAACAAAGCCGGCATCGACGGCCGGCTCCCAACAGATAGGCAAACTGCCTGGCGAATTCAAAACCATTCGCAGAACGGGTAAGCGGCGCCGTGCATGGGTGCGCCGCAGGCGGCGAATATCGTCCAGGGTGCTTTGGCGTCGTCCGCCAGCCCGTGGCCTTTCCCCGTTGCCCGCAAGGCCGCGGGTGCAAAATCACAACCGGCGCGAAGGCAACGCTACAGAGCCGTTCCACGAGCGATTGACCGGAGCGCGGCGGACGGCTAAGCCAGTGCCGGCTTCGGCTTGCGGGAAAAAGGGCAGATCATGGACGCACTTGCCGTCATCGCTGCGGTGGATCGCGGCGTGCTGGCGCCACTCGCCGGGCGGCCACTTCTGGCACACACCATCACCGACGCGCGGCTCGCGCGCGCCATCGCGCGCATCGCGGTGGTCACGTCGCTGCCGGAGGCGGCGCGGCTGGCGGGAGACCTCGGCTGCGACGTCGTCGAGCCCGACGGCACGCCCCCGGCCGACAGGGCGGCGGCGGTACGCGCCGCGCTCGGCGCTCTCGCCGGGCGCGACGGCTACGCACCGCAGATCGCGTGCGTGCTCGATCCGGCCTATCCGTTGCGCGGGCCGACGCTGATCGACGACGCCCTCGATCTGCTGTTCCGTTGCGGCGCCGACTCCCTGGTCTCGGTGCATGGCATGAGCGATGCCTTGTGGTCGCAGGACCAAGGCGGCCTCGCCCAGCCGCTGGACGCGGGCCCGCGCGAGCGGCGCTTCGCCGAAAACGGCGCCATCGTCGCGGTGCGCACCGCCGTGCTCGATGCGGAAGAGAACTTCCCGGCCGGACGCATCGTCTTGTTCGTGATGCCATCGCTGCGCGCGCTCAGGCTGGGCAGCGCCGACGACTGGCCGGCGGCCGACGCATTGCTGCGCTGCTTCGGCACGCGGCGGGCAAGCACGTTGTTGAAAGAGGTCAAGCTGCTCGCGCTTGATTTCGATGGCGTGCTCACCGACAACCGCGTCCTCGTTCTCGAAGATGGCCGTGAAGGAGTCCTGTGCAGCCGCGGCGACGGCTTCGGCTTCGATCTGTTGCGCGCCATCGGCTTTCCGGCGGTGGTGATCTCCAAGGAGGGCAACCCGGTGGTGGGCGCGCGGTGCAAGAAGCTCAAGCTGCCGTGCGCGCAGGGGATCGGCGACAAGCTGCCGGTCCTGGAGCGCTTTGCCCGCGACCACGGTCTCGGCCTCGACGAGGTCGCGTTCATGGGCAACGACCTCAACGACCTCGAATGCCTGCGGGCGTGCAAGGTGGCCATCGCGCCGGCCGATGCCCAGACCGAAATTCTGCAGATCGCCGGCATCATCACCGCGGCGCCGGGCGGCTTCGGCGCGGTTCGGGAAGTCTGCGATGCCATCGTCCGCGCGCACGCCACGCCGGCCGAGGCCTTGTAGCGATGTTTGCGCCCGAGCTGTTGTCCGGCAAGCGCGTGCTGGTAACCGGCGGCGGCACTGGTCTGGGCCTCGCCATGGGCAAACGCTTTCTCGAACTCGGAGCGCGCCTCGTCATCTGCGGCCGGCGCGCCCAAGTGCTGGAAGACGCCGCCGCCGCACTTGTCTCGGCCACCGGCGGCGATGTCGCTTGGCAGCGTCTCGATATTCGTGACCCCGACGCGATCGAGGCTGGCCTCGATCGGCTCTGGGCGGACGGGCCGCTCGACATCCTGGTCAACAACGCCGCCGGCAATTTCGCCGCACGCGCCGAGACGGTCTCCCACCGGGCGCTCGATGCCGTGCTCGGCATCGTCGCCCACGGCACCGCCTATATGACGCTGGCGTGCGGACGGCGGTGGATCGCGCAGGGGCGGCCCGGCGTCGTGCTCTCCATCATCGCCACCTACGCCTGGACCGGTTCCGGCTACGTGCTGCCGTCGGCGATGGCCAAGGCGGCGGTGCTGGCGATGACGCAGACGCTCGCCGTCGAATGGGGAGCAAAGCGGATCCGGCTCAACGCCATCGCACCGGGCCCGTTCCCGACCGAGGCGGCCTGGAACAATCTGGTGCCTCGTCCCGATCTCGCTCGTGAGTTGGAAACCCGCAATCCACTCGGTCGGCCGGGACGGCCCGACGAGCTCGCCGACCTCGCCGCTTTCCTGATTTCGGACGGCGCGTCCTACATCAACGGTGATTGCGTGACGATCGACGGCGGCGAGTGGCTGAAGGGCGCCGGTCAGTTCAGCTTCATGGGCAGGCTGACCGACGCCGAGTGGGCGAGCCTGCGGCCGAAGAAGGGGTAGCGGCGGACTTGCGCTTCGCCGCTCATTCTTCGCCGACGGCCGGATCGTAAGCGAGGTTGGGGGCGAGCCAGCGCTCGGCCTCGCCGAGGCTCATCCCCTTGCGCTGCGCGTAATCCTCGACCTGATCGCGGTGAATGCGGCCGAGCCCGAAATAGCGGGCTTCGGGATGGCTGAAGTAGTAGCCGGAGACCGACGCCGCCGGCACCATCGCGAAGTTCTCGGTAAGCGTGATCCCGGCCGCCCTCTCGGCGTCGAGGAGATCGAACAACGTGCGCTTTTCGGTGTGGTCGGGGCAGGCCGGATACCCCGGTGCCGGCCGGATCCCGCGGTAGCGCTCGGCGATCAGCTCGGCATTGGAGAGCGCTTCGTCGGCGGCGTAGCCCCAGAACTCCTTGCGCACATGCTCGTGCATGCGCTCGGCAAAGGCTTCCGCCAATCGGTCGGCCAGCGCCTTGACCATGATCGCGCTGTAGTCGTCGTGCCGAGCCTCAAACGCCTTGACGATGGCGTCAAGGCCGTGACCAGTGGTCACGGCAAAGCCGCCGAGCCAGTCGGGGATGCCGCGTTCCTTGGATGCCAGGAAATCGGCAAGCGCGAGGTTGGCGCGGCCACCCTGGTCGCGCGCCATCTGCTGGCGCAAGGTGTGGATCACGGCGCGCACACCGTCGCGTTCCTCGTCGACGAACACCGCGATGTCGTCGACGCCAACCGTGTTGGCTGGCCACAGGCCGATCACGGCACGGGCCTTGAGCCATTTCTCGGCGACGATGCGTTGCAGCATGGACAGCGCATCGGAGTAGACGCCGCGGGCCGAGGGGCCGACCTTGTCGTCGTCGAGGATGTCGGGGAAGCGGCCGTGCAGGTCCCAGGTCTGGAAGAACGGCGCCCAGTCGATCCGCGTCGTCAACTCCGCCAGATCGTAGTCATCGAAGACAAGCAGGCCGGGGCACGCCGGCGGCGCTGGCCGGTAGCCGTCGAAGGAAACCTTGAGGCGATTGGCGCGGGCTTGCGCCAGCGATGCCCAGGCCCGGGGCTTCAGTCCTTGCGCGTGGGCGGCGCGGACCTTGGCGTAGTCCGTCGCCGTGGCGTCCGCGAAGCCGGGGCCATCCGCAGCCGACAACAGCCTCGTACAAACACCGACGGCGCGCGAGGCGTCGGGGACGTAAACCAGCGCGCCTCCGTAGTTCGGGGCAATCTTGACCGCGGTGTGCGCCTTCGACGTCGTCGCCCCGCCGATCAGCAGCGGCTGGCGGAAATTCTGGCGCTGCATCTCGGCGGCGACGTAGCACATCTCGTCGAGCGACGGCGTGATCAGGCCCGACAGACCGATAATGTCTACATCTTCGCCGCGCGCGCGCTCCAGGATCTTCGCCGCCGGCACCATGACGCCGAGGTCGATCACCTCGTAATTGTTGCACTGCAGGACGACGCCTACGATGTTCTTGCCGATGTCGTGCACGTCGCCCTTGACGGTGGCGAGCAGGATCTTGCCGGCTGTCTGGCGGATCTTGCCCTCCCGCTCCGCCTCCATGAACGGCTGCAGGTACGCGACTGCCTGCTTCATCACCCGCGCGCTCTTGACCACCTGTGGCAAGAACATCTTGCCGGCCCCGAACAGGTCGCCCACGACATTCATGCCTGCCATCAGCGGGCCTTCGATCACCGCGAGCGGCCGGCCCATGGCCTGGCGGGCTTCCTCGGTGTCGGCTTCGATGAACTCGGCAATGCCGTTGACCAGGGCATGGGTCAGCCGCTCCTGCACCGGCAACTGCCGCCAGGCGAGATCGACCTCCCGCGCCCTGGCTTGCCCCTTGAAGCGGCCGGCGATTTCGACGAGGCGCTCGGTGGCGTCGTCACGGCGGTTCAGGATGACATCTTCGACCCGCTCGCGCAGTTCGGGCTCGATCTCCTCGTAGACGGCGACCTGGCCGGCGTTGACGATCCCCATGTCCATGCCGGCCGCGATTGCGTGATAGAGGAAGACCGCGTGCATCGCCTCGCGCACCGGATCGTTGCCGCGAAACGCGAACGAGACGTTGGAAACGCCGCCCGAGACGTGGACGAACGGCAGTTCTTCCTTGATCCGCTTGGTCGCCTCGAAGAAGGCGACGCAGTAGCCGTTGTGCTCCTCGATGCCGGTGGCGACGGCGAAGATGTTGGGATCGAAGATGATGTCCTCGGCCGCAAAACCGACGCGCTCGACGAGGATGCGGTAGGCGCGCGCGCAGATCTCGAATTTGCGTGCCGCGGTGTCGGCCTGTCCCTGCTCGTCGAAGGCCATGACCACGGCCGCGGCGCCGTAGCGCCGGATCTTGGTTGCCAGTTCGCAGAAGCGCGCTTCGCCTTCCTTCAGGCTGATCGAATTGACGATCCCCTTGCCTTGCAGGCACTTGAGCCCGGCCTCGATCACCTCCCACTTCGAGGAGTCGATCATCACCGGCACGCGCGCGATGTCCGGCTCACCCGCAATCGAATTGAGGAAGCGCACCATGGCAGCCTGGGCATCGAGCATGCCCTCGTCCATGTTGACGTCAATGATCTGGGCGCCTCCCGCGACCTGTTCGCGCGCGACGTCGAGCGCCGCCTGAAAGTCGCCCGCCAGGATCAGCTTGCGGAACTTCGCGGACCCGGTGACGTTGGTCCGCTCACCGATATTGGTAAACGTCCTGATCACGACGCGATCGCGAGCGGTTCGAGGCCCGAGAGCCGCAGCATTTTCGGCACGAACGGAATCGGTCGCGGCGCCAGACCGTCGACGGCCGCTGCGATCGCCGCGATATGCTCGGGCGTGGTGCCGCAACAGCCGCCCACGATATTGACGAGGCCGGCGCGCGCCCACTCCCCGATGTGAGCGGCCGTCATTTCGGGCGTCTCGTCATAGGCGCCGAAGGCGTTGGGCAGACCGGCGTTGGGATAGGCGCAGATCCGGGTGTCGGCGACGCGGGCGAGTTCCGCGATGTGCGCGCGCATTTCGGCCGCACCGAGCGCGCAGTTGAGCCCGATCGACAGCGGCCGCGCGTGGCGCACCGCATTCCAGAATGCCTCGGCCGTCTGTCCCGACAACGTGCGTCCCGAGCGATCGGTAATCGTGCCGGAAACCATCACCGGCAGGCGGACCCCTTGTTGCTCGAACGCCTCATCGACGGCATAGAGCGCCGCCTTGGCATTCAGCGTATCGAATACGGTCTCGACCAGGATGAGGTCGCACCCACCTTCGATCAACGCGGCGGCGGCCTCGCCGTAAGCGGTCTTGAGCTGATCGAAGGTGACGTTGCGATAGGCCGGATCGGCGACGTCCGGCGAGATCGAGGCGGTGCGGTTGGTCGGACCGATGGCGCCTGCGACGAAGCGCGGCCGCGCCGGCGTTTCGGCCGTCATCGCGTCGGCGGCAGCGCGGGCGAGGCGGGCGCCTTCAAGATTGAGTTCCACCGCCAATGCCTCCATGCCGTAATCGCCCTGGGCGATCGTCGTCGCGCTGAAGGTGTTGGTCTCGATGATGTCGGCGCCCGCGTTGAGGTAGTCCCGGTGGATCGCCGCAATGACGTCGGGCCGGGTGAGGGTGAGCAGATCATTGTTGCCCTTGACGTCCTTTGGCCAGTCGACAAACCGCTGTTCCCGGTAGTCGGCTTCGCCTAAGTGCCAGCGCTGGATCATCGTGCCCATGGCGCCGTCGAGGACGAGAATGCGCCGCGACAGCGCGTCTTCGAAGGCCTGCAATCGTTGCGCGCGATCCATCGCCGTCACTCCCCCACCCGGCCGGCGGCCGCAAGCCGCGCGCGCAGCGCGTTCTCGGGCCGGACACCGAGCACTTGGCAGATGGCGAACGCGAGGTCGGCACGGTTGAGCGTGTAGAAATGAAACTGTTTGACGCCGCCCGCGTGCAGCGCCCGGCACTGCTCGATGGCCACCGATGCCGCGACCAGCCGGCGCGTTTCCGGATCGTCATCGAGGCCTTCGAAGAGATCGGCCATCCACGGCGGCAGGCTCGCGCCGCACACCTTGGCGAACTTACGCACTTGGGCGAAGTTGGTCACCGGCAGGATACCGGGGATGATCGGCACCGTGATGCCTTGGGCGCGGACCCGATCGAGGAAGCGCAAGTACACCTCGACATCGAAAAAGAATTGGGTAATGGCTTGGCCGGCACCGGCGTCGATCTTGCGCTTGAGGTTGTCGAGATCGAAGGCGGCGCTGGGCGCGTCCGGATGCGTTTCGGGATATGCCGCGACGCTGATCTCGAAATCGGCGACCCGCTTCAGGCCGCGAACCAGGTCGACCGCATACGGATAGCCGTCCGGGTGCGGCACGTAGGCACCGCTACCCTCGGGTGCATCGCCGCGCAGCGCCACGATATGCCGGATGCCGGCCTGCCAGTACCGTTCCGCAACGGCATCGATCTCGGCACGGCTGGCGCCGACGCACGTCAGGTGCGCGGCCGGTTCAAGGGTTGTTTCGGCACGGATGCGTACCACGGTTGCGTGCGTGCGCTCCCGCGTCGAGCCGCCGGCGCCGTAAGTGACCGAGACATAGCGAGGGCGCAGCGTTGCCAGCCGCTCCACGCATGCCCACAGCTTCGCCTCCATTTCCGCCGATTTCGGCGGGAAGAACTCGAAGGAGACCTGCACGTCTTGTGGCAGCGGTGCTGCCACAGGGAGCGACACAACCGGACGCGGCCTAAGGGGCATGGGGGGCTGCCTGTCGTGCTGCCGGCCTGGCGGTCGCTGGCCGTCGTTGTAAGCCCTCGCCTTGAGCGAGAGGTGGAAACCCTGCGGTCTGCGCGCCGATGCCTTTATCCTTGGCACCTGCGTGCAATTGCGGTCATCGGTGGAGTGGCCTTCGGTTGTCTGGTGCCGTCACTCAAGCCCCGGACATCCGAACGCGCACAGCCCTCTTTGGCGCGATCCTATGGATGCAATTGCCCAGCGCAACAGAAAAATTCTACCGCCGGCAACCCTACAGCAGGGTCAGCACGACCGCATACTGGTTTTTTGCCGGCATTTGTGTTACCTGCGCCGCTTCCATCCCGTGCAATACCTGGGAGCGCCGTCGTCCTCGTGCGTGACCGATTGTGTGCCGCGCCGGCAGTAAGGCCGCTGTTGAGCACCGGGCTCCGTGCAGGCCGGTTGGGCGCCCTGTTCGCGGGACTGCTTATCACCGCGGCTGGCTGCGCGAGCGCGCCCGGTCCGACCGATGCCGTGGCCTACGCCGACTACCAGGCGCGCAATGACCCGATCGAACCGTTCAATCGCGGAGTCTACCGCTTCAACCGCGCCATCGATGCCCTGTTTCTGAAGCCCGCCGCCGGTTTCTATCGGGCGCTGACGCCGCCACCGGTGCGCAAGGCGGTGACCAACGTGCTCGCCAACTTGAAGTCACCGGTGGTGCTCGCCAACGATCTGATGCAGGGCGAGATGACCCGCGCCGGCGAGACTGCGGCGCGTTTCGTGATCAACTCGACCATCGGCGTCGCCGGCATCGCCGACGTGGCCAACAGCGAGTTCGGCATTCCCCGCCACGGCGAGGACTTCGGGCAAACGCTCGCGGTGTGGGGGGTGCCCGAGGGTCCGTTCCTGATGCTGCCGGTGGTGGGGCCGTCCAACCCGCGCGATGCCGTGGGGTTGGCCGTCGACACTCTCGTGCTCGACCCGATCGCCTGGTGGGTGCGGGCGAAGTCGGACGACCGCTCGATCTACAGTTATACCCGGTTCGGTTTGACGGCGATCGACGAGCGGGCGAACGTCTATGAGGCGCTCGACGACATCGAGAAGAATTCGCTCGATCCCTACGCCGCGCTCAGGAGCCTTTACCGCCAGTACCGCAGCAAGGAGATCAATCAGGGCAGACCCACCGCGCCCACCGACATCCCGGCGTTCGACGACATCCCCGACGCCGAAGAGGACGTGCCGCCGCCTGCAAAGTGATCGACTACAGGGCGAGATAGGTCCGGCCGAGGGTTTCGTCGGCGGCAAGGGCGGTCATGCTGCCTTCGAAGCGGATGCGGCCCTTTTCGATAATGTAGGCGCCATCACTGATGGCACGCGCGAACTTCAGATTCTGTTCGGACAGCAAGATGCTCAAGCCATCGGCCTTCATCCGGATGATCGCGTCCGCCAAGTGATCGACCACGATCGGTGCCAGCCCTTCGGACGGCTCGTCCAGCATGAGGAGTGATGGCTGGCCCATCAGCGTCCGCGCAATGGTCAGCATCTGCTGCTCGCCGCCGGAGATCTGGCCGGCCGGCCGGCCGCGCAAGGCGGCGAGATTGGGGAACAGTGCAAGCACACGGTCCTCGTTCCAGTGCGGCGCACCTGGGCGCGGCGGCTGCCGGCCGACGTCGAGGTTCTCGCCGACCGAGAGACTGGTGAAGATGCGGCGCTCCTCCGGCACATACCCGAGACCGCGCCGGACGATCCTGTGCGTCGGCGTCGTCGAAATATCGTTGCCGTTGAAGACGATGCGGCCGCGCCGGCTTGCGATCAGGCCGGCAATCGCTTTCAGCGTCGTCGATTTGCCCGCACCGTTGCGGCCCAGAAGCGCGACCACCGTTCCCCGCGCGACGTGCAAGGAGACGTCGAACAGGATCTGGGCACGGCCATAGAAGGCACTCAGCCGATGCACCTCGAGCATCACCGCGTGCGATCCTCCGCGCGCCTTTCGCTGCCGTTGCCGCCCAGATAGATCGCGCGGACTTCGGCATCGGCGCGGACCTCGGCGGGCGTGCCGCTCGCGATCAGCCGGCCGCGGTTCAAGACGATAATGCGGCTCGCGTGTGCGAACACCACGTCCATGTCGTGCTCGGTGAACAGGACGCTGATGGCGCGTGCTCGCACGATGTCTGCCGTCAGTCGCATCAGCGCGACCCGCTCCGCCGCCGCCATGCCGGCGGCCGGCTCGTCCATCAGCAGCAGCCGCGGCTGGTTGGCGAGCGCGATCGCCAGCTCGACCCGCTTCAAATCGCCGTAGGCGAGCACGCTGCAAGGTCGGTCGGCCAGTTCGGCGAGGCCGACCAGGCTCAACAGGGTTAACCCCTCGTCGGCGAAGAGCCGGCCAGCCTTGGGCACCATCGCGCGCAGCCGGCGATGCGCCGAGATCAGCGCCATCTGCACGTTTTCCAGTACGGTCATCGAGCCGAAGGTGGCGGTGATCTGGAAGGTCCGCCCGACCCCCAGCCGCCAGATCCGGCGTGCCGGAAGCCCGATCAGCTCGCGGCCGGACAGCGTCACCGAGCCGGCATCGGGACGGAGCTGGCCGTTGACGACGTTGAAGCAGGTGCTCTTGCCGGCGCCGTTGGGGCCGATCATCGCCAGCATTTCGCCGGCGTCGACGTCGAAGTCGACGTCATCGAGCGCGACCACGCCGCCGAACGACTTGCGCAGGCCGCGCACGGCGAGCACGGCGCTCAAGGGCCGCGCTCCGGCTCGGTCGTCAGCCAACGCAGACGCGGCGCGAAGAAGCCGACGATGCCTTGCGGGAAGGCGACCACGAGGCCGACGATGATGACCCCGATCACCAGCCGCCAATAATCGGTGTAGCTGGCGACGAAGATGTGCAGGAGCTTGTAGAGCACGGCGCCGACGACCGGACCGTTCAGTGTCTGGATGCCGCCGAGCAGGACCATGACCAGCCCGTCGACCGAGACCGGGATGGCGAGCACGTCGGGGAAGACGCTGCCCTTGAGGAAGGCGTAGAGACCGCCGGCGAGACCCGCGAACATGCCTGCGATGCCGAAGCCGAGCCATTGGTGGCGACCGCAATCGATGCCGATCGATTCCGCGCGCAACGGTGAGTCCCGGCACGCCCGCAGGCCATAGCCGAATGGTGCGAAGATCACCCGGCGCAGCGCAAAGATAGCCACACCGCTTGCCGCCAGCGTCAGGTAGAAGAACGCTCCCGGTTGCGCGGCCCAGGCTGCGGGCCAGACGCCCAGGATGCCGTTGTCGCCGCCGGTGACTTCGGTCCACTGAAAGGCGGCCGACCAGGCGATCTGGGCAAACGCGAGCGTGAGCATGGCGAGATAGACACCGCTCAACCGCACGCAGAACCAGCCGACACAGAGCCCGCCCAGGCCGCCGGCAAGCGGGCTTGCGATCAGCGCGATGAGCATCGGTGCCTTGGCGTGCAGGACGGCGAGCGCCGCGCCATAGGCGCCGAGGCCGAAAAAGGCGGCGTGCCCGAACGACGTGATGCCGGCGAGCCCCATCAACAGGTGCAGGCTCATGGCGAAGACGACGAAGATCATCACTTCGCTGGCGACGGCGAGCCCGTAGGCGCCGGAGAACACCGGCAAGATGGCGAGCAGCAGGAGTCCCGCGAACACGCCGTTGCGCGCGGCCTGGGACTGCGGGACGAGCGGCGGCTCCGGCGCATCGGCCGCGCTCCGGATGGCGATCTCGGGGCGCCCCAGGAGCCCGCGCGGCCGGACGATCAACACCACCGCCATGACCACGAAGACCAGCACCAGTGTGCCCTGCGGGAACACGACGATACCGAAGGCATTGATCTCGCCAAGGATGACCGAGGCAAGGTAGGCGCCGGTGACGCTGCCGAGCCCGCCGATGACCACGACGACGAAGGCCTCGACGATGATCTCGATGTCCATGGTGTGGTGCACCGCCTCGCGCGGTAACTGCACCGCGCCGCCAAGCCCGGCAAGCAGGGCGCCGAGCACGAAGACCGAGGTGAACAGCCGCGCCTCGTTGACACCCAGCGCGGCGACCATCTCCCGGTCCTCGGTGGCGGCGCGCACCAGCACGCCCCAGCGCGTCCGCCGCAAGGCGAGCCACAACAGCGCCAGAACCAGCGGGCCGAGGGCGATCAGGAACAGATCATAAAGGGGGACGCTGCGGCCGAGGATGTCAGTGGCGCCCTCAAGGCCGGGTGCGCGCGGACCCATTTTGTCGGCCGCCCCCCACGCCACGATAACCAGGTCCTCGACGACGAGCACCACGCCGAAGGTGGCCAGCAACTGGAACAGCTCGGGCGCGCGGTAGATCCGGCGCAGCACCGTCATCTCCAGAAGGCCGCCGGCCAGCGCCACGATCAGCCCGGCCGCGATGATCGCGGCCCAAAAGCCGACACCGGCCGCGCCCCAGTGCGCGCACAACGCATGCGCAAGATAGGCGCCCAGCATGTAGAACGAGCCATGCGCGAAGTTGACGACGCGCGTCACCCCGAAAATGATCGACAGCCCCGAGGCGACCAGGAACAGATCGGACGCGCTGGCGAGCCCGTTCAGGAATTGGACGACAAGGAAAGCCAACGGCGGGAAGTCCAAGGATCGGCCACGGCGCGACGCACGCTATTCGGCCGGCCGCAGCTTCTTCACTTCGTCCGGTCCGGGCAGATAGTTGGCGCCATCGGCGTACGTCCAGTCCACCATGACGCCCTTGCCGTCCTTAATGGCGGTTCGCCCGACGAACGCGCCCATCGTCGACTGGTGGTCGATGGCGCGAAATTGAATTGCCCCAAATGGGGTAGAAACATCGATACCCTTAGCCGCGTTGACCATGGCTTCCGTCTCGGTGGAACCGGCCTTCGCGAGGATGGCGGCGACCGCCCGCATCGTCACGTAGCCGACCACCGAACCCAGGCGCGGATAATCGTTGAATTTCGCCTGGTAGGCGGCGAGGAAGGCCTTGTGCGAGACGGTGTCGATGCCCGACCACGGATAGCCGGTGACGATCCAGCCCTCAGGCGTTTCGTCGCCGAGCGGATCGAGATATTCCGGCTCGCCGGTCAGCAGGCTCACCACCTGACGGCCGGCGAACAGGCCACGGGTGTTGCCCTCGCGGATCAGCTTGATCAGGTCGGCACCGAAGGTAACGTTGAAGATCGCTTCCGGCTGGGCCTCGATCAGCGCCTGGACGGTCGGCCCGGCGTCGATCTTGAACAGGGCCGGCCATTGCTCCTCGACCCAGACGATGTCCGGGCGCTTGGCGGCCATCTGTGCCTTGAAGGCGGCGACCGCGGACTTGCCGTACTCGTAGTTGGGCGCGACCGCCGCCCAGCGCCTGGCCGGCAGCTTCGCCGCGATCTCGGCGAGCATCGCCGTCTGCATCGAGACGTTGGGGCGCAGGCGGAAGGTGTAGCGGTTGCCCTTCTCCCAGGTGAGTGCATCGCTCAGCGGCTCGGCGGCGACGAACAGCACCTTCTTTTGGTTGGCGAAATCGGCAACGGCGAGGCCAACGTGCGAAAAGAAAGTGCCCATCAACAGCGCAACCTTGTCCTTCGCCACCAATTCATTGGCCGCCGTCACGGCATCGCCAGGCTTGCCGGCGTCATCCTTGGAGATGACCTCCAGAGAGCGGCCAAGCGCGCCACCCGCGGCATTGATCTCGTCGAGCGCCAGTTGCCAGCCCTGACGGTAGGGCAGGGTGAACGCCGGCATGCCGGAATAGCTGTTGATCTCGCCGATGCGGATCGGCTCCGCCGCATGCCCATCGCGGGGACCGGCGCCGAGCCCGGCACAGGCGATGGCGACGGCGGCGAGAAATGTCCTGCGCGCGATCATGATGGTCACTCCCCTAACATCCTCGATTCGAACAGTTTCCCGTTCCGGTGCAGCAGCGTGGCGCGGTCCGGGCACTCAGCGCAGCCCGTCCTCGCCCTTGATCTCGTTCCTGGTGAGGCCGCCGACACGCGGGCACGGCCGGCCGGAATCTGTGACGACGACGGCAACCACGATTTCACCCGCGCGTGGCGCATCGGCGAGACGCACCTCCATCGCGTCGAAATGGCTGCGCACGAAGGCAGCGCCCTTGTGGCCCAACGGCACGTCGATCCCGGTGCCGATACCACCCAACTTCTTCGAAGACGGTACTAGCGCCGCGCCTTTCTCGACGGCCTTGCGCAACGGTGCGCCCAGGCGCGGGTGCAAAATCGCCGCCGCATGCTCAAGCTCGCCCGCCTCGCCGACGATGGCCGCCTTGCCGTAGCTCTCGACCGCCTGCGGCGCGATTCCAAGGGCTTCGACGGCGCGCGCACCCAAGATTCCGCCGAGTTCCTCGCCGATCACCGTCAAGGCGTCGAGGTTTTCGGCGAAGCGCCCGGCATAGGGGTTGTCGATGACCGCGACCGCCGCCGCCTTGCGGGTGGGAGGCGTGACCGCCCGGTCCATCTCGCGGTGTGTCTCCTCGACGATGGTGACCAGCTTGCGGATCTTTGCGGTTGCCATCTTTCCTCCCGCCCGTCTCACGCCGCGTGCGGTGCCGTTCGTTCGGGGAGCACCTGTCCTTCGCTTAACACCGAAATCGGCTCACCGACAACCCGGTGCCGGCCCCTTAGGCTCAGGTACGCCGCCTCGATCAAGCCGGCGCCGAGCATCTCGGAGGCGACGGCCGCGCCGGCGGCCAGCGCCACCTCGATCTCCGCCTCGCCCAAAGGGCCGACGGCGACGACGACCGGACGCGCGCCGAGATCGGAATTGTCGTCGATCTGCGTCGCCGGTGCACGGGCGATCGCCGGGCTGGCGACATCGACGGCGTTGGCGATCAGGGTGGCGGCGGCGTCGGCTGCGGCGCCGGTACGGGCGAGCACGGTGACGGCATCCGCGATGCCCATCGACAGGCTGCGCCCGCCCTGGCCGCTGGTGGCGATGCCACGCACCGGGCTCGCCGCCTCGATCATCGCGTGCGCTTCGATCCTGGGTGCCGCGACCTGACCGACGATGCCGATGCGGTAGCAGGTGCCGGGCGCGAGGTAGAGCGCGATGTCGCCGCCGTCGTTGACATAGGCCCGTGCAAGGACGCGGCCCTCGATCATCGCTGCCAGCACGGAATCGGCGACGGCGCCCGCGACCGCGGCCATCGGCGTGATGAACTTTGCGGCATGCGGCCGGCAGGCTGCGACCATAAGCCGTGCCACCGGTCCACGCACCTGGGTGCCACCCGACAGCGCGGGCGCGCCGACCGGCCGGCGCAAGAGCGGCAGTTCTTCGACCAGGGCTTCGAGCACCGGCGCAAGCGCGCGCGTAGCCTGCGCATACGCCGCCGCGACCTCGGTCGGCGCCCCCGTGGCTTCGATGATCAGATCGATGGGACCATTTTGCAGATGCAGCCGCCTGCCATCCGCCAGCAGAGCCATCTGTAGGCCACCGCGCGTTGCAAGAACACTCATGGACCTTCGTCCCAGCCGAAACGCTCGGGCGCGAACGGCCAGGGGTTGCCCGGCCCCCAGCCGACGGCCTGCACCCGGTCGCGTCCGGCAAGGGATTCGAGCGGCACGATGCTCTCGACGTGTCCGCCCAGGGCCTCGTAATCGGCCCGGCGCATGGTGAACTCGATCGGCGCCACCAGCGCCGGCGTGGGCACCGAGCCGAAGGAGCGCTCGGGCATGCGCAGCACGTCGACCATGAAGGTGATGCCGCCGCCGGGCCAGACGTAGACCGGGGCGCCGCCGGACGAGACGTAGACGAGGGACTCCTTGACCGAGCGGGTCAGGCGCACCGGATTGCGGGTGACGCCGGCGCGCAGCGAGCCGCCGGCGCCGGCCATGAACACCACCGAGCACAGGGCCGGCTCGCAATTCTCCGCGATCAGACGAACGGTATCGGCGAGTGTCGCCGGCATCGGCGCCGGGACCGGCGCGAGCCCCTCGTCGAGCACGAAGAAGGCGGCGTCCTGGCCGGTGGTGCTGACCATCAGGAGCGTCAGGCCCGGCCGCGCCACCTTCGCATCGAAGCCGTCGACGATGGCGAGCGGGTCCGAGATGTCGGTGCCGCCCCAGCCGGCACCGGGCTCGGCCACCCGGAAATAGCGCCCCGGTGTCGAGCGCCGGCCGCGGATGCGGATGCCCGACGGCGCGAGGTCGAGATACTTGCCGGCCTGGTGCTCGGAAAGCACGCCGGTGATGTGGTCGTCGACCACGACCACTTCGTCGACCAAGCCTGCCCAAGCCGGCGCGAACATCCCGATGGTAGCCGACCCGCAGCCGACCCGCATCCGCTCCTCGCGCGCGCCGTCCACCACCGGCGGCCTGCCGGCCTGGACGACGACCGACGCGCAGCTGCCGTCGATGCCGAGTTCGACCGGCTCCTTGTTGCACAGACGCAGGAGAGTCTCGCAAGTGGCGACGCCTTCGCGTTTCGAGCCGCCGGTCAGGTGGCGGACACCGCCGAGCGCGAGCATCTGCGATCCGTACTCCGAGGTGGTGACGTGACCGACCGGTTCGCCCTCGCTGCGCACCAGTGCCGTCTCGGGGCCGAGGTGGCGGTCGGTGTCGATCTTCACCTTGGCGCCGCAGTAGCTGAAGATGCCCTCGGTGACCACGGTGACCATATCCACGTCGTCGTGCCGGCTGGCGACGATGAACGGAGCCGGCTTGTAGTCGGGATAGGTGGTCCCGGCGCCGACGCCGGTGACGAAGCTCCCCGCGACGAGGCTTTCGGTATCGTGGACAAGCCGGCCGTCCCAGTCCTCGGCGGCGAGGAAGGGGACGAGCGTGCCGTCGTGCTCCACCGTTTTGTGCGCAACCACGAGCGGATCGACGCGGGTGAGCACCCCCGCGACGTTGGCATAGCGGTCACAGGCCCCCGCGGTGTCGACGCGGATGCGGCAGCGCACCGGGCATGCATCGCAGACGACGCGGCCGGCTGCCGCTGCCTTGACCGTGGTCTTGTCCTCAGCCATCGCACCGTCCGTCCGCGATGCCCGAGGTTACGCCCGCCGCGACGAGCGCCGCGCGCAACCGGTCCGGCGTCACCGGCACCCGCGTCATCATCACGCCGGTCGCGTCCCGGATCGCGTTCAGCACCGCCGCCGCGGTCGGGATCAGCGCCGGCTCGCCGACACCCTTGGCACCGAAGGGACCGAGCGGCTCGGCCGCCTCGATCAAGATGGTCTTGATCGGCGGCACGTCGCCCACGGTGGGGATCAGGTAATCGTGCAGATTGTCGGTGCGGCCGGGGATGTATTCCTCCATCAGCGCCATGCCGATGCCCTGGGCGATGCCGCCCTCGACCTGACCTTCGACCAGCGTCGGATTGACTGCGCGCCCGACATCGTGTGCGGCGACCATGCCAATCACCTTGGCGGTACCGAGTTCGATATCGACGATGACTTCCGCCAGTTGCGCACCGAAGGCGTAAGTGGCGTAGGGAACGCCCTGGCCGTCGGCGTCGAGCGCACTCGTCGGCGGATCGAAGGTGGCCTCGGCCGTGGCGATGATGCCGGCGCCGTCGGCCGGCAGGCGATCGAGGGCAATCGAGCGGTGGCCCGCGCCGTCGCGCACGTCGAGCGTCGCGCCATCGAGGCCAAGCAACGCATCGTCACCGGCATTGGCGAGGCGCAAGATCGACTTGCGCAGGCTCCGAGCGGCGCGCGCGGTGGCCTCGCCGGAAACGAAGGTCTGCCGCGAGGCGGACGTCTTGCCGGCATCGGCGGTCAGCGCCGTATCACCGGTGACGAGCGTGATCCGCTCGATCGGCAAGCCGAGGCTTTCCGCGCAGATTTGCGCGAGCACCGTGTTGGAGCCCTGGCCGATGTCGACCGCGCCCTGGTACAGCACGATACGGCCGTCGGTGCACAGCGCAACGCGCATCGTCGACGGATTGGGCAGGGCGGTGTTGCCGCAACCGTACCACATGCAGGCGAGCCCGGCGCCACGGCGGCTAACGGAAGCCGCGCGATTGTGCGCAGCCGCCGCCTCCCGAGCACGCGCCCAGTGCGGCTTAAGCGCTTCGAGGCAGTCGGCCATGCCGGCGCTGGCTTCGAGGACCTGGCCGGTCGCCGTCGCGTCGCCCGCCCGCAGCGCGTTGGTCAGCCGGTACGCCAGCCGGTCGGTGCCAAATCGATCAGCGAGCGCGTCGATCAGCGCCTCGGTGGCGATCGCCGCCTGCGGCGTGCCGAAGCCGCGAAAGGCGCCCGACGGCGGGTTGTTGGTCAGCACGGCGCGCGAACGGGCGCGCACGGCCGGAATGACATACGGCCCGGAACAGTGGACGGGAACCCGCGTCGCCACCGTCGGCCCCCACGACGCATAGGCGCCGGTGTCGAAATCGCCGGCGAAATCGAGGGCGACCAGGTGGCCGTCGCGGTCGGCGCCGAGCCTCGCGTGCATGCGCGCCGGGTGGCGCTTGGTGGTCGAAGCCATCGATTCCGGCCGGGTGTAGGCCATGCGCACCGGCCGGTCGAGCAGCCACGCGGCTACGGCGAGGTAGGGCTGCACCGAGAGATCAAGCTTGCCACCGAAGCCACCGCCGCACGCGGTCGGGATGATCCGCACCCGTTCCGGGGCGAGACCCAGGATGCGCGCGATCTCGTCGCGGTCCATGTACGGCGTCTGGGTCGAAACCGTGATCTCGACGGTGTCTGCCACGCGCCGCGCCCAGCCGGCTTCGGGCTCGATGTACGCATGCTCGACGAACCCGGTCTCGAAGCGACCCTCGACGACGGCGAAGGCCGAGGCGAGTGCTGCCTCGGCGTCACCCTTGCGCACGAAGCCACCGGTCAGGATGTTGCCCGGCCGGTTCGCATGCAGAAGCGGCGCGGCGGGACCGAGGGCTGCGTCAATGTCGGTGAGCGGCTCGCGCACCTCCCAGCACACCGGAAAATCGCGCTCATCGAAGTGCTCGATGGTGGCTGCGTCTGCGACCAGCGCCGCGATGGGCTCGCCGCGGAAACGGACCGCCGCTGCCGCGAACACCGGCTGGTCGCGGAAGGCGGGAATGACGCCGTGCTCATTGGCGCCGGGGATGTCGGCCGCGGTCAGCACGCGCACGAGGCCGGGATAGCGGGCGAACAGCGGATCGAGCGGGCCGATGGCGAAGCGGGCCGCGGCGTGCGGCGAGCGGATCAGCTTCACGTGCAGGGCGGCGGCCGGTGCTGCGTCGTCGCCGAAGACGTCCGTTCCTTCGATTTTCGCACGACCGTCGAGCCGCGGCAGCCGGGCACCGACGATGCCGTTCGCCGGTGGCGACGGCACGTCTTCGGCAAAGAGGTGTGCCTCCATCACGGCGGTGATGATCTTGCGATAGCCGGTGCACCGGCACAGCACGCCGCCCAGGGCGTCATGCACCGCCGCTTCATCCGGCTGGGGGCAGCGGCACAGCAGCGCACCCGCGGCGACCACCATGCCGGGCGTGCAGATCCCGCATTGCGCCGCGCCGTGATGGTG
Source organism: uncultured Defluviicoccus sp. (assembly GCA_964401555.1). GTDB lineage: Bacteria > Pseudomonadota > Alphaproteobacteria > Rhodospirillales > Defluviicoccaceae > Defluviicoccus. The sequence continues at coordinate 64,551 of CAYNYW010000007.1, forward strand.
GAACGACCGCTGCAGGCGAGCAAGCGCGCTCGACGCGACTCCTTCGATGGTCAACACCGTGCGGCCGGCGACATGGGCGGCGGGAACAAGACAGGCGCACACCGGCTTGTCATCTAGAAGCACGGTACACGCGCCGCAGTCACCGGCATCGCAGCCGACCTTGGTGCCTTTGAGCCCGAGATCCTCGCGCAGCACCTGGGACAGCCGGCGCAGCGGCGGCACGTTCAGCGTGACCGCGTTGCCGTTGAGCGTGAACGTCAGCATGCCATTCAAGAGAGCGCCTCCTGAAGGTCATGCAGCACGCGACGGACGAGGATCGTCGCGGCGTCACGCCGGTAGGCGGCGCTGCCGCGCACGTCGCTGAGCGGCGTGAGTGTTGCAAGATGGTGCGGTTGCACGATTGCGCCCAGGGCTGCGCCCGTAAGTGACCGTCCAACCAGCGCCGCTTCGAGTTCCGGCAGACGCTGCGCCACCTCGGAGCACGCACCGACGGCCAGGGCAGCGGACGCGACGCGGCCGTCGTCTCCACGCTCCAGCAATCCCGCGACCATGACGATCGAGATCACCTGGTACGCGCGCGCCCCCAGTTTGGCAAAGGTGGCAGCGTGTCGGGCCCGGCGCTTGCTGGGTACCAGCACCGCGGTCAGGAGTTCGTCCGGCCGCCTTGCCGTGCGCCGGTTGCCGAGGATGAATGCGGATAGCGGCAGCCGGCGGCGAGTGGAAGCGGATACCAGCTCGACTTCGGCATTGACGATCAGAAGCGCCGGCACCCCGTCGGCGGCGGGCGACGCATTGCACAGATTGCCGGCCAGCGTGCCGGCATTCTGGATCTGCACCCCGCCGATCTGACGTGCCGCCATCTGCAGCGCGCGCAAGGCCGGCGGCAGCGCCGCCGCGGCGAGATTGCTCCAGGTGGTCAGCGCCCCGATGCGGACGTCGTCCGCCGTCGCGGTGATTCCACGCAGTGCGTCCAGGCCGGTGACGTCGAGGAAACAGCCCTGCGGCGCGCGCCCCACGTGAGCCGGGTAGAAATCGGTGCAGCCGGCGATGATCGTACAGCGCTGCGCGCGCAAGGCTTCAAGGGCGTCCGTCAGGTTTGCCGGCCGCAGGTAGTCCGCACCGAGCGCGCCGTTTGCGACCGGCGTCGTCGGCACCGTGTCTTCGGGGCAGTCCGTCACCATCAAAGCGTCCGTTCCCGCTTGATCTTCCTTGGGCACGGGGCCGGCGGCGGCCAAGTCACGATTGGTTTCCAAGGATTGCAGGACATCCGTCGATGTCGTCGATCTAGTAGCCGCGCAAGGCGATGCCTGGCAGTTCACTGACGGTGGGATGGGCGGCAAACAGCGCCGCGAGTTCCTCGACCCCAAGCCCACCCGCAATGGCAACGGCGATGGGGGCCAGCACGTCGGCCGCGCGATCGCCAAAGGCGCAGGCGCCGAGAATGCGCCGGTCATCGGCGTCGGTGGTGATCTTGAGAAAGCCCTCGGCATGGCCGGCCAGACGCGGCTTCAGCGCAGCGGCGTACTCGGCGCGGAACAGCCGGTACGCCCGCCCCTGTGCCTGCAGCGTCCGCTCGGACAGGCCGACCTCGGCCAGTTGCGGCCGGGTGTAGGTGGCCTCGATCACCGTCTCGGCACGCAACGGGACGGTGGCGGCACCAAGCGCGTGGCGGGCAGCGACGCGCGCCTGGGCGAGACCGCGGTTGGCGACAAATGGCGGTCCGGTCACGTCGCCCACGGCGTAGATGCCGGCAACGGACGTCTGGCAGTGCGCATCGATGGTAATGCCGAGGGCGGTGTGCGCGATGCCGGCGGCCGCGAGACCGAGTTCGGCAAGGTCAGGCCGGCGGCCAATGGCGATGAACGCGTGCGAGCCTTCGAGCGTGCGGCCATCCTTGAGTTGGACCAGCACGCGCTCGGCGTCGACACGCGCAGCCGCAACCGGGGCGCGCTTGAGCATGCGGATGCCGCGGCCGGCAAAGGAGGCTTCGAGTGCCGCCGCCGCTTCCAGGTCGGAGCGCTCCAGCAATTCTTCTCGATCGGTCACCCAGGTGACCTCTGCCCCGACCGAGCGGAAAAAAGAGGCATATTCGGCGCCGGTGATGCCGCCACCGACCATGATCATCGCCTCGGGCCAGGCGCCGAGCTTGCCGATCGCGCGCGGTGCCAGGATGCGCACGCCGTCCGGTTTGAGCGCAGGGGAAAAGATCGGCACCGAGCCCGAGGCGATGATCGCCCGATCGAAGGAGACGTCCTCGCTGTCATCGCCGCTCGTGCGCACCATGAGCCGCGCGGCCGAGGCGAATGCCGCCGTGCCCCGAAGGACGCGCACGCCGGCCTTGGACAGCGCATCCGCTTCATGCTCGCTCCACCCGCGTGCCTGATCGGCGATGCGTGCCCTGAGCGCGTCGAGATCGGGGCGGTGCGCCGGCCCGATCTCGACGCACGCCGTGAAGTGGCGTTGCTCTTCGAGGTGCTCTCCCAGCGCGAGGCACACCTTGCTTGGCACCAGGCTGTGCCAGGTTGCCCGGCCGCCGATGGGCTCGTTGGCGACCAACACCACGTTCGCTGCATGCTGGGCCGCCTCCCGGGCGGACGCGACCCCCGCTGGTCCACCGCCGATCACCACGAGTGTCGTCATCGTCCCTCCTTCTGCCGCGCCCAACGCCGCCGCCCCTGGTCATGCCACGACTATCGTCGTCGCGACCGAGATGGCAACGACCAAGTCGTGACCGTCGGTTCCGGTAGAGGCCCGGGGAGCACGGGTCTTCGTCGCGAAGGTATTGTCCGAGTTCACTTGTCGTGGTTCAGTTGACGTGAATTGTCGTGATTCCGGGGCGCGGCCGCGCTAATGGGATGAGGCAGGACGGTTGCCGAGCAGGCGGCGGCAGTGACGCCCGAGGACTACCGGCTTTGAGACGAAAGAGCAGCAAAGCGATGGCGGACGCGGGTATGGCCCTTGACGTCCTCGACCGGCCCGAGGTCCTCGGCATCTTGTTCTTTCCGCGTCGCGACGTCGGTGTGCCGTGCCCGGCGGCTGGCGTGCACAGCGTCCGCCTTCCGGTGGCCGAAGGCGTCGAGGTGGGCGGTCGCGTTTTTGTCGCCGGCGCAAAAGCTCCCGTCGTGCTTTACTTCCATGGTAACGGCGAGATCGCCTCGGACTACGAGACGATTGCGCCGTGGTACAGCCGCATCGGGCTCAGCCTGTTTGTCGTCGACTATCGGGGCTATGGCACCAGCGACGGCACACCTTCGGCGACCGCGCTGATCGAGGATGCGTGGACGGTCTTTTGTCGGGCGCGCGACGTGCTCGCAGGGCTCAACATCGAGCCGCGCGAGTTGTTCGTCATGGGCCGCTCGCTCGGTAGCGCCGCCGCGCTCGCGATCGCCGATCGCGCCAAGGAAGGCATCAAGGGCCTGATCATCGAGAGCGGCTTTGCCTATACCTTCGCTTTGATCGAGCGGATCGGCTTCCTGCAGATCGCGGACGCCTTCGAGCAGCGGGACGGCTTCGGCAACCTGGAGAAGATGGGGCGCATCGAGCTGCCGACGCTGCTCCTCCACGGCGAGCGCGACTGGATCATCCCGATCTCCGATGCCGAGCTGTTGTTCGAGGCGTGCCGGGCCAAGGACAAGGCCTTCGTGCGCATCCCCGCTGCCGGGCACAACGATCTGATGCTGATCGGCCGCAAGGCCTATTTCGAGGCGCTCGCGAAGTTCTGCGGCACGGCGGCACCCACGCCGTGATTGCTGCCAGACGACAAGCTCTCCCGTTAACCAGGTCCGGTTAATTCGTCGGGCACATGCTGAGCCTGATCACGGCGAACGCCGCGCCCTGACCGTCGGCAAGCACGGCGAGCCGGCCGACGTCCGGCACGTCGAACGGGGCACGCAGGATCTTCCCGCCAAGCTCCCCAGCCCGCGCGGCGACGGCGTCGCAGTCGTCGACGGCGAAGTAGACCAGCCAGTGCGGTGGCACGTCGGCGGAAATGGCGACAAGCGGCAGCATACCAGCCACCGGCCGATCGCCCGAAAGCCATTCGAAGTAGGTGTGATCGGGCATCACCGTCTCCTTGACCCCCCAGCCGAACAGGCCCGTGTAGAAGGCCTTGGCGGCTTCGGCTGAACGGGCGGCGAGTTCGTTCCAGACGACGGTGCCGTGCCGTGGGCCGAGCCGGGCAAAACCGGGGTGCGGGCTGTCGGCCTGCCACAGGCACAAGGCCGCCCCTTCGGGATCGGCAATCACCGCCATCCGGCCGACATCGGCGATGTCCATGGGCGGCAACAGCACGCTGCCGCCGAGGCTGGCCGCCTTGGCGGTGCTCGCCGCGCAGTCATCGACGGCCACGTACGCGGCCCATGCACAGTGTGACTGGCCTGGGGGCAAGCCGTGCATGCCACCGACGTCCGCGCCATCGAGCTTCACGAGGGTGTAGGTGCCGCCGCCCGGCGCCGGCGTTTCCACCGCATCCCAGCCGAACAGCGCCGAATAAAAGCGCTTCGCTGCGGGAAGGTCGCCGCATGCGAGGTCGGCCCAGCAGAACTCGCCGTGCGCATAGCGCCCATTTTGCGTCATCGCCATCTCCATCCCCACGCATTTCTTGCCCACGCATTTCTTGAGAGCCGCTCAGCGGCACCCGGTGATAGCATCAAAACCGTGACAATGGAACCGACGCCCGGCGATCACCCCCTGCCGCGCGCGAGGCTAAGATGAGCCACGCCGCCCGCGCCGCCGCACGCACCCGGCTGCCCGCTGCTCCCGCGCTCGCGGCGGGGGTGCGGCAGGTGGCGTGGCTGTCGGTGGACGGCGCGGCCGAGGTCTTGCGTGTCGATCAGGCGGCGAACCGCGTGCGCGCCGGCTCGCCGCCGCTGGTATGTCACGCCCGCGCGACGGCGCGGCGGCTCCAGCTTCCGCCCTTCCCCGCCTACGATCTGCTTGAGCTGTTCGCCTTCGTCCGGCCGGCGCGATTCTGCGTGCCGACGCCGAAGAGCCTCGCCGCCGCACTGCTGCTGCCGGTTCCGGACACCCTGGAGGCGGAAGCGGCGGCGCTACCGACCATCGCGCGCGCGCTGTTGGCCGAGCTGACGGCGTCACCCGGCGAGGATGCCGCCATCGTCGCACTCGCCATGGCGGCAGGCGGCTGGCCGTGGGCGGATGCGGTCCTCAGCGCGCTCGGCCAGCCCGCAGGCGCCAGCGCCTCACCCGCCCGCTTCGTCGAAGGTCTCAAGATCTGGGAAGGTCTCAAGATCTGGCGGCGGCTGCCGGAGTGGGAAGATTCCGGTCCGCCGGAACCGCCCGGGAGCTGGCCCGTCGAGCCGGTGGAGGCCCGCGCCCGTCTGGTGCGGCTGGTCGGGGCGAGCGCCGAGCCGCGCCCACAGCAGATGGCCTATGCCAGCCAAGCGGCGGGCGCGTTCAGTCCGCGCGAGGCCCCCGGCCAGCCGCGTGTCGTGCTTGCCGATGCCGGCACCGGAATCGGCAAGACGCTGGGCTACATCGCGCCGGCATCGGTGTGGGCACACAAGAACGGCGCCCCGGTCTGGATCAGCACGTTCACCCGGGCGCTTCAGCGCCAACTCGACCGCGAACTCGATCGCGCCTATCCGCAGCTCACCGACAAGATGGCCAAGGTAGTGGTGCGCAAGGGTCGGGAGAATCTGTTCTGCCTTCTCAATTTCGAGGATGCCGTGCTCGGCCTGCACGGCAACCTTGTCGGCCGTGAGGCCGTCGCGCTCGGCCTTGTCGCCCGCTGGGCGGCACACACCCGCGACGGCGACATGATCGGCGGCGACTTCCCCGCCTGGCTCGCCGATCTGTTGGGGGCGCGCGAGACGGTTGCGCTCACCGACACCCGCGGCGAATGCATTTACGGTGCCTGTCCGCACTTCCGCCGTTGCTTCATCGAGCGGGCGATCCGCAAGGCGCACCGGGCCGAGATCGTGGTGGCCAACCACGCGCTGGTCATGGTTCAGGCGGTGCGCGGTGGTGACGACGATCGGTTGCCGCTACGCTATGTCTTCGATGAAGCACACCACGTTTTCGACGCCGCCGATGGTGCCTTTTCCCTGGCACTGTCCGCCCAGGAAACCGCCGAGCTCAGGCGTTGGCTGCGCGGATCCGAGGGGGGCCGGTCGCGGCGCCGCGGCCTGCGGGAACGTGCCGCCGAGCTGTTTGCCGCCGATGCGGCCGCGACGGATGCCATCGACGCTCTGCTGGCGGCGGCGCGCGCCCTGCCCGGCCCCGGCTGGCGTCAGCGCCTGGCGGCGGGAACCTGGTCCGGCCCCACGGAGGCCTTCCTCGGCCGCGTCCGCACCCAGGTGCTGGCCCGCAACCGGGAAGGCGATCCGTCGTACAGCCTGGAAGCGGCGGTGCAGCCGCCGGTCGCCGGCTTGATCGACGCGGCACTCGACCTCGATGCGGCGCTCGACCAGCTTCAGCGGCCGGTAGCGACCCTGATCAGGGCGCTGGGTGACTGCCTCGATGCCGACGCCGCCGGTCTGGACAGCGGTACGCGGGCGCGCATCGAGGGTATTCGCCGCGGCCTGATCCGCCGCGCTGCCGAGCCGCTCACCGGCTGGCGGGCGATGCTGAAAGCGCTCGGCCGGGAAATCCCGCCGCAGTTTGTCGACTGGCTCGGAATCGAGCGTGCCGATGGCGAAGACGTCGATGTCGGCCTGCACCGGCACTGGCTGGACCCGACGGAGCCGTTTGCGCAGTCCGTGCTCGAAGGCGCGCACGGCGTCCTGTTGACCTCGGCCAGCCTGCGCGATGCGAGCGGCGACGACGATGCCGACTGGGCATGGGCGGAAGCGCGCACCGGCGTTCATCATCTGGCCGCGCCGCCGGTCCTCTCGGCGCTCGCCTCTCCCTTCGATTACGCCGCCCACACCCAGGTCCTGGTCGTGACCGATGTCGATCGGGACGAGTCCCGCGCTGTGGCGGCGGCCTATCGCGAGCTGTTCCTGGCCGCGGGTGGCGGCGCACTCGGCCTGTTCACCGCGATCTCGCGCCTGCGCCTCGTGCATGGCGGCATCGCCAGCGCGCTCGAAGCCGCCGGCATCGCGCTCCTCGCCCAGCACGTCGACGCCCTCGATGCCGGCTCGCTCGTCGACATCTTCCGCGAGGACAAGGATTCCTGCCTGCTAGGCACCGATGCGGTCCGCGACGGCGTGGATATCCCCGGACGCTCCCTGCGCCTGATCGTGTTCGATCGGGTCCCCTGGCCACGGCCGACGCTGCTGCACCGGGCGCGCCGGACCGCCTTCGGCGGCCGTGGCTACGACGAGGCCCTGGTTCGGCTTAAGCTCAAGCAGGCGTATGGCCGCCTGATCCGCCGCGCCGACGACAAGGGCGTCTTCGTCATGCTTGATCGTGCCCTGCCCAGCCGGTTGATGACGGCGTTCCCGCAAGGCGTGCCGGTGCGCCGCCTCGGCCTTGCCGACGCCATCGCGGCGGTGCGTGCGATGGTGAGCCCGCAGGCGCGCCGAGGGGGACCGCAATGAGCGCGGGTCCACTGGCGGGTGGCGCAATGCCCACTTTGGCCGCCCACGAGGAGGCGGTTCGCCCGGAGTGGATCGACTACAACGGCCACATGAACGTCGCCTACTACGTCTTGGTGTTCGACCACGCCACCGATGCCGCGCTCGGCCGCCTGGGCTGCGGACCGGACGACCGCGCGCGCACCGGCTGCTCGGTGTTCGTGCTTGAGGCGCATGTGACCTACGAGCGGGAGGTGGGCGCGGGCGAGCGGCTCATGGTGACGAGCCGGGTGCTCGCCTGCGACGACAAGCGCCTGATCCTCTACCATGAGATGGTCTGCCCGCATCGCCCCGGGGTCGTCGCGAGCAACGAGGTGTTATGTCTCAACGTCGGCGTCGCAACGCGGCGATCGGCCCCCTGGCCGCCATCGGTCGCGCAACGCATCGCGCACGCCGTGGCCGAAAGTGCGGGCGGTGCACAGCCGCGACGCGCCGGCCGGGCCATCGCTCTTGGACGAAAGTGTCCGGCCTGAGCACAGCGCCGCAGCACAGCGCCGCCAATGGTTCATCACATGTTAACAGCCGTTGCGTAAGATGCCGCCCGTGGTCCCGTCGGGTGGACGGATAGGTGGGTAACGGTTCAGGGCGATGGAATACGGGCATACCTTAGAGAGAGCGACCACGATCGCGCGCGAAGCGATGGTGCGCATGACCAAGCACGCGGTTGTCCCCAATCCCGACAATTATGCCGTGTGGTATCTCTATGCGTCCGGCGAGAACACGGAGCTCAAGCAGGTCATCGACCTCCTGATCACCAGCGAGCAGGAATTTACCCAGGAGCGCAACGCCCAGGTTTTCAAGCGGTTCTGTTCCAGTCCGTTCGAGAGCGTGCCCTTGTCGATCATCGCCGAGCGGGTTGAAGCCGAGCTGACGACGGCCGTCGCGACGTTGGAGCGGGCGAACCTGGACGCGAAGGCGTACGGTGACACTCTCGAAGCCGCCCGCGGCAAGGTTGGCAACATCCGCCGGTCGGAGGACTTAACCCAGCTCTTAAGCGTCATCCTGTCGCAGACCCGGGCGATGGCCAAGCAAAGCCGGGAGGTGGAACGGCAGCTTCGCCAATCGTGCTCGGAGGTCGGACAGCTCAAGGAGCAGCTCGACGACGCGCGGCGTGAGGCGATGACCGACGCTCTCACCGGCATCGCCAATCGCAAGATGTTCGATTTCATGCTGCGCGAGGCGGCGATCGAGTCGGTGGACTCCGGCGAGGTCTTGTGTCTGCTCTTCCTAGACATCGACCATTTCAAGCAGTTCAATGACAATTTTGGTCACGCCGTCGGCGACCAGGTGCTGAAGCTCTTAGCCGCAGTGCTCAAGGAAACCTGCAAGGGCCAGGACACACCGGCCCGCTATGGCGGCGAGGAATTCGCCGTCATTCTGCCACGCACCAGCATCGAGAACGCGGCACGCTTGGCCGAGAACATCCGCCAGCGTATCGCGAGCAAGCCGATCGTCAACCGCAAGACCGGCGACCAGCTGGGCCGTGTCCAGGTTTCGATCGGGGTTGCCGATTTCGTCTGGGGCGAGCCGGTGCGCAGTCTGGTCGAACGCGCCGACAAGGCGCTGTACCAAGCGAAAAACAGCGGCCGCAACCGGGTCGTCGTGCAGAAAGGCGAGGCTCCGGTGCGGGAATCGCTGGCGATGGGGATATAACCCGGGCATCGTTGTCCCGGATCGGCAGCGACCGTTTGCGGTCGCGGCGGTTCACCAGAGGAGGCGTTCGCGCGCGCGGGCGCCTCTTGTGCGTTCCGCGAGCGTGCCACCGGTGACGCGAGACTGACCGGCCGGGCCGTCTCACCGGCTGCGCGTAATCTGCGCAGCGTCGGGCGGTGATGGTCACCGGATGGGGGGGGGATAACGTCATGGTCGCGTCGCCGTTCCTTTCGCACCGCCGGCTCGCGCTGGCGCTCGCCCCTGTCGTTGTGTTTCTCGCAGCCTTGGGCGCTGTCGGCGCCCTATCGCCGCTGGCCGGCAGCATCGCCCTGGCGCTGCTCGCAGGCGGCGGGTGGTGGTTCTTCAGTGCTTCGCCGCCACCGCCCCCCAGCCCCGCCCTTGAGGCGCCGCCGGTGCCGGTGCCGATCGCCGATGGCTTGCTTGAAAGCCTGCCCGACCCGGTCCTGGTGATCGACGCCCGCCGTCGGATCATCGCCGCAAATGCCCGCGCGCGGGAGACGCTCTCCATCACCAACCTCGGTCGCGACCTCGCCTTGAGCCTGCGGCACCCCGAAGCGCTGCTGGCCACCGACGAGGCGATCGCCGGACGACCGGTGGTCAAGGAGGACGTCCGTCTGGCGACGCCGGCGCCTCGCACGTTTACCCTCTATGCGACGGCGTTGCCGGGTGCTGCCGGCCCGGATGGCGTCGTGCTCGTGTTGCGCGACGAAACCCGCGCCAGACGTGCCGAGCGCAGCCGGGCCGATTTCGTCGCCAACGCCAGCCACGAACTGCGCTCGCCGCTGTCCGCGCTGATCGGTTTCATCGAGACCCTGCGCGGGCCGGCGACCGACGACACCGCCGCGCGCGAGCGTTTCTTGCGGCTGATGCACGCCGAGGCGACGCGGATGGCGCGACTGATCGATGATCTGATGTCGCTCGTCCGCGTCGAGATCGACGAGCACGTGCCGCCCAGGGACGCCGTGCACCTCGACGATCTGTTGCGGATCACCGCCGAGACCCTGCACGGCCGGGCGGCGGCCAAGCAGATGACCATCGACATCGACTGCCCGCGCGATCTCCCGGAGGTGATCGGCGACGACGATCAGCTCATTCAGGTCTTTCACAATCTCGTCGACAACGCGGTGAAATACGGCCGGGAGTCCACGCCCATCGGTATCCGCGCGCGGTTCGTCGAACGCCATCCCGAGGCCGGCGTGCCGGGCGTCGTCATCACGGTCAGCGACCAGGGCGAGGGCATCGCCGCCGAGCACCTGCCGCGGCTGACCGAGCGGTTCTATCGGGCCGATGCGGGCCGCTCCCGTCGCATGGGCGGCACCGGCCTCGGGCTCGCCATCGTCAAGCACATCGTCAATCGCCACCGCGGCCGGCTGTCCATCGCCAGCGAACTCAAGGTCGGCAGCACGGTGTCGGTGTTCCTGCCGTGCGCCATCGACGCCGGCAACACCTCCCCCGGCAGTGCCTGCCGTTCGTCGTCCTGAGAGCAACGGAGCAAAGGCGCGCCCTCCGGCGGCCTTGATTACGCTGACCGCGCGGTGGACGCGCTTAACGACCCTTAACCCGCTGTCGTGGGATCGATCTTCTTCGAGATTTCGACGATACGGTTGGCCGGAAAACCACTGATCTCGGCATGTTTGCGAATGACCTCTTCGTCTTTCGCAAGGTAGACACAAAATGTCCGATCCGCGGCAACGAAGGATTCCACCCACTGAATGTCCGGCGCTAGGGCGGCGAGTGCTTCATTCGATTTTGCCGAAGCGGCGCACAGTTGCTCCGGTCCCAGGCTCCCAACGTCCGGTATCTCGCGTTCGATGACGTAACGGCGCATGACATCCTCCCGTGGCTTCTGGGTTTCGCTGAAGAGGGTATATCCCATCCTCGCCTTCACTCAGAACGATGCCTCGATGTCTCCCGGACGTCCATCTCTTTGAGTGCACTTCCTTATGTGCACCTTCGGCACAAACAGATGGATCGTCTGCCCGTATCAGTCCAGCAGAGCGGGCGCCTGCACCTTAGCCAAAGTCATAAAAGTGTCACGTAATTGTCGTAAAGTGGCAGCGCGGCACGCCTAGAGTAACGGCGCCGAGGGGTCGGGCCGCGAACGGGCGCTGCGCGTGGTGGCGCATGCGGCAGTCTTGTCAAGTGGGACTAGAGGGAGTTTGTGATGATTCGCAAGACGTTAGCCGTCGCCATCGTGGCAACGGTCGCCAGCATCAGTGCCGCCCAAGCGCGCGACCAGATCCGCATCGTCGGTTCCTCGACGGTGTTTCCGTTCGCGACCCGCGTCGCCGAGGAATTCGGCAAGACCACGAAATTCAAGACCCCGGTGATCGAAAGCACCGGCACCGGCGGCGGCTTCAAGCTGTTCTGCGCCGGCGTCGGCGTCGATCACCCAGACATCTCGGATGCGTCGCGGGCGATTAAGAAATCCGAAATGGAAACTTGCGCCAAGAACGGCGTCGCCGAGATCACCGAGATCAAGATCGGCTACGACGGGATCGTCGTCGCCAATTCCAAGGCATCGCCGAAGATGAACATCACGCTTGAGCAGTTGTATCTGGCGCTTGCCAAGGATGTTCCCGACGGCAAGGGTGGCCTGCAGCCCAATCCCAACAAGATGTGGAGCGACGTCGACCCGTCGTTGCCGAAGGTGAAGATCGAGGTCCTCGGCCCGCCGCCGACGTCCGGTACCCGCGACGCTTTCAGCGAGCTTGCCATGGAGGGCGGTTGCGGCAAGATCAAGGCGCTCGACGAGCTCAAGAAGACGGATGAGAAGAAGCACAAGGCGGTGTGCCAGGGTATCCGCGAGGACGGCGCGTACATCGAGGCTGGCGAGAACGACGTCCTGATCGTCCGCAAGCTCGAAGCCAACAAGAATGCCTTCGGGATCTTCGGCTACAGCTTCCTCGACCAGAACAAGGACAAGATCCAGGGCAGCAAGATCGAGGGGATCGAGGACACCTACGACAACATTTCGTCGGGCAAGTACCCGATCTCCCGTTCGCTGTACATCTACGTCAAGAAGGCGCACGTAGGCGTCATCCCCGGCATCCGCGAGTACCTGACCGAGTTCACCAGCGACAAGGCGTGGGGGCCTGAAGGTTACCTCGCCGACAAGGGGCTGATCGCTTTGCCCGATGCCGAGCGCTCGAAATGGCGCACCGAGGCAATGAACCTCGTGACCAACGTCAACATGTAGAATTGGCCGGCTTGCGGGCGGCACCGGCGCCGAGGGGGGGAGCCTGTCGGTGCCGCCCGTTTTCCCGCCGTGTGCAAGCCGTCCCTAGGATCAGAGCTCCGGCGGCGCACAGTCGCGCAGCCGCCACCACCACCTCATCTGAGACCGTCGTGAACGGCAATAAACAACAATAACAAGATCAAGCGGAGCTGCGGGACCATTCGATGTCATTGAGCGTGTTGATCGCAATCCTTCTCGCGCTCTCTGCGGCGGCGTTTCATCTGGGACGGAAGCGGGCGCTGCAAACGGCCGGCGGACGACCGCGCAGCCTGCATTCATTGCCATCCTATTACGGCTATTACGTTGCTGTCTGGTGCGCCCTGCCGGCTTTGCTGGTTCTTGCGGTGTGGCTGGTGGTCGAACCGGCGTTGATCGAGCGGCTCGTGGTGCATGGTCTGACCGACGCGCACCGAACATTGCCGGCCGATCGGCTGGGCCTGCTGCTGAACGACATCCGCAACTATGCCACGGGCGACGCGGTCAGCCGGAGCGTTGCACCGGAGGTGGCGGCAGCAGCGGACAGCTATAACCGGATGCGCGGCACCAGCCGACTGGCGCTGGCGTTGATCGTGCTCGCGTTCGGCATCGGTGGCCTTACTTACGCGCGCCACAGCATCACCGCAAGATTGCGCGCCCGCAACCAAGTTGAAGCGGTGATCCGCTGGCTCCTGATCATCAGTTCGACGATTGCGGTGCTGACCACCGTCGGCATCGTTTTGTCGTTAATTGTCGAGGCATGGCGGTTCTTTTCGCGAGTCCCGCTGACGGATTTCCTGTTCGGCCTCGAATGGAGTCCGCAGATCGCCCTGCGCAAGGATCAGGTGGGAGCCTCGGGCGCCTTCGGCGCCGTACCCTTGTTCGCCGGCACGCTGATGATCTCGCTCATCGCCATGTGCGTGGCGATGCCGATCGGATTGTTGTCCGCCATCTACATGGCCGAATACGCGAATCCGCGGGTGCGCGCCGTGGTCAAGCCGGTTCTCGAAATCCTGGCCGGCATCCCGACCGTTGTCTATGGATTCTTTGCGGCCCTGACGGTGGCACCGCTTTTCAGGGACTTAGGCGCCTCCCTGGGCCTCCCGGTCTCGTCGGAAAGCGCGCTCGCCGCCGGCAGCGTCATGGGGATCATGATCATTCCCTTCGTCTCGTCGCTGTCGGACGACGTGATCACCGCGGTGCCGCAAGCGATGCGCGAGGGCTCCTACGGCCTCGGCGCCACGCAATCCGAGACCATCCGCAAGGTGATCATTCCGGCGGCGCTGCCCGGCATCGTCGGTGGATTTCTGCTCGCGGTCTCGCGGGCCATCGGCGAGACGATGATCGTGGTCATGGCCGCCGGGCTGTCCGCCAACCTGACGTTCAATCCCATGGATGCGGTCACCACCATAACGGTGCAGATCGCGACGCTGCTCGTCGGCGACCAGGAATTCGACAGCTCGAAGACGCTCGCGGCCTTCGCGCTTGGTCTTGTCCTGTTTTTTGTCACCCTTGGCATCAACGTGATCGCGCTGCGCATCGTCCGAAAGTACAGGGAGCAATATGAGTAACCTCGCGATGGGGGATGCGCAGCCGCCCGTGAAGGACGAGCGCGATCGCGTCGCCAAGGCGGTGGCCGCCGGTCTCAAGCGCCGCTATGCCGCCGAGCGCCGGTTCCGCCTGTACGGGCGCATCGCCGTCGTGTTGTCGATCGTCATGCTTGGCGTGCTGCTGATCACCGTGGTGCGCACCGGCTACCCGGCGTTCACCCAGACGATGATCCGCCTCGACGTCACCTTGTATCCGCAGGACATCGATCCGGACGGCACGAGGAATCCCGAGACGCTGGGAGCAGCGAATTATCAGAAGCTGGTGCGCGAGACCCTTTACGATCTGTTCCCCGACGTCACCAGCCGCGAGGATCGCCGCGAGCTTGGCGGCATGGTCAGCCCCGGCGCGACCTACATCCTGCGCGACCTGGTGCTTGCCGATCCGACCCTGATCGGCAAGCGCCTCCAGCTTCTGATTCCGCTGAACGACGATCTCGATCAGCTTGCCAAGGGCCATATCGCGGCGGGCGACGCGGAAGCGGAACGGCGCGTCTCCGACCAGGAGATCGCCTGGTTCCAGCGCCTTAGAGATCGAGGATTGGTTGAACGGCACTTCAACCGAACGCTGTTCACCGCCGGTGATTCACGCTCGCCGGAATTGGCGGGGTTGTGGGGGTCGCTGGTCGGCTCGTTCTGGACCATCGTCCTGACGCTGGCGATGTCGTTCCCGTTGGCGGTCGGCGCGGCGATCTACCTCGAGGAGTTCGCGCCGAAGAACCGCTGGACCGACATCATCGAGGTCAACATCAACAATCTCGCCGCTGTGCCGTCCATTGTGTTCGGCCTGCTCGGGCTCGCCGTGTTCATCAACTTCCTTGGGTTGCCGCGCTCGGTGCCACTGGTGGCCGCGATGGTCCTGGCGCTGATCGTCCTGCCGACCATCGTCATCGCCAGCCGCGCCGCGCTCAAGGCGGTGCCGCCTTCGATCCGCGAGGCGGCACTCGGCGTCGGTGCGTCGAAGATGCAGACCACCTTCCACCACGTGGTGCCGCTGGCGCTGCCCGGCATGCTGACCGGCACCATCATCGGCATGGCGCACGCCCTCGGCGAGACCGCGCCGTTGCTGATGATCGGCATGGTGGCCTTCATCGTCGATATCCCAGGTGGTCCGCTCGATCCGGCGACGGTGATGCCGGTGCAGATCTATTTGTGGTCGGATGCGCCGGAGCGCGCCTTCGTCGAGCGGGCATCGGCGGCGATCATGGTTCTTCTGGGTTTTCTCATCGCGATGAACCTGGTTGCCGTCGTCCTGCGCAAACGGTTCGAGCGGAAATGGTAACGGGACCAAAAGAGCTTTGCCGTCCGGCGGCAGTGCCTGCACGATCGGAAGGGAGCAACAAGGGATGACCGAAATGTCGTCGCAGTTTGTGCGACCGTCAGCCACAGGCGAAGCCGTTCCACGGCCGCAGACAGAGGTGCCGGCGTTCGTAACCGAGAAAGTGTGCGTTTCGTATGGGACCAAGCCAGCGCTCAAGGATGTCTCCCTCGACATCTACAAGAATCAGGTCACCGCGCTGATCGGCCCGTCGGGCTGCGGGAAGTCGACCTACTTGCGCTGCCTCAACCGCATGAACGATACCATCGCCGGCTGCACGGTGACCGGGCGGATCCTGCTCGATGGCGACGATATCTACGCCAGGGAAATGGATGTCGTGCACTTACGCGCGCGCGTCGGCATGGTGTTCCAGAAACCCAATCCGTTCCCGAAATCGATCTACGAGAACGTCGCCTACGGGCCGCGCATCCACGGCATTGCCGGCAACAAGACCGAGCTCGACGAGATCGTGCATCGAAGCCTCGAGAAGGCCGGTCTTCTGAAGGAGGTGCGCGACCGCCTCGATCAACCCGGCACCGGTCTTTCCGGCGGCCAGCAGCAGCGACTATGCATCGCGCGCGCCATCGCCGTGCAGCCGGAGGTGATCTTGATGGACGAGCCGTGCTCGGCGCTTGATCCGATCGCGACCGCCAAGATCGAGGAACTGATGGAGGAACTGTGCGCCAACTACACTATCGTCATCGTCACGCATTCGATGCAGCAGGCGGCGCGTGTCTCCCAGCGAACCGGATTCTTCCACTTGGGAATCCTGGTGGAGACCGGCGATACCGAGCAGATCTTTACCAATCCGCGGGAACGGCGGACGCAGGACTACATCACCGGCCGCTTCGGCTAGGCAGCGTATCGTCGTTCGCGCGAAGGGAACCCCCGTCATGAGCTCCGAACATACCGTCCGCTCCTTCGATGACGATCTGAAGCGTCTCGATCACCTGATCGCGGAGATGGGGGGGCTGGCAGAGGTACAGCTCGCCGGCGCCATCGAGGCGCTGGTCCAGCGCGACGTCGAGAAGGCGGCCGCGATCATCTCCGCCGATCGGCGCATCGACGTGCTCGAAACCCAGGTCGACCAGCACACCATTGCCATGCTGGCCCGCCGCCAGCCGATGGCGAGCGACCTGCGCGAGATCGTGGGCGCCTTGAAGACTTCGAGCATGATCGAGCGGATCGGCGACTACGCCAAGAACATCGCCAAGCGCACCGCGGCCATCGTGGAGACGACACCGGTGCCGTCCGCACAGACGGTGGCGCGACTGGGACAGCTCGCGCAGGCGATGATCAAGGACGTGCTCGACGCCTATCTCGCCCGTGACCGCGACAAGGCAGATGCCGTCCGCTTACGCGACCGCGAACTCGACGCCCTGCACACAGCCATTTTCCGCGAGTTGCTGACCTACATGATGGAAGACCCGCGCAGCATTTCCGCGTGCACGCACCTGCTGTTCGTCGCCAAGCACATGGAGCGGATCGGCGATCACGCCACCAACATCGCGGAAATCGTCCACTTCCTCGTCACCGGTGAGGCCCCGACCGACCAGCGGCCGCGCGGAGATGAGAGCGAATTCGTCGTCGCCGATGTGGCCGCGCGGCACTGAGTGAACCGGGACGTGGGGAGCCTGCAACCAGTGAAACCGAAAATCCTGATCGTCGAGGACGAGGAAGCGCAGGCGGAGTTGCTGCGCTACAACTTCGAGCGCGAAGGCTTCGCGGTAACCATGGCCCAGGACGGCGACGAGGCACTGCTTGCGGTCGAGGAAAAGGAGCCCGACATCGCCCTGATCGACTGGATGCTGCCGGGACTGTCGGGAATTGCCGTCTGCCAGCGCATGCGGATGCGCTCCGAAACCCGCTCGATCCCGGTGATCATGCTCACCGCGCGCGGCGAGGAGGGCGACCGCATCCGCGGCTTCGACTGCGGCGCCGACGATTATGTGGTCAAGCCATTCTCTCCGGCCGAGTTGATCGCCCGCGTGCGCGCGGTCCTGCGCCGTTCGCGACCCTCCTTCAGCGAGGAGCGGCTGGTCTGCGGCGGCATCACCATGGATCTCGGCACCCATCGGGTGGTGCGCGGCGGTCGGCCGATCCACCTCGGTCCCACCGAGTTTCGCCTGCTGCGGCTGTTCCTGGAGCGGCCGGAACGGGTGTTCACGCGCGAACAGTTGCTCGACCGGGTGTGGGGCCGCGACATCCACGTCGAGCTTCGCACGGTCGACGTCCACATCCGAAGGCTGCGCAAGGCGCTCGGCGCCCATGGCGACGACGACGTGATCCGCACCGTACGCGGCGCAGGCTACGCGCTCGATGCCGGCGATGGCGGCGGTGAGGCGGCGGCCTGAGCGGGCCGTGGCGGCACCGGTGGTGGTGAATCGGCATAGGGCGCCGCGCCGCGCGGGCACCACCGAGCGGACGAGCCGGCACGCAAACGCTTGAAAAAACGGCCGCCTGACCGGTTTGGTCAAAAAGTTGGGTCGATAGCGCCGGTTGGGATGCTATATCTTGGGTATGGTCGATCCTTTCGAATTGGCCGAGCGGCCGTCGGCGCCGGCGACCTCGGTCTCGCAACACCTGGAGCATCTCAACGAGGCGCAGCGGCGCGCGGTGGAATGCACCGACGGCCCGGTCCTGGTATTGGCCGGCGCCGGCACCGGCAAGACCCGGGTGTTGACCAGCCGGCTCGCCCATATCCTGGCGTCGGGCAAGGCCCGTCCCTGGCAAATGCTGGCGGTTACCTTTACCAACAAGGCGGCGCGCGAGATGCGCGAACGCGTCGCTGCCATGCTCGGCTGTTCGGTCGAGGGCTGGTGGGTCGGCACCTTTCACGCCATCGGCGCGCGCATCCTGCGTGCGCACGCCGAGCGGGTCGGGCTGAAGCCGACGTTCACCATCCTCGACACCGATGACCAGCTCCGCCTGATCAAGCAGCTCCTCGAAGCGCGCAACGTCGATGCCAAGCGCACACCGCCGCGTCTGGTGCTCGCCGTGATCGCGCGCTGGAAGGATCGCGGGCTGACGCCCGCCCAGGTCTCGCCGGCGGAAGGAGCGGACGCCGTCGACGGCCTCGCGCTCGCGCTCTATGCCGAGTATCAGGAACGCCTCAAGGTGCTCAATGCCGCCGATTTCGGCGACCTGCTCCTGCACGGGCTCACCTTGTTCCGCAGCGATGCCGACGTCCTCGCCAAGTACCAGCGGCAATTCCGCTACGTCCTGGTCGACGAGTATCAGGACACCAACGTCGCCCAATACCTCTGGTTGCGCGCGCTGGCGCAGACGCATCACAACATCTGCTGCGTCGGCGACGATGACCAGTCGATCTATTCCTGGCGCGGCGCCGAGGTCGGCAACATCCTGCGCTTCGAGAAGGATTTTCCCGGCGCCACCGTCATCCGGCTCGAACTCAACTATCGCTCCACGCCGCACATCCTGGCCGCGGCGTCGCATTTGATCGCGCACAACAAGGGGCGGCTCGGCAAGACCTTGTGGACGCCCTTGAACGAGGGCGAGCGCATCCTCATCCGCGGCGCCTGGGATGGCGAGGATGAGGCGCGCGGACTGTGCGATCATGTCCAGGCGTTGAAGGCGGGCGGCGAGCCGCTCAACAGCATGGCGGTCCTCGTCCGCGCCGGATTCCAGACCCGCGAGTTCGAGGAGCGTCTGATCACCGTTGGCCTGCCCTACCGGGTCATCGGCGGCTTCCGCTTTTACGAACGCCAGGAAATCCGCGATGCGATCGCGTATCTGCGCGTCCTCGTCCAGCCCGACGACGACCTCGCGTTCGAGCGCATCGTCAACCTGCCCAAGCGCGGCCTCGGCACCACCAGCCTGCGCAGCCTGCATTTGCTGGCCCGGCGCGAGGCGCTGTCGTTGAGCCGGGCGGCGGCCACGCTGGTCGAGACCGATGAGCTGAAGGGCCCGGCGCGTTCGGGCCTCGCCCGGCTGATCGCCGATTTCGACCGCTGGCGCGGCCTGATCGCGGTGATGCCGCACCCGGAGCTGGCCAGGCTCGTGCTCGACGAGTCCGGCTATACGCGGATGTGGCGAGAAGACCGCAGCCCCGATGCCGCCGGCCGGCTGGAAAACCTGAAGGAGCTGGTGGGCGCGCTCGCCGAGTTCGAGAACCTGACCGGCTTTCTTGAGCACGTCAGCCTGGTCATGGACAACGACCAGGACGGCGGCGACGACAAGATCACGCTGATGACGCTGCACGCGGCAAAGGGTCTCGAGTTCGATACCGTGTTCCTGCCTGGCTGGGAGGAGGGGCTGTTCCCCAACCAGCGTGCGCTGGAAGAAGCCGGTGCCGCCGCGCTCGAAGAAGAGCGGCGCCTCGCCTACGTCGGGCTGACCCGGGCCCGGCGCCGCGCCATCGTCAGCTACGCCGGCAGCCGCATGGTCTTCGGCCACTGGCAAAACGCGCTGCCATCGCGCTTCATCGCCGAGCTGCCTTCGGAAAATGTCTTCCAGCAGACGCCGCGCGGCATGCTCGGAGGCCACGCCGGCCGTTCGTCGTTGAGCGAGCGGGACGCGATCTTCGACCGCCCGGCGCCGCAAGGCGATCGCTGGGGCGGCGGCGACGGACGGCGGCGGCCGCCGGTGCTGGAAGGGGCGTCCTACCGCGTGGTCAGCCGCGCGGCGCCCCAGCACGGGTTCGCCACCGGCCAGCGGGTGTTTCATCAGAAGTTCGGCTACGGCGCGGTGCTTGCCGTCGATGGCGACAAGCTTGCCATCGACTTCGAGAAGGCCGGCCGCAAGACGGTGGTCGCCAGCTTCGTCGAAGCGACCTGATGGCAGTACCGTTGTGGCGGGTGGTACTGCGCGCACCGGCGCAAGCTGCCGCCCATGCGTTCGCGGCAGCGCTCGACCCCTTCGCGCAGTCGGTGCTCGTCTTCGAGGCTGCCGGCGGCACCTGGGACGTCCAGGCGATTGCCGCCGAACGGCCGGCCGCGGCCGCACTCGATCTGGCGTTGGCCATTGCGGCCACGGCCGCCGGCATGCCGATGCCCGCCCTGACGATCGAACCGCTGATCGACAAGGATTGGGTCGCCGAGGGCCTGAAAAGCCTGCCGCCGGTGCGCATCGGCCGCTTCTTCGTCTTCGGCCGGCACGTCGGCGCCTCAGTCCCTTCGGGTGCCATCGGCCTGAAGATCGAAGCGGGGCTTGCCTTCGGCTCGGGCCACCATGCCTCGACCCTGGGGTGCCTGGCCGCGCTGTCGGCGCTGCGGGCCCGCAGCATCACGCGCGCGCTCGATGTCGGCTGCGGCTCGGGCATCCTCGCGATTGCAACGGCGAAGGACAGGCGCATCCCGGTGGTGGCCGCGGACATCGACGGGGCGGCCGTGGCGGAGACCACCGCCAATGCCCGCGCCAACGGCGTGGCGCCGCTGGTGCGCGCCGTGCGCGCCGATGGCTACGCCTGGCCGCTGATCCGACGCTCAGCGCCCTATGATCTGGTCTTTGCCAACATTCTGGCGCGGCCGCTGCGCCGGCTGGCACCGGCACTTGTCGCGGCACTCGCGCCGCGTGGCCGGGCCGTGCTCTCGGGTTTCCTGGAGCGCGACGCGGCAAGGGTGCTTGCCGTCCACCGCGCACTGGGCCTGCGGTTGGAGCGCACCTATGTCTTCGACGGCTGGACGACGCTGGTCTTGATCAAACCGCCCGCCCGAGGCTAATCGTCGGGCGGTTCGGTGCGCCGTTCCTGCAAGCGCGGCATCAGCTCGACGAAGTTGCACGGCTGGTAGCGGGAGTCGAGCTGATGGACCAAGATCTCGTCCCAGGCATCCCTGCACGCGCCGGTCGAGCCGGGGACGGCGAAGATGTAGGTGCCGGCGGCGACGCCGGCCAGCGCCCGTGACTGAATGGTCGAGGTGCCGATCTTCCTGTAGCTGATCCAGCGGAACAGTTCGCCGAAGCCGGGAATCTCCTTGTCGATCACCGCGCGAACCGCCTCGGGCGTCACGTCACGCCCGGTCAGGCCGGTGCCGCCGGTGGTGATGATCACGTCGATGCCCGCATCGGCGATCCAGCCCCGGAGCACGGCGGCGATGGCATCGGCATCGTCGCGGATGATGCGGCGGCCGACCAGCCGATGGCCGGCACTCTCGATGCGGGCGGCCAGCGCCTGACCAGATGTATCGTCCTTTTCGGTGCGCGAGTCGGAAACAGTCAACACGGCGATGTTGACGGCGACGAACGCCCGCTCGCCCTCAATTTTCATAGCTTCGCGCGACCCGCACCGACGCTTCGTTGGCCTCGACATAGGTCGGCCAGGCACCGCCCGCCAGCGCATCCAAAGACGGCGCCGGCTGGCCAAAGCGGCTGCGATAGATCCAGTAGTTGGCGAGCACGCGCTCGATGAAATCCCGGGTTTCGCCGTAGGGAATGGTCTCGATGTACAACAGCGGATCGTCGGTGCCGGTGCTCTCCCACTTGCGCACGTTGTTGGGACCGCCGTTCCAGGCCGCCGTCAGCCGGAACAGATCGCCACCGATATCCTCCTGACCCAACAGCATCTCAAGGTAGCGTTGGCCGACGGCGAGATTGACGCCGGGATCCGAGAGGCGGATGGCACCCGGCGACCACTCGCCGGACCTGCGGCCGACCAGATCCGCCGTCGACGGCATCACCTGCATCAGGCCGCGCGCACCGGCCGGGCTGACGGCCTGCGGATCGAACTTCGATTCCTGGCGGGCGACCGCGTACACCAGCGCAGGATTGACGGTAAAGCCGCCATCCGGTCGCCAATACGGTACCGGATAGGCAGCCGCGTCGAGTCCACCGCCGTTGGGATAAAGCTCGGCCGCGAGCCGGACCGCGAGATGCGCCAGCCCGGCTTGTTCCGCCACCACCATGGCGCCATGGATATGGGCACCGCCGCGCCGGCCGCAGCAGGCCGCTTCGAGTTCGGCCTCGGAGAGCCCCAGTTGGCCGATCTGAATGAGGGCAAGGGCGCGTTGGCCGGTCCGTGTCGCCGCGATCTCGGAAACCGCGGCCGCATCGGCTTCATCCGCCTGCCATCGGAACGGCATGGGCAGGCCGAGGATGCGTCGCGCCAGAAGGCCATAGAACGTGCGTGGATAGTCGGCGGCGACCATCAGCAAGCGATTGACCTGCTCTGGCTGCCGGGCATAGAGATGCGCGCGCGCCGCCCAGAACGCCGCCCCCGACAGCGTCCAGCCGCGATCGCCGCTGCGCGAGACGACGGCTTCGAACTGCTGGGCTGCCCGGTCGTAATCTCCCGCTTGCCACGCGCTCAACGCACCGTTCCAGTCACCACGCACCGGCGCCTCGCTGCCGCTCCACGCCGCGGATAGAATCCTCGAAGGGGCGCCTAGGGGATTCCGGGCAAAGGCATGCCCGCCTGCAGCTTGGTGCCTGATGCCGTCATCGCGAGAGGCGAGCGCCAGTGCGGGGTTATCATTCGAAATGGCGGTGACGTTGCGGCCGCGATCGCGCTTCTTCACGCTGCCGCTGCGGGTTTTCTGCGTCCGGGTGTCCGACTTCGCCCGGACCTTGGCCAAGCGCTGCCGTTCGGCGGCGCGCTTTGCCGCGAGCAGGGCCTGGCGCTCCGCTTCCCGCTTTTCTTCGATGAGGTCGCGGATTCGTCCGCTTTCCGGCAGATCGGAGTACAGAACAAGCCACATGGCCAGTTCCTGCGGCCGGCTGGTGTAAGCCGTGGGGTGCAGGTATCGCTGCGCCAGCACGTGCCCGATCAGAAGATCGTTGCCGAGGTATGGCACCATCCCATCGACATCATCCCATTGTCCCATTTCGCCCAGCGCGAAGATTTCCCGATACAGGGCGGCATCGCGCGCCGATAAGACCCGCGGCAGGAGGGCGTTGCTTGGTTTGAGGCGGGCTTCCGTCGTATTGGCGGCCGTGCTGGGGCGTGCATCGTCGGCGAGGACGGCTTGGGTGCCAATCAGGCAAAACAAAAACAACAGCGCAAACGCGCGCAGAACTCCGTTCAAATTCTTTCCCCCATAGGCTTTTGAATAACGTACAAAGCAAGTTTTGCGCCATGAGGCAAGAAAAAGTGGCGTGTTCACCACTTGTTTCGCCCACGGTACGGCATGACGATCGGCGCGTCACGCCTATGCGATTGTGGTGATTTTCTTTTTGATTGCGAGCAGGTCGCGCCAGGCAAGCCTCTTCTGTGCGGGCGAGCGCAGAAGGTAAGCCGGGTGGAACAGTGCCGTTGCGGGAATCGGACGGGCGAGCCGCGCGGTCTGGTAATTGAACCAGCGCCCGCGCAGCCGGCCGACGCTCTCGCTTTGTCCGAGCAGCGCCGATGCGGCCGGCCCACCCAGGGCAACCAGGATCGCGGGCGCGATCAGCTCGACGATGCGCTCGACGAACGGCAGGCAGGCGGCAACCTCTTGCGATGTCGGGGCGCGATTACCCGGCGGGCGCCAGAACACGGTGTTGGAAATGAACACCCCCGTGCGGTCGAAGTCGATGGAGGCGAGCATGCGGTCGAGGAGACGGCCGCTGGGGCCGACGAAAGGGATGCCCTGACGATCCTCCTCGGCACCCGGCGCCTCGCCGATCAGAACCACACCGGCGCGCGCGCTGCCGTCGCCGAACACAAGGTTGGTCGCCGTTTTGCGCAACGGGCAACCCGCGTATCCGGCGAGCGCCGTGCGCAGGGCTTCGAGGCTGTCGGCAGCCCCGGCGAGTGCCCGGGCATCGTCTGCGACGGTGAGGAACTCTCGGGATGCCCTAACAGGCGAAGCCGTTGCCGTTGCCGCCGGGCCCGCAGCGGCCGCTTGGTGGGTGTGCGTTGCTTCCGGCTCTACCGGCAAAGCGCCAGGCTCTTCCTCGCGCCGATAGCGGTCGCACGCGGTCTCGGCGATCGTCTCATCGACGCCCGCTTCCAGATACCAGCGCATCAACGATGCCAGGCGCGCACGCTCGTCCGCATCCATCCGTGTTATCGGTATGGAGTTTGCCGGCGCGCGGCAAGGCCGCATTCGTATGGGCCCTGGCGCATTTTGCGGTCGAGCACCGAAGCGCTATGATATAAGGAGGTCATGATATTAGGGCGACGCGAGCCATAAGAACGAGGCGTGGCTGGGAGAGGGGGCGACGCCGTCTCGAAGGGTGAACGCGGGGAGGGGTGATGAGTCGGGAATGCATGGAATTCGACGTCGTGATCGTGGGCGGCGGCCCTTCGGGGCTGAGCGCGGCGATCCGCTTGAAGCAGCTTGCCGCAGAGGGCGACCGTGAGCTTTCCGTATGCTTGATCGAGAAGGGCTCGGAGGTCGGCGCCCACATCCTCTCCGGCGCCGTGATCGAACCGCGCGCGCTCGACGAGTTGATCCCTGACTGGAAGGACAAGGGTGCGCCACTGAACACACCCGCCGGCGATGACTCGTTCCTTTTTTTGACCGCAACCAAGGCAATCCGCCTGCCGACGCCGCCGCAGATGCACAACCACGGCAACTACGTCGTCAGCCTCGGCAACGTCTGCCGCTGGCTCGCGAGCCAGGCAGAGGCGTTGGGCGTCGAGATCTATGCCGGCTTCGCCGGTGCCGAGGTGTTGTACGACGATGCGGGCCGCGTCGTCGGCGTCGCGACCGGCGACATGGGCATCGGCAAGGATGGCGAGCCGACGGCGAATTATCAGCCGGGCGTGGAGTTGCGGGCGAAATACACGCTGTTTGCCGAAGGCTGTCGCGGCTCGCTGACCAAGACGCTGTTGGAGCGCTTCAATCTCCGCGAGGGCGCGCAGCCGCAATGCTACGGCATCGGCATCAAGGAATTGTGGGAGGTCGACCCCTCCAAGCACACGCCGGGCAAGGTGGTGCACACCGTCGGCTGGCCGATGGATGCCAGGACCTACGGTGGCTCGTTCCTCTATCACCTCGAAGGCAACCAGGTCGCGGTCGGCTTCGTCATCGCGCTCGATTACGAGAACCCGCACCTCTCGCCGTTCGACGAGATGCAACGCTTCAAGACCCATCCGGCGATCCGCCCAACCTTCGAAGGCGGCCGGCGCATCGCCTACGGCGCGCGTGCGCTGGCGGAAGGCGGCTTCCAGTCGATCCCCCGCCTCGTCTTTCCGGGCGGCGCGCTCATCGGCGACACCGCCGGCTTCCTCAACGTGCCCAAGATCAAGGGCACGCACACGGCAATGAAATCGGGGATCGTCTGCGCGGACGCAGTCTTCGCGGCGCTGGCGAGCGAGCACCCAGCCGACGTGATCGAGGCCTATCCCGAAGCGCTGAAGAAGAGCTGGCTTTGGGACGAGCTTTACAAGGTGCGCAACATCCGTCCCTCGTTCCACAACGGCCTGTGGGCGGGGATTTCCTACTCGGCACTCGATACCTACGTCTGGCGCGGCCGCGCGCCCTGGACCTTCAAGCATCACGAGGACCATACCCAGCTCAAGCCGGCGAGCGAGGCACCGCGCATCGAGTATCCCAAGCCCGACGGCGTGATCACCTTCGACAAGCTGTCCTCGGTGTACCTGTCCAGCACCAATCACGAAGAGGACCAGCCGGTGCACCTGAAGCTCAAGGACCCGGCGGTGGCGCTGACGGTGAACTGGGCGCGCTACGAAGGTCCGGAAGGGCGGTTCTGTCCGGCGGGTGTCTATGAATTTGTCGACGATGGCGCAGGAAAAAAACTGCAGATCAACGCGCAGAACTGCGTCCACTGCAAGACCTGTGACATCAAGGATCCGACGCAGAACATCAACTGGGTGGTGCCCGAAGGCGGCGGCGGCCCCAATTATCCCAACATGTAGGTAAGGACGGGTAATGAAGGCACTGATCTTGACCGTGCGGTGCCTGTGGTGCCGGCGGGAGGCGATGCTGTTCGCCTTGGTCCTGGTTGCAGCCGCGTGTGCTCCCGATTCCCGGTTGCAGGCACGCCAGGAAGTGGAGCCCGGCGCCACCTTGAGCGGCAATTACCTTGCCGCGCGGCACGCGGAGGTTGCTAATGACGCGGCGGCGGCCGTGGATTTTCTGCGCGCGGCCCTCGACATCGACCCCGACGAGCCGGCCCTGATCGCCCGAGCCTACGCCGCCCTCGTCATTGCGGGGCAAACGGCCGACGCCGTGCCACTGGCGCGAAAATTCCTTGATGGCAAGAATGACGCGGCGCTCGCCCGGCTTATTCTCGCCGCCGATGATCTTCGTGCGGCGCATTTCGCCGCCGCTGCCCAGCATCTGGCGCCGTTCCCTGCCGAAGGTGGGCTCGGCTATATCGCCCGGGTCCTGACCGCGTGGGCGCTGGCCGGTGAAAACCACACCGACGAGGCGCTCGCCGGGCTCGATCCTGCGGGCAATGCCAACGGCGTCGCCATGCTTTATCGTCTGCATGCGGCATGGATCGATGATCTCGCCAATCGCAGCGCGGCCGCCGAGGCGCAACTGCAGCCGGTATTCGATCAGCACGAACAGCCTTGGTTGCGTCTGACCGAACTGGCCGCCGGCGTGTTGGCGCGGGCCGGCAAGCCGGACAAGGCGGCGGCACTCTATCGCAGCTATCTCGAGCGGGTTCCACAGGCGCACGGGATCGCCGGACAGATCGAGCGCCTGGATCGGCGCGTCGTGCCGCCGCGGATCATCCGCTCGGCCAAGGATGGCGCCGCCGAAGCGCTGTTCGACGCTGCCGGCATCGCGCGGCGCCAGAATGCCGATGAAAGCGCGCTGATTCTCGGTCAGCTCGGTCTTTACATCCGCCCCGATTTTCCCGAGTTGCGAATGGTCGTCGCCGATTTGATGGAAGATGCCGGCCGCTACGCCGACGCCAACGCGATCTACGCCGAGATCGATCGCAGCTCTCCCCTGGCAGAGAGCGCCG
Source organism: uncultured Defluviicoccus sp. (assembly GCA_964401555.1). GTDB lineage: Bacteria > Pseudomonadota > Alphaproteobacteria > Rhodospirillales > Defluviicoccaceae > Defluviicoccus. Next base: position 91,719 of record CAYNYW010000007.1, read on the forward strand.
AGCTGGGCACGGCGCGCAATCTCGATCGTCTCGATCGCTTCGACGATTCCGTGCGCATGCTGGAAGACTTGGCGCGCAAGCATCCGGACGATCCGGAGCCGCTGAGCGAGCTTGGCGACCTGCTGCGCCGGCACGAGCGGTTCGAGGACGCGGTCAAGGCCTACGATCGCGCGTTCGCACGCATCGGCGAGCTCAAGCCCTACCATTGGCGGCTCCTGTATGCGCGCGGCATCGCGCTCGAACGCGCCAAAAACTGGGATCGCGCCGAGGCCGATTTCCTCAAGGCGCTGGCCTTCGAGCCCGAACAGCCCTTTGTCCTGAATTATCTCGGCTACTCCTGGGTTGAGCAGGGCCGCAATCTCGCCCAGGCCGAAGAGATGATTCGCAAAGCCGTCGCGCTCAGGCCGCAGGACGGCTACATCGTCGACAGCCTCGGCTGGGTGCTGTATCGGCTGGGGCGCTATCCGGAGGCGGTCGTCGCACTGGAGCGTGCGGTCGAGCTCAAGTCCGAGGACCCGGTGATGAACGATCACCTGGGCGATGCCTATTGGGCGGCCGGCCGCCAGCGCGAGGCCCGCTATCAGTGGCGGACGGCGCTCGCTCTGTCCCCCGAGGCGGAGCTGAAGGCACAGCTCGAAGACAAGCTGCAGCGCGGCCTCGTGCGTCAGGCCAACGCCGTCCAGCCGTGAGCGCGGCCGACGCCACCGTCTGCGTCGAGGCGCCGGCCAAGCTCAATCTCTACCTGCACGTCCTCGGCCGCCGCGCCGACGGCTATCATCTGCTCGACAGCCTGATCACCTTCGCCGGCGTCGCCGACAGCCTGGAAGTGCAAGCCGCCGGCGATCTTCGGCTGTGCATCGATGGGCCGTTTGCCGACGGCTTGTCCGCGGCCGCAGACAATCTGGTGACACGCGCGGCGGAGGCTCTGGCGGAAACGGCCGGCATCACCCCCAGGGCCGCGATTCGGTTGACGAAGCGGCTGCCGGTAGCATCCGGCATCGGCGGCGGCTCGGCCGACGCCGCCGCGACGCTCCACGCGCTCAACCGCCTGTGGCGGTTGGGCCTGGATAACGAGGCACTCGCAGCGCTCGGCCTGCGGCTGGGTGCCGACGTACCGATGTGCGTCGCCGGTCGCACCGCGTTCGTGGGCGGCATCGGAGAGGAGGTCGCGTCGGCGCCTGTCTTGCCGCCGTGCTGGTTCGTGCTCGCCAATCCGGGGGTGGCGCTGCCGACGCCGGGCGTGTTCCGCGCGCGTCGCGGTCCGTTCTCACCGCCCGCCCGCTTTTCCGAGCCGATCAAGGATGCGTGCGCGCTCGCTGCCCTGATCGCGTCCCGGCGCAACGATCTGACCGATGCCGCAATTGCGCAGGCGCCGGTGATCGCGGACGTGCTCGCCGCGCTGACGGACCTGCCTGGAGCGCTGATTGCGCGCATGAGCGGCTCTGGTGCGACGTGCTTTGCCTTGTTCGCGCAAGAGGCGGAAGCAAACGCCGGTGCGGCCGTGCTGGCGGCGCGCCATGACGGCTGGTGGATCGCGGCGGCCCCGGTTGCGGCAAGCGCGGCGAGCGGCTAAGTTGCCGGCACGTTGGGGCGTGGCCAAGCGGTAAGGCAACGGACTTTGGATCCGTGATCGGAGGTTCGAATCCTCCCGCCCCAGCCAGGGCAGCGTGATCGCAGACGCGAGCACCGCCCCGCAGCCATGGGCAAGAGCGCGCCGCCACGTGTACGCCGAGCCGTGGCGGTTTGGAGCGGGCGAAGGGAATCGAACCCTCGTCTAAAGCTTGGGAAGCTTTCGTTCTGCCATTGAACCACGCCCGCCCGAACCACCCCCCGAAACAAATCCGGGCAACGAAGGTGCCATTCTAGCCGAGCGGCGGAGAGACACGCAAGGCGGGGGGCAGGACGGCGGCCACGTCACGCAGACGTGAGCCATCGCCGTTTGCCATCGTCGCTTCCTGCCCTCAATCTTGTGGGCACCGCTGCTCTCGCCGGCAGTGCCGCCCGGCCCATCGCGCGACGCCGTGCGTTATCGCCGGTCACCACTCCCATGAGGCGCCCCTGGCATGTTTGAAACCACCATCGACGAACGGTCGGCGTTCCAGCCGCGCAAGTTCCAGGACCCCCTGGTCACCGCCGCGGGCGAGCCGCGGGCGCGGATCGCACTCAGGTCCCTGGTGACGCTGTGGTTCAATACCGGCAGCCTGTGCAACATCGCGTGCAAGGGCTGCTACATCGAATCCGCACCCGACAACGACCGGCTCGCCTATCTCGATGCGAGCGACGTCCGGCGATACCTGGACGAGATCGCGGACCTCGGCTGGTCGGTCGAGGAGATCGGGTTCACCGGCGGCGAGCCATTCATGAACCGCGCGCTCCCGCAGATGCTCGAAGATGTCCTTGCACGCGGCTATCGCGTTCTCGTTCTCACCAACGCCATGCGTCCGATGCAGCATCGAAGCGCGCAACTCCTGGCGCTCAAGGCACGCTTTGGCGACGCGCTCGCCCTGCGCGTCTCCATCGACCACTATCGGTGTGATCGTCACGAGGCGGTACGTGGTCCACGTACGTGGTCGCCGATGCTGCAAGGACTGAAATGGCTTGCCGACAACGGCTTCCGGCTTTCCGTTGCCGCGCGCATGTTGTGGGACGAGGGCGAGGCGGGCTTGCGCAGAGGCTTCGCCGGTCTGTTCGCCGCAGAAGCCATCACGCTCGATGCCGCCGATCCCGCGGCGCTGGTCCTGTTTCCGGAGATGGACAGCGCGCGCGACGCACCGGAGATCACCGAGCGCTGCTGGCAGATTCTGGGCGTTTCGCCCGATGCCATGATGTGCGCTTCATCGCGCATGATCATCAAGCGCAAGGGCGCCGCGGCACCGGTGGTCCTGCCTTGCACGCTCCTGCCCTATGATCCGCAGTTCGAGCTGGGCGCGCGGCTCGCCGATGCCCGCGGGCCGGTCGCGCTCAACCATCGCTATTGCGCCCAGTTCTGCGTCCTGGGTGGCGCCACCTGTTCCGGCCGCTAATCCAACGGTACGGCGGGACGATCCATCCGCTTGTGTCGAAAATGCCAACGATTCAACATGTTGTGCAGGGATGCCATGTGTCGGGCATGAATCGCCCTTGCGGATCGTCGCACCGGCGCTTTCTCTGTACGCGGGCTGGACAAAGCGCTTCGCGAGCGCCATCAATAGCAACGATGCGTGAACGACGCTGACGATGAACGGTCGCCCGACCGAGACGGGGATCGGCCGTGACGTCGGCAAAGCGTGAGGGGATGCGCCTGTGAGCGACCCGGCTTGGATCCCAGGCAGTGTGTATAGCGCGACGACACGGGCGATCACGGTGTCGGTGCAGCCGTTTTTCCTGGAAGACGAGTCCGAGCCCGACGCCCGCCACTTCGTTTGGGCGTATCACGTGCGGATCGAAAACCAGGGTCAGGCTACCGTCCAGTTGCTGCGTCGTGCCTGGCAGATCACGGACGCCGATGGGCGCATGCAGGAGGTGCGCGGCGAGGGCGTCGTCGGCAAGCAGCCGGTCCTCGCGCCGGGAGAGTCCTTCGAGTACGCGAGCGGCGCACCGCTGACGACACCTTCGGGCATCATGGTCGGCACCTACCAGATGGTGTCCGAAAGCGGTGAACGGTTCGATGTGGCGATTCCGGCATTTTCTCTGGACAGTCCGCACATGCGTGCGCCGCTGCACTGAAGCAGCGTCGTATTCGAGCCACGTCGTCGGCAAGAAAAACTGCCAATTCCGCTTAAATTCTACCCCCGTACGTCCAGCGAATCCTCGCTACCACAAACAGGGGGTGTTGCGTGTGTTGACGACGACAAGCGCCGCGTCGATATAATATTGGCGTTTAGAACGGTTATCAGTCCCTCGTTCATCGTTGCGCACGGGCCGGCGTGCCGGCGCGCAACGTTAATCCGCAGGCGGAGCGTGTTGTTGTTCCGCCGCCCTCCCATCGGTCCAGACACAGAAAAACCGCCAGGAGACGGACGTGTACGCAACCCCATCACTCGATAAGGCAAGCGGGGTGCAGGTGGCCTCGCGTGGCTGTCCTTGCTGCGCGTCGCGGCACGCTCAGATATTCTACGCGCTTTCTGACTTTCCGGTGCACACCGTGCAAGTCATTCGCGAGCGTGCCAGGGCGCTGGACTGCGTCAAGGGGGATATCCGGCTCGCCTTTTGTGAAGACTGCGGCTTCGTATGGAACGAAGCCTTCGATGCCAAGCTGCTCGACTATGCCGTCGACTATGAATCCACACAGAGTTGCTCGCCGACATTCAATCGGTTCCACGTGCGACTCGCCCGCGACCTGATCGAACGCTATGACCTGCGCAACAAGGACATCATCGAGATCGGTTGCGGACAGGGCGAATTCCTCAAGCTGATCTGCGAGATGGGGGACAATCGTGGCACCGGCTTCGATCCCGCCTACATCGGGAGCGCCGAGGCCGGGCCGATCCGGGTGATCAGCGACTACTACTCGGAACAACACAGCGGCCATCAGGCTGATTTCGTGTGTTGCAAGATGACGCTGGAGCACATCTCAGAGAGCTACGGGTTTGTCGAGCAGGTGCACCGGGTCACGGAGCGGCGTCCGAATACGGTTGTTTTCTTTCAGATCCCCGATATCGATCGCATCCTGGATGAACGCGCGTTTTGGGATATTTATTACGAGCACTGCTCGTATTTCTCCGCAGGCTCGCTGGCGCGGCTGTTCCGCCGGGCGGGCTTCGTTGTTCGAGATGTCTGGCGGGACTATGGCGATCAATACCTGATGATCGAGGCGCACCCCGCGGGCGCCGCCCACGCGCCGCTTGCCATCGAAGAAGGGCTGCCCGATCAGAGCGCACGAATCGCGCGTTTCCGCGCCGCCGTCGCCCGGGATATCCAGGCATGGCAGGGCCTGATCCGCAACGCGCATCAAGGAGGCCTGCGTCCGGTGATCTGGGGCGGCGGCTCCAAGGGTGTCACCTTCTTGTTCACGCTCGGGATCACCGACGAGATCGCGTACGCCGTCGATATCAACCCCAAGAAGAGTGGTACCTATTTCGCCGCCTGCGGCCAACAGGTGGTGGCGCCCGCCTTCCTCAAGGACTATCGGCCCGGTCTCGTCATCGCGATGAACCCAATCTACCGCGCCGAGATCGCCGAGATGCTGGCGGACCTCGGCGTGCCGGCGCGCATCGTCACCGTCGACGCCATGGCGCGCGGCGAGATCGGCGAGATTGCGGCCTGAGGCGATCCTCGTTTCGCTCGACGCAAGAAGCGAGCGAACCCGTAATGAATGGGACGGCAGAAGAGGAGGAGGAGGAAGAGCAGGATGAAGGTTGGCATACTTGCCGGCGGTCATGGCAGCCGGCTGGCCGAGGAGACACAAATCAGACCAAAGCCGATGGTAGAGATCGGCGGGCGGCCGATGCTATGGCATATCATGAAGTATTATGCCCATTTCGGCTTCAACGAATTTGTGATTGCACTGGGTTACAAGGGCGAGGTGATCAAGGAATATTTTGAGAATTACGCCCGCAATTCCACCAACGTTATCATCGATTTCAGCACCGGTCAGGTCACACACGAACTCTCCCGCGAACTCGACTGGCGGGTCGAGCTGATCGAAACCGGTCAGACCACTTTGACCGGCGGACGCATCAAGCGCCTTGCCCCGTATCTGACCGGCGGCACCTTCATGCTCACCTGGGGCGACGGTGTTTCCGATGTCGATCTGCACCGCCTGCTTGCCTTCCACCGCGCCCACGGCAGGCTAGCGACGCTGACGGCGGTGCGCCCACCGGCGCGCTACGGGCACCTGCAGTTCCAAGGTGACGCCGTACGCGAATTCACCGAGAAACCACAAACCTCCGAGGGCTGGATCAATGGCGCCTTTTTCGTTCTGGAACCGGGGGTGTTCAATTACATCTCGGGCGATCAGACCATGTGGGAACGCGAGCCCCTGGAGGCCCTCGCCCGGGACAATCAATTGATGGCATACAAGCATGATTCGTTTTGGCAGTGCATGGACACGCTGCGCGAGAAACGGATTCTCGAGGATCTGTGGAACGACGGCAGTGCTCCATGGAAGGTTTGGGCCTGAAACACCGGCCGACAGCCACATAAAGGTCCGCCGGGGCTTGGTCGGAGCCTTTTCACTCGGATAAACTAGGCCCGATTGGGGTAAGTAAATCGCTAACGCACAAAGCTTCCCCATCGCGCTACATATAGAAGGTGTTTTTGGAAAGGATTTGCAGTATAAGTTGTAGACGGGTCTCGATTGAAGGGGGATTATTCCCATGCAGGATGCGCCACGCGTCAGTATCGGGCTGCCGGTGTACAATGGTGAGCGATATATCGGCCGGGCGATTGAATCGGTGCTGGCGCAGACATACCCGCATTGGCAACTTATCATCTGCGACAACGCGTCTTCTGACAAGACGGGAGCAATTTGCCGCCGATTTGCGCAGGAAAATACGCAGATTCGATACTATCGAAACGAGCGGAATCTTGGGGCCGGTCCCAACTATAATCGCGTATTCGCCCTGTCAGGCGAAACGGATTATTTCAAGTGGCTGGCCCATGATGACGAGATGGCGCCAACATTTCTGGAGCACTGCGTCTCCGCTCTTGATCAGGCCCCCGATGCCGCCCTGTGCCAGACGCTGATCGCCGATATCGATGAAACCGGCACGCGGATCTCAACTTACGATAGTGGATTGATCGCCTGTCGGACTCAAGCGAGGCCAGCGCTGCGCTTCGAAGAAGCAATTCTCACCAGCCACCGCAATGTTGAAATTTTTGGTCTCGTCCGTCGCGCGGCAATGGTCGGCTCGGTCCTGCACGGCGATTACTATCTCTCGGATCGGGCATTTGTCGCCGAGATGAGTCTGCGTGGCCGGTTCTTGCACTTAGCAGAGCCGCTCTTGCGCTATCGCTCGCATGCTGCGCAATACACCCGGGCATTGCGGCTGTTTGATACGCTCGACTGGCTGAATACCACGCCAAATCGCTGGAATCGCGCGGCCTACCTCGTTCTCTACGTCAATTACATCCGCATGATCCGGCGCAACCTCGCACAACCCGGTGAGCAATTGCGCGCGCTGAGGGCGTTGCTTCGCTGGTGGTTCTGCCTGAAAAACGCGCAGATCACGCTTGCGGGCTGCGTCGCCGCCGCCAGTCCCTGGAGCTACCGTCAGCTTCGCTCGGCTGCCGACTGGTGTTTCGCCCACTTCGCGGGCGAACCGCCGCGCCAGAAGGGCTATCTGTAAGCCGGACGCGCGCCCGGCCCAGGTTCCCGGTGCACCCGGGGCTATCGCCAGCAGGGAGCGGATACCGTCAGCGCGTCTTCGCCTGCGGAACCAGCATGGCTCGGTCGATGCCGGCCAGTGCCGCTGCCAGATCGCTCAGGTGTGCCGCGAGCCGGGTGAAGCCACCATGCGGCTCGACGCGCCGCTCGTCGAGATAGAGGCCGCGATTGACCTCGATCTGAATGGCATGGCGGCCTTCGCCCGGACGGCCCTGCGCGCGGGTGATGTGGCCCCCGGCATAGGGAATGTTGCGCCGCACGGTGTAGCCCTTATCCGTCAGAAACGCCTCGACGGCCGCGGTGATGGCCGGCGCGCACGCGCTGCCGAAACAGTCGCCAAGCACGAAATCGGCGCGGCGCAGGCCGGCATCGGCCTCGAACGCCGCGGCAACCGAAGGCATCGAGTGGCAATCGACGAGAAGATAGCCACCGAACATCCTGTAGGCCCGACGAAGCAATCCCTGCAGCGCGGCGTGAAACGGGAAATAATAGTCGCGCAACCGCCGCGTCACTTCGGCAAAATCCAACGGGATCTCATAAATTTCCTCGCCGGTGGCGACGATGCGCGGAATCGTTCCGAGCCCGGCCGCCACCCGCGGTGAGCCGGTGTTGACGTAATCGGGCAGCGGTTCACAGAACATTTCCGGGTCGAGTTCGTAGGCTTCTCGGTTGGCGTCGACGAAGACGCGCGGGCAGCGTGCCGTCAACAACGGCGCTCCGAAGCGTGGCGCCGCGGCAAACAGATGGTCGACAAAGGCATCTTCCGACTGTCGCAGCGTCAACAACCCCAGCCGCGCCCGGGCAAGGAAACACGACGCATACTCCCGCCCGCTGTGCGGCGAGGTAAAGACCACGGGCACAAGCGCACGTTCGGCCTCGACGAGCGTGAAAGCCGTCGGCGCCTCGGCGGGTGCGGGCGCCTCGTCTCCGGAATTGTGGAGTTGTCTGTGTGTTTCCTCGAAGTCCAGCGTAGGAATGTCCCTTGTCACTTCGTTTTACTGGCGAGGGTGATGCCAGCCCCAGGGCTTACTTGCTATCAGAATGGAGGCTCGCCGCTGGGATCGCAAGGGCGGAATTGCCAACGGCAGCGCATCTGTTATGATCGCCTGCGACCCGGGCGCGTAGCTCAGCGGGAGAGCACTACGTTGACATCGTAGGGGTCGCTGGTTCAATCCCAGCCGCGCCCACCATCGGCGCCCGTCGCAGACGACAGAAGGGGGCGCCACCCCGCCCGCCCGCGAGGGAGGAACACAGCGACTGTGCCGGCTTGGCTCGCGCACGGTGGCGCGGTGGATGTCGCCGCCGCGCACTATGGGATTTCCCCCGCGCAGTGGCTGGATCTGTCCACCGGCGTCAGTCCCTATCCCTACCCGGTTGCGGAGATCGACGCCACGGCGTGGCGGCGCCTGCCTACGGCCGCCAGCGCCGCCGCCCTCGAAACGGCCGCGGCCGCCTATTACGGCTGCCCACCGCAAACCGCGGTCGTCGCGGTGCCGGGCAGCCAGTCGGCCATTCAATGGCTCCCACGACTGATTACCCCCGGCCACGTGGCAGTGCTGGCTCCGACCTACACGCCACACGGCGACGCCTGGCTCGCCGCCGGGCACATCGTTGCGCGCATTTCGTCGCTCGACGCCCTGCCCGCGCCATGTGACGCGGTGGTCATCGTCAACCCCAACAACCCCGACGGCCGCATTGTCCCCGTCGAGACGCTCCTGGCTTTGAGCGAGCACCTGCTGGTCGTCGTCGACGAGGCGTTTGCCGACGTTGCTCCCGCCGCCAGCCTCGCCGGTCATCCCCCCTCGGCCGCCCGCGTCGTCCTGCGCTCCTTCGGCAAGTTCTTCGGCCTCGCCGGGGCCCGGCTCGGTTTCGTGCTGGCGGAGCCGTCGCTCGCCGCACGCCTGCGTGCCGCCTTGGGCCCTTGGGCGGTCAGCGGCCCGGCCCAGGTGGTCGGCACCCGTGCGCTCGCCGATCGGCCGTGGATCGAGACGAGCCGCGCGGCGCTCTCAAGTGGTTGTGCGCGGCTGCGCGCCCTGCTCGCCGGCCATGGCCTCGACATTCTTGGTGGCACCGATCTGTTCGTTCTGGCGACCACACGCGCGGCATCCGTCTTGTTCGACCATCTCGCTCGCCACGCCATCTTGGTGCGCGCGTTTGCCGACCAGCCGACATGGTTGCGCTTCGGACTGCCCGGCGGCGGGACGGATTTCGCCCGCCTCGAAACCGCGCTCGACACGTGGGGTGAACGGGCGGGCGAGGTCAGACGCATACGCGGACGCGGGCAGGACTGATGGCGGCCGAATTAGAGCTGGCCTTGCGGGCATTTGCCTTGTTCTTTGCCACCGTCGGTCCCCTGGACGTCGCGGCCCTGTTCGCCGCACTGACCGCCGGCGCGCCGGACTCCCTGCGCCGCAGGACGGCGGCACGCGGCACGCTGATTGCTGCTGCCGTGCTGTTCGTCTTCGCCCTGTTCGGCGGCCGGTTTCTTGGACTGCTCGGCATCGGGGTTCCGGCGCTGCAAACGGCGGGCGGCGTGCTCTTGCTGTTGATCGCCATCGAGATGGTGTTTGCAAGACCGTCGACCATCTCGCAGCCGACGGCCGCGGAAGCGGCGGAGGCCGGCGTCAGGGCCGATCTTTCGGTCTTTCCCTTGGCGATGCCGCTGATCGCGGGCCCCGGCGCCCTCGGCGCCGCCGTGCTCTTGATGGCCGAGGCTGGCGACCGGCTTGCATCAAGGCTCGCGGTCATTGTGGCGCTTGCCGCGGTGATGACCCTCACACTCGGCGTCCTCCTGATCGCGAGCCGGCTGCAGCGCTGGCTAGGCCTGACCGGACAGAACGTGATCGCCAGGCTGTCGGGAATCCTGCTGGCCGCGCTCGCCGTGCAATTCATGTTCGATGGAATCGCCGCCAGCGGTATCCTTGGCACGCACGCGCCGACGCAACCGACGCACGGCGAGGGTACGCGGTAAGCGCCCGGCTTTGGCCCGTCGTGCGATCCCCGGCCGAGAATGCCTGGATTCGTGACGCCATGACCACTACGCTTGGGCCGGTGCTTGGCACGATCCCCTGGCCGCCGGTGCGCGAGGTGGCGGCTCTTTCCCTTGTGAGGACGATGACTATTAGTGATGATACGCTGATCCGCGAGATCGACGAGGACTTGCGCCGGGAGCGCTGGGCCAAGCTGTGGAAGCGCTACGGTGCGGTCGTTATCGGCGGGGCCGCGGCGATCGTCCTTGTCGTTGCCGGATATCAAGGTTGGCACGGCTACCGACAGACGAAGCGCGAGGCGGTCGGCCAGCGCTTCGCCGCCGCCGAAGTCGAGGCCGCGCGCGACCCGAAGGCGGTCGACGCCTTTGCCGCCATCGCCGCCGATGGAACGCCCGGCTACGCGCTGCTTGCCCGCCTGCAGGAGGCCAGGGGCCGCGCTGCTGCCGGTGATGGCGCCGCGGCGGCGCATCTTTACGGCGAGATCACGGCCAGCGAGCAGGACGCAATCTACCGGGATTTGAGCGTTCTGATGGGCGTCGCGGCCATCTTGTCGCATTCGGGTGAGGTGATTGCCGACACCCAGGCGCTGCGCGCCCGGCTCGAACCGCTCGCCGCGGCCGACAATCCCTGGCGGTTCTCGGCTCAGGAGTTGATGGCGATGCTGGCGCTCGATGCCGGCGACACCGTGGGCGCCAAGGGAATCCTGGAGCAGTTGCGCAAGGATGCCGCCGCACCCGCGGACCTGCGCACAAGGGCCGATCAGCTCTTCGAACAATTGGATAAAGGCTGACCATGAGAAGGCTCCTTGTGCTGGCGGCCGCCATCGCCGTTGCCGCGTCCGTGAGCGGCTGCGAAAGTTGGTTCGGCGACGACAAAAAGGAAGCGCTGCCCGGCAAGCGCATCTCCGTGCTCGCGCATCAGCAAATCCTGGCGCCCGATGCCGCGGCCGCCTTGAGTCCGGTCCAGCTTCCACCGCCCATCCTCAACGCCGATTGGCCCCAGGAGTCCGGCCCAGCCGAGCCACCGCCCTATCATCTTCGCCTGGGGCCCGATCCGTCCCAGGTGTGGCAGGAGACCATCGGCGAGGGGCCGAGTTCCAGTCAGCCGCGCATGCCGGCGCCGGTGGTGGGCGGGGGCCGCGTCTATGCCATGGACGCGCGCAATCGGATCCGTGCCTTCGATGTCGCGACCGGCAAGGAACAATGGAAAGCCGACTTGGCCGAGAACGAAGAGGATGACGACGTCGTCGCGGGCGGCCTCGCGTTCTGGAATGGCCGGCTGTACGCGACCACCGGCTTCGCCAAGATCGTTGCCCTCGACGCCGCCAGCGGCAAGGAGATCTGGCGCCGGGCGCTGGCGGCACCGGTGCACGGTGCACCTGCCGTCGACGCAGGCCGCGTCTTCGTCTCGACCATCAACAACGTCCTTTACGGGCTGAGCGCGGCCGACGGTCGCGAACTATGGCCGGCGTATCAGGCGATCAACGAGGCCGCCGGCGTGCTGGGAACGGCGGCACCGGTCCCGGCCGACGAGAGCGTGATCGCCGCATTCTCATCCGGCGACATCGTTGCCGTGCGCGCATCCTCGGGCCGCGCCATCTGGACGGAATCGCTGGCTCCAGCCCGGCGCACCGACGAGCTCGCTTCGGTCACCCACATTCGTGGCCGACCCGTCGTCGACGGCAGTCGGGTTTTCGCGGTCAGCTACGGCGGCCAGCTCGCCGCTCTGAACCTGCGCACTGGCGAGCGGATCTGGGACCGCGAAATCGGTGGGCTTTTCGGCCCTTGGGTTGCGGGAAAATACCTGTTCGTGTTGTCCACCAATCAGGAACTCGTGTGCCTGACCAAGGACGACGGTTCCATCGTCTGGGTGGCCCAGCTCCCCGCTTTCGAGAACGAAAACAAGCGTGAGGACCCGATCCTCTGGGCCGGCCCCGTAGTCGCCGGCGGCCGCTTGATTGTCGTCGGCTCCAACGGCAAGGCACTGTTCCTCTCTCCGGTCGACGGCCGCATTGCCGGCAGGATGACCCTGGGCGCGGGCGCGCGACAGGTCCCGATCGTCGCCGGTAATCGCTTGTTCGTCGTGACCGACGACGGCAAGCTCGCGGCCTATCAATAGGCGACCCGGGGCGTAGCGAACGGCGTCCGCGATGTCGTTTACCGTAGCCATCGTCGGCCGGCCCAATGTCGGCAAGTCGACGCTGTTCAATCGGCTGGCCGGTCGGCGCTTGGCAATCGTCGACAACACGCCGGGGGTGACCCGCGATCGTCGCGAGGCGATGCTGCGCCTGGGCGAGTTCTCGCTCACCGTGGTCGACACCGCCGGCTTCGAAGACAGTATCGAGGGCGATCTTGCGCGGCGCATCCAGGCACAGACCGCTCAGGCGATCGCGGGGGCGGACCTGGCGCTGATGCTGATCGATGCACGGGCCGGCGTCACGCCGCTCGATGCGGAGCTGGCCGTCGTGCTCCGACGATCGGGGGTGCCGGTGATGCTGGTCGCTAACAAGTACGACGGCGGCGCCGGCCACGCGGGGGCCTTGGAAGCCTTCGGGCTGGGCCTCGGCGAGCCGCTCCTGGTCTCGGCGACGCACGGCGAGGGCCTCGGCTACCTCACGGACGGACTGCTGCGCGAAGCGATGGCGTACGTGCAACGCGGTGAGCCCTCCTCAGCGGCCGCTGCACCTGCCATTCAACTCGCCGTCGTCGGCCGGCCCAACGTCGGCAAGTCGACGCTGGTTAACCGCCTGATCGGCGAAGAGCGCCTGATCACCGGGCCGGAGGCCGGCATCACCCGCGATGCGATCGCCGTTGATTGGCGGTTCGACGACCACCGCCTGCGCCTGATCGACACCGCCGGCCTGCGCCGCCGGCCGAGGGTCCAGGACCGCATCGAGGCGTTCGCGGCGGCCGAGAGCCTGCGCACCATCCGCACCGCGCACGTCTGCGTCGTCGTCATCGATGCCACCCACGGTCTCGACAAGCAGGACCTCGCCATCGTGCGCATGGTTACGGACGAGGGCCGCGCTCCGGTGCTGGCGCTGAACAAGTGGGACCTGATCACCGCCCCCCAGCAGGCCCTCGCCGGGTTTGACCGCAGGATTGAAACCTCGTTGGCCCAGGTGCGCGGCCTCAAGCGGGTGCCGCTCAGCGCGCTCGGCGGCCGTGGCTGTCCTGCGCTGATGGCTGCCGTCATCACGGCCTTCGAGGCCTGGGGGCAGCACGTGACGACCGGGCCGTTGAACCGCTGGCTGCATGACGCGTTGTCCCGCCACGCACCGCCGGCGGTGCAGGGGCGGCCGTTCAAGCTGCGCTATATCACCCAGGTCGGCACCCGGCCGCCCAGCTTCGCCCTGTTCGCCAACCGCGACGCGCAGTTGGCCGACGGCTACCTGCGCTATCTCGCCAACGGATTGCGCGAGCGCTTCGGTTTTGCCGGTGTACCGCTGCGCTTCAGCGTCCGCGCCGCAAAGAACCCCTACGCACGCCAGTAGATCGCACGATCGCTAGGAGGCCGTGGCGGGCTTGCGCTCCAGGAACGCCCGGTTGAAGCGCAGCGACTTGGCGCGCACGACGTGGGGCAGGTCCCGGATGCGTTCGAGCAACGCTTCTCCGGGCGCCTCGTCGATCTCGATCAGCGCAATCGCGTCGCCGCCGGCGCGGTTGCGGCCGAGATGGAAGGTGGCGATGTTGATGTTGGCCTCACCCAGGACGCTGCCGACCCCGCCGATGAAGCCCGGCCGGTCGTGGTTGGTGATGAACAGCATGTGCGGACCGAGATGCGCGTCCATCGAGATGCCCTTGATCTCGACGATGCGCGGCTGGTCGCCGTTGAACAGCGTACCGGCGAGCGTGCGCGTCTGCACCTCGGTGACCACGGTCAGGCGGATCAGCGTCTGGTAGCCTTGCGCGCAATCGCGCTTGACCTCGCTCACCTCGATGCCGCGCGCCGCGGCGATCGACGGCGCGTTGACCATGTTGACCGAGTCCATCTGCGGCGAGAGCAGACCCTCCAGCACGAGGGCGGTCAGCGGCCGGGTGTTGAGCGCGCACGCGTGGCCCTCATAGGCGATGCTGACACTCTTGACCGCGCTTTCGATGAGCTGGCCGGCGAGGCTGCCAAGCTGGCGGGCGAGACCCATGTAGGGGTGCAACCGCGGCATCTCGTCGGCGCTCACCGACGGCATGTTCAGCGCGTTGACGACGCCGCCGGTGATCAGGAAATCCGCCATCTGCTCGGCGAGCTGCAGCGCCACCTTTTCCTGCGCCTCGACGGTGGACGCACCTAAGTGCGGTGTCGCCACCAGTTGCGGCAGCCCGAACAGCGGGCTCTCGGTCGCCGGCTCGACCGAGAAGACATCGAGGGCGGCGCCGGCAACGTGGCCGGCCTCGATCGCAGCCTTGAGATCGGCCTCGACCACCAGCGCGCCGCGGGCGCAATTGATCAGGCGCACGCCCTTCTTCATCTTGGCGAGCGCCGCGGTATTGATCATGCCGCGGGTGGCATCGGTGGTCGGCGCGTGCAGGCTGATGAAATCGGCCCGCGCGTAGAGCTGATCTAAGTCCACCTTCTCGACGCCCAAAGTTTGGGCACGCTCCGGCGTCAGATAGGGATCGTGGGCGATCACCCGCATCTTCAGGCCCTGGGCACGATCGGCGACGATGGAGCCGATGTTGCCGCAGCCGATGATGCCGAGCGTCTTGCCGGCGAGCTCGACCCCCATGAACTTCGACTTTTCCCACTTGCCGGCCTGCGTCGAGGCGTTGGCCTGGGGGATCTGGCGGGCGAGCGCCAGCATCATCGCGATCGCGTGCTCGGCCGTGGTGATCGAGTTGCCGAACGGCGTGTTCATGACCACGACGCCGCGCGCGGTTGCCGCGGCGAGATCGATGTTGTCGACACCGATGCCGGCGCGCCCGATCACCTTGAGATTGGCCGCCGCCTTGATAACGTCTGCGGTGACCTTGGTTGCCGAGCGCACGGCGAGGCCGTCGTAAGCGCCGATGCACGCGATCAGTTCGGCCGGCGACAATCCGGTCTTGACGTCGACATCGACGCCGCGGGCGCGAAAGATAGCGACGGCTTCCCCGCTCATCTTATCGGAAATCAGGACTTTCGGCACACGCAGCTCCCTTCGGCTTTCAGGACTTGTCGGCTGCCGCCTTGACGGACGCAAAGGCCCAGTCGAGCCAGGGCAGCAATGCCTCGATATCGGTGCGCTCGACCGTTGCGCCGGCCCAGATGCGCAGCCCCGGCGGCGCATCGCGGTAGCCCGCGATGTCGTAGGCGACGGCTTCCGCCTCCAGGACCGAGGCAATCTTCTTCGCCGCCGCCGCCTGCTCGGCCGCGGGCAGACCGGTGAACCACGGATCGACGATCTTCAGGCACACCGACGTGCGCGAGCGGGCGAGCGGATCGCAGGCGAGGAAATCCGCCCAGCCGCAGCGCCCGACCCAGGCCGCGATCGCCGCGAAGTTGGCTTGGCTGCGCGCGATCAGGCCTCCGAGCCCGCCGGCGCCTTCCGCCCAGGCAAGCCCGTCCAGCGCGTCCTCGACGGCGACCATCGAGGGTGTATTGATGGTCTCACCAGCGAAGATGCCTTCGTTGAGGCGGCCGGCCTTGGTCATGCGAAACAGCTTCGGCATCGGCCAAGAAGGCGTGTAGCCCTCCAGCCGTTCGACCGCGCGCGGACTCAAAATCAGCACGCCGTGCTGCGCTTCGCCGCCGAGCACCTTCTGCCAGGAATAGGTGACGACATCGAGCTTGTCCCACGGCAGGTCGAAGGCGAACGCCGCCGAGGTCGCATCACAGATGGCGAGCCCCTGGCGGTCGGCGGCGATCCAGTTACCGTCGGGGACACAAACGCCCGATGTCGTGCCGTTCCAGGTGAACACCAGGTCGCGGGCGGGATCGACTTCGCGCAGATCCGGCAGGCTGCCGTAATCGGCGGCGAGCACGCGCACGTCCGCAAGCTTGAGCTGCTTGGTGACGTCGGTGGCCCAATCCTTGCCGAAGCTCTCCCAGGCCAGCACATCGACGCCGCGCGGACCCAGCAGCGACCACAGCGCCATCTCGACGGCGCCGGTGTCCGACGCGGCAACGATACCGAGGCGATAGTCGGCCGGCAGGCGCAGCAGGGCACGCGAGCGGTCGATCACCGCCTTCAGCTTGGCTTTGCCGGCTTTGGAGCGGTGCGAGCGCCCGACGCAGGCGTCTTTCAGCGCATCCGCGCTCCAGCCGGGGCGTTTGGCACAGGGACCCGAGGAAAAACAGGGATTGGCCGGACGCACGTTCGGCCGCGCGGGTGTGGACATCGGTGGCTCCCATCCTTGCAGATGGGTCGCGATCCGTTGGGGGATCGTGGCCCGGGCGGACTTGTATGGGCTCGCGGTGCGGCCGTCAACCGCCGCCGGTATTCGCTTCGCGCGGCCCGGCTATGCGCGGCCCGGCTATGTGCGGCCCGGCTATGCGCGGACGAGATGGCGGGACAGGGCGATGAGCAGGGCGACGATGAGATCGATCTTTTCGATGCTCTTACTCTTGGTCGGCTTGAGGTCGCCATTGGCGTTCATCTCAACCACCGTGTTGGTGGCGCACCAGCGCAGCACGGGATGGTTGCCATGGCGCAGGCGCCCGGTCATCACGAGGTGTTCGAGGGCGCGCACTGGCGCGTTCATCACGCTCGCGGTCTGCGGTACCGGCACGCACGCGAAGCCGTCGCTCATCAGCTCGCTGATCAGCATCGATGAGTTCCAGCGATCGAACGCAACTTCTTCGATGTGGTACAGTTCGCCGAGGCTGCGAATGGTGGCGAGGATGGCGTTGTGGTCGATGACGTTGCCGGATGTCGCCGTGATGAAATCGTGATCGGCCCAATAACGGTAGTCGACCCTGTCCTTGCGCGAGCGCTCGCTCAAGGCTTCTTCCGGACAAAACGGATAGGACAGCACGGTGCAGCCTCCATCCTTGTCCGGGAAGAGCAGGACGAGTGCGGTCAGATCCGATGTCGAGCTCAAGTCCAGCCCGGCATAGCACTTGCGCCCGATCAGACGCTCTGGCGTCACCGCGTCTTCGCCGCAGGCGTCCCACTTGCGCATGTCGAGCCAAGCCGACGCCTTTTCCGTCCAGATATTGAGGTAGAGCCTGCGAAAGCTGTTGACGAAGCCGGGCGTAGCCTGGGCGCGAATGCATTCTTGCCTGAAGAATTCCTCGGAAATGGTGATGCCGAGGCCCGGGTGTGCGGCGCGCCAGACCTCCGGATCGGTCCAGTCGGCGTCCGCCTCGGCGGCCGAGATGGAAACCAGCCAAGTTGGATCGTTGATCTGGCCGTCGCGCACGCGGGCAGCGTAGCGATGCTGCTCCCAGGCGAGGGAGGACTGATCCCATCCGGCAGTTGTCAAGTAGAGCACCAGCGGATCGTTGCGCGCCGCCATGCCGGTGATGAGCGCATCGTGCAGCATCCGTGCGTTTTGCAGGTGTAGCTCATCGAAGATGATGCAGGAGACGTTTTCTCCGTGTTTGTGCTCGGCGCGCGAGGAGACGATGTGCAGCCGTGCATCCTTGTAGGTGATCATGTTTTTCAAGAGCCGGCAGGAGGCGGCAAGGTCCGGATCCCGTTGGATCATGGCTTTGGCGATGCCGAAGCAGATTTGCGCCTGCTGGCGGTCGGCGGCGGCGATGACGATGTCGGCGCCGGGTTCCGGGTCGACGAACAGCATGTAGAGGCCGATACTGGCCGCAAGCGTCGTCTTACCGGACTTGCACGGCGCTTCCAGCCACAAATACCGGTAGCGGCGGCGCCCGTCGGCCCGCCGCCAGCCGAACAGATCGGAGACAAGGCGGCGCTGCCAGGGCGCCAGCAACAGCGGCTGCCCCGACAGCGGACCCTTTACGTGCCGACAGTACTCCTCGATGAAGAAGAGAACGCGATCGGCAATGTCTTCGTCGTAATTGAAGGCGTCATTTGAGAATGGCGCGTCGCTCCCCGCAGTCTTCGCCATCATCGCCATCCGACGCGACGAGCCCAAGTTGCTTGCCAAAGCGGCGGACGTCGTTCCAGGCCTGTTCTGCGTCCTGAGCGGCCGGATGGCGCCGCCGCATGACGGAGCCGCGACTGGTTTCGGTTTCATAGTAGCGGCCCTCTCGACGGAGCGTTTCTTCGGCGCGAATGGCTTTTGCCAGGGCGCTGCAATAACCGGCAAGAAGGGCACGGCGGGCCGAGTTCAGGCGTTTCTCTGCCATTAATTGTTTAGCGACGCACTTCCATTCATATACGGCAATTTCGTCTGTAAGGTACGGTGGCGGGTCGGCCTTATCCTCCATCGGTGACGAATCTTGTCGTTGATAATTTTTGTTGAGGCGCCTCCTAAAAGGCACATTGTTACCGCCATAGGCAACAGAAACGCTTTGTGATGTCATCACGGGATCCTTCGTTGGCAGGTACGTTTCTTTTTACCTTTATTTTTCTTATTGTTATCTAATTTATATATCTTGTTTTTGTAATTTGTCAACAGTGGGTTGACGATCATATTTGTCTATACAATAAAAAATAATAGACTCCTCTTTCGCACACTGAGACGTGGCGACTGCGTACTGTATGTCGAGGTAACGTGCCGCGATCCCTCTTCCGACGAGATCTCATGCGGCCAAACACGCGAGACGCCGTTGGCACCCTGCCCGCGCCGCGCGGCGGAGCCTTCCTATTCGGGCGGCGGTAACGCCTGCGGTCGCCGTTGCGAAGGCATCGACATGCAAGGACGATGCGGCCTCCAGGCGAACCAGCGTGCACCGAGTTGCTCCCCGCGCCGGCTCGTTTTGCCGGCGGTCTCGGCGCCTGCCTGTGTGCGAGTGCGAAACACACGCAATTTGGGCAGAGCCATCCACTTGATGCAACTCTCTATGCTTTTCCACTGCGTGGTTTGTTGGTTTTGTTCCATCCGTTGTGGCCCCTCTGCGGTCTGCTCTCGACAACCGTTCGTCAAGCTACCCGTTTGGGGTATATATACACAAGCGTCTTGGCGTCTCAAAGCGTTGTCTGCGCGGCAGGGCTGAGCCAGGCGCGTTGCGGTCGGCCCCATGATCCGGACGGATTGTGGGAAACGGGAGGAAGAGTTCTACTGGATTGGATCACCCGCCTGAATTCCAAGCATGGGACCGTGCAACCATTAACCATCTGATTTTACGGCTGGATTATAGACCCGATGGACTTCGTCCGTTCGCCTCGGACCTCGCGTGCGCTGCATAAACAGACGATGCAGTCTGTTTGCGCCGAGAGCGCACGTGATTCACTGCGTTGTGTGGAGACGACGGTGTTCGGGCGTAAATCGCCCGAACGGGTCGCGGCGCTAGGTGGCCGCGAACGTGTGCGGGGGCAAAGTGGCCAGGGTAAAAATCTCCTGGCGGGCGCGCACACCGCGCAACGTATGATGCCCCAGCGAAGTTGCGTCCTGTGGCACCGCGCGTGCGAAAATCTCTGAAAAAAGAAGGGGCTTGTGGAGGGTCTTGCACAGGTCCTCGATCCGAGCCGCCTCGTTGACGGCCGGGCCGATCACCGTGAATTCCAGGCGCTCCGGGGCGCCGACGTTGCCGTACAGAACGGCGCCGATATGCAAGCCGATACCAAACGCGATGGGCGTCTCTCCACGGCCGGCACGGGCCTCATTGATGGCATCGAGCCGGGACAATGCATCGCGGGCAGCAGCGAGCGCACGTTCGGCCACCTGTCGCTTCCCGGTACCGCCGTCGTCTGGTTCGCCGCCGATCGGGAAAATGGCAAGTGCCGCATCGCCGATGAAGCGGAGCACTTCGCCGCCGTGGTCGAGGACGGCACCGGCAATGGCACCGAAGTACGCATCGAGAATGGCGAGAAATTCGCCGCGCGGCAGGGTGTCGGCGAGCGTCGTCGAGTCACGAAGGTCCGAAAACCAGATGACGCAGAAGATGTCGCTGCCGTCTCCACGCCGGATCAACCCCTGCAGGACGCGCTCCCCGGTTTGTCGGCCGAGATAAGTCTCCAGGATGGTACGTGCCGTTCTTCTCAGTGCGTGCACCTCGTACAGTCGTGCCAGCACCGGCAAAGCCTCGTCGATCGTCTGCAACGCGCGCGAGGCGAAACCGCCGGGACGGTCACTCGCCAACGAAATGGCATTGATCTTGCCGTCGGAAAACACCAACGGCATCGCCACATAGTCGGTCGCCCCCTCGGCCTTGAGATCGGCGAGGACGGGGAAATCGCACACGACCGCCTCGCCTTCGAGGCGACGGCGGATGGCGCCCGCGCCTTCGAACAGCGCGGCATAGGGGCTCTTCAGGAAGCGGTCTTCCGTGATGACGTCGTGCGGCGGCAGGATTTCCTCGACCTCGCCGATGTCGCGTTTCCAGGCATAAGCCGTGCCGAGGAATTGCGGGTGCAGCGTGCGGATCAACACCCGCAGCCGGTACAGCGGAATGCCGGCCGCATTGCAGAACATGCCGAAGCGCCGCGTCAGCTGCCGGGGGCACGTAATGTTCCAGCCCTCGTCCAGCAGCCAGGCAACGACCGGGTTGCGGCCGATAGACGCCATCGGGATTGCCGCGAACTCCGCCGAGGCCGCCTCCGCTTCGATCATGGCGGAGAAGTAAGAGCGCGACAGGGCGCAATGCAAGCGCCGGCTCAGCGTCCCCCTGTACCATGGTCCCCCTGCACCATGCGTCCCCCTGCACCATGCGTCCCCCCTGTAACAGGACCAGGCGCACCCAACATCAGGGACGAGACGAAACCACCGCAGGCAGGGAGGCTATCAAGCATGGCTGTGATCGCCGAGATCGCGAAACTACACGGCGAAATGATCGCATGGCGGCATCATCTGCATGCGCATCCGGAAACGGCCTTCGAGGAGCACGCGACCGCCGATTTCGTCGCCGATCGTCTGGCGTCGTTCGGGATCGAGGTCGATCGCGGCCTCGGCGGCACCGGGATCGTCGGAACGCTGCGCCGTGGTGCGGGCCCCGCCATCGGCCTGCGCGCCGATCTCGACGCGCTGCCGATCGAAGAGGAAACGGACGTGGCCTACCGTTCCTGCCACCGCGGCAAGATGCACGCCTGCGGTCATGACGGACATACCGCCATGCTGCTGGGCGCCGCCCGCTATCTGGCCACCAGTGGCCGGTTTGCGGGCAGCGTGCATTTCATTTTCCAGCCGGCGGAGGAGAACGAAGGCGGTGGCCGCGTCATGGTCGAGCAGGGCCTGTTCGAGCGCTTTCCGGTGCACAGCGTGTATGGCATGCACAACTGGCCGGGGATGCCGGCCGGCATGTTCGCGGTACGCGCCGGCCCGATGATGGCGGCATGCGACTGTTTCGAGATCGTCGTGCGCGGCCGGGGCGGACATGGCGCCATGCCGCACTTGAGCGACGACACCGTGGTTGCCGCCGCCGCCATCGTCGGCGCGGTGCAGACGGTGGTCAGCCGATCGATCGAGCCCATCGAGCCCGCCGTGATCTCCGTCACCCAGATCCATGCCGGCGACACCTGGAACGTCATTCCCGAAACCGCCGTGCTGCGCGGCACCGTGCGCAGCTTCAGCCCCGACGTTCAAGGCCGCATCGAGGCCGCTCTGTCGGGCATTGCCGAAAACATCGCCGCCGCGCACGGCTGCCACGCGGACGTTCGCTACCAGCGCCAGTATCCGGCCACCGTCAATAGCCCCGCCGAAAGCGACCTCGCCGCCGCCGCCGCCGCCCGCGTCGTCGGCCCCGACCATGTCGTGCGCAACCCGCCGCCGACCATGGGCTCCGAGGATTTCGCCTTCATGCTGCAGGCACGCCCCGGCTGCTACGTCTGGATCGGGGGTGGCCGCGGTTCCGACGGCCCGTCGCTGCACTCGCCACGCTACGATTTCAACGACGACATCCTGCCGGTCGGGGCGAGCTATTGGGCGGCGCTGGTCGAAACCGTGCTTGCCTGATGCGATGGTGCGATTGACAACGCCTCCGGCAGTCGTTCGCGCCGCAACGCGTTACCGCCTTGCCGCAAAAATGTTTTGGCGATGATCCGCCATTTATTGCGGCGCAACAACCCTGCGCAAACCTTTTCCTAACTCGAAAATCGAATATATTCGTTGGTATCAGCTTCACCGTCAGCGGCCACGGCTTGCGGCAGGGTGCGCAAACCGGGCACGAGGAACGCAAGGCGCCATGAGCCGACCCGACAAGCGGAACGCCGACGGCACGCCAACGACCGGGGTTACGACCAAGGTCCGGACGCGAACGAAGAAGCCTTCGATGTACAAGGTGTTGATGCTCAATGACGATTACACGCCGATGGAGTTCGTCGTGCATGTGCTGGAGCGCTTCTTCGCCAAGAGCCACGAGGACGCGGTCCGCATCATGCTCCACGTGCACCATCGAGGGGTGGGCGTCTGCGGCGTCTTCACGTATGAAGTGGCGGAGACCAAGGTCAGTCAGGTAATGGATCTGGCGCGACAGCACCAGCACCCGTTACAGTGCACGATCGAGAAGGATAGTGGCGACAGCGAATAGGTGACGCGGTGTTGTCGAGAAACCTAGAGCAGACCCTGCATCGGGCGTTGGCGTGCGCGACGGAGCGGCGCCACGAGTACGCAACCCTCGAACACCTTCTGTTGGCGTTGACCGAAGACCAGGACGCGGTACCGGTGCTGCGTGCCTGCGGTGTCGATGTGGCGCAGTTGCGCCGCGAGATTACCAACTTCGTCGATGTCGAGCTGCAAAACCTCAAGACCGCGCTGGTCTCCGATCCGAAACCGACGGCCAGCTTCCAGCGCGTCGTGCAGCGCTCGGTCATCCACGTCCAGTCGTCGGGCCGGGACGAGGTGACCGGCGCCAATGTCCTGGTGGCGATTTTCTCCGAGCGCGAGTCGCATGCGGTCTATTTCTTGCAAATGCAGGACATGACCCGCCTCGACGCGGTCAACTACATCGCGCACGGCATCGCCAAGGTGCCGGGCGAGGGCAGACGGCGCACCGTCCACGGCGCCGACGAAGAGGCGAGTTCGGAAAAGGTGGTGCGTAAGGGGCACGAGTCCTTGGAAAGCTACTGCGTCGATCTCAACCGCAAGGCCAGGGATGGGCGGATCGACCCGCTGATCGGCCGTGAGCTTGAGATCGAACGGACGATCCAGATCCTTTGCCGGCGCAACAAGAACAACCCGTTGTTCGTCGGCGACCCCGGCGTCGGCAAGACCGCGCTCGCCGAAGGGCTCGCTTGGCGCATCGTGCGCGGTGAGGTGCCGGATATCCTCAAAGGCGCCACCATCTATTCGCTCGACATGGGCTCCCTGCTCGCCGGCACCCGCTACCGTGGCGATTTCGAGGAGCGGCTGAAGAACGTCATCGCCGAACTCGAAGCGATCGAGGGCGCAATCCTGTTCATCGACGAGATTCACACCGTCGTTGGCGCCGGCGCCACCTCGGGCGGCTCGATGGATGCGTCCAACATCCTGAAGCCATCGCTCGCCCAGGGCACGCTGCGCTGCATGGGCTCGACCACCTACAAGGAGTACCGCAACCACTTCGAGAAGGATCGGGCGCTGGTACGCCGCTTCCAGAAGATCGACGTCTACGAGCCGTCGCTGGACGACAGCGTCAAGATCCTCCAGGGGCTCAAGTCCTGCTTCGAGAGCCACCACAACGTCCGCTACACGTCGGAGGCACTGCGCGCCGCCGTTGATCTTTCGGCGCGCTTCATCAACGACCGCAAGCTGCCCGACAAGGCGATCGACGTCATCGACGAGGTCGGCGCCGCGCGCATGCTGTTGCCGGCCAACAAGCGGCGCACCATCGTCACCGTGCGCGACGTCGAGGAGGTGGTCGCCAAGATCGCGCGCATTCCGCCCAAGAGCGTCTCCACCGACGACCGCAAGGCGCTGCAGAGCCTGGAACGCGACCTCAAGACCGTCGTCTTCGGCCAGGACAAGGCGATCGAGGCGCTGGCGAGCGCGATCAAGCTGGCACGCGCGGGTTTGCGCGAGCCGGAGAAGCCCATCGGCTGCTACCTGTTCTCCGGCCCGACCGGTGTCGGCAAGACCGAGGTTGCCCGCCAGCTTGCCCATATTTTAGGCATCGAGCTGGTGCGTTTCGACATGTCCGAGTACATGGAGCGGCACTCGGTCTCGCGGTTGATCGGCGCACCGCCCGGCTACGTCGGCTTCGACCAGGGCGGACTGCTGACCGATGCCATGGACAAGCAGCCGCATGCCGTGTTGTTGCTCGACGAGATCGAGAAGGCGCATCCCGATCTGTTCAATATTCTGTTGCAGATCATGGACCACGGCAAGCTCACCGACCACAACGGCAAGAGCGTCGACTTCCGCAACGTGATCCTGATCATGACCACCAACGCCGGCGCCGCCGAGTTGGCCAAGCCGGCCATCGGCTTCGAGCGCGAGGCGCGGGTCGGCGACGACACCGAGGCAATCGAGCGGATGTTCACGCCGGAGTTCCGCAACCGCCTCGACGCCACCATCGCGTTCGCCAGCCTGTCGTCGGAAGTGGTGCAGCTGGTGGTCGACAAGTTCGTGATGCAGCTCGAAGCCCAGCTCGCCGACCGCCAGGTGACCATCGAGCTGTCCGACGAGGCGCGCGCCTGGCTCGCCACGCGCGGCTATGACCAGCGTTTCGGCGCGCGGCCGCTGGGCCGCGTCATCCAGGAGCACATCAAGAAGCCGCTGGCCGAGGAACTCTTGTTCGGCAAGCTCGCCAAGGGTGGCATCGTCCGCGTCACCGTCGTCGACGACAAGCCGGCGTTCGAATACCCCGAGCCGGCCGCGCTGCCGCCGCCCGGTGGCAAGGGCAAACCCCGCCAGCTCCTCCCGGCCCGGTAGGGAGGGGGCGGGCAAGCCGCAAGTGGCGCAGGCCCTTAGCCGACGCTTTTTGCGGGGCGAGTGATCGAGCTTGGCCGATACTCGATCGCATTCAGGCAAAGATGAACCGGCTTCCCGTATAGGAGCGGAGCACTTTGCTCGGCATTTCGGCCTTGGCGATCTCGTAGAATGGCTCGCCCGTGCAGTGCAACGGGATGACGTAGTCGATGTCCATCTCCCGCATGGTTCTGATCGTCTCACGCACGTAGTCCTCCTTGTACGGCGCGAGGTGGAACCCGCCGATGACGGCGTGCACTTTTTTCACACCCGAAACCACCTGGGCCTGCTTGATCGCGTTGACCACGCCGCGATGGCTGCATGACGTCAGCACCACGAGTCCCCGTTTTTTCACATGGAAGGCCATGCCGATCTCGTGGCGGAACATGTCGGGAACAACCACCTTCGCACGCTCTTCCTCGCTGAATTGGTCGGGATAGCAGCCGAGGCCGTCTACCATGCCGATGGTCATGGCAGACGGGGACAGCACCTTCTCGAAGCTCGTCAGTCCGATCTGGCCAGGAGTGAAGGCATGACCGGCAATGCGGGCTGGTCCCGCGGCAAAGGTCACCGCCACGTCGGCGGTTTCCAGCGCCCTGCGGTCCAGCGCCCCGAAATCGCCACGGACCGGCGGCGCCGTCCACTCCCGCGCGCAGAAGCACTCCTCCCCGCCGACGTAGAGCGGCAGCATGGCCTTGCGTCTGCCCGCCGTCTCCTGCACGAATCCCACGAGACCGCCGAAATGATCATAGTGGCCATGGCTCAGCACCAGTGCGTCGAGCTTCGCCGGATCAATGCCCAGAAGTTCGATGTTGTTGACCAGCGCCCCCGGCGTGAAGCCGAAATCCATCAAGATGTTTTGCGTTTCGGTGCCGCGCCGGGATTCCGCGAGCATTGAGAGGCCAAATTCGCTGATCAGCGTCTTGCCGGGCGGTTGGTCGGGCGCGATGCCCCAGCCAAAGTGTTCGATATGGACATCGCCAACGGTCTTGCCCGGGGCGACGGCGAACTGATAACTGTCGACCACGACCCGTACCGACAAGTGGTCGACTTCGGGGACCGGGCCACTGATCCCTTGGGCCCTCAGCGGCCTCGATCCGCCGAGGAGAGCTAATACCATCGCGGCCAACGCGGCGGCGGCGCCACTGCACAGCACGTCGCGCCGGTTGAGATGCTCGTCTCGAATTTCGAGTGACATGCTGCCGCGCCTCCCAGCGTCTGCTTCGTACCTGGAGGGCAACGCTTCGCTCACGCATCGCAACTGCACGTCTAAGTTGGAGCGCGCCGCCAAGTAACGTTACGCCGAATCCAACTTCGCAAATTACAATCATATCAAGTTGGTCCGCCCATGTCACACGGATTGCGGAGGCGCGGAACCTGCGTCGAGATCATCTTCGACCAGCCGGCGTTCGAGCACCCGCAGCCGACGGCGCTGCCGCTCCCCAGCCGGCCCGCGCCCGCGTTTTCCCTTGATTCGGGTGGCGTCGCGGGTAGTGTTCGCCTGCGCAGGCGCCGCCACGTCGCCGCGCGCTAACGTCGTTTGCGACAAGCCGTTTTCCCGGGAGGATTGGTGATCGTGAGAGAACCCGCCGCGCCACGCTGCGCCGCCATCGTTGGCCCGTATCTGTCGGGCAAGACCTCGCTCCTGGAGAGCATCCTGGCCTACACCGGCGCCATCGGCCGGCGCGGCAGCGTGAAGGAGGGCAACACCGCGGGCGATGGTTCGGCCGAGGCGCGCGCCCGGCAGATGTCGACCGAGGTCAACGTCGCCACCACCGAGTATCTGGGCGAGACGTGGACCTTCCTCGACTGCCCCGGCTCGATCGAACTGATCCAAGAAGCGTACAACACGCTGATGGTGGTCGATGTCGCCGTCGTCGTCTGCGAGCCGGAGCCGCAGAAGGCGCTCACGCTCGCTCCACTGCTGCGCTTCCTCGACGCCCGCAAGATCCCGCACTTGATCTTCATCAACAAGATGGATCTGGGCATCGGCAGCATCCGCGAGACGCTCGACGCCCTGCAGGCGCAGTCGACCCGGCCGCTGGTGCTGCGCGAGGTTCCGATCAGGGACGGCGACCATATCACCGGCTTCGTCGATCTGGTCTCGGAGCGCGCCTTTCGCTGGGCGCCGGGCCAGCGCTCGGAGCTGATCTCCGTGCCCGAGACGGTGGCCGGACGCAAGGAGGAGGCGCGCACCGGAATGCTGGAGGCGCTCGCCGATTTCGACGACGCGCTGCTCGAAAAGCTGCTCGAAGATGCCAAGCCGTCGGCCGACGAGATCTACCAGGGGCTGACCCGCGATCTGCACGAAGTGCTGGTGGTGCCGGTGTTCTTCGGCTCGGCCGACGCGATGCACGGCATCACCCGGCTGTTGAAGGCGCTGCGCCACGAGACGCCGGGCCCGGCGGAAACGGCGGCGCGGCTCGGCATCGCGGCCGACGGCGAGCCGTGCGCGCGGGTGTTCAAGACCGTGCACGCGGCGCACGCCGGCAAACTCACCTATGCGCGCGTCTGGCGCGGCGAGATCACCGACGGCATGACACTCGGCGAGGACCGCATCAGCGGCGTCAATCGCGCGCTGGGGGCCAAGCTCGACAAGCAGCCGAAGGCGACGGCGGGCGAGGTGGTCGCCTTCGGCCGGCTCGAAGGTGCCGCCACCGGCGCGCTGCTCTCGCCGTCTGGCAAGGTGACCGGCGGTGACTGGCCCGATCCCATGAAGCCTTTGTTCGCGCTCGCCGTCCAGCCGGCGCAACGCCAGGACGAAGTCAAGCTCACCGGCGCGCTCGCCCGGCTGACCGACGAGGACCCGTCGTTGTCGTTCACCCACAGCGCCGATACCGGCGAACTGCTGCTCTGGGGCCAGGGGGAAATGCAGCTCGCCATCGCAATCGATCGGCTGCGCAACCGCTTCAACATCCAGGTCGCCTCCCACCCGCCGCAGGTGCCGTACAAGGAGACGATCCGCGGCGCGGTCAGCCAGCACGCGCGGCACAAGAAGCAGTCGGGTGGGCACGGCGAATTCGGCGACGTGCATCTCGACATCAAGGCCGTGGCGCGCGGCGAGGGCTTCCAGTTCAACGAGCAGATCACCGGCGGCGTCGTGCCGCGCCAGTACATCCCGGCGGTCGAACTCGGCGTACGCGAGTACCTCAACCGCGGTCCCCTGGGTTTCCAGGTGGTCGATATCGCGGTGACGCTCACCGACGGCCAATACCACACCGTCGATTCCTCCGACATGGCTTTCCGCCGCGCCGCCCAGCTCGCCATGAAGGAAGGAATGCCGAAGTGCACGCCCGTCCTTTTGGAGCCGATCTTTCAGGTCAAGATCTCGCTGCCCAGTGAATACACCTCGCGCATGCAACGGGTCATTTCGGGGCGGCGCGGCCAGATCCTGGGCTTCGAGCCGCGCGCCGACTGGAATGGCTGGGACGAGGTGACGGTGCTCCTGCCGCAGTCCGAGATGCATGGCCTGATCGTCGATCTGCGCTCGGCGACGCTCGGCGTCGGCACGTTTGAGTGGCAGTTCGATCATCTCCAGGAGCTGACCGGCCGGCTCGCCGACGATATCGTCGAGCGGCGCGCCCAGGTTCTTGCCGGCTAGGGGGGCGCCGGGTAGGGCGCCGCCGGGCGGCCGGCGGGGTTATGCGCCCGGCGGGTGGGGTTGACGGCTGCGCGCCGATTGCGTACATGACCCGAGAGTGGCCGCCACGCGACGGCTGGCGCCCCTTCATCCCGAGACAAATGCCAAAAAGCCCGGCCGAGCAGGAGAACGTGCGCGAAATGCGGAAAGCGGCCGAGGCATGAGTGACGCGCCCACCGGTGCGCATGCAGGCGGACATGCCGGCGCCGCGCCGCCGCGTCCCGCGCCCAATGCGGCGCTGGTGCTCGATGATGGCAGCGTGTTCATGGGCTTCGGCGCCGGTGCCCATGGTGTCGCCGTTGGCGAGGTCTGCTTCAACACGTCCTATACCGGCTACCAGGAAATCCTGAGCGACCCATCCTACGCCGGCCAGATCATCACCTTCACTTTTCCCCACATCGGCAACGTCGGGGTCAATGCCGAGGACGTCGAAAGCACGACACCTGCGGTACGCGGCTGCGTTTTTCGCGAGCCGATCACCCAACCCGCCAACTGGCGCGCACACGGCCATCTCGACGCCTGGCTCAAGACGCACCAACTGGTGGCCATTTCCGGCGTCGATACGCGGCGGCTCACCAAACGCATCCGCGACGGCGGCGCGCCCAAAGGGGCGCTGATCCATGCCCCCGACGACGAGATCAACGTCAAGGCCCTGCAGTTCATGGCACGGCAATGGCCCGGTCTCGAAGGTGCCGATCTGGCGCAGGAGGTGATGTGCCGGCAAAGCTACGTCTGGGAGGAAACGCGCTGGCGTTGGGGCGAAGGCTACGGCCGCATTGGTGAGCCGCGCTGCCACGTCGTCGCCATCGACTATGGCGCCAAACGCAACATCCTGCGCTGCCTCGCTGATCTCGGCTGCCAGGTGACCGTGGTGCCGGGCACCGCCGGCATCGAGGATGTGCTGCGTCATCGGCCAGACGGCGTTTTCCTGTCCAACGGCCCCGGCGACCCGGCGGCCACCGGCGCCTATGCCGTCCCGGTCATTCGCGCCCTCCTGGCGCGGCGGTTGCCGCTGTTCGGTATCTGCCTCGGCCATCAGATGCTGGCAATTGCGCTCGGCGCGCGCACCTACAAGCTGCATCTCGGCCACCGCGGCGCCAACCATCCGGTCAAGGAATTGAGCACGCACCGCGTCGAGATTACCAGCCAGAACCACGGCTTTGCCGTCGACCGGACGAGCCTGCCGCCCGGCGTCATCGAAACCCACGTCTCGCTGTTCGATGGGACCAATGAAGGCCTGCGCCTCGACGGCGCGCCGGTGTTCTCCGTGCAGTATCATCCCGAAGCCTCGCCGGGGCCGCACGACAGCCACTATCTTTTCGAGCGTTTTGTGCAATCCATGCAGTCGACGGCGGCATCGGCGGCGTAACCACCGCCGGCGCACCGTGCCGTCCGGAACTCCGGCGGTGCCGATCTTGAGGATGCCGGCGCCGCCCCTTGCGTGCCCATCAGTGTAAAAGCCCGGACCCGTCATGCCCAAACGCACCGACATCACATCCGTCCTGATCATCGGTGCCGGACCGATCGTCATCGGCCAGGCGTGCGAGTTCGATTACTCCGGCACCCAGGCGTGCAAGGCTCTGCGCGAAGACGGCTTCCGGGTAATCCTGGTCAACTCCAACCCGGCGACCATCATGACCGATCCGGCGATGGCGGACGCCACCTATATCGAGCCGATCACCGCGGCAACGATCGAAGCCGTGATCGCCGCCGAGCGGCCGAGCGCGCTGTTGCCGACCATGGGCGGCCAGACCGGGCTCAACGTCTCGATGGAGTTGTTCGAGGCCGGCGTGCTCGCACGCTATGGCGTCGAGATGATCGGCGCCAAGGCCGAGGTGATTGCCAAGGCCGAGGACCGCCAGCTCTTCCGCGAGGCGATGGCCCGCATCGGCCTCGATTGCCCGCGCGCGCGCACCGTGCGCTCCATCGACGAGGCGTGGCGGGTGCTGCACGAGATCGGCCTGCCGCTGATCGTGCGGCCGTCCTACACGCTGGGCGGCACCGGCGGCGGCATCGCCTACAACTCGGCCGAATTCGAACGCGTCGTCGCCGGCGGGCTCGCCGCCTCGCCCGCCCGCCAGGTGCTGATCGAGGAGTCGGTGCTCGGCTGGAAGGAATACGAGATGGAGGTGGTTCGCGACGGCGCGGACAACTGCATCATCGTCTGCTCCATCGAGAACGTCGATCCGATGGGCGTGCACACCGGCGATTCGATTACGGTGGCGCCGGCGCTGACGCTGACGGACAAGGAATACCAGCGGATGCGCACCGCGGCGATCGCGGTGCTGCGCGAAATCGGGGTCGATACCGGCGGCTCCAACGTCCAGTTCGCGGTCAACCCCGAAGACGGCCGCCTCGTGGTCATCGAGATGAACCCGCGGGTCTCGCGTTCGTCGGCGCTTGCCTCGAAGGCCACCGGCTTCCCCATCGCCAAGGTGGCGGCCAAGCTCGCCGTCGGTTACCGGCTGGATGAATTGCACAACGACATCACCGGCGTCACGCCCGCGTCCTTCGAGCCGACGCTGGACTACGTGGTCACCAAGATCCCCCGCTTCACCTTCGAGAAGTTCCCCGGCACCGACCCGATCCTCACCACCTCGATGAAATCCGTGGGCGAGGCGATGGCGATCGGCCGCTCGTTCGCGGAATCGTTGCAAAAGGGCCTGCGCTCCATGGAAACCGGCCTTTGCGGCCTCAACGCGCCGTCGCTCGACGGCGGTCACGACCAGGTGTTGGCCGCACTCGCCACCCCCCGGCCGGACCGGCTTCTGGTGATCGCCGAAGCCTTTCGCCGGGGCTTCGGCATCGAGGAGATCCACGCCGCCTGCCGCTACGACCGCTGGTTCCTCGAACAGATCAAGGATCTCGTCGATACCGAGGCCGAGGTTCGCCGCACCGGCCTGCCCGGCGACTTCACCGGATTGTTGCATTTGAAAACGAAGGGATTTTCGGATCAGCGCCTGGCCGAGCTGACCGGCGCCCGCACCGCCGATGTCGTGCGGTTCCGCAGGCTCCTGGGTCTCGCGCCGGTGTTCCGGCGGGTGGATACCTGCGCGGCGGAGTTCCCGGCCAAGACGTCGTACATGTACTCGGTCTACGAGCCGGATGCGGCATTCGACCGCGACTGCGAGGCGTGGCCGTCGGAGCGCGACAAGGTGATTATCCTGGGCGGCGGGCCCAACCGCATCGGCCAGGGCATCGAGTTCGATTACTGCTGCGTCCACGGCAGCTACGCGCTGCGCGAAGCCGGCTTCGAAGCGATCATGGTCAACTGCAATCCGGAGACGGTTTCGACCGATTACGACACCTCCGATCGCCTCTATTTCGAACCGTTGACCGATGAGGATGTCATTGAGCTGGCACGCGTCGAGCAAACGCGAGGCCGGTTGAAGGGCGTCATCGTCCAGTTCGGCGGTCAAACGCCGCTGAAGCTGGCCGAAGCCTTGGCGCGCGACGGCATTCCCATCCTCGGCACCTCACCAGATGCCATCGACCTGGCCGAGGACCGGGAGCGCTTCCAGGCGTTGTTGCGCCGCCTCGGCCTGCGCCAGCCAGCCAACGGCATCGCTCGCTCACCGGACGAGGCCGAGCGGGTGGCCGACGACATCGGCTATCCCGTGGTCATCCGGCCGTCCTACGTCCTGGGCGGGCGCGCGATGGAGATCATCCACGACCGGCCGGCGCTGCACCGCTACGTGCGCGAGGCGGTCAAGGTCTCCGGCGAGAAGCCGGTGCTGCTCGACTGCTACCTGCAGGACGCCATCGAGGTCGACGTCGACGCCGTTGCCGACCGCGAGAGCGTCTACGTTGCCGGGATCATGCAGCACATCGAGGAAGCCGGCATCCACTCGGGGGACTCCGCCTGCTCGCTGCCGCCGCACAGCCTGTCGGCCGAGCTAATCGCCGGCTTGGAGGCGCAGACCGAGGCACTTGCCCGCGCACTCGGCGTCGTCGGCCTGATGAACGTGCAGTTCGCCATCAAGGACGGCGATATCTATGTCCTGGAGGTCAACCCGCGGGCGAGCCGCACCGTCCCCTTCGTTGCCAAGGCGACGGGCGTGCCGATCGCCAAGATCGCGGCGCGCGTGATGGCGGGCGAGCCGCTGGCGGCGTTTGGCTTGGGCAGGCGGCCGGAGCTCGGTCACGTCTCGGTCAAGGAAGCGGTGTTCCCGTTCGCCCGCTTCCCCGGCGTCGATATCATCCTAGGCCCAGAGATGAAATCGACCGGCGAGGTAATGGGCATCGCCGATGATTTCCGCGCCGCCTTTGCCAAATCACAGCTCGGCGCCGGCATGCGCCTGCCGACCTCGGGCACCGTGTTCATTTCGGTCAAGGACAAGGACAAGGACGAAGCCGCCGGACTGGCGCGTCGGCTCACCGAGATGGGCTTCTCGTTGCTGTCGACCGACGGCACCGCCCAGCATTTCGCCGCCGAAGGGCTCGCGGTCCGCCGGATCAACAAGGTGATGCAGGGGCGCCCGCACTGCGAGGATGCGATCATCTCGGGCGAGGTGCACCTCGTCATCAACACCACCGAGGGCGCGCAGGCCATCCGTGACAGCTTCTCGATCCGGCGCTCGGCCTTGATCAAGAATATTCCCCACTACACGACCATGGCGGGCGCCAGCGCCGCCGTCGACGCGATCTGGACGCTGAAATCCGGAAGCGGGCTTGCGGTGCGGCCGCTGCAACTCTACCTTGGCCGATCGTTCTGAAGACGGGTAACCCCGTGTCCGGCGGCGGCCGCAGTGGGGCCGCGCGCGCCGGGCCACCGATCGGACATTCCGTGGCCATCTTCATATCCTGAAGCGAGGTTGAACATGGAAAAGATCCCCATGACCCGGGATGGGCTTGTGCAGATCGAAGACGAGCTGAAGCGCCTGCGCATCGAGGAGCGGCCGGCGGTGATCCGGGCCATCGCCGAAGCCCGCGAGCACGGCGATCTGTCCGAGAACGCCGAGTACCACGCGGCGCGGGAGCGGCAGAGCTTTATCGAGGGCCGCATGGCCGAGCTTGAAGACATCATCAGCCGCGCCCAGGTGATCGACACGACGGGCTTGAGCGGCGACGTCGTGCGCTTCGGTGCCACCGTCTCGCTGTGCGACGAGGACACCGAGGAGGAATCGACGTACCGGCTGGTTGGCAGCCACGAAGCCGATGCCGCCAACGGCCGGCTGTCGGTGACTTCGCCGCTGGGGCGGGCGCTGATCGGCAAGAAGCTGGGCGATGTCGTCGAGGTCAGCGCGCCGCGCGGTTCGCGCTCCTACGAGGTCATCAAGATCGTCTACGCGTGACGCGCACCGCCGACCGGGGATCGGGATCGGGCCGGTGAGCCAAACAAACACGCCGCCCACCGAGCGCTGGCGCCAAACGGTGATCGAAGGTCTCGACAACGTCCTGACCGACGCGCACTTCGCGGAGCTGCCGAACTTCAGCCGCGGCAAGGTGCGTGATTGCTACGATCTGGCCGACGGCCGGCGGATCATCGTCACTACCGACCGGCAGAGCGCGTTCGACCAAGTGCTGGCCGCCGTGCCGTTCAAGGGACAAGTGCTGACCGCCACCGCGCGCTTCTGGTTCGAGGCCACCGCCGATCTCGTTGCCAACCACGCCCTCGCCTACCCCGATCCGAATGTCATGGTGGTGCGGCGCCTTGCCATGCTGCCGGTCGAGGTTGTCTGCCGCGATTATCTCGCTGGCACCACCGCAACCTCGATCTGGCCGATGTATGCGCGCGGCGAGCGGACGATGTACGGGCTTACCTTCCCCGAGGGCCTGCGCCGGAACGAAAAGCTGCCGGCGACCATCCTCACGCCGACGACCAAGGCGTCGGGCGCCGAGCACGATCGCCCGATCGCCGCCGACGAAATCGTCGCGACCGGTCTGTTGAGCCAGGCACGGTGGGCCGAAATCAGCGCCGCCGCGCTGGCGCTGTTCGCCCGCGGCCGCGCCATCGCCGCCGAGCGCGGTCTGATCCTGGTCGACACCAAGTACGAATTCGGCCTCGATGAAGAAGGTCGTCTCGTGTTGGCGGACGAGATCCACACCCCCGATTCCAGCCGCTACTGGCGGGCGGAAAGCTATGCCCGTCGGTTCGCCGCGGGCGAGGACCCCGAAACCCTCGACAAGGATTTCCTGCGCCGCTGGATCGCATCGCGCTGCGATCCCTATGCCGAGCCGATCCCGGCGATTCCCGATGCGACGCGGGTCGATTTCGCGCTGCGCTACATCGCGCTGTACGAGGCGGTGACCGGCCTGGCCTTCGTGCCGGCCGAGCCCGACCAGTCGGTGCGCGAGCGCGTCCGTCGCCGCCTGCTCGATTACCTCGCCGGCGCGTAAGCACCGGATTTCGCCCCGCCGCAGCCGCCAAGAGTGCTTGCGCAGCGCAGCAACGAACCATATCCTTGGTCGATGCTGCGGCTTTCTGCGGCGCCTTTCCGGGGCGTCGGCTGACGGGGGTAAACGGTTTCGTGCAGCACGAAAGCAAGGTGGTGATCCTCGGCTCGGGCCCGGCCGGTTACACGGCCGCGATTTATGCCGCGCGCGCGAACCTCGCCCCGATCCTGGTCAAGGGATTGCAGCCCGGCGGCCAGCTCACCATCACCACCGACGTCGAGAACTTCCCCGGCTTCGCCGAGACGGTGCAGGGCCCGGCCCTGATGGAGGCGATGGGCGCGCAGGCCGAGAAGGTCGGCACGCGCACATTCGACGATACCATCGTCGCGGTCGATCTCGACCGCCGGCCGTTCGTCCTGACCGGCGACAGCGGCGAACGCTACGCGGGGGATGCGCTGATCATTTGTACCGGGGCGCAGGCGCGCTGGCTGGGCCTGCCGAGCGAGGAGAAATTCAAGGGCTTCGGTGTTTCGGCGTGCGCCACCTGCGATGGCTTTTTCTTCCGCGGCCGGCAGGTCGCCGTCATCGGCGGCGGCAATTCGGCGGTGGAAGAGGCGCTGTTCCTCACCAACTTCGCCACCCGCGTGACCCTGATCCACCGCCGCGACCGGCTGCGGGCGGAGAAGATCCTGCAAGACCGCCTGTTCCGCAACGAGAAGATCGACGTGCTCTGGGAGCATGTCGTCGACGACATCGAAGGCAACGAGGGTGACGGCCCGCGTGCGGTCACCGGCTTGCGCCTGCGCCATGCCCGCACCGGCGCACCTTCGGCGCTCGCCGTCGATGGCGTGTTCATCGCCATCGGCCACACGCCCAACACCGGGCTGTTCGCCGGCCGCATCGCCATGGATGACGACGGCTACATCCTCACCCGGCCCGGCTCGACCGAAACCAGCTTGGCGGGCGTGTTCGCCGCCGGCGACGTCCAGGACAAGGTTTTCCGCCAGGCGGTGACCGCCGCCGGCACCGGCTGCATGGCGGCGCTCGAAGCCGAGCGCTATCTCGCCGCCTTGGGCGAGGAAACGGCGCCCGACGATGATCGGATGCTCCGCCGCGAGCGGCAGCACGCGCGGATCGAGGCCGGCGGCGGCCGCTGACCGTCGCCGGGACGGACGACCGGCCGGGACATGGTTTAGCCGGCCGCCAAAAAAAGACGCCTCTGGAGCAACATCAAGCCCGGGGCACACAGGACAGATGGGCAGGCAGACGTCAGGGGTGAGGCACCATGTCGATGGACTGGGACAAGATCCGCGTCTTCTACGCGGTCGCGGAGGCGGGCAGCTTCACCCATGCCGGGGAGATGCTCAACTTAAGCCAGTCGGCGGTGAGCCGGCAGGTCGGCGCGCTGGAAGAATCCCTGCAGGTCACCTTGTTCCACCGCCATGCCCGCGGGCTCACGCTCACCGAGCAGGGCGAGATCCTGCACAAGACCGCGCGCGAGATCTTCGGCAAGCTCAACATGGCCGAAGCGCTGATCCTGGAAAGCCGCGAGCACCCCAAGGGTCCGCTGAAGATCACCACGACCATCGCCTTCGGCTCGGTCTGGCTGGCGCCGCGGCTCAAGCAGTTCCTTGAAGCGCATCAGGACATCGAGGTCAGCCTGCTCCTGACCGACAACGAGATCGACCTCTCGATGCGCCAGGCCGACGTCGCCTTGCGGATGACGCCGCCGACGCAGGCCGATCTCATCCAGCGCCGCCTGATGACCCTGCGCTACCACGTGTTCGCCGCGCCGAGCTACCTGCAGAGCCGCGGCACGCCACTGAAGCCCGAGGACTTAGATGGTCACCGGCTGATCGTCTTCGGCGAGGATTCCCGGCCGCCGCTGCCCAACCTCAACTGGCTGCTCGACGCCGGCGCCAACAACGGGACCAAGCGCAAGGCGTTCCTCAAGGTGAACAGCACGTATGCCATCTTTCGCGCGGTGCAGAGCGGCATCGGCATCGGCGCGCTGCCACACTACCTCAATCAGGAAACCGGCAACCTGATCCAGGTGCTGCCCGAGTTGCACGGCCCGGACGTCGATCTCTACTTCGTCTATCCGGAAGAGTTGCGCCACTCCCACCGCATCGCGCTGTTCCGCGAGTTCATCTTGCAGAAGGTCGAGGAGCTGAGCGGCGGCCACGCCTGAAGCCTGAAGCCTGAGCCTGGGGCACACCGCATCCGGCCTTCGCAAGTGCGATGGCGAACACCGCCGGGCGGACGCCGCACCCGTCGCCGCGCCTCTCCTCCCTGCGCAAAAGGGGCGAACAGCGGGGCAAGGCGTTCTACCGGCCATGCGAAAGGCGCATACGAGCCTTGCAGTTTTTTTCGCTGGTCACGCGAGCTCGGGGTGGCTATATGGAAAGCGTTGGTGTTGCAGTGCAACATCGCCGAGTTTCCAGGTTTCGGGTGCAAGGCCCGAAAGAAGGGCTCGCTAGCAACGAGCCCTACGTCTCCCAGACGTGAAGCCTCCCTGTTGGACTTGCCGGGCCGTATGGCCCGGCATATTTTTTGGCTCCACGCGTTCCTGCCGACCCTCGTTCTTCCGGGGCCGATTGCGACTTATTAGCAGACGCGACGGGTGGTGCGCAACGGGCTGTCCGCTTTGCGTTGGCTGCGGGCGAGCACGGCTTCACGGCCCTTCTTGCGCGACAGTGCCGCGAGCCCGATCAGCGCCATGGTGATGGGAGGCAGGCAGAGCGCCGCCACCTTGGCGGCCTGGGCGAATTTCTCGATCTTGTCCACGCCGATCGTTCCTCCTGCACGGGAGATGCGCACGCATCCCCTTTCTCCAGGATATTGGAAGGAGAACGCCCGCCGCCAAGGGGCGGGCCTGCGCGAAGACGCGCGACTGCGGCGCAGCGGCGGCGCACCCGTGACGCTTTCTTTCGCTCGCGTCCGCGTTGGGCTACGAATGCGGGTTGTGGCGTTGCGAGCACGGCGCCGGAAGGGGGGACAAAGCAACGGTGGCTGAGGGCGACGATCCGAAAAGGGCGATCAAGCTATTCTACTCGTATGCGCATAGAGATGAGCGGTTTCGCGAGAGCCTGCAGACCCAGCTCAAGGTGCTGCAGCGGCGCTGCGTGATCTCCGAATGGCATGATCGCAAGATCGGCGCCGGCAAGGAGTGGGCGAAGGAAATAGACGCGCACCTGGAATCGGCAGAAATCATTCTGCTCTTGGTCAGCGCCCATTTCCTGGCTTCGGATTACTGCTCTGGCAAGGAGATGCTGCGCGCCCTCGAACGCCACGACGCCAACGAGGCACGCGTGATTCCGGTCATCCTCCAGCCGTGCCTGTGGGAAGATGAAGCGCCGTTTGCCAAACTGCAGGCGCTGCCGAAGGACGGCAAGCCGGTGACGAAATGGCCCAACCGCGCCGACGCCTATCTCAACATTGCGCAGGGCATCCGTGCGGCTGCCCTGGAATTGCAGGCGCTGCGACAGGCGAGCGGCACACCACGACCTGCGAAGGGGGAGGCCGTTGCTGCGGCAGGAGCGAGGCAGACGGCAGCGCCGAGGGTGATCAGGACGGCTGA
Organism: uncultured Defluviicoccus sp.; assembly: GCA_964401555.1. Lineage (GTDB taxonomy): Bacteria > Pseudomonadota > Alphaproteobacteria > Rhodospirillales > Defluviicoccaceae > Defluviicoccus. The sequence goes on from CAYNYW010000007.1 coordinate 130,447, forward strand.
GAAAGCGGGGATCGTGCACGTCGGCGTCGATCCGCGCACGTTGCCCCATTTCAGTATGTTCAAGGACATCGACGCG